>JBEKHY010000027.1:0-57684 GCA_050012035.1 Verrucomicrobiota bacterium | reverse complement strand
ATATAGTAAGTGCCCGCCTGAAGCGGATTGCCAACGCCCATGGCCAGCGTGCTTATATCGGCAGATGTGCCATCCGGGTTGAGATAATCCCCCGTCCAGTCCATTCCCGCCTGCCATTGGTAGGTGCTGGGCCAATTGGTGTAACATTCAGGATATACAGGATGAAACCCCGTCCCCCACGGCGTAGTGTACAAAGTCACCGGCACTATGTCCCGGCAAACCACCATCTGTGGGTTGCCCGCCGTCACATTGATAAGGCGCACGTCCCAGCCCAGCAGATTGGGATCTGCCGGTACTTGAGGGCAAATTTCAAAAAACTGCCATTGGCCCGGAGGTTGATTGGTCACGCTCACGTGGTTGCCGGGACCGTCAAACGCAAGGGGCGTTGGCCCGAGGATCTGAAGATGGATTTGCAGGATATAGGACGTGTCGCTGGGATAAGACTGGACTGACAGGGTGTAAACGCCGGGATTCGGATTAATAAGCACATTGATGGCCCCTCTCCAACCGTAGGAGGCATAGCAGTAGTCAGGGCCGAAGGTATAATACCCGCCATCAACGCCGTACCGATACGGAGGGACCGGAACATAAATGTCTTCCACCATGGAATACTGCGCGTTGCCGGTAAGACTGGTCAACACCACTGACAACTGCACCCGGTTGGTGGCGCTCTCCAAACCGGGCGGCATGGTAAACTGATACGCAGCCACGTCGCCGCCTTCCAGGGAATTGGTGACGAGCAAGTCGTTCGTCGTGTTCGCAGTTCCCAGATTGACCACCGGCAAAGGTCCGAGACTGGAGAGCGTATAGCTGGTGGTGTTGCTGCCAATCTCCCCGTTGCCATAGTCGGGGTTAACGCCCTCGCTTACCACTCCCACATAATAGGTTCCCGCCGGGATGGTTGACTGACCGTTTTCAGGCAGGAGGAGGTAATGCTCATTGCCCTCCTTCTGCGCCTTGAAGCCGCCGTTCGGGAAACCCGCGCCACACATCGGATTAACCGCGCTGCCGCCCGAAATGATATTGGGCAGGTATTGCTGTTGCACGACCAGCAAGGCATCGCCCACTGTCGGGGCGAGTCTCACACGCCAACTCGGAGTGTTGGTGGGAACCACCACCTGGTAATAAGCCGCTTCGCGCGGCGGCAGATTCGACCCATTGGTGCTGTCAACAAATCCCAAATAGTAAACCGGAATGCTGTAGTTGGTAAAACCAATGCCCCGGCTCACCAGCGTGTAACTGCTGGTGTAGTAGGGGTCATACACTGCGATGTAGTAGGTGCCGGCCTGAAGCGGATTGCCAACGCCCATGGCCAGCGTGCTTATATCCGCAGATGTGCCATCCGGGTTGAGATAATCTCCCGTCCAGTCCATTCCCGCCTGCCATTGGTAGGTGCTGGGCCAACTGGTGGAATCTTCAGGATACTCCCACGGCTCAGTGCCCAAGTTCACTGGCAATGTGTCCCGGCAAACAACCATCTGTGGGTTGCCCGCCGTCACATTGGTCAGGCGCACGTCCCAGCCCAGGAGGTTCGTGTCAGGCGGCACTTCTACTTTGAAGTACTGCCCCCAACACGGCAATGGGCCGGGCTCTTGATTGATCACGCTCACGGTGTTGTTGGAACCGTCAAACCCTATCCATGTCGAATTCGTGATCGGCGTACAGGGCGGAGGGTTGGTTGGGGGTATAGGCGGCACATAATTGGTGCCGCATAGCACGAAATTCCCCAGCGGCTGCGTTGGCATGTAGATGCCGATGTACCAAACGTCGGCCTGATGTCCGATTTGCACAAGCTCCCCGCTGGTGCTGGAGAAGTCAACATAACCTTCGCTAGAGTAGTAGTAGCTATCGTCCCTATCACGCAAGTCCCATTCTCCTGGCACGGCATTGCGCCGGATGGCGATCTCGGTTCCGGGGACTTGATTGGTGAGATCCAGCACCCAGCCCAGTGTGCCCAGTTGTTCGGGGATGTTGAGCACTCGATAATAACGCCAGCCGACGCGGTTGGTCGCGTCGTTGGCCACGCAGAATACATAATCCACGTCCGTAATAACCGGATTGCCGTTGGTGAAGGAACAACTGTAGGAGTTGGTGTTCCTTCTGTAAATCGTGACGTAGAACGTCCCGTCGCTCAGGCCTGGAACACCGCTCCCGGAACCGGGCGGCGGGGGCACCAAAGCAACACTGGCGCCGATGTTGTCGCCAGGGGTTTCGGAAAACGCGTCGTTGCGAAATTCGTTGGGTACAGTGTCGCGGCGGACAGCGATGTCGGGGTCGCCGTTGGTCGGTATCAGGTTCAATTGCCACGCGATCTGCTGAACGGGCACTTGCACCTGAAAGGTGACGTAAGGGAAATTCGTCGCGGTCACAACCACATTGGTCTGGCTGTTGAAGGGGATTTCGGTGAAGGGCTGTTGGCGTGAGTCAAGCGGGATGGCTGTGCCAGGGCTGCCGGGGATGCCGATGAAATATTCGCCGTTGAAAATGCCGGCGGCCAGATAGGGCGGCACAACGAGCATTTGACCCACTTGAATGAGATCATAAGAACGGGGATCGGGCGCGAAGGCTTTCTTGACATAAATGGTGTTGGTCAGGCCGTTAATCCAGAGTTGCCAGGCGAGCGTGTTGGTGGGAACCGTGGTCTTGAAAAAAATCATCCCTTCCGCTCCGATGGATGCGTTGGTGCTGCTGGAGGCGTCGGTCGCGAGATCACCGAGGTCATAGGCGAAGGCATCGCCGGTGACGAGATTCCATTGCGCGTTGGTGGTGGCGTTGACCAGAATATACCAAGTCTGCCCGGCGCTGAACTGCGACGCATCCACCACGAAGCCATTGGATCCGGGGTTGGCGGAGGCGTAAGAATGACTGTAAATATTTGGCGGTGAGCCTTGACTCATATAAACGCCAGCCTGGCCGGCAAGCACATTGAGGGCCGTGCGCCAGACGCCGATGACGGGAGTCTGGGTGTAAATGCTGAACCAATAATTGCCGCCGTTACTATTCGTATTTGTCAGGATCATGGTTCCCTGGGCGTTTGTGCCGGGGTCCCACGTCAGCACCGTCATGACGTCGTTGACGGTGATTGTGGCCGAGGCGCTGTTGCTGGTGGTGTCTGTGGCCGTGGCCGTGAGTTGATAGCTCTGACCAGAGTTAAGGGCCGGCAACATGATGCCCGGCGCATTCGACCAACTTGTCCCGGACACAGCCGCCGGAAGCGTAACCAGACTGTCCTGAAAATTGGTGCCATTCCACCAACGGCCAGCGCCATAATTGATGTCCAATTCGTGGATGCTGAAGACCACCGACGCCACCAGATTAAAATTATCCGTGACACTCCCGCCTATGGTTAACAAGTTGGATACTGTTTGTCCGTTGGATAAGGGAGAAAAGGTGACAACCGGCGGAACGGAGTCCGCTTGGACAGTGATGTTAGTCGTGCCGGTATTGGTTTGCGTGTCCGTGGCCGACGCGGCAAGCTGGTAGTTCTGGCCGCAACAAGGGTGTGGCAGCCCGAGGCCGGAGGCTGGAACCCAGTTTATTCCTGAGAGACTGGCTGGCAGAGAAACCGATGCTCCTTGATAATTCGTGCCATTCCACCATTGGCCGGTGGATTGCTTGTAAATCGAAAAGGTGACTTGTTGAATTGTTCCCGTGCTGGTCTGGGCCGTTCCGGCCAGACCGGAAAAGGTGACGATCTGCTGGCCGTTGGTCGGTTGAGTGAAACTGACGACCGGCTGGGCGGCGGCTTGATGGACACCTGCGAGCAAGGCCAGCAGCCAGATTTGAATCAGGTTTCGTTTGGTCTTCATGATTTTTCTTACTGGTTTTTTTTCTAAGAGATATTCAAAAACCGGTACTCTCATGCAGTTATGGAACCTGAACCGCGAGGTAAAATCGTTTGCTGAAGGCTGACACGTTGGTGTCGGTAGAGGTGACCGTGCCATCGGTCGGGGAATCCCAGTGCAGTAATTTTCAGTGTCCTCTCTGCCGGCGCGAAGCAGATCACTAAATGCATTTTTTTTCATAGTCTTTCTCCTGTTGTGGGTTTCATTGTTAATCTGTGCCTTGGGACGCTCGCAACGCACGTGGTCATTGCCGCCGCCACCAAGGCAAACAGTTTCAGGTTCATAATCGTCATATAGCTCGTCAAACGCGGGCCGTTTCTTTCAAAAACTTGCAAAAATTATCCGGTTCGTTAGGAGCTGTCTGAACGACAAAGACTTAGCGGCAGATCCCTGGATGGAATTCGGACTGGAATTTCGCCCAGCCGTCCCGTGCGGGCTACGGACTTTTCCATCCGCGATGGGGTATTGTTCAATCCGTAAAAAGAAAGGCCGACCCTGTCAAGGAAAATACTCCCCCAACATTCGATCGCGCCGCGCCATCTCTGTTTTCCTCCGGGCCAACGCTCGGAGCGGCATTTTTTATTTCTGCTTGACGATTTTGCCATTCGGCTGGAAAGTTGGCCCGATATGAAACCTTTTCATTTTCTCATCATTGCCACATTGGGGGCCGTCGTGTGCCAGGCCGAACCGCCACCTGCGTCCCAGCCGGCGGGCACCCTGCCAACGGCATCGCCGCCGACAGTGACGAACACGAATGAACCGGCCAACTACGTCATCAGCGTGCAATGGAAAGACACCAAAATGGGCAGCCGTTTCCTGCAGGTGATGACCACCGAAGGCTCCTTCAATCTCGACGCTCTCGAGCACAGCACGATGAAGATTAACGGCCCGGACATCCCCACCACATTCAAACTTTCCGGCAACCTCACCTTGCTTGGTCCGGAAAAGGGCCGGCTCAAATTGTTCATCGGCCGCACGGTGCCTTATATGACGGGCGCTTCCAAGGGGCCGGGAGGAACAACCCCATCGTCCTACCAACAACTCTCGGTGGGACTGGATTCCACATTCATCGTCACCTTCGGAAAACCGCTGGTGATTCAGGGGGATGAGAACGGACAAATCTCCATCCTGGTGAAACGCGACGAAGGTTAGCGCTCGTTTTCGTCGAAGTTCCGCCGGCCGCGGCGTTTTACGACGGCGGGGCAAGTTGTTCCGGCACGAACAGGTCGCGCCAAAATGGTTTGTTGGAGCGGGGCTGGTCTCCAGCCGCAGCCTCCGGAAAAACACGAAGAAAACCGGTTCGCAAGGCCCGCGGATTCTTCCCCGAATATCTTCACGCGCACAAAACGACACGGGACGACGTCCGCCCAAAACGTCGTCCCGGCCAAAGCCGCTCGTGGCAATATTCAGTAACGATCCCGCCGTCCGCCGAAGTCGCGGCGCGGCCCGCGGTCACTCCGGGGACGTTCCTCTTTGGGGCGGGCAATGTTCACCGTCAGTTGCCGGTCGCCCAGCGTCGCGCCGTTCATGGCCTGAATCGCTTTCTGCGCCTCCTCCGGTGTGGACATGGTGACAAAGGCAAAGCCGCGCGAGCGGCCGCTCATCCGGTCCAACATCAGGTTGGCTTCGACGACCGTGCCATGGGCGGCAAAGGCCTCCTGCAGGTCATTTTCGGTGGTGTTGAAGGAAAGATTTCCCACAAACAATTTCGTGCTCATAGATGATTTGCTGTTCATGACTAACCACTCTTCCAGACTGTTCCCGACCGCCGGGTTTCAAATCATCACTGAACCACGTTCACTTGAAGATTTGCCATGCCTCGAATAGTCAGCCGCCGATAAAATAGCCGGTTCAAAAACCGGTGCAAGCGAATTCATCATGCCTTGACAATTTTGTTTTTTTGCCGACGGCGAAATTTCATTCTATGCTGCCGCGGTGCAGGCCGAACATCTGAACCAATCCATCGCGTCACTGGCGAGCAAGGATTTCACGGCGCTGACGCAGAATCTTTCCGTGGGCGAGGCGCTGGCGCAAATCCGCGAGCGCGGCGCGGCGCAGCAGATTGTTTATTTCTATGTGGTGGATGCGGAGCGGCGGCTCGTGGGGGTCGTGCCCACGCGGCGGTTGCTGACGGCGCCGCTGGACGCGCGTTTGACGGACATCATGATCCACCGGGTGGTGACGATTCCAGACACGGCGACGTTGCTGGAAGCGTGCGAGATGTTTCTGCTGCACCGGTTTCTGGCCTTTCCGGTGGTGGATGCGGACCGGCGGCTGACGGGTGTGGTGAACGTGAGCCTGTTTACCGAGGAGGTGTTGGACCTGTCGGAAAAGGAGCGAATGGATGACGTATTCCAGACCATCGGTTTCCGTGTGGCCGAGGTGCAAAACGCGTCGCCGGTCAGGGTGTTCCGACTGCGGTTTTCATGGCTGCTGGCGACGTTGGCGGGCGGTATTTGCTGCGCCGTGTTGGCGTCATTCTATGAAACGACGCTGGCCGCCAGCCTCATCATTGCGTTTTTCCTGACGCTGGTGCTGGGTCTGGGTGAAAGCGTGGCGGCGCAATCGGTGACGGTGACGGTGCAAGCGTTGCATGGGCGGCGGCCGGACCGAGGATGGCTGGCGCGGGCGCTGCGGAAGGAATTCGCCACCGCGTCCATGCTCGGCGGCGCCTGCGGGGGAATTGTCGGTGTGGTTGCATGGCTCTGGCGCGGACACGGCGTAACGGCGGCGGTCATCGGCGGGAGCATCGCATTGTCCATGCTGGCAGCATGCCTCATTGGGTTGGCAGTGCCGGCGGTGCTTCACCGGTTGAAGCTCGACCCCAAAATAGCCGCCGGGCCGGTGAGCCTGGCGCTGGCCGACATTTTCACCCTGCTGGTGTACTTCAGTCTGGCAAGTCTCATTCTCTAAGCGAGAACCGTGCGCTTAAAAACACCCGCTTCGTCCCCTGCATTTCATCGCGCTGAAGCGGATGGGAAGGGACGGTGTCACCCCGTCGCAGGATGCACGCCGTTTAATCCCGGCAGGGCGGGGCTGACGGGCAGGCTCGCGATAACGCTCATCCCACCGCAACGGACGACGGAACAGCCCGCCCCAACCTGGCAACTTTGGGCCTTTGTGCCGCTGCGTTAAAAAACCAGTTTGCGTTCTGGGCTTGCGCGAGGCGGGTTTGCCTTCGACAATCCAGTTCAGCATGGCGATGAATTCGACCCGGAGCCCGGCGCTGCTGGCGCGGCAGGGCTGGTTTGGCCTGTTGCTGCTGGCCGTGTGTTGGCCGCTGAACTGGACGTTGCCGGGGATGCGGACGGCTTACCTTTTTTTCCCACTGTGGCTCGGCTACATCCTCGTGGTGGACGCGCTGGTAGTGGCGCGCACAAGTACGTCGCTGTGGACCCGTTCGCGCCGGGACTGCGCGCTGCTGTTTGTGGCGTCGGCCCCGGTGTGGTGGCTGTTTGAGGCGGTCAACTGGCGCACGGGCAACTGGGAATATCTCAGCACCAACACCCTCACACCGTTCGAATATTACACGCTTTGCACGCTGTCGTTCTCAACGGTGATGCCGGCGGTGTTCGAGACGGCGGAACTGGTGCGCTCGTTTCGGTGGATGGAAACATTTGCGTCGCGGAAACCCATCGCCCCAACGCGAAAATTCTGCCTGGGCCTTCTGCTCACCGGCATGACGATGCTGATGTTGACGTTGGTCTGGCCGCGGTTCTTCTATCCGCTCGTCTGGATTTCGTTGGCGCTGATTTTTGAACCGCTGAATCGCCGGCTGAACCGGCGGCACCTGCTCGAATGGTTGCAGTACGGCGATTGGCGGCCGGTGCTGGCCCTGTCGCTCGGCGCGCTGGTGTGCGGGTTTTTCTGGGAGATGTGGAATTACTGGTCGTGGCCGAAGTGGGTTTACCACACGCCGGGCGCGAATTACCTGCACGTCTTCGAGATGCCGTTGCTGGGTTACGGCGGTTATGTGCCGTTCGCGCTGGAACTGTTCGGGCTGATGAATTTTCTGTGGCCCCGCGCGCCGCAGTTGAGGATTTGAGGCCGGCCAGCCAGTCAAATCCACATGTTCCGCGGTCAAACGCGGGAAATCCCGGCTTTCCAAGCCAATTTTTCCAAAATCCAACATTGACAATCAGGCGTTTTTCTGGTCTTATCAGATCCCTTTTGCGGGAAATTTTATGTACGCCGTATTGGAATCGGAACGCAATAACAGCAAGTAAAAAGCAGAAACAGAAAAAAGAGGCTTGCCGTGAAAACGCTTTACGCCAGCAATACCATTGCGGTTCTCTTGTCACCGGCGGCAGTCCACGCCGGCGCTGCCGAAACCAGTCGCCCGCCGCCGTCCTCGCCCGGCAAAACAGTCTTCACACTGAAACCGCTTCGGCCCTGAATTCGTGCCGGCAAGTGAAAAGGCAAAGCATTCTTATTGTCACTGTAGTCACGACATTATTGTCGATGGCATTGCTGACCGGATGTCGCTCACCTCAGCCCGGCGGTTCTGTTCCAGCGCTCAAGGACGTGTTTAAAAAGCAGTTCTACGTTGGCGCGGCAGTGGCGCCAGACCAGATTTCGGGCGAGGATACACCCGTCAGTTCCCTGATAAAAAAACAGTTCAACGCAATTACGTCCGAGAATTGCCTGAAGTGGGAGAATGTGCATCCCCGGCCGGGGGTGTATGACTTCAAACAGGCCGACCAGTTCATCGCCTTCGGCGAGAAGAATAAGATGTTCATCGTCGGCCATGTTCTGATTGGTCGGACACAGATTCCGGATTGGGTATTTCAGGACTCGGAGGGAAACCAGGTCAATCGCGAGCTCCTGTTGGAGCGAATGCGAGACCATATTGTCACGATCATGAGCCGCTACAAAGGCCGCGTTAACGGTTGGGACGTCGTGAATGAGGCCATTGGAAGCGATGGTCAAATA
The DNA here is from genome assembly GCA_050012035.1 of Verrucomicrobiota bacterium. Taxonomy (GTDB): domain Bacteria; phylum Verrucomicrobiota; class Verrucomicrobiia; order Limisphaerales; family UBA11358; genus UBA11358. The sequence goes on along the minus strand of JBEKHY010000027.1, from coordinate 48,907 downwards.
CGAACCAAGTGGGGCCAGATCATAGGGGAAGATTACATCGAAAAGGCGTTCGCTTATGCGCGTGAAGCCGACCCGAATGCCGAGTTGTACTTTAATGGGCACAACATGCTCACGCCCGAGGCCGCCAGAAGTATTGTTCGTGTTTTAAAGGATATCAGAGGCAAAGGCGGACGGGTTGACGGCGTCGGAGTGCAGGCGCACTGGCAGCTTGATTATCCGCCGTTGAATGAAATCGAGGCCGGCATCGTGACACTTTCCCAGTCGGGTGTGAAGGTGATGATTACGGAAATGGACGTCACCGTTCTGCCCAGGGATACACGAACAGGGGCGGAGCTTAATCCCTATCCCGATGCGCTGCCTGAAGAGGTGCAGGAGAAACTCGCAAAGCGTTACGGTGACTTGTTCGGAATTTTTAATAAGCACCACGAAAAGATCAGTCGGGTGGCGTTCTGGGGTGTTCACGACGGGCAATCCTGGCTGAATGACTACCCGATTCGCGGGCGGACCGACTATCCACTGCTGTTTGACCGCACATTCCAGCCCAAGCCGGCTTTCTTCGCGGTCGTGAAATCGGTCAAGAGCAACGAGTGATTACCTGGACGAAGTAAACGGGGCGGCGATGGAGCAAATCCATACGCCCCCCCGCGGTCCTGTCCGCAATGACAAGTCGGGGTGGCATCGGACAAAGAACTGAGCGATTATTGCGCCGGGCTGAATGCGTTGAAGCAGCTTGGACAAACCGCTTCCAGCGGCGCGGTTCCCGCCGTTCCACGCGGAGATTCCCTCGTCTCTGGCGCTGTCGGTCAGACGCAGGCCGTGCTGGTCGCACCAATTTTGTGCCAGTTGCGTCTGACGGCGCAGGGAATCACCGTCCGTTTGCTGGTCGGAAGACCAGCGCGCGTAGCTGAAAACGCGCGCCTTTTTCTGGTTGCAATTTTGCTTCCCTTGCATACAATTACTCGTTCCCGAATAGAACGGGATTTTTATTGTGAGCTATTGCATTTTAGAAACCGGGAGCAAACAGTATCGTGTGGCTGCGGGCGACACGTTGGAAATCGAGCGCCTGGCCGTCGAGGCCGGCAAGCCGGTCACGTTTGACCGCGTGTTGCTGGTGAACCACGACGGCAAGGTCGCCGTCGGCTCGCCCACGGTGAGCGGCGCGAGCGTGGTGGCCGACGTGGTTGAACACAAGCGCGGCGAAAAAAAGCTCACGTTCAAGATGCGGCGCCGCGAAGGTTATCACAAATCCATCGGGCATCGCCAGGAACTGACGGTCGTGAAGATTAAAGAAATCAAAGCCTGATTCGCGCGACTCTCAACCCTCAACCTTCAACTCTCAACATTTTATGGCACACAAAAAAGGTCAAGGCAGCGTCCGCAACGGCCGCGACAGCGTCAGCAAACGGCTGGGCGTAAAGGAATTTGGCGGGGAATTTGTCACCGCCGGCAGCATCATCGTCCGGCAGCGCGGCACAAAATTTGCCGCCGGCCAGAACGTCGGCACGGGGCGCGACTGGACGCTCTTCGCGCTCGTGGACGGCAAGGTGAAGTTCGACAAGAACAGCACTCGTGTAAACGTCGTAGCCGAACCCGCCGCCGCGAAGAATTAGTTTGAGCGAACCAACTTCGGGCGGGGCTTCGGCCTCGCCTTTTTTGTTGGAGTTCAAGCTTTAGCTTGCTGCGCCAGTCACTTAATTTTCCAAAAACAGGCTGCAGCCTGAACTCCAACAGTCATGTTCGTTGACGAAATCAAAATCTATGCGCGGGCGGGGCATGGCGGCAAAGGCTGCGTCGCGTTCCAGCGCGAAAAATTCCGTCCCAAAGGCGGCCCGAGCGGCGGCAACGGTGGCGCGGGCGGCAGCGTGATTTTGCAGGCCGACCACGACCTCAACAATCTCATCGCCCAGTATTATCAGCCGCGCCTGATCGCGCCGGACGGCAAACCGGGCTTGGGCAAGGGCATGGACGGCATCGGCGGCAAAGATCTTGTCGTCAAGGTGCCGTGCGGCACGCTGGTGTGGCGGGTGGCAGGTGGTGGTCGTCCAGCCGAAAAGAAAAATATCGAGGACGAGAACGAGAACGAGGACGAGGACGAAAAACCGAGGTTAAGCACGAGCGCCAGCAAACGGCCGTTGATACGCAGCGCCAGCGGCGCAGTGGCGCAGGAAATTGATTTCTCCAAGGCAGACATGGGTGCCGCTCCCGATGCGCACGTCAAAGGCGAATCGGTTGCCGACCTCACCGAACACGGCCGGCAATTTGTTTTGTGCAAAGGTGGGCGCGGCGGATTGGGCAACCGGAATTTCGCCACGGCGGCGCGGCAGGCGCCGCGCTTCGCACAACCGGGCGAGCCGGGTGAAGAGGGCGATTTTCTTTTGGAACTGCGCATCATCGCCGAGGTCGGGCTGGTTGGCTATCCGAATGCGGGCAAGTCCACGCTGCTCACGGCCATTTCCAAGGCACGCCCGAAAATTGCGCCGTATCCGTTCACCACGCTGCATCCCCAAATCGGCATCGTGGAATATGCCGACTTCCACCGGCTCACGGTTTGCGACGTGCCGGGCCTGATTGAAGGCGCTCACCGCAACGTCGGCCTGGGCCACGCCTTTCTGCGCCATATCGAGCGCTGTAAAATTCTCGTGCTGCTGTTGGACATGGCCGGCGCGGATGGCCGCGCGCCGTGGGATGATTACCAGCAATTGCTCAGTGAACTGAAGCTTTACGATCCTGCCTTGCTCGAAAAACCGCGCCTCGTCGTGGCCAATAAAATGGATGAAATGGTGGCTTGGAAAAACCTGAAGCAGTTCAAAAAGAAAATCCGCAAAGTGCCCGTGCTGTCCATTGCCGCCGCGTTCGACCAGGGCCTTGAGAAATTCAGGAAGCTGATTCGCGAGGCGGTGGAGGAAGTATCCTCAACGTAGGACAGGCTTCCAGCCTTTCTCTGACTTCACTTTACGCGCCTCCTGCCCAGAGCTTGCTGCGCAAGACAACAGGCTGAACGGCAAATTGTTTTTTGAAGATTGAGACAGGCGAGACGCCTGTCCTACGCAATTTCCAGAAACCGCATCACGCTGTCGCCGTGTTTGAGCGCCTTTTTTTCGCGCCACGGGGCGACAATCTCCAGCGTGTCGCGTCTGGCATGGCCGAGCACGAACCGTCCGCCCGGCGCAAGCAGTTTCGGCAGGTTCGCGTCATCAAGTAATTGCTGCGCGAATGAAGTCGAGCGGCGGCCGATGTTCTTTTCGCCGTAAGGGGGGTCCGCCAGAATCAAATCGAATTGCCCGCCGTTTTCCGCCAAGTGATGGATTACGGTAAAAACATCCTGCATCCGGATTTCAAGAATTCCCCCGAAGCCGGCGGTGACGGCATTGCAGCGGATGAATTCGGCGTGCCGGTGCGATTTCTCGACGCACACCGCCGATGCCGCGCCGCGGCTCAGGCAGTCCAGGCTCAACGCGCCGGAGCCGGCAAACAATTCCAGCACGCGCGCGCCGACGACCCGCGCGCCGAGACTGTTGAACACCGCCTGCTTGACGAGATCGGGCGTTGGACGCACGTCAAGTCCTTTGGGGACCTTGAGAATCCGCCGGGCCGCTTTGCCGCCGGTGATGCGCATTTTTATTTGGGAGGGTCGCCGTGTCGGCGACCCAAATTGGGGGACGGCGACACGCCGTCCCTCCCGCAAAATTATTTGAAAATCTCGGCGAAGAATTGCCTCATGGCTTCCCACGAACGTTTGTCCGCCTTTTCGTTGTAAGCCGCGCCTTTGGAATTGTCATTGCCCGCATTCGGTTGGGTGAAGGAATGGACCGCCCCGCCATATTTGATGAGCTGCCAATCCACACCGCCTTTGCGCATCTCATTTTCAAACGCGGCAATGTCCTGTGGCGATGAGAAGGGATCATCCGCGCCGTGGCACACGAGCACCTTGCATTTGATATTTTTGCCATCGGCAGGGGTGGGCGAATCGAGCCCGCCATGAAAACTGACGACGCCGTTCAAGTCCGCGCCACTGCGCGCCAATTCCAGCACCGTGGTGCCGCCAAAACAGTAACCGATGGCCGCGACGCGTTTGGGATCCACCAGCGGTTGTTGTCGCAGAGCGTCCAGGCCGGCGTTGACCCGGGCGCGCAGCAGCCGGCGGTCGCTTTTGTATTTGCCCGCCTGCGAGCCGGCTTCCGCCGTGTTTTGCGGACGGCCGCCCTTGCCATAAATGTCCGCGCAAAACGCAACGTAGCCGAGTTGGGCGAGCATCTCGGCGCGATGCTTTTCGTAATCCGTCAACCCCAGCCACTGGTGCACCACCAGCACACCGGGGCGCGCGCCCTTGATGGCGTCGTCGTAGGCGGTGAATCCTTCGAGCGTCGTATCACCCTGTTTGTATTCAACGGTCTTGGTCTGGATGGTGGCGTGAACGGAAGCGGCGAGCATTGTTGTCATGGCGGTCAAAAGGATTTTTTCCATGGCCTTACTGTAATCGCTTCAACCCCAATTGCAATGGCTTGACAGGTGCCGCCTCCGGCAGGCTTCCTGTTCCCATGCAACCGCTGGAACCGCCAGACTCGCATCACCTTGATGCTGCCGTCGGCTGGCTGGGATTGGGCCGAGCCGACGACGCGCGAACGGAGCTGGATTTGATTTCCGCCGCACAACAGCAGCATCCGGCCGTGCTTGATATGCGTTGGACGATTTGCGCCCACGAAAAGCGCTGGAGCGACGCGCTGGAAGTCGCACGGGCGGAACTGGCGGCCGCGCCCGGCAGTTGTTCCGGCTGGTTGCACCGGGCCTACGCGCTGCGCCGCGTGCCTGATGGCGGTTTGCCGCAGGCCTGGGACGCGCTGCTGCCGGCGGCGGAAAAATTTCCCCGGGAACCAGTCGTTGCCTACAACCTGTCCTGTTACGCCTGCCAGATGCAGCAACTGGACCTCGCGCGGCACTGGCTGAAGCGGGCGATTAAATGCGGCGGCAAGGACGCCATCCGGAAAATGGCCCTGGCCGACGACGATTTGAAACCGTTATGGGCGGAAATCCGGGAACTCTGATTTGAAGAACTCAGCATCATCATGGAAAGCCCGCAGGGCTGGCAGCTTTGTAGTTTGAGAGTGCCGACGAATCAAGCTCCGTCAGGAGCGACATCGTCGGGGCAATGCCGAGTATGCCGCTCCTGACGGAGCTTTATTTGTTCTACATTTGGGTTCTACAAAGATGTCGCGCCTACGACGCTGGCCGCGGATTTCTCGACACGCTGCCGAACTATCCGGTGGAAATGGTTTGAAGAAATTCAATTCAACCGCGGATTACAGTCCTCTGACCGGTGGAGTAATTACTTTTCACAGGCTGGAAGCCTGTGCCACTCTGAAGCCATGACGCGTACCGAAAAACTTCTGGCCGAACTTATCGCGCTGCCCAGCGTGAATCCCGCCTTCGTCCCGCAAGGTGTGGTAGGGACGGCTCGCCGAGCCGTCCGACGGGAAGCGGAACTTCCGACGGACGCGCGGGCCGCGCGTCCCTACCTGCATTATGGCGAGAAGAATGTCGCGGATTTTTTGGCAGCCGTCGCGGCCCGCGCCGGGCTGGAAGTCGAATTTCAAAACGTTTTGGCCCTTGCGTACGGCCAATATCGTTCCAATCTCATCGTGCGGCTGCCGCCGCGAAATAATATCCACCAGACCATCTTGCTCGCCCCGCACCTGGACACCGTGGACGCCGATGAATCGCAATTCATTCCGCGCCGGAAAAACGGGCGATTGCATGGGCGCGGTGCCTGCGACACGAAAGGTTCCATTGCCGCCATGCTCACCGCCCTATGCGAACTGGCGAACGCCAAGTCACGTCCTGGCGAAACGGAAATTGTCTTCGCCGGCCTGATTGACGAGGAACATGCCCAAGCCGGCTCGCGGGCGCTGGTAGGACAGGCGTCCCGCCTGTCTCCATTTTTCTCAAAAGTCAGAGACAGGCAAGATGCCTGTCCCACTTTGGCCATTGTCGGCGAACCAACGCGGTTACGGGTGGTTACCGCGCACAAGGGCAGTTTGTGGTTTCGGCTCGATACGCGCGGCAAGGCGGCGCACGGGGCAACGCCGCAGTTCGGCAAAAATGCTGTCCACGAAATGGCGCGCATTGTCTGCGCGCTCGAAACGGGTTACGCCGCCCGGTTGCGAAAACGAAAACATCCGCTGCTGGGCGCGGCCACGGTGAATGTCGGCGCGATTTCCGGCGGCACGCAGCCGAACATCGTGCCCGACCGCTGCGCCATCACGATTGACCGGCGGACGCTGCCGGGCGAAACGGAAGCCGGCGTTGGCCGTGAGATTGCCGCGTGGCTGCGCGCGAAAAATATGTCGGCGAAAATGTCCAGCGCGAAGCCAGCGCCGGCACCGTCATTGGAAACGGACCCGAAGCTGCCGCTCGTTCGGCAGTTTTTACAGAGCGTCGGCCAGTCGAAACCGGCAGGCGTGGATTATTTTTGCGACGCGGCGGTGCTGGCGGAGGCCGGCATTCCGAGCGTGGTGTTCGGTCCCGGCGACATCGCGCAAGCGCACACGGCGGACGAATGGATTTCACTGGCGGAGTTGGAGCGCGGCAAAAATCTGCTTTTGAATTTTCTGAAATCACTGCCGTGAAGGCGTTGAACCGTTGAACGGTTTAATCGTTGAACTGGCCATTCGGTTCAACGGTTTTACGTTTCAACGATTTAACGACGATGGGAAATGCCTTTTCTCCATCCGTTTCATCCGGCAAGCTTCGCGTCCATGTCCATGACCGCCGGGAAAATCCAGACCAGTCCGGAGTCTCTCAATGCGGGGTCGCATCACGCGGCGTTTTTCCGGCAAAGCGGCTGGCTGATGATTGCCAACGTGGCCGGCGGCCTGCTGATGTGGGCAGTCCATTTGCTGAACAAAAAAATCCCGCCGGCGGAATATGGCGTGTTCGGCGTGCTCCTGGCGGTGGCGATGTTCGTGCCCAACATTCCATTGCAGATGGTGTTTGCCCAGCAAACCGCCCGGGCGCTGGCCACGAACCGGGAGCGTGAACTGGCGGGCATGATCCGGCTGGCCTGGCTGGGAACGTTGGGGTTGGGCCTGTTACTGGCCCTGGGCGCGTGGATCTGGCAGGCGGAGATAATCGCGGCCTGGAAACTGACGAATCCGGCCGGGTTGTGGATTACGCTGCTGGTGGTGTTGCTTTCGTTCTGGCTGCCGCTGTTTTGGGGCGTGTTGCAGGGGCAACAGAATTTTTTCTGGCTGGGTTGGTCGAACATTTTCAACGGCGTGGGAAGGTTGGGCGTGGCGTCGTTCATCGTGTTGCTGCTCGGCGGTTATGCGGCGGGAATGATGGTGGGGGTCTGCCTGGGACTGGTCGTTGCCGTCGGCATCGGCATCTGGCAGACACGCTCGCTGTGGCTTTCGCACGCGCAACCCTTCGACTGGCGCAGCCTGCTGTCACAAATCGGCCCGCTGATGCTGGGGTTTGGTGCGGTCCAGTTTTTTTTCACGGCGGACACCATGTTCGTCAAGGCGTATTTTTCCGGTGACGACGCGGGGTTTTACGTGAGCGCGGGGACGTTGTCGCGCGGGCTCATGTGGCTGGTGATTCCACTGGCCACGGTGATGTTTCCGAAAATCGTTCACAGCGTGGCGCGGTCGGAAAAAAGCAACCTGCTGGGCGTGGTCCTGATCGGCACGGCCGTGCTGGCGGCGGGCGGCGCGCTGGGATTGACGATTCTGGGACCGTGGGTCATCAGGCTGGCGTACTCGAAAGACTATGTTTCCATCGCCGCGGCGGTGCTGCCGTGGTACGCGTGGGCGATGGTGCCGTTGTCGCTGGCCTACGCGCTGGTCAACAATCTGCTGGCGCGGTCGCAATTCCGCATTGTCCCGGTGCTGGTGCTGCTCGCCGTGGCTTACGGTGTCGCGCTGATTCAATTTCACAACAGCCTGATAACGGTGCTGAAGACGCTTGGCGTTTTCAATCTGTTGCTGCTGGGCGTGTGTGTGTGGTTCACGTGGGGCGTGAAGGGAAAAGCGAAAATGGAGAATGGAGGATAGAGGATGGCAAAGGCGGCCAGGATCAGGCGCCATTCTCCATCGTCCATCTTCTATCCTTGTTTGTCGGTCGGCGGTCCGGGCAACGGACGGGGAGCGCGCAATTTTTTGTAAATCCAGCCTTCCAGCGGGCGTAACGGACGGAGCCAACGGTAAAACGGCGAATAAATCAGCCGCACGCGCAGTGTGGAAAGAAACATGGTCAGCGAGGAGTGAAACAGCACAACCTTGGAACCGGCCTGGTCTGTCCATTCGGTCGGCACTTCGAGGATGCGGAAGCCCGCGCGCCTGATGGAAACCAGCAAATTGATGTCGAACGCCATGTCGGCGATGCGCAGATACGGATGAATTTTTTCGACGACCGCACGCTTCATCACCTTCGCGCCGCATTGCGTGTCGCGGATGTTTAACCGGAAGAAAAATTGCACGATGACATGAAACACGCGACTGGCAAATTGCCGGTGGCTGGCTTGCGATTGATGAATGATGGCACCGGGCAACCAGCGCGAGCCGATGACACAATCCGCTTCGCCGATGTGCCGGACCAGGTCCAGGAACGCGTGTGGCGGCGTCGCGCCATCGGCATCCACATAACCAATCAAATCGGCGTGGACCGCGAGTTTGAGGCCTTCGATGAGCGCGCCGCCCTTGCCGATGGCCTCGCGAAATTCCAGCGCGTGGACCGATGGAAATTCCGCCGCGACGCGCCGGACAACGCCGAGCGTGTTGTCGGTGCAGCCGTTGAGCACGACGACGATCAGGAATTCACCGGAGTAGTTTCGTCCAAAAAATTCCGCGTAATCGCGCAGCACCGGTTCAATACGGCGCTCCTCGTTGTAAGCCGGAATAAGGAGCAGCAAACTGGGATCGGGCACGCGCATTAAGTAGCAAAAAACCGACGGAATGCAATCGCGCTGATTCCCCGCCGACGGCACTAAACCTCCGGTTTACCGGGATTCAAAATTCAGCTTGAGGACGGAAGTGTTTTTCGCCTCGTCCTGCACGCGCAAAAGCAGGCTGTGCGAGCCTCCGCTCAATCCGGTCAACTCGACGGTGAACGTTTCGTCGATGGAATCGAAAATCAAATCGTCCGGACGCAGGCCCACCTCATCCTTGCCGTCGATCGAATATGCGGCGGCGCTGATGACGCTGGCGCCATCCACCGCATTCACGACGACGCGGACGTGGTCCTTTTCCACCGATTGCTTTTTGACGGTCAGCACCGGCGGCGTGTTGTCAATCAGGAACGCTTGGCTGATGGCCTCGGTGGTTCGGGCGGTCTCCGGCGTGTTGGACGGCGCGTCCGAAGCGGTCACTTTGATGAAATAAAGGCCCTCGCGGAAGCCGGTGGTGTCGAAGGAATAGAAGGTGTCCTCGGTTTTGTCCACGAGCGTGGTCCATTGCTTGTCGGATTCGGCGCGGATGGCGACGGAATAGGTCAGTTTGTCCTGATTGGGGTCGCTGGCTTCCCAAACCACCGTGCAGTAGCCGGGGCTTTTGGTCATTTTCAACGGCGGGCGCGTCATCATCGCCGTTATTGCCGCCGCGGCCGGGTTGGAAGCGGCGGGGGCGCTGCTGCCACTGCTGTCCAGCAGTTGATTCAGATTGACCGCAGTCGCCTCCGCCTGGGGCAGAGGCATTTTGGAGACGCCAAATCCTTCGGTGATGACTTTGACGCGCGAAATGACCGGCGCGGCGTTCTCGTTCTGGTAATAAAACTGCGCGCGCCGCAACTGCGCCGTGGCGCTCGGAGAATTCGTGTCCCGCGCGAATTGCGCCCGGTACTGCAAATACCGCGCCGCCGGGCTGGTGACGGCGATTTCGGCGCTCAGCGGTTTTGCCTCCGACCAATCGCTCCAGGTTTTTTCCGGCTTCTCCGTGTTGCCGGAGCGGGTGGAAAATTCCAGCTTGGCGCCCGCGGGGACGTCACCATCGGGATGCAATCTGCCCCACAGACTTTTTTGCTTCGCGTCAAAAGCCTTGGACGTGTAAGTGCCGCTTTCGGCCAGCGCAAAATCGAGCCGGTAAAGCTTTGCCGGATGGCTCGTCGCGGCGAAGTATTCTTTCGATTCACCACTGGCCGGCAACAGCGCGGCCACCTGCGCGCCGTCGCTGGTTTTTTGCAGGAGCTTCCAGTGATTCGCGTCGGCGATGGAATAAATCCGGCCCTTGTCGCCCGTGCCCGCCAGCAGGCTGCCGTCCCGCAGCAAAATCATGGAGTAAATCGCCTCGCCCGGTGCGCTCCAATAACGTTCGTAAAAACCATTGGTGTCTATGCGATAAATCGCGCCCAGCGGCTTTTCACCCGCGCCCGGCCCGCCGGCCGGAGACGGAATGGGGATGGACGGGGGCGTCGGGCTGGTGGGAGTTGCTGCCAAACTGCCGCCATTGGTTGTGGTTGCGGTTAACTGGGTCCTGGAAGAATCACCGCTCGGATTGCCGCCGCCTTCCATTGGCGAAATTGAAATGGTGATGGGACCGGGACCGGACGACAGTTCTTGCTTGGGATTCCCCACAAACGTGGAGGCGTAAATCACTCCGTTGGTGGCGACCGCAATCTGTTTGATTTCGGTGTCGCCGGAATTAAACACCACGAAGCCGTGATTGGTCTTGTCAATCCGGTAGAGATAACCGTGCGGACTGGTGCCGGCCAGCAGGTTGCCATCCTTGTCCAATGCCAGCATGGTGATGTTCGCCTCCTTGGTTTCAAAATAGGTTTCCACCTTGGCTGGTGTGGAATTGGTCGGGGCGACGCGCAGAATTTTTCCGTGGTCGCCCGTGGCGAGAAACAGCGAGCCGTCCTTGCCGAACGTCATTGCCCAGATGTAGGTCTCGCCCGGACTGCAAAAAACTTCAGCCTGGCCGCTGGCATCGAGACGATACACGCGCCCGTTCGGCGAAGTCGCTGCGTAAAGCCGTCCTTTGCCGTCAATCGCCAGCGCGTGGACCATCACCTCGTTCGGCGCGAAGAAGGTGGAAAGCTCGCCTTTCGGCGTGAGCTTGTAAATTTTGCCCTGATTGCCGGTGCCGAAAAACACGTTGCCCTGCGCGTCCTGGACGGCGTCCCAGATGATCGGGTCGGTAACGCTGGCGAGATTGGTCATGGCCGGCGCGAGTTCCAGATGACCGTCGCCGGTGAGCGAGACGTTGTCGAATTCGCCCGCGCTGAACCCGGCGAACGTGTCGTGGTTCACCTTCTCCGTGACCACGGCATGCGTAACTGGAACTAAACCCAGCACGAGCAGCGCCGCGCCGATGAACCCGTTGATTCGTTTCATTTGATCCTCACTGGTAATGTGATTTGTCCGCTGAACGTTCCTTCCGCCGGAAAGTTCGTTTCCCAAAGGGTGATGCGGTTGAGCGTCGCCTTCTGCAAACTGGCGTTGGGCGATTCAAACTGCGCGATGACCGACGGCGGCAGGTCGGGCAGATTTTTTCCTTCCACGGCCACGCCGGGGGCCGTTTCCAGCAGCTTCACGCAAATGTTCTGATGCGACCGGGTCAGGCGCAGACGATCCAGTACCTGGTCGAGCGTTTGCGGCGGCACCGGCGGCGGCTCGTCCATCCGCCGCGCCGCGTCCGCGTCGCCAACGAAGAGCTGCACTTCCGGCGCGCGCAAATCCGCCGGAATCGGAACCGGAACCGGAATCGCCGACGGCTCGCCACGGTAATTGCGCAGGCCGATGACCGCGTGCAGCGTCGTCCCCGGCTTGGCCTCGTTGCGGTCCATGTTCAGCGAATCCAACCGGGACGATTTCCAGCCGTCCACCAGCCGGACGTGAAACGTCAGCGACTTCACGTTCGGAAATTCGCACGGATTGTTCAACAGCGACTCATACATCCCGAGTTCGCGAATGACGAGGGGGTAACCCGCGTCTTCACCGCTGGCAGCGTCCGCGAGTTTGACCGGCTCGTGGCCGGGGATTGCCAGCGTCGTGTCCAGGTAAATGGTCTGTTGCTCCTCCGATTCCATCGTATCGTACAGCGATTCCAGCAGCGAAATCGCGGAGAGGATGGGCGAATACATCTGGTTCTGGAACAATTCGCCCTGGAAAAGGCGCGGCTTGCCGCCCGGCGCGTCCACCTGCACCTCGAAATGCGTCGTGTTGGGTTTGCGGCCGATTTCTCCGGCAACGGCCGTCAGCCGGTCCTGATAAATCGTGCCGATGATTGGACCGGTGTTCGACAACTTGAACGAGCGCCGGACGGATTGCACGACCGTGAGTATTTCCGCCGAAGCCATCGGCATTTCCGCCGGCCCGCTTTGCAGGAACGGATGGCCGAAGGCCAGGATGCGGTTGCCGTGCCGCCAGGTGACCGTGCCGGTGCCGGCAAAATCGAAATCACCGCTCATCAACACGCCGGCCAGGGGCGTGCCCGGTTTGAGGTCGTTGTCAATGTCGTGGGCGCGGCCGGACGGCGCCTGCATCACGTCGAGGCCCAGCGCGGACAACTGCGCGGAAAATTTCCGGAGCGTCCGTTCCGAAATGCCGGAAACGAACAGCGGCGTCGGCAGCGGCTGCATCGCGGATTGCAGTGCGGCTGGCGTGGGCAGGTCCGGCACGTCGCTCGCCGGCGCCACCAGCCATTGCGGGTCCGCGCCGGTCTCTCCCGCATTGCGGGACGCCAGGCCGTTCGTTCCCGCCGGATGGGCCTCGGGTGGATAATTCGTCTCCACTTCGAGCATGGATTCGATGGGCGTGACGCCAATCAATGCCTGGTCTTTGGGCCAGGTCCAGCCGTAGGCGTAGGCGCCGATGAGTTTGCCGTTGATGAACACCGGGCTGCCGCTCATCCCCCCCACCGGACCGGTGAGTTTGTTGGTGGCATCGAGCGCCTTGCAAATAATGACCGGCCGCTGCGGGCCGATGAAATTTTCCGCGATGCCCACCACTTCCATCGGGAAGCTGTCAATCCGGCTGCCGGAGACGACCGTGTGCCATTCGCCCGTCATGCCCGGCTTGATTTCCGACAGCGGCAGGACCGGCATGGCGTCGTCCGCGCGGGCGGGAAGCAGGCATAGCGAACTGAAAAGGAATCCGGCGGTCCAGAAGCCTGTGGTAAACGGGTTGTTTTTCACGCGCCGGGAAAATTTAGATTGGCGCGGTTATTACCCAAGCGATGAAAACTGTCAAGCGGCATTTGACGGTCTGAATTTTCAATTCCGGGTAGTGGGTCGGTTTGAATTGTAGCGTCGGCTGTCTCAGCCGACAGTGCGCTGAGGACAGCGCACGCTACAGCAAATTGACCCACTGCCCAATTACGGCTTGCGGTTCGCTATCGGAATGGCTATGCAAACAATGTGGATTCAAAAGAAGCGCTCATAGCTTTGAACCTGATCGAACACGTCGGCCCGGTGCGCGCGCGGTTGTTGCTCGAGCATTTTGGCGACGCGCCCAAAATTCTGGCCGCTTCCAAATCCGCCTTGCTCCGCGTCCGCAACATCGGCGCAGAAACCGCCGAAGCCATTTCGACCTGGGAAAAGACGATTGACCTGGCTGGCGAGCTGAAGCGCATCCAGGAGTTTGGCTGTCACGTTTTGATTCAAAGCGACGCCGATTATCCGGAAATGCTCCGGCAAATTTACGACCCGCCGCTGGCGCTTTACGTCAAAGGCGCGCTGACGGCGAAGGACAAAAACGCCGTGGCCATGGTCGGCTCGCGCATGACGACGCATTACGGCATCGAAACCGCGCGCAAGCTGGCGTATCAACTGGCCTACGTCGGCGTGACGGTTGTGAGTGGCGGCGCGCGTGGCATTGACACGGCGGCGCATCAGGGCGCGCTGGCGGCGAAAGGCCGCACCGTCGTGGTGCTGGGGACAGGCATCAATGTCGTGTTCCCCCCGGAAAACCAGGAGCTGTTCGAACGGGTGGCGGCCAATGGCGCGGTCATCACCCAGTTCCCGTTCAACCGCAACGGCGACAAACAATCCTTCGCCATTCGCAACCGGATCATTGCCGGCACAACCCTCGGCACGGTCATCGTGGAGGCTGACCTGCACAGCGGCGCGCTCATCACGGCGAATTTTGCGACGGAATACGGCCGGCAGGTTTTCGCCGTGCCCGGACGGATTGATTCGCCGCGGAGCAAGGGCTGCCACGATTTGATCAAAAAGGGCGCAAAGTTGTGCGAAGACGCGGAGGACATTTTGAGCGAGTTCGAATATCTGTTTCCGGCCAGCAACCGCCCGCCGTCGCCGGGCGAAACCGGCGTGCTGCCGGCGCTGGAATTGTCTGAAAACGAAAAGCTCGTTTTTGATTCGTTGGGCAGCGAGGAATCGTCCATTGACGAGGTGATTCGCCGGAGCGGGCTGCCGAGTTCGGCGGTGAGTGTGGCGTTATTGAGTCTGGAAATGAAGCGTGCGGCCAAACAACTGCCCGGGAAATTGTTTGTGCGGAACACCTGAGCGCATCCGGGCTTGCGTGGCGGCGCGCAATAGATTAGAAGTCGCCTAAACAACCCGGAACAATTATGGCTAGATACACAATCATCGGTGGCGACCAGAAAGAATACAGCCTGGTTTCGGCGGAAGACATGCGCAAGTGGATTGCCGAAGGCCGGCTCAACGCCAACACTTTGGCGAAAGCGGAAGGGGACGTGGAATTCCGTCCGCTCGGCGGGTTTCCGGAATTCGTGGCGGCGCTCGCAGCCGCAGCCAAAGGACCGACTCCCGCGCAAGCACCCAGCCTGCCCGCCGGCGGCGGGAACCGCGACGCCGCTCTGCAACAGGTCAAAGGTCCGGCCATCGCCCTGAAGGTCACGGCTATTCTCAACATCCTGCTGGCCGTTTGGAGTTTGGTAAAATTGACTTTTTTCCATGTAAACTTCCAGCAGCTGTTTGCCGGAATACCGGAGTTCAATGATCCGCAGATTCAAAGTTTGCTCAACTTGGCTTACGGACCACTCGGTGTAATGAGCGATCTTTTCGGACTGGCAATTTCCATTTTGGTTTTGATCGGCGCGTCAAAAATGCAGTCGCTGCGGAGCTATGGATTTGCGTTTGCCGCCGCGATTTTGGCGATGATTCCATGTCTGACACCATGTTGTCTGCTTGGGCTTCCCTTTGGCATTTGGGCGTTGGTGGTCTTGAACCGGCCGGAAGTAAAATCGCATTTCACCTGATGCACCATGCCACTCCGGCCAGCCCGACCATTAAGCCGTGCCCGCGTCGCGAGCTGCATTCTGGTAAATCTGGCTGCCACGCCCGGCCTGGGTTCGCTGATCGCCCGCCGGTTTTGGGCCGGGACCGGTCAATTGCTGTTGGCCTTGGCCGGCTTTGGTTTGATCGTTGGCTGGATGTTTGGGTTTTACTATCGCATCTTTCTTCAACAAATGGATGAGCCGGTCCCGAATACGCCGATTGATTGGATGTGGAAGTGGGGCTCGGTATGTTTTGGCGCAGGTTGGTTGTGGTCGCTGTTCACGAGCTTAAGTTTGTGGCGTCAGACGAAATCGGACAAACCAGCCGGACAAGATGCCGTCCCGCCACGAATATCGGACCCGGCCGGCCCACCGCCGAAACTGCGGTGAAGTTTTCGTGACCGTAACCAAAAACGGAAAGGCACGTTATGTATCGAATCATTGGAACCGATGGCCGGCAATACGGGCCGGTGAACGCGGAGCAAATCCGGCGTTGGCTCGCCGAGAACCGCCTTCACGCGCAAACGCTGGTTCAAATGGAAGGCGTTCCGGACTGGAAACCGCTTGGGTCACTGGCCGAATTTGCCGCTGATTTGAATGCCGTTCCGCCGCCAGTCATTTTGCCGCCCGGCGCCGTGGCCGCACGGGCCTCGCATAAAATCGCAGCGGGCATCTTCGGGATTCTGCTCGGTTCGCTGGGCATCCACAAATTCATCCTCGGCTACACCGGCGCCGGTTTGGTCATGCTGCTGGTCTCCGTGCTCTCCTGTTTCATCCTTTCGCCGCTCATGCACATCATCGGCCTCATCGAAGGCATCATCTACCTGTGCAAATCGGACGAAGAGTTCGTGCGCATTTACGTGGACGGACGCAAGGAATGGTTTTAGCCGGAACGATGCCGTAGGACAGGCTTCCAGCCTGTCTCTGATCTCGATTTTCCGTTTTGGCGGTCGGGAATCCCAAGTCGGACACGCAACCCTCAAACCGTGAGCAAGTCTTTTGAAGATGGAGACAGGCGCGACGCCTGCCCTACGGTTTAATCCGCCATCGGTTGCGGCTTTCAACGGTTAAAAATTCCCCGTGACCGCGGAACAAAGCTGTGCGAATGGTTAGCCATGAAAAAATTAACCGCCGCACAGATTCAGTCCGCACTCGCCACGGTGCCAGACTGGAAAAAAAAGGACGCCACCATCGCGCGGACGTTTCCCTTCAAGGATTTCCCCACGGCGATAAAATTCGTGGACGCCGTCGCTGAACTTGCCGAACAGGCGTGGCATCATCCGGACATTGACATCCGCTGGAACAAGGTGACGCTGACGCTCACCACCCATGACGCGGGCGGATTGACAAAAAAGGATTTCGTGCTGGCGCGAAAATTCGACGAATTGTCACTCCGTTGAATTTTCGCGCGGCACCGTCGCCGGGACGGTCGGCGCGGGCGGCGGGGCGTTGGTGTGCGGCAATCGCCCAATCCAGATGCCGCTGACACCGTAGTACCAATCGAGCTGCGGGATGTTGGGCGGGCTGCCGCGTCCGCCGCGGATGACCAGCCGGTCCTCCGGCCGCATTTTTTTCACCCACGGCGCGTAGGCTTTGGCGTCGCCGAAATTCCACAGCACTTTGTGATACACCTCGAAATCTTCCTTCGGCATCCAGGTGGATTCAAAACCAAGTGCGTATCGCCAATTGCCATTGGGGTTTTTAAAGAACGTTTGGTAGAAAATGCTCATGTCCGCCGAATAAAGAATGCCGCCCTTTTGAGGCATCCAGCCATTGAGTTCAGGATGGTCCGCCGTCGTCAGATATTGATTCACCAGCGATGCCGACCAACGGCTGTTAAGGTCGCTGGTCAAACACAAATAGGCCGCCAGGGCCACGCCGCAAGTCAGTCCCAGTCGCTTGAACGAGTCTGCCGCGAACCGCGTCTGCAAAAGCAACTGCAAATCGCAGGTTATGAAGATCATCAGCGCCGGCCAGCCCCAGTCCGACCAAAAGCGATTGACTTTGAAACCGAGCAACCAGCAGAAACCGACGAGCCAGAACGCGGGGTTTTGGACGAGTCGGACGGCGTTTAATCTGGCCAGTCGGCGCAAAATCAGCAAACCACCCAAAACGCCCAGCGCCAGAATGTCGCCGTTAATGGGCTGCAATTCCGAAACCAGGGTGCGATTCGTTTCGTGCGTACCCACCGCGAGCAATGCCAGTTTCACGGCCTGAAGCGGGTAGGCTAGTGGATGACCTGTGAGGGCAGCACCCAAAAGGACCCCCACGACCCAGCATAAGCCCAGGACAAGCCCCCAGCGAAATTGGCCGGCGAAAAAAAATGCGACCAGCGGCAAAACCCATAAATACCAGGCCCCGTGCACAAACGTGGAAATCGCAATCAACCCGGTCATTAAAAATATCATCCATTTTTTGGGCGGCGCCGCGCCGTGCCTCTGCCATAGCAGGAGCAACGTCATCAAAATGGAAATGGTCACGAGGTAAGGGCGCCCCAACGTGAACCGGTGCGGGATGTCCGAAACAATCATCGCCAGCGTCAGCGTGATCAGCCAGGCTTCCGGGCGTGTCAGCCACGGCAGCACCGACCAGGCCGCCAGAACGAACAGCGCCACCACGGAAAAAATCACCAGCTTGTCAGCATCCCAATCCGCCCAAAAATGGATTTTCCTGAGCAACAGATTCCAACCGAACTCGTGATCGATCTGGTAAGTATGGTTGAGTACGAGGATTTCCGACCACGGCTTGCCGCTGACCGCCTTCGCCGCGTGCCGCAACGCGTCGTCGCCCGGCAAATAGCCGTATTGGATGATCCTCAGTGGAATGAAAAGAATGACCAGAATGACCATCGCCCAAACCGCCAGCGGCACGTAACGCCGCAGAGCGTCAAGGGGCGATGCGTCGGAATTGCCGTTGTCGTCGGTCATGGGGGCGCGGTGCAATTTTGAAAATCAAAACACTGTTGGCACGCCTTCGTCAAGCATTCGCACTTTGTGCGTGAGATTTTCCTTCGTGGCAATGGCGCGCAGCCAGCGCGGCGGCTCGTCCATTTCCTCGAACGATAATTTGAACGTCCCGTAATGCATGGGCACCAGCCACTGCGCGCGCAAATCCCGGAATGCCCGCACCGCTTCGTCCGGTCCCATGTGCATGCGGCGGAATGATTCCGGGTGATACGCGCCGATGGGCAGCAACGCGATTTCCGGGTAAAGCCTTCTCCCGATGTCCTTGAAGCCCTCAAAATAGGCGCTGTCGCCCGCGTGATAAATTCTCCGGCCTTGATGCTCCAGAACAAACCCGCCGTATCCGCGATGGTGATCGTGCAGCGTGCGCGCACCCCAGTGCTGGCTGGGCGTGAAGGTGACCTCCCAATTGCGTTGCGAAAAAGTCTCCCACCACTCCAGCTCGATAATGCGCGCGAAGCCGAGGTTCTGGGCCAGATCGCCGACGCCCCGCGGCATCACGCCGATTTTCGGGTATGGCAAGCGGCGCAACGTCGGTTTGTGGAAATGATCGAAATGCGCATGCGTGAGCAGCACCAGATCAATCCGCGGCAAGTCCCGGATTTTCAGGCCGGAGCGCTTGATGCGTTTCAGGAGGAACAGCCAGTTTGCAAAGTTCGGATCAATCAGCACGTTCAAGTCGGTGAACTGGATCAAAAACGAGGCGTGGCCAATCCACGTCAAGGCGACCTGGCCGCGTTTGAGTTTGGGAAAAATCGGATGCCGATGCTGTCCCGTGCGCCGGGTCAGCAGTGCTTTCCAGACCAGTTCGCGAAAGAACGTGCGCGGATTGAAGTGCTTCGACGGCGTCAAATCCTTGAACGAGCGCGGCAGCCTCCGGCGCGTCGGCGCGGGATGTTGTAAAACCAGTTTTGTCATGCGCCCTTTCATTTTAGCAGATGGTGTGCCTTGAACAAATTTGAAATCACCGCCCCATCCGCGTAATCTGCCCCGGATTCTTCGCATGAAGAACACGTTGAAACAACTCGATACTTTCCTGCGCCAACGGCCGAAGCTCGGCAAAGGCGTTTACATCGCCAAAACTGCGGTCGTACTCGGCGATGTGACGCTCGGCGCGCACTCCAGCGTGTGGTATGGCGCGTCGGTGCGCGGCGACATCCACCGCATCGTCATCGGCCATCACACCAACATCCAGGACAACGCCGTGCTGCACGTTGCGGACGATTTCCCGTGCCTTGTCGGCAACTGGACGACCGTCGGCCACGGCGCGATTGTTCATGCGTGCAAAATCGGCGATGAAGTGCTCGTGGGCATGGGCGCGGTGATTTTGGACGGCGCGGTGGTGGGCAAACAATCCATCATAGGAGCGAAGGCGCTGGTGACGCAGGGAATGAAAATTCCACCTGGTTCACTCGTCCTTGGCGCGCCGGCAAAGGTCGTCCGCAAATTGACACAGAAAGAACGTGCTGGGTTAAAATTGTGGGCGGAAAAATACGTGGACAACGGCGCCTATTGCCTGAAACACGGAATCAATGTCGGCAGGCAGCTGAAAACTTAAACGGGCATTGTTGCTCAAAACGGTTTTCCGAATGGCTTGAGTCTTGGGGCAAAATCATCATAACGCGGCTTCAATTCTTCGCAAATGGCTTCAGCCCCTTCTTTTGTTCTATTCTGGATAATAATCTCGCAGTCCGATTTTCGTAGAAGTTCGATCATCGCCTTTCGATTGTTCGGGTCGAATGAGTATCCAATCACCCAAATCTGTTTGGCTGCCTGAACCAAGTTCTCCGTATAACCGGGCTTCTGACTCAACCCGTCCCCGTATTCGCTTAAAACAGCACGAAAGTCTTTTGCCAATGGGTAACCGTAATTTGCTGAACACCCAGCTCCCAAGATGTAAACCGTTTTGTCATTCATGCGGTAATCTCGCTTTCTCAATACGTGAGAGACTTTTCGAGAGCGCACAGGCTGGAAGCGCCTGTGCCACTTCACCTCCGCAACATACCCGGCAAGCCGCCGCCCATCTTGGCCATCATTTTCGAGAACTTCCCCATCTTTTTCATCATTTGCTGCATCTGGCTAAACTTGTTCAGCATCGTGTTCAACTCCGTCACGCTCACGCCGCTGCCTTTGGCAATGCGCACGCGGCGCTTGGCATTTAGAATCGCCGGATTTTTGCGTTCCTGCGGCGTCATGCCACAGATCATCGCTTCCATGTGCCGGAATTCCTTTTCCTGTTTCGACAAATCGCCCTGCTGTTTCAGCATCTCCGCGCCGCCCGGCAACATGCCGACGATGCTTTCCAACGAGCCGAGCTTTTTCATTTGACGCAACTGCCCCAGAAAATCCTCCAGCGTGAACTGGCCCTTGCGCATCTTTTCTTCCATGCGCTTCGCGTCGTCCAAATCCACGGCTTCGACGGCCTTTTCAACCAGGCTGACAACGTCGCCCATGCCGAGGATGCGCGAGGCCATGCGTTCGGGATGAAACGGCTCGAACTCGTCGAGTTTTTCACCCACGCCGGCGAACTTGATGGGCTTGCCAGTCACGGCTTTCATGCTCAACGCCGCGCCGCCGCGCGCGTCGCCGTCGAGCTTGGTCAGGATGGAGCCGGTGATGCCCAGTGCCTGATCAAAATGCGTGGCGACGTTCACGGCTTCCTGGCCGGTGGCGGCGTCGAGCACGAGCAGGATTTCCTGCGGCTTCACGAGGTCGCGCAGGCGCACGAGTTCCTGCACCAGCGGCTCGTCAATCTGCAAACGGCCCGCCGTGTCAAAAATCAAAACGTTGCGGTTGCTGGCTTTCGCAAAGTCCAAGGATTCGCGGGCGATTTTCAAAACGTCCGTTTCGCCGCGCTTCACGAAAACCGGCAATTCAAGCTGTTTGCCGAGCGTGTCGAGTTGGTCCATGGCCGCTGGGCGGTTTGCATCGGCGGCCACCAGCAACGGCTGGCGTCCCTGCTTTTGCAGCAGACGCGCCAGTTTGCCGCTGGAGGTGGTTTTACCCGAACCGTGCAAGCCGACCATCAAGATGCAGTTGGGGTTGCCGCTGAGATTCAGTCCCGCGTTTTGTGAGCCGAGCAGGTCCACCAGTTCGTCGTAGATGATTTTGATGATTTGCTGGCCGGGCTGGATGCTCTGGACGACCTCCGCGCCAATGGACTTGGCCTTGACGCGCTCGATAAAATCGCGGGCGACCTTGAAATTCACGTCAGCCTCCAGCAACGCCATGCGAACTTCGCGCAGGGAATCGGCAACGTTGGCCTCGGAAATTTTTCCGAGTCCGCGCAGGTTCCGAAAGGTGTTCTGGAGCTTGCCGCTTAACGAATCGAACATTTGCCAATTTTAACGCAGAGACGCGGAAACGCAGAGAAAAAATTTAATCAAATCCTCCTCGTACTTGTTCCCGGTCTCGCCCTCGATTTCCACATTTCGATTACGAGAACGAGGACGACGGTGAAGACGAAATTGACATTCGCTTCGCGGCATGGCTTACTGTGCGGCCTTTTGTCGGACGCCCGTGGTGGGATACTCAAGTGGCCAACGAGGGCAGACTGTAAATCTGCTGGCTTACGCCTACGAAGGTTCGAATCCTTCTCCCACCACCAGCCCCGAAAGCTTTCGGGGCTGTCGCGCCGGCTCGGCTCGCCGTAACCCGGCGAAGGCGGAAACGAAGTGAAGGCGGACCCACATACAAGCAACGCTCCGAGCTACGGCTCGACGAGCCACCAACTTTCGAAGCACAGCGTATAACGAAGACCGTCGCGCCGAAACCCTCACGCACCCGGAACATATCGGCCGCGCTTCCCGGGCTTTGATACAATCAAGGTAAGTATAGCCGGTTCGACTGCTCGCCTCAGCATAAAAGTCTGTTTGACAGTTACCATTTATGCTTTACCACTGCCGGAACCGGCGGTATTTCGTAATTTTTACTTAGATGATGGGCAGAAAACTGGATACCGGAAGGGCGCGCGCGCCTGAAGGTGACATCCCTTGGATGCGGCACGTCGTCTTTGGCATGGTTTGCGCCCTGGTCATTGGAATTTTTGCCTTGGTTGCTGAACCAATGTCTCGCTTGGAGTTGAAAAGTCCACGTGCGGAAGATTCCTACTATAATCTGTTGGTGCAGGGTTTTCGCGCCGGGCAACTCAACCTGAAAAGAGAAGCACCACCCGGACTTGCCCAACTCGCCGATCCCTACGATCCCGCTGTCAATAAAGCATATATAGGGCGTGTGGGTGACATGAGTTATTACAAAGGGAAGTTATACCTGTATTTTGGAGTGACGCCCGCTTTGGTGCTTTTCTGGCCATATGTGACCCTCACGAGCCACTATCTGCCAGAAAACGATGCGGTGGTGACTTTTTTTGCGTTGGGCTTCCTGGTTGCAGCGGGTCTATTACGAGCGGTCTGGCGGCGTTACTTTCCAGAAGTAAGTATTTGGGTGGCTACGGTCGGCATGCTGGGCTTTGTTGTAGGCACGCAGAGAGGTTTAACGATGTGGTGTTCCTTCTTTGAAGTTGCAACAGTTTGTGGGTTTGCATTCACCATGCTGGCATTAGGTGCGATCTGGCGTGCCTTACATGAACCAAAACGGCAAGTTCTATGGCTGCTGTTGGCCAGTCTGGCTTATGGGTTGGCGGTAGGGTCGCGACCGTCATTGTTGTTCGGGGTAATAATCCTGTTGCTGCCGGTGGCTCAGGCATGGTGTGCGGCGACTGAATCGGGTTCACGATGGCGGGTTTGGTTGCTGTTAGGGGCGGCGGTCGGTCCGGTGATGCTGATTGGATTGGGGCTGATGCTCTACAACACCTTGCGCTTCGACAGCCCATTCGAGTTTGGCTGGCACTATCAGTTGAATGGACTCTACCGGCCGACTACCGCCCGACAATTCAGTCTGCATTACCTCTGGTTCAATTTTCGGTTCTATTTTTTAGAACCGATACGATGGAGTGGCCATTACCCGTTTTTACAGGCGGTCCCGCGTCCGCCTATGCCATCGGGTTATGTTACGGTCGGAGACCCTTACGGTGGGATCCTGACCAATTGTCCGCTGCTGTGGCTGGCTCTGGCCGCGCCGCTGGCCTGGAGAGGCAGACCATTGGAGGTCGTTTCAATCTTACGCTGGTTTGTGGCGACTGTATTTTTGCTTTTTGTGATTTGTGCGTTGTCCCTTTGCCTGTTTTTTGCAGCTGCCAGCCGCTATGATTTGGATTTTTTACCAGCTCTGATGTTGCTGGCCGTCATTGGCATTTTTGGTTTGGAGCGTGCACTGGCGGGTTCGCCGGTCTGGCGGCGTATCGCCCGCTGGGGTTGGTGTCTGCTGTTGGCCTATTCGGTTGTAATAAACCTATTGATGAGTGCCTCCGACTATGCGGAGGCTAACTGCCTTGTCGGCAATACTCTTTTCAATCAAGGGCGGGTGGACGAGGCAATTATTCAATATCAAAAGGCACTGGCAATTTGGCCTGAATGCGCGAATGCCCACGCCGGTCTTGGCTATGCTCTCCGCCAAAAAGGGCTGGAGGATGAAGCGATTATTCAATATCAAAAAGCTTTGGAAATCAAACCGGACTTCGCAGAGGCCCATAACGATCTTGGTTGTAGTCTTGGCCAGAAAGGGCGGGTGAACGAGGCGATTACCCATTTCCAAAGAGCTTTGGAAATCAAACCAGACTTCGCAGATGCCCATTACAATCTTGGTTCTACTCTTTTGCAGTTAGGGCGGGTGAACGAGGCGATTGCTCATTTCCAAAGAGCTGTGGAAATCGACCCGGACTGGGCAGAAGCCCATAACACTCTTGGTTCTTGTCTTCTCCAGAAAGGGCAGGTGAACGAGGCGATTACCCATTTCCAAAGAGCTGTGGAAATCAAACCGGACTACGCAAAAGCCCATAACAATCTTGGTTATAGTCTTCTCCAGATAGGGCGGGCAAACGAGGCGATTACTCATTTCCAAAAAGCTTTGGGAATCGACCCGGACTTCGCAAAAGCCCATAACAATCTTGGTTATAGTCTTTTCCAGACAGGGCGGGCAAACGAGGCGATTATTCATTTCCAAAAAGCTTTGGAAATCAACCCGGACTTCGCAGAAGCCCATAACAATCTTGGTTCTTGTTTTCTCCAGATAGGGCAGGTGAACGAGGCGATTACTCATTTCCAAAAAGCTTTGGCAATCAACCCGAACTTCGCAGAAGCCCATAACAATCTTGGTTATAGTCTTCTCCAGATAGGGCGGGTGGATGAAGCAATTGTTCAATATCGAAAGGCCATTGAACTTCAGCCGCGCCTTCCGCAGGCATACAACGATCTCGGCAATGCTTTTCGTCGAAAAGGGATGGCCGCCGAAGCCATGGCCTGTTATCAAAAAGCCATTGAACTTCAGCCTCAGTTTATCCCGGCACAAATAAACCTGGCCTGGATGCTGGCGACCTGGCCGGCGCCATCGGTTCGCAATGGAGGCAAGGCCGTCGCCTTGGCCGAGCAGGCCAACCAGTTTTCCAGGGGTAAAGACCCGCTCATTCTTCGCACGCTGGCGGCGGCTTATGCGGAAACGGGGCGATTTCCCGAAGCGGTATTGACAGCAAGACAGGCGTTGGCATTAGCGATGGCTCAATCCAACCCGGGGTTGACAAATGAATTACAGACGGAGATTGGACTTTATCAAACCAATTCCCCTTGCCGTTCTACAAACAATTAAATGTCCCCCATCTCCCGCGTTTTGATGGGATTATGCCTTACCGACTCAACTCATAATCCCAATTTTCTTCCGGTTCCCATTCCAAGTGTGTGAGCCATGTAATGTCTCGGTCAACTGTGCGCCACTGGCGATTGAACTTTTGTCTGATGTATCGGTGGATTGTCATTTTTGGCACACCGCGAGCGAGCAACCGAGCCACGCAGCCGCGCCGCTCGTCAATTTCACGCTGACAGCCTTTGCGAGTGGACACGCCCAGCCGGTGCAGTCGGCTATCGCTTGCCGGTCAAATCCGACGCATTCCCAACACCGCGCTTTAATGGCACGCCGATTTGTGTAATGCGATCTACGACTGAGGCGGAAGCAACACGCCTGGTCCAACTTCGCTGGTCCGCCAGTTTTGAATCGTCCGGTTTAAATAAAGGACCGAAATGGGAAGTACATCTAAAAATTGACGAGACTCAAAGTCAGATCCCGCCAAAACCCAGGCCACAGTCAGTCCCGCGAGGAAAATGACCAACACAAATTTGGTTCCCTTATCAATCAGAGCTTTCATGGGCAGGAACAGCGCCACGATGAATGTCCCGGCATTGACCCAGATGAAATGATTCAGACGTGGCGTAAATAAACCTTTCAATACGTTAAAACTGAGATGCTCTTGCAAGTCTGCCGTAAAAACCCGGGCCTGTCCCATTACCGCATGAGTAATCCACAACTTGAGCAACAGGCACGCAATAAAGGCCACGCCGAAAAATGACCACCGCTGGCGCCAACTTATCGTCGTGAAGAAAAAGAGAATGGCGGTCACCGCGACCGTTTCCTTGAACACCGTGCCCAGCACAATGGCCGCCAGCATCCAGAGATAATTCTTTCGTTGCCAGAGGAGGAACGAGAGCGTCCAGAAAAACATGCTCGGCAAATCCCACGGGAAAATCGTCACATCATCAGGCGGCGTGAGGGAGTAACACATGCCCGCAAACACCAGCGGGATGACGAACACGGGATTGTCCGCAAGGCAGATGAACGCGGCAAAAATCAGCAACAGCCACGCGGCGTTGTAAAACCCGAACACGTTCTGGTAGTCGGCATCGGCCAGGCATCCATCATGGGCAAAGGCGTCAGCCAGCCTTCCGGCAATCCAATTGCCGCCGATGCGTGGCTGCCAGACATCCACCAGCTTGTCGTAATGACCACGGATATGGGAATCCGCCACGAAAACAAACGGCGTGAGGCTGTTTTTGCTGTTGCCGTTCGCCGAGGCGCGTGTAAACAAAAACCAAGTCACACAAAGCGAAAACGCGATGAAGGCTGCGATCAACTTTGTCCTGGTCGTGTTCGTCATGGTTTTTTAACTGCAAGCTGAACAATCTCGAGAATCATGAACCGCAACCAGCCTAGAAAATCTGACGCAGTATGTCAAAACCAGCGCCGCCGGAGTATGCGCTTGGATTTGTGACGAGAGTAATGTTGTCGTTCGGAGAACCTAGTTCGGGAAATCGGTTCCTCTCGGAAACCGATTTTGAGAGCCGCTGCGTGAAATGCAGCAAGCCCCACCTTTTGACAAAGGCGTTCTCCGAGCAGCCATTCCTCAATTTTTGATTCACGATTGGCGTTTGACAATTGGGAATGTTGTCCCGGGGTAAAGCAAAATCCCATGGGTTTTTACCATGGGATTTGTTTTTTGCCATCCAGCAGCCGTTTATTCGCTCACCGCAATTTTGCGCGGCTTGACCTGCTCGGATTTTGGCAGTGTGAGCGTCAGCAATCCTTGATTTATCTTCGCGTTGATGCGGGCGGTGTCAATCGCCGGGTCCAGCTCGAACGTGCGCTGGAAATCCACCCGCGAACGCTCGCGGAAAAGCTGCTCGCCAGCCACGCTTTCAACGTTGCGCCGGCCGGTGATGGTCAGTTCGTTGCCCTCGAGCGTGATTTCCAGGCCGTCCTTGCCCACGCCGGGCATTTCCGCCTCGAGCAGGTAGCCATCCTTTGTTTCGTAGATGTTCACTCCGGGCAAAACGTATTCCGCCGCCGGGGCGCGCTCAACATTCTTCGGAATTTCCTTTTCAAGTGTCGGTTTCATAGTTCCAAATGGTTAACAAGTTTTGGCAGGGCGCGCTGCCCGCCTCGCACTGTGGCGATCCCCAGCGCGCCGCAGCGGGCTGCGGAGAGCCCGCCCTGCCGTGTTGTTTCAACTGACCGAAACATCAATTTGTTTTGGCTTCGCCTCCTCGGTCTTGGGAAGCGTAACCGTCAGGATACCGTCCTTGTATTGCGCCTTGACCTTGTCCGCCGCTACCGGCGCGGGCAGCGTCACGGTGCGTTGGAACCGGCCAAAAAAACGTTCGGCGCGATACACCTCGGCGTCTTTGTGTTTCGTTTCGCTCTTGCGTTCGCCGGAAATGCTCAGGCTCCCGTCGTGGAGCGACACGTCAATGTCCTCGTTCTTCATCCCGGGCAGTTCAGCCTTGACGATGAAGTTTTCCTTGTCCTCATAAACGTCGAGCGCCGGAGTCCAGCCGCTCAACAGTTGCGAAGCGTTCGTCAGCCCGGCAAACGGCGATTCGAACAGGCGATCCAGTTCGTCTCGCAAACTCGACAGCCGCCCGAATGTCGGCCAAGCCAAATCAGGTCTTTGATATCGTATCAGATTCATAATCTTCCTTTCGTTAATTGTTCGAGTTAATATTCAGCGCAGACCATGCCAAAACTTCATTCAATCTACATCTTATTGAATAGCAATGTATTAGGATAATAATAGCGAATTATTATTCTGGAAAAATGTGTCGCAATGGCACAATAAGCGATTTTAGCTTGCTCAGATTGTGCCAAAACGACAAGCTGAATTACAATCCGGGGGAAAAGAAAAGGCTCCAAGCGATTTGCTTTGGAGCCTTTCAGCGATTTCTTGTATTGCGATTAATCAAATGCGTGACCAGCGCAGCAAAGGACGTCCTTGATTTTGTGCCGGACGAGGTCTTTGACTTTGGTGCGGGCCGGGCCGAGGTATTTACGGGGGTCAAATTCTTTCGGACTTTCCGCGACTACTTTCCGTATGGCCGCCGTCATGGCCAGGCGCAGATCGGTGTCAATGTTTACCTTGGTGCAACCAGTGCGGCGCGCGACTTCAATGTCGGCCTCGGGCACACCCTGGGCATCGGGCATTTTACCCCCGTATTTGTTGATTTCCTCGACCAGGTCTTTCGGCACGCTCGACGCGCCGTGCAGTACGAGTGGATAATCGCCGAGACCGGCGTCCATGAGCGCCTGTTTGATGGCTTTGAGCCGTTCCAAATCCAGATGTTGCTCGCCTTTAAATTTGTAGGCGCCATGCGAGTTGCCGATGGCCACGGCGAGCGAGTCGCAGCCGGATTCCTTGACAAATCTCACCGCTTCGTCAGGGTGCGTGTAATGGCCGGTTTTCGAGTAGGTGCCGCCAGCTTCACCTTCATCGAATTGCGCGCCCACGAGGTGGCCGAGTTCGGCTTCCACCACGCAATTGTGTTTGTGCGCGTACTCCACGACCTTTTTTGTGATTTCAACGTTTTTCTCGAACGGCTCGTGGCTCGCGTCAATCATCACGCTGGTAAATCCTTCATCAATGCAATCCTTGCACAACTCGAACGTGTCGCCGTGGTCGAGATGCACCGCAATCGGGATGGTGGACAGGCTGACAGCCGCCTCGATGAGTTTCTTAAGATAAACCGGATTGGCGTACTGGCGCGCGCCCTTGGAAATCTGGAGGATCAACGGCGCCTTTTCCTCCTCGCACGCCTCGACGATGGCCTGAATGAGCTCCATGTTGTTGACGTTGAACGCGCCGAGAGCGTATTTGCCCTTCAACGCCTTCGCAAAAAGTTCTCTGGTGTGTGTCAGTGGCATAACTCGTTTTTAATTGGTTGAATCAAATGCGATTTTCCCGACGGGAGAAAATGATAAGTCAATCCGCCCAAAAGGAAACAAAAAATGCATGGCGGAAAATCCATCCCAACCCCAATTAATTTCTTTCCGCGCACGCAACTTTGCGCGAAAAATCCGGTGTGCAAGTGCGCTTCCTCCTCGGTCCCGCCGGCAGCGGCAAGACCTTCCGCTGCCTTGCCGAAATCCGCGCCGCCTTGCGGGCAGGCGCGGATGGTCCACCGCTCATCTTGTTGGCGCCCAAACAGGCCACCTTCCAGCTCGAACGGCAGTTGCTTGACGCCGAATGGTGGGGCGGGTGTCCTCCCGAGCCGGAAAATCTTGGAGTGCGGCAACCTGTCGGCGCTTTTGAAAGCGGTGACACGTCACCGCAATCCCAAAGCGGCTCGTCCCGCCAGCTTTCAGGTTACACCCGTCTCCATATTTTCTCCTTTGAGCGGCTCGCGCAGTTCGTATTTGAAAGGTTGAAGGTCGCGCCCCCGCAAGTGCTCACCGAGGAAGGCCGCGTCATGGTTCTACGCGCGCTGCTGATGCGGCATGAGGACGAATTGAAGTTGTTCCGCCGGAGCGCCCGCCGGCCCGGTTTCGCCCAGCAACTCGGCCGGTTGCTCCGCAAATTGCAGCAGCATCAATTCACCTCCGCCAAACTTCGCGCCCTCGCTTCCGACCTTGCGGAACGCCGCGAGCTTCAGGACAAACTCCACGACCTTGCCCTGCTGCTCGATGCTTGTGCGCACTGGCTGGCTGAACATCAATTGGAAGATGCGAACCGCCTGCTCGATTGCGCCACCAACGCGCTGCGCAAAAATCCCCGGACGCCAGACCCCGGAAGCCAGATCCAAAATTTGTGGCTTGACGGTTTCGCCGAAATGACGCCGCAGGAATTGGATTTGCTCGCTGCCATTCTGCCGCATTGCGAACGCGCCACGCTGGCGTTTTGCCTCGAAAACGAAACGCAAGTTGAGACCCCGTGGCTTTCCATCTGGTCGTCGGTCGGCAAGACCTTTCAACAGTGCCGCCAGCGAATCGCAAATTTGCCGGATTGCAAAATCAATGTTGAAATACTCAAGCGTGAGCCGCAAAAAAACCGCTTCGGCCAAAACTCCATCTTGTGGCATGTGGAATCCGGCTGGCAAAGTCGCGCAGGCGTTCCGCCGGCAAAACCTCACGCAGACGAGACGTCTGCGCTACATTCGATTCACATCGCTGCCTGCGCGAATCCCGAAGCCGAAGCTGTGTTTGCCGCCCGTGAGATTTTGAAATTTGCCCGCTGCGGCAACCGGTTCCGCGACTGCGCCGTGCTGGTGCGGGACCTCGACAACTATCACAAGCCGCTGGCGCGTGGATTTCGCCGTTACGGCATCCCGTTTTTCCTGGACCGCCGGGAGTCCGTCGCGCATCACCCGCTGGCCGAACTCACCCGCAGCGCGCTCCGCACCGTTGCCTTCGACTGGCGGCACGACGACTGGTTCGCCGCGCTCAAGGCCGGTTTTTCCGGCGTTGAAGAAACCGAAATTGACCGGCTCGAAAACGCCGCGCTCGAATTCGGCTGGCGCGGCAAAAAATGGCGTGAACCGCTGTCCGCCGACGGCCATCGGCTCGAACGTCTTCGCCAAAAAATCCTGCCGCCATTTGAAAAACTCGCCGCACAGCTTGCGGGACCCAAATACCAACCAACCGGCGCACAACTTGCCGATGCGCTGCGTCAACTCTGGGACGAACTCGATGTTGAAAATACTTTGGAGCAATGGAACTTGTCGGACTCCGGTGAATCGCCAATCGCCAATCGCCAATCGCCAATCCACCAGACCGTTTTCGAGCAGATGAACGCCTGGCTCGACAATCTCGCGCTCGCGTTTTCACGTGAACCGCTGCCGTTGCGCGATTGGCTGCCGATTGTGGAAGCGGGGCTGGCGACCCTGACCGTGGGGGTGATTCCGCCCGTGCTGGACGAAGTGCTCATCGGTGCCGTTGACCGGGCACGCAATCCCAGTTTGAAATTTGCACTGGTGCTGGGCGTGAATGAGTCCATCTTCCCCGCCGCGCCCGCCGCGCCGCCCATCTTGACGGACGCCGACCGCGACGAATTGGAACAAAACGGCATCAAGCTCGGCCTGGATTTGCGCGAACGGCTGGCGCGGGAACGTTATTACGGCTACATCGCCTGTACCCGCGCCAGCGAGAAATTGTTCGTGACTTTTGCCCGCCACGATGCCGACGGCATAACGCTGAACCCATCACCGTTCATCGCACAATTGCGCGGAATTTTTCCGTTGCTCGAAATTGAGGAATTTCAGGCGTGCCGAGATTGGCGCGAAGCGGAGCATCCCGGCGAACTCGTCACGCCGCTGGTGACGTCGTTAAATATTAAGGTAGGGCAGGCTGTCCCCAGCCCGCCGGGGCGGCGCGATGAGGATGTCGCGCCCTGCCAACAAAATTGGTCCGAACTGCTCGAGCTGCCCGCGCTGAAAGCGCTCGCGGAAAATCTGGCGCAGTTGCGCGAACCCGATCCGGCGGAAAATCTGTCGCCGGCGCTGCCGGAAAAATTGTTCGGCTCCGTGCTGCGAACATCGGTGAGCCGGCTCGAAGAATTCGCCCAATGCCCATTCCGGTTTTTTGTCCGCAGCGGCCTGCGCGCCGAGGAACGGAAAGTCTTCGAACTGGACGCGCGGGAACGCGGCAGTTTCCAACACGAGGTTTTGAAAAAATTCCACGACAGTTTGATGAAGGAAGGCAAACGCTGGCGCGATTTGACCCCGTCCCAGGCGCGTGAACGGATTCGCGTCATCGCTGTCGAATGGACGGAGAATTTCCACGAGGGATTGCTGCGCGACACGGCGCAGACTGAATTTGAGGCGCGGGCATTGACCGAATCGCTGCAGGACTTCATTGAGGTCGTCGTCTCGTGGTTGCGCGGCCAAAATGAATTTGACCCGGCGGCGGCGGAACTGGACTTCGGTGGCGAAGGTGCGCGCGCCCCGGCATGGGAGTTGGATTTGAGCGCTGGGCGCAAGCTCGCGTTACAGGGGCGGATTGACCGGGTGGATTTGTGGCACGAGCCGGGCAGCGATGCCGCACTGGCAGTGGTGATGGATTACAAGTCCGGCAACCGGAAGCTTGACGCAATTCTGGTGGAGCAAGGCGTACAGTTGCAATTGCTGGCGTATCTGGGTGTGTTGCGATATTGGGCGGACCCGCGCAGGGTGCTCGGGGTGGCGAAGCTGGTACCGGCGGGTGTATTTTACGTGAACTTGCGCGGCCAATACGAAAACGGCGGCACGCGGGTTGAAGCGCTGGCGGATGCCGCGGACGCACGCAAACGCGCCTACCGCCACACGGGCCGGTTTGACGCCAGCGCGCTGCCGAAACTGGACCGCCTGGCAGCGGCGGACCAGTTCAACTACCGGTTGAACAAGGATGGCACGCTGCGCAAAGGTTCGACCGAGGCGTTGCCGCGCGCGGAGTTTGAAAAGTTGCTGGACCGTGTGGAAACGCAATTGCGCGGAATGAGCCATGCGATTTTTTCCGGCGCAGCCAGGGTGGACCCGTATCGCAAGGGCACCGAAACGCCGTGTGCGTTTTGTGATTATCGCGCGGTGTGCCGGATTGATCCGTGGACGCACCGGTATCGCGTGTTGCGGCCGCAAGCATCGTAGCGGCGGCCTTTGACCGCCGCATTAACCCGGCGACGCTCATAGAGCGCCGCTACAACTTTGAATGACGAAACGAATTATGAGTTTTTGCCTGCTGGGCGCGGCGATTTTAATCGCAGGCTGCAACGCCGCGCCGACGAACAACGTGCCGCTGGCCACAACCAATTTAACAACGACCATGAAATTCCCAATCACCAAAGCCGACGCAGAATGGCGCAAGGAATTGACGCCGGAACAATATCGCGTGCTGCGCCAGGCCGACACGGAGCTACCGTTCACCGGCATTTATTGGAACAGTCATGAGCCGGGCATTTATCGCTGCGTCGCGTGCGGACAGATTTTGTTCACCTCAAAAGACAAATTCGATTCCGGCTGCGGTTGGCCGAGTTTCTCCGATCTCGCGTCGTCCAAGGCGGTGATTTTGCGCGATGACGACAGCCTGGGCATGCACCGGACGGAAGTGATTTGCGCGCACTGCGGCAGCCATCTCGGCCACGTTTTCGACGACGGCCCGGCGCCGACCGGCTTGCGCTACTGCATCAATTCCGCCGCGCTCACGTTTGAAAAAAACAATCCGTCTTCTCCCGCCGCCGCTGGATCCGACGCGACAAATCCGCCACCGTCCAGTTCGGCTGCAACTAATGAGCCACCCACCGGCGATAAAAAATAAATCCGTGACTCTTCGCGGCAAATCCGATTCTGATTGGTCTGCACTCGTCGAAAATTGGAAAGCCGAACAATCGCGTCTGCGGAAGTGGATGCTGGTCACGCCGCTGGAACCGCTGCCGCGATTTGTCGCCGGGGCGGATTGCGCGTTCTCCGAAGATAAACAAACCATCTTCGCCGCCGCCGTCATTTATGACCGCGAAACGCAGCGCATCATCGAAGTTGCGCACGCAACCCGGCCGGCGGAATTCCCCTATGTACCCGGCTTTCTCAGCTTTCGCGAAGGCCCGGCGGTGATGCAGGCGGTCCGCGCGTTGCGGCATGAATTCAGCGCGATTCTTTTTGACGGACAGGGCTTCGCCCATCCGCGCCGCTGCGGCATCGCGTCGCACCTGGCGATTCAATTGGACAAACCCGGCGTCGGCGTCGCCAAGAGCCGGTTGTTGGGAACGTTTGGCAAGCTGGCAGCGAATGCCGGCGCGACCACCCCGCTCATGGATGACGACGAACAAATCGGCGTTGTGTTGCGGACGCAGAAGGGAATTCGACCGGTCTTTGTGAGCGTCGGGCATCGTGTGGATTTGGCGTCGGCGATCAAACTGGTTCTGGCCTGCTGCATGCGCTATCGCATTCCCGAACCGACGCGCCAGGCGGATATTGAAGTCGCGAAGCTGAAGCGCGCTAGTGATACTCCTGCAATGTCTTGATGCCGTAACCGCGTTGTTTGAGTGCGGCGATGCCGAGGACGGCGGCCTTCGCGCCGCTCAACGTCGTCATGATCGGCGTGCCGGTGTAGATCGCGGTGGTACGGATTTTGATTTCGTCTTCGCGCGGTACGGCGCCGCTCGGCGTGTTGATGACGAACTGAATTTCCTTGTTCTTGAGAAAATCATTCACGTTCGGACGGCCTTCGAGCAGCTTGAGCGTGCGCTGAACTTTCAGTCCGGCTTTTTCGAGGACTGCCGCCGTGCCTGCCGTCGCCACAATTTCAAATCCCAAATCGGCGAATTGTTTCGCCACGGCGGCGACCTGTTTTTTGTGCGCGTCGCTTACGCTGATGAATATTTTCCCGCTCAACGGCAGGGACGCGCCCGCCGCCATTTGCGACTTCGCGTAGGCGATCCCCAGGTCGGCATCCAAGCCCATCACTTCGCCGGTCGAGCGCATCTCCGGCGACAGTAAGATGTCCTGCCCGTGAAAGCGGTTGAACGGGAACACGGATTCCTTTACCGCCCAATACTTCGGCCGGATTTCCTTCGTGAAACCGAGTTCCTTCAAGGTTTTTCCGGCCATGACTCTCGCCGCAAGTTTCGCCAGCGGCGTGCCGATGGCCTTGCTGACAAACGGCACGGTGCGCGACGCGCGTGGATTCACTTCGAGGCAATAGACCTTCTCGTCTTTCACCGCATATTGCACGTTCATCAGGCCAATGACCTTCAACTCCATCGCCATCGCGTAGGTGTAATCGCGGATTGTTTGGATGACCTTTTTGGAGAGCGAATGCGGCGGCAGCACCATGGCGGCGTCGCCGGAGTGAACACCGGCGAATTCAATGTGCTCCAGTATGCCGCCGATGACGATGTGGCCTTGATCGGAGTTCGGAGTTCGGAGTTCGGAGTTCGGAGTCTCAAAATGTCCAACATCCGCAATGCAATCCACATCCACCTCCGTAGCATCCTCCAGAAACTTGTCCACGAGCACCGGCCGTTCCGGCGACGCCTCGACGGCGAAGCGCATGTAATGCTGTAACTCGGCGTCGGAGTAAACGATTTGCATCGCGCGCCCGCCGAGCACGAAGGACGGACGCACCAAAATCGGGTAACCGAGTTTTTTCGCCACTGCCAGCGCTTCCGTTTCGTTGGTGGCAATGCCGTTGGGCGGCTGCGGAATTTCGAGCTTGTCGAGCATAGCGGCGAAAAACTTGCGGTCCTCGGCGATTTCGATGCTTTGGGGCGAGGTACCGATGATGTTGACGCCGTTTTTTTGCAGGCCGAGCGCGAGGTTGAGCGGGGTCTGGCCGCCGAATTGCGCGATGGCGCCCCAGCAGTTCTCCCGCTCGTAAATGTGCAGCACGTCTTCGAGCGTGAGCGGCTCGAAGAAAAGCTGGTCGCTCGTGTCGTAATCGGTGGAGACGGTTTCGGGATTGGAGTTGACCATGATGGTCTCAAAACCGTCTTCCTTGAGGGCAAACGCGGCGTGAACGCAGCAATAATCGAATTCGATTCCCTGCCCGATGCGGTTCGGTCCGCCGCCGAGAATCATCACCTTTTTCTTCGGCGTCTGTTTGACCTCGTCGTCGCCGCGGTCGTAGGTCGAATAATAATACGGCGTGTACGCCTCGAATTCGGCGGCGCAGGTATCCACCAGTCGGTAGCTGGGCACGAGGCCGAGTTTTTTCCGCATCGCGCGGACTTCGTCCTCGGTCTTGCCGGCAAGATTCGCGATCTGCCGGTCGGAAAACCCCAAACCTTTTGCTTTGGCCAACAATTCAGGATTCAGTGGCGGCATGTTGCCCGATCAGTAAGCCGCAAAACACCCATGATGTCCAGTGAGATTGCCCCAAATCCGCTTGCTGCCCGGGCTGGTTTCCGTTACGAAAATGCGATGCAAAGATTTGGGCGCGCGCTGTTTTGGCTGACGTGGTTCGCCCCCATCCTCGCCTCCGCGCAAATTGATCCCGTCAAGCGCGATCTGGTTCAGATTGGCTACAACGCCGCGTTTGAAGGCCACGCCCCGCTGGCCGGCTATGCGTTTTTTTATCACAACCAGCCAGATTTTCTGCAAACGAACCTCACCTTGCGGCTGGCGGTCGCGCCGGTTTATCTCGATTCGGAACTGGGCTTCGTTGGCGGACTCGGGCCGAACACAGATTTTGCCATCGGCGTGGCGGGCGGCGGCTTTGCGGACGGCTACAACGAGATTCGCGGCGGCACGTATTACCCCAGTGAATCTTTTGACGGCAACGGTGGGGAAATTTCCGCGAGCGTTTATCATCTATTCAATCCCGGCGACGAAATTCCGCTGAACTTTGTTTTGCGCGGCACGGCGCATTATTCCTTTTACAACCGCAACGACGACACGGCGGCCAATTTTGCACTGCCCGGCGACCATGGCGATTTCAGCGTGCGCACCGGCCTGCGCTGGGGCGGCGTCGAGCCGACTTTGTTTCCGCCGCTCGCGATGGAATTATCCGTCTGGTATGAAGGCTATCTGCGCAGCGATTCCGGCACGTATGGTTTTAGCGGCGACCGCGAACTCAAGGAGCAATCGCATCTGTTTTGGGCGGAAGCGGCGCTGGCTTACACGCTGCCCAAAAGCCAGCAAAGTTTTTACGTCCGCCTGACCGCTGGCACGAGCGTGGACGCCGACCGTTTCAGTGCGTATCGGCTCGGCGGATTTCTGCCGCTTGTCGCGGAATTTCCACTGTCGCTGCCGGGCTATTATTACCAGGAAATCAGCGCGCGCCAGTTTGTGCTTCTCTACGCCAATTACCTTTTGCCGCTCGACCCCCAAAAGTGCTGGAACATTGACGTCAACGCCGCCAGCGCTTTCGTGGATTATCTGCCCGGCGAATCGCAACCCGGCAACTGGCTCAACGGTGTCGGGGGCGGCATCCTGTATCGTTCACCATCGCAGAGGCTCAAAGTCATGGTCAATTACGCTTACGGCGTGGATGCGATTCGCTCGCATGGGCGCGGCGCCAACAGCCTCGGGGTTTTCCTGCAATTGGACTTGGGACGTCAGCACGGCCCGGCCTTCAATCCGGCGCATCCTGGCTTCTGGCGCGGGTGGCAATGGCTCTTCGGCAGTTGAAATCACTTGCATGCGCATATGGTGGAATTGGCAGACACGCTACTTTGAGGTGGTAGTGGGGCAACCCGTGCAGGTTCAAGTCCTGCTATGCGCACCAGATTTTCAGAATTTTTCGACGTTGACAAACCCTTTGATTTTACAAGTGTTTTCGCTGTTTTCGTTTTCATGTCCCGGTTTCAGGTTGTTAAAGATTTCTAACCCTGTATATCACACGGAATACCGTCTGGCATCGAAAAACACCCTTCCGGTTAGAACAGAAGTTAGAACAAAACCCACCTCTGGCTTGGTCCGGGTGGGGTTGGGGTCGGATTGGGGTTAGAACGATGTGTAAAGGTCGGTCATTCAGCAGACAAATCTGCCCAGCCGTCAACATCGTCAATCGGTTCGGGTGGTCTCGATACACAGTTTCGCCATCCTTGGATTGGGCGGAAAAACTGACATTTGCGATTTGGGGACAGCGGTGGCGTGCCAGATTACGAAAGCGGTTTGTTGCTGAAAAACTATGAAATACCGGGAGGCGGTTTCACCACGCGACGTTTTGTATTTGTAGCCACTATTCTTCTGGTCTGTTACAATGCCGTTTTTATGACCTCAACTGATATGTGGCTCGGCGGCTGGGCGATGACGCTGGTTCTTTTTCTAGTCGCGCAATGCCTCTTTCGTCGGAACGCCCGAATTGACCGTGTGACGAACGCCTACCTTTCGCTGGTTGAATCCGGCAAATCCAACAACGGATTGGACACGCTCTTGAAATCTGGGGCAGTCGAATTGGGAAGCCAATGCGAAATGAATACGGTTTGTGAAAGGATTTGCAGGCGGGGAAAACCGCACCCGAACTGGCTACCGGAACTTCTGCCGAATGACCGATTGCTTGCCTTTATGAAGTTTTGCGCTAAAAATCATTCCGACATTTCTAGCGGTTCATATGTCGCATTTGTCATCGCCGAATTCAACGGCGCATTTAAGAAGTGAATAAGCTGGTTGCTTTAAGCGTTCACCAATTTATGCTCACCGCCTAACTATGAAAGCATCCCCAAACACAACGGTTGTCGGGTTCGTCAACCGGAATCAGCAAGTGAATCTTGGCTTGGACAACCCAAACGGCACAGACCACTGCCAAAGCGTTTACGCCTTGCGTTGTGACCGAGTCCTGCAAGATGGAAACAAGTGCGGGCACCTTTACGGCGCAAATGGTTCGGACATTCATCGGCGGCTTTGCCCCAAGTGCCAGAACGGAAAACCCGGCCTGCCGCTGGTGCGAAATTACGTCTGACCAACGCGGCTTGACCCGCATTAAAATCCGTCAACCAAGTCCCGCACCCGAATCCCGTGGCACCGTAACCAGTGGGTGTAGGTTATTTCGGTATTCAGAGAAAGGTGCCGGAGCGCACAAATCTCTCGCGTCAAAGTATTGCATGTTGGATTTGCACGGCCTAATATACAAATGGATGGTTCGTTGAACAATTGTTAGCCGTCATTCGCGTCGCCCATGAAATGCAAAAACATAGAAGCATTCGTTCGCCACTCGATAAAAGCGGACACTACCGTCCCGGATGACGCAGAGCTACAACGGTTGTTAGACCAGATGAGCACCCCTGAAATGCAGCGTTTTTGGATGCACTTCGCCGCAGAACGAGCCTTCTCAACTGCTACAACTACTGTGCCTCATTGGAAAACCAAAGAGCAGGAGTCGTGCTTTCAGCATGAACACATCAGTTACATGTTCTACCCTAAAGATAAGGACGAGAGCGGAAAATATATCATCGTCAGGAAGGACCTTGAGGAGCACATAAAGACAAACCTTATCAAACACATTCACCAAGAGCGGCGACTAGAGCAGGCATACAGAATACGTCCACTTTTTGACAGGCTACACGCCAGAATCGGCTTCTCGATAGTGCTCATGGCATATTTAGCTATCCCCATTGGCATTTGTTTGCTCATATTCAGCAGCCTGCTCCACATCGGCGTTTTCACTGCGGTAGCCGCGCCAGCAATATTCGTGTTTGTGGCTCTTTGTGGGTTGTATCTGTTAATGCCTCTTGTGCGGGTGCTACTCCGAAAATGCAATCTTTGGAAGGATACTCCACATGACGCCTAACAATCGCACGCTATGTTTTGGAAACGCAAAAAGACAATTAAGCCGCAGGTGTTAGCCGAAACACTCTTTACAGAATTGATTCAGAAGAGGCACTGCGACATTCCCGCAGAGGTTCGCCTCAAACCCGCAGTGGTTCCCGCCATCGAAGCAAAGATACGACTGTATCAGTTCACTTCTATTTTGCTCGCCGTTATGAACGAGGCACGAAGCAGACCCGCTTTCATTTCAGTTCAGCAGCATTTGGAGCAGCTTTTTTTTCACCAACACCACAGCAAGGTGCGGATGTCATTTGGGACGTTCGCGGCGCTATGCAAGACCTGAACGACCTTCTAACGCCACAAGAGCACCATCCGCAGATGTTATGGGCACGCAACTGGCTAGCGGGCGTCGGCGTGGATGAACGGAATCCTGCAACTTGCGCTCTCTTCGCACTGAAATGGATGGACTACTATATTACGATTAGCAAATCGCTCAAAGACTTCAACCCCGTCGCCTAATAAATCGCGAGCTTGTGTGAAAACTCCCGGACTCGAAAAAACTTCGCTCCCATTTGACATATGTGGCGTTTTGATGAGTCTGGCTTGGTGTTTTGGTGGTCTAAAACCGAGTTTTCACACAGCCTCTCGCACCGGCCAACGCGGGATGGTGCATCCAGCTCCGTTTCGCGGTTGACATCATGGCTCCTTAACCGGAAGAACCCTAAATTACTTCAAAATTTTTGAGGTCGCCAATTTGCCTACTGATGTTAAATGAACGAATCGAAGTAACGATGTAGGCAGTTATGTTGACCCGTGCTCTCTTGCCGCCTTTTGCGGACTTTACCATTTCTGGTTGCATTGGAGATTTGCCTTGCACGTATATTTTGTTTATGGTTTGCCCCTTCAGAACGCACGGTCCGATAGGCATGAGATTAGTGCACGAAAAAGAAGCGCCTCCGTCAATAACAGCTTCAATCAATATGCGGTCCATAGTAAAGTCAAAGGGGGATAAATTGCATACATTTAGCCAGCAAGACCCCTCTTGAGAATAGGAAATATATTGAAGGCCAATGCCAGATGAAGGAATATCAAGAAAAAGAAACTGGTTGAGTCTTCCTTCTGTATAATACCGTCTAAGAAGCGGTGCGGCTATGTTTGGGTTCAATGCTATCTTACTCGCGTATTTGAGTATGGTATTTGTGATAAAGTTGGCCATTTGATGTTATCATCACCTAACCGGCGGACTCATTGCAAGGTCAATTTAAGGTGGTTGTTGTTTTTTCCCAGTTGACGTAACTGCTAGTCGCCATCGCCCACGATGCGACCTGACCTGTACCACCTCATTA
The DNA here is from genome assembly GCA_050012035.1 of Verrucomicrobiota bacterium. Classification (GTDB taxonomy): domain Bacteria; phylum Verrucomicrobiota; class Verrucomicrobiia; order Limisphaerales; family UBA11358; genus UBA11358. Next base: position 8,588 of record JBEKHY010000027.1, on the reverse strand, counting down.
AAATCCGTCAACCAAGTCCCGCACCCGAACGCCAAGAGCCTTGGCGATTTTGACCAGATTAGCTAATGGCGCATAACGAGCCATATCGTGAACACCAAGAGTCCTGCCGTAAGAGCAAGCAGTCCCCACGTGAGATAATACAAGCGTGTGGTAAACCGAATGAGCGTATGCGTCTGACGTTCCAACTTCTCTGCCGCTGCTGACTGGTCTTCGGAGATGCGAACTTCCAGCGCCGTCCGCGCAAGCTCGTATTCTTTGACCGTGTATGGCATGTCAACGATGGCATGAATGAACGCCTGAATGTCCCTAGCGGAAGCTGTAAGAAGCCACCGCCGCTTCTCCGGCGAATTGATTGGAAGCTTCGCGATGTCCTCTGGTGTCTGTGGCATAAACGCGCTCGTCGTCTTTTTGCTTGGTTGAACTTTTGCACCGTGGTTCATTCGTTTTCAAGCAAATTTTGTTTGGGAGACGGGCGGTTCGGTAGCCGTAACAGTATAAAATCAAACAAATCATCCCTCACATGTGGGGTAACCCAGTCGGACCCGCATTAAAATCCGGCGACCAAGTCCCGTACCCGAACGTCAAGAGCCTTGGCGATTTTTACCAAATTATCCACAGACGGTGATTCAACTCCCGCCACTTCTGAAAGGTAGTCCCGTCACTTCTTTCTCTTGCTGCGTTTCCTACGGGGTGTGGATTTTCCTTTTCGGGGAACGGGAGGCTTGTTGATGCGGGACCGGAGCAAAGGAACGGGAGCAAGCAACTCGTGAATCCCAAGCCCAAACCCCTTGGCAATCTTTTCGAGCGTGCGTAAGCCGGGATTGGTTTTTATGCCAAGCTCGTAAAGCTGATAAAGTTTATACCCAACACCACAAGCTTCTGCGGCTTTCTCCTGTGTCCACCGGCAGGCAAGCCGCAGTTCTCGCAGCCGCTTCTTGAAACTGATTGACGCTGATTCTTCCACTCATAGGAGGATGAAACGGAACGTTTGACCCAAACACTCTCTAAAGGTAGTTGTTTGGCACATTCGATGCTTGCCGGGATGGGTGAGGACTTGTTGGCTTCCTGAAAACTGACAGATATTATGGATGATAGAAAAACCAGCCTTCCGGAGAAGTTTGTCAACTTCTTAGAAGGATGTCAGGCTTTGCTTTTCGTGTTCGTCGTGCTGGCTGTCGTGTTGGTGGTCGCGGCGTTTGCGTTGGCTGTGTTGTGGGTTGTCGTGGCTTGCTTGGCACTTTTGTTGTTTTTGCTTTTCTCCGCGTGTTGGAATTGGGCAACAGCCAACAGCCGAAGAGCTTGGGTGTGCCTCCCAGTCGCATTGTGCAGCCTACTCATAATCCCCATTGCATTTGGAACAAGCCTGTTATGTCGGGTCACGGGTTGGGCAGATGAATCTGGCTGGCCACCGAGCGATGAACAACAGATTTTTCTTGCTGGGGCAATGCTGTTCGTCGCTTTGCTTATTTCGCTGATAATCACCGCAGAAGTGGTGGGGAGAATCAATGCAAAGAAGAACGTGCGTATCCCTCTTAAAGATATAATGGCCAAATGGGAAGGGAAAAAATCACAATGACTTTGGTTTGATGCCCGACGACGCCGGGCGTCGTCGGGGGGTGGTTTTTAGGTGTTTTGGGTTATGAGAATGTTGCGGACGGTTGCCGGATACCAATTTTTACCGTTGCGTGTCGAAATCCCCCGGCGGTTCAAGCATTCGCAGATGTCACGGAGCGTTGAAACCCCAGCGGATTTGATTTCCTCAATAATCGGAAACAACTTGGTGGCGAATTCCACCTTGGCCGCTTTGTTTGCTGAAATCATTGCGGACACGGCCCGTTCGGGATTTGGTGTGCCAAGGCGCCTACCGGTGGCACGAACGGCGGCCAGCCCCAGCCGTGTCCGTTCAGAAATCAATTCCCTTTCCCGTTGTGCAACCAGTGCCAAAATTCCAACGGTGAACTTGTCGGCGTTCGGGCAATCGCAACAGACGAAATCCGCTCCGCTGTTTTGGAGTCTCAAAAGGAATTCGGCATTTCGTGCTAATCTATCCAACTTGGCTATGACCAAAATTGATTTTGACCGTTTTGCGTAATCCAGCGCCGCCGCCAATTGGGGCCTTTCGTCATCTGTCCACTTGCCGGATTCAACTTCGGCAAATTCCTTTTCCAAAATCCCCTGCTGGCCTTGAACGAACCGGCGAACGACTTCGCGTTGTGCGGTCATTCCGTTGCCAGTCAATCCCTGCCGGTTTGTGCTCACTCTGTAATATCCGATGTATTTTTTATTCATAGGACACTGGTAAACCGTCCACGCCGCGCCCGGCAAAGCGAAATGTAAAAAAATTAAACGGAGGTAAAGAATTCGCTCCAGCCGCGCGAAAATTGCGTTTTTTGCGGAAGTTGGTATGAAAATGCCGAATTGAACCGCTGCTCTTTTTTGACCAGCCGCCACTTAATTCAACTAACCCCCCCCCCACTACCTCCATTATGCCACCGTAAAGGTAAACATCGGTGGTTGGAACGTGGATATGGACAAGCGTATGGGAATGTGTCTGGCCGTTCGCCAGTTTGCGTATGGGCCGCTATTTTCCGCGCCGATACGTTCTTACGTGTTCCGGCCCCAATGCCAAACCGAACCCGGAATTAAAACGGCTATCCGTGGGGGTGGCCCCTGCGCAAATCATCGTAATACAGAAGGCCACCACGGATGGCGGGGGTGGGCACCAGCGCGGGAGAGGGGGGCAGTGGCTACCGTGTCAGCAGTTCACCCTTCACCACCACCGGCACGTTAAACTTTTCCGCGGATTGACGCTGGATGAACGCCTTGACCTTTTCCAGTTTGGCCGGGAGTTCCGTCTCCCCGCGTTCGGCAAAGACGCCCACGCCGTCGTATTCGTAGGCCAACGTCAGCCCCAATCCGTCGGCGTAACTGTAAAGTGCCGGGTCCAGCATGAGCACTCCCTCGTAAAATTCTGAAATGGCGTTGCCGGTGCGTTCGCGCGGAAACGTGGCCCAGACCTTAGCCATTTCTGGAAAGAACCGCCTGAACCATCGTTCAAGGGCTTGATTGTCTGTCATGTTCCATCGGCCATCGGTTATGCGTTTGTATTTCTTGGCCCCGTTCAACCACCAATTCATACACTCTTTCATGTCGCGCATGTCAATCCTCATGCCCGCTTCCCTCATAATCGCATCACGCGGGTCAACTGCGGTGTTGGTGAAAATGCCAGTCCATCGGCCATGCTCCACCAACAGAGCCAGCAGGTTTATTTCCTTTTTCAATCGTGCCGCAATTTGAAGAGCTTTCTGGTCTGGGTGCGTGCCGGTAGTTCTGCCATCGTATTCGTCAATGGATGACTGGAAGAGGTCGCGCAGGAATTCACCAAGAAATGTCGAGTGACACGCTCGGATGTCCAAAATCGCCACGTATGGTTTGCCCTTGAACCGTGCGAACGGTTTGTATTCCCTCGGCAGGTTGACAAAATTGTTGTAAATCCTGCCGTTTTCAATTTCCAAGTCACTGAATTTTTTCTCCACGATGGCGGAAACGTGATGAACGGCGGAGCGGTATGTGCCGGGAGCCTCAACCTTGTCCCGTTCCAACTGGCTCCACACCACATCCCTGTCCAACGTGACAACCGTTGTGAAGGCGTTGACGATTTGCTTCTCCGGCTCCGCGTAAACCCTGTCCCTCACTTTCCTTTTGGAAATGGCTACCTGATTGCGCCGCCATGTGGTCGGGTCTTTCAATAGTTTATAGAGCCACTGGTGGTTTCCCTCCAACACCAATTTCCGGCCAAGAGGGGTTATGACGTATTTGCGGCACTCACCGGGAACGCCATAATTGGGTGGTGGCCGGTAGGTGGTAAAATCTATCAGTTCAAGTTTGCGGAGCGCGTTACGAAACTTTGTGTATGATTGGGAATAGGGCCGAAATCGGTCTGCGATGTCCTTCCAGTCCCATGTAACAGGCTGGTCATCATTCCGCTCCATGCCGGCGTCAATGGCGGTCAGCCAATACTGCGCCGTGTTTATTGCTTTTGGCTCCGCTGCGAAGACGGGATGGGTGATGAGCAGGTCAAAAAATTCCTTGCTCACCTTCACCCTGTTCCAAACCCTGTAGGGCGATGCTGCTGCTGTTTTGGTCGCGTCTGTGCTCATTCATGCTGTTCTGAAAATGCCTCCCGGCGGGTAACGTTTAAGACGCGACTCTTTGTTCCACAGCATTATTTGAAACCTGTTACCGCGTGCCGGGAGGGAAAATGTTATCGTTCTTGCTGTGTCATTCGCGCCATTGCCAATACATAGGCCGTTCCATCGGCACCAGTCAACTTTTTGCTAAAAAACCACAACACTGTTTATCCTTTATTTCAATATTCCTCCCTCTACCTCCATTATGCCTACGTAAAGGTAAACATCCCGGTGGAACATCCGGCTTCAAGCGGAATTCGGTTGGCCGGGGTTGACGCTCCGCTCGGTTTTCATAAAGTGGGGGGAGCAACGGCACAGTGAAAGCCGAAGCACAATTATATGAGCGATAATCCAACCCCGGAGGAAGCAACCGTGCCCGAAGCCGTGATGGAAATCAAATGGCGTCTCTCGGACCCCAATTACGTCGAGTCATGTCTGAAAGAATTGGTTGAGGCTGGTTTGTTGGCCAAGCACGATACCAGCACTGCCCACTACATCACCGAAAAAGGAAAGAAGTGGTTGGATGAAGTAGAAAGGCGTCTTGCCTCTGCCACGCCAAAAGTTCCGGCTAAGGCTCCCGCATCTGTTTGTAACAATGCGGAATCGTTACGCCGTGCTTTTAAGGTGCCCAGCACGGAACAAGTGAAGAAAACCTTTAAGCGTTTAATCAAGGTGAACCAATATGGCAAAAAAGTGGTGGACAAAAACGTTCTAGCCTTGTTGCGCACGTACGCATTCAAAACAAAACTGGCGAGGAAACTGGAACAGGACATCAAAAAACCCTCTCCCGATTGACAGGAGAGGGTAATCAGTTTGGAGTTCTGTTAAGGCTGGCGTCTCCGGCGGGTTTTCCTTCGCGGTTTCAATTCGGTGACGCTCTCGACGGACATCTCCCCGTTCGTTGGATTCCAGTCATCCACGTCATACGCGTTAAGTTCATCGGCCTTGCGTCGGGCGTCTTTAAGCGAACGCGCTTTAATCAAAACTTCGCCTCGACAGTGCTGAACAAATGTCAGTGTTGCGGTGAAAGTTTTCATGGTCTGAAAAACGCCCCCGTCACCGTGAGCAACGGGGGCAGCAGATTAAACTTGTTACACCTTCACCGAATATTTCCCTGCCCCGTCCACCGTGAACCGCTTTTTCAGGGTCTGCTTCACCTTCCATTTCGTGAACGAATCGCCCACGGCCTTGAGGATTTCGGCCTCCGTCATCGGCCCACCATTCGCGGCGATGATTTCGCGGATTTTTTCCTCGGCTCGCGGTTTCAACGAAGCCGGACGCCACGCCGGGTCAAGGCCGCGAATTTCAGTTTCCATTTGGAGCAACTCACCCCGGAATTCGGCGTAACGGTCTTTGAGCGGTTGAGCCAGCCCAATCCGTTGCTGTTGAAGTTCCGCAATTTTGGTATTGATGTCGGCCAAAGCCGTTTGTGCGCTTTTGTGTCCGTTGCCAGTTTTTTTGCTGTCATTTTTCATAGTCGTGTTTTTGTTTTTTGGTGCCGGTTCGTCCGGCAACTGGACTGGACAAGAGAACCGCAAAACTGGCAAGCGACGGGGAAGATTTTTTTGCGCCCCTGCTTTACCCTTGCAGTCTTTTTGCCATTTCTTGTTCGTGCCGTGGCTGAATCAGGTGCCCATAAACCCTCAAAACCAATGTTGCGTCCCGGTGACCCTGCCACGCCGCCACGCATCTTGCGTCAACGCCTTTTTCGAGTGCACGAATGATAAAAGCACGGCGGAAGCTCCGTGGACTGAATTTCGGATACCCAAGGCGGCGGCAAGCCAATGAAATCGCCTCTCTGGGTCTAACACATTGAAAGACCAGTCTCCCCGGAACAATTCGCCCCTCTTTTCTTAAACGCCGGAGCAATGGAAAAGATTGGGGATACATTGGAATCGTAAATACCCGCTGCGTTTTCTGTCTGCGGATTGTGATTTGCCGTCGCTCAAAATCCAGATGCTCGCCGGACAGATTTGCAAGTTCAGCCTGCCCCAACCCCAAAAGCAGCATGGCTGAAAGCAAATCTTTGCTCGTTTTCCGTTTGGCTGCTCCGACGATTGACAATGCCTGTTTCCACGTTGGCGTGAGTCTTTCAGGACTTTCTTCTGTCAGCAGCTTTATGGCTTCGGCGGGGGATTCGACAACCGCCCTAAGCTCAATGGCTAGATGAAAAAGACCGCGCAACATTCGGATATAGTTGTTCAGTCCTGACGCTTTTAACGACTGTTCCTGTCTTCGCGTGGCGAGCCAAGATTTTAGCATTATGGGTTTTACGGCGCTGGCCTTGATGCCAAGCCCGAATTCCCAAGTGCGCTCGAAGACCTGTAGCAATTGGTTTCGGATTTTCAGCGTGCTGATGGCCAGCCCCATCGGATTTTGCTTATACATTTTTACGAGTTGGCGGACAGTAACCGTGGCAGCCTGTCGCCAGTCCACACGCGAGGCTGTTTTGATTTCCTCCGCCATTCGCTCGCGTGCCAGTATGGGGTCATCCGTTTCAAGGCATTTCCACCGCGTTCGTCCGTCAACCTTGAAAACGGCGTAAAGCGTCCCCGTCCGCTTGAAGCGATATAGCCCTTTTGTGACACGCTGAAATCGCTTCAAATGATTGAATTTCTAAAGGAAAATGCGGATTTGCGCATATGGTGGAATTGGCAGACACGCTACTTTGAGGTGGTAGTGGGGCAACCCGTGCAGGTTCAAGTCCTGCTATGCGCACCATTCCACCAGTTGGAGTTTTTTCGACCAGTAGCGACCACGGTTTTACGCAAGAACCACGGGCTTTTTTGCAGTCGAGGACAAGGTTCGAGCCGAAGACTTCTTTGGCAAGAATCTCCCCGCGCTTTTCCGCGATCACGAGCGCGGCGGATTGGGCAGAATGCTTCTTTTCCTCTTTAACTCGTGAGAGCATGTCGTCCGCCCAATCAGCGCGGAGCGCAAACGGCTTGAGCAAGGCCGTAATCTCCGCGTCGAGGGCTTCTTCGCGGATATAGGGCTGCTGGCACCACGTCGCTGCGCGATTCTTTTCCGAGCAACGATAGTAGGTATGGCCTTTCTGGACTTCGGCGGTGATGGCACCGCCGCATCCGCCGCAGCGAAGAAGCCCCCTGTCCGGTTTCCTTAACCAAACTTTTCACCAGCCTCCGCCGACCCCTGTTCGGCCGTTAAATATGGAACGGAATGGCGAGTCACCGAAACTCCCCCTGCCACAAAAAAGCCGGTGGCGTTTGCTATTTCAGTAGCCGGAATAATTGGTTTGAATTGCGACCGATGATAGCTCGTAATGGCAAATATCAAATGACATCACGCTCCAACATCGCCTTGAATTCACGCATCCCATCGGGGATTTGGCGGACGAACGTGCAGGCGGCCCGGTTTCCCCGCCGGGACGGCCGGTGCTCAAAATGGGAGTCTGCATCATGGAGCAAGTGTGGCATCCACTGCTTTGCCGGAGGAGTACAGCGTCAACAATTTGGCACTTTTCTCGGCTATGTCTGTTTGCCCCGTTAATTCTGCAAGGGCATGAGCGATGTTGGCCATTTTGGCGGCATTGGAGAGGTCACCGGCTTCGGCGTAGGCAGCCGCGAGCGTTTCAATAAAGAGCGGCTGTCGGTAATCGGTCAACTCAACCGCGCTGGTGGCAAGTTGCACCGCTTCTTTTCCATTGCGCAATTCCGGCTTGCTGGCCGACGCCAGAAGCCAAGCCAGATCGTTCAATAAGAGAGGGTTATTGGAATTCACGTCCAAGGCTTCGCGGCAGTGTTGAATTGCCTCTTCAATCTTCCCGTCTGCTTCACACTGGCTGGCTAGTTGAAGCTTTGCTTCTGCCTCCGGATTCAGTCGAAAGTTTAGATTGCCTTTGATTGGGATGGTACCGTACGGAAGACTCGGCAGATGGCCAACTTGCACTTCCTGCCGGTTGGTGGGTTGCGCGCGGAATTGCACTGTGCAAAAAACCTTTACGATACGGTAATCTTGAATGGGAAGTCTTCCGACCGCAAACGGGACAGGCTCCGAATCCGCACCATAGAATCCCGCAGCACTGCTTTTTGTGCCACCATACAAATTCATCCAGGAATATGGTCCGCATACCAAATCTCCAAGCCATCCCACGCTGCCTGGCGGAAGTGCAAAAACTGCGTTATTGAACGATGGCACAACGACAATATCTCCCGGTTGAAGCAATGACCGCCCGACATCTATCCGTTGGCCGCCAAGTCTTTCCATGTAGTACTGAAACGTCCCATATCCTCCCTCAAACCACACCCTATAGTCTATAGGTTTGTATTTGGCTGCGATTTGTTCCGCCGCCGTTCTGACCGAATTGGCCAGTTGATAGTCAGCCATTGCCACACTCAATGTAATGGCCGCCGCCGGGACCAGTGGCCACAGCAACCA
>JBEKHY010000026.1:0-50261 GCA_050012035.1 Verrucomicrobiota bacterium | reverse complement strand
CGTCGGAACGCCGGAAATCACGCCGCCGGAGGACAGGCTCAATCCAGGCACTGGAGACGAACCTGAAGCCCAGGCCCACGTATAGGGCGTCTGGCCCCCGGTAGCGGAAAGCGTCACCGTGTAACTTACGCCATTAGCGCCACTGGGCAAACTGGCCGGGAAAATATGGATCAGCACCTCGGCAGCCAGATTTTGAATGCTGGTGCCGTTGGGATAGACAATGGGAAGGTTGGTGGTGCCGTCGAACGAGCCCCAAATAAAATCAAATTCACGAATAACCGACCGGCCGGGGATCAACATATACAGGAAGGGCCCAATTAGAAGATCAGGACTCGTATTCTCGTAAACCGGCCCCGCTTTTTCGTAAGTAAGCGTGGAAGGCGGATTGATGATTCCCGGTCCAGCCAGACCGGGATAGATGGTGGTCTGGTCGAAAGTGACGTTGCGTGCATAAGAGACTACCACGGGAAACACAGCGGGACCGCTTACCATATCCGCCGCGCTGAAGAGAAAGTCCGGCGTGGTCACCACGCGCGAGAACGTCTCGTTTATAGACTGGCTGTTGGTGATAAAGACCATGGAGTAGGTGCTGGCGATGGGCTGGAAGAACTGGCCGAGCAACGAGTCGAAATTGGCGCGGACAAACTGCATTCGACCTATGCCCCGATACAAACCCGTGATGTTGGCCTGGCCTACCGTGCCTCCGCTGGCGCAAACGAGCGGCTCGGCGACATAGACATGGTTGGTGGCATAAGTCACCAGGCTTTCGGAAATGGAAAAGCCCTGCAAGTTGGTAGCGGCAATCAGCAGGTTGGTGGTCGCCACGACATTAGTCAATAAGGTCTTGAGAATCACGTGCGGACCGCAGGGATTGGTCAGAATATAATAATCCCCCGACGGCACGTTGGTTAAGGTGATGGTTGTGAACGTGGTATTCGTGTATAATTTGCCGAACGGCGCCCCAGCCAGCGGACCGGTGGTAACCGTCATTATCCGGGCGCTGGTATAAGAGCGAACGTTGTTGGTGCTGACGAAAATAACGTTGGCAAAGGTGTCGGTGTAGTTTGTCACCACCATAGGAGTAAAGCCATTGGTCGCAATGCCCAACTGCATGGTGCCGGCCGGCGCGCCAATCACGGGGTTCGTGACGAAAACGAGGTTCGGTACGAGAACGCCTGTAAAATTGGTTACGGAACTCGAAACGACCAGCCCTGGAAATAAAGTCATTAAGGTGGCCGGATTATTGGTTTGAGAGGACAACACCAGCGCGGTATAATCGGAGGTGTAGAGCACAAAGGGCGCGCCCAGGTTTGTGCCACCCGAAGTGGAGCTGATCAAAAGGCTTCCCAGCGCCGTGTCTTCCCGGTTTATATTGTTGGTGGAAAGCAAATAGCGCAGCCCCGCCACGTCGTCCCGGGTCAAACCCGTGTAAAACTGGCCCTCGCCTAAACCTTCTTCACCAATGCCCCCCGCCACCGGGCCGTTCCTGAATAAAGTATCCGTGGGTATTTCCAACGCATCGGCATCTGGTGGCGAGAAGGGAGCGGGGGCGCCGCAATTTTCGAAAATCTGGTATGTGTAAAGCTCGCCATTGACATAGGCCGAATATTGAATATTGGTCAGCGGGCTGGCGGTGATGTCAAAATTTCTTTGAACCACCTGATATTGCACACCGAAACCCGGTCCGGGGGCTACACAGGAAGCGCCCGGAGGCAGGTAGCGATTATGCAAGCACCAGGTATAACGGACGGCATCTGCCAATCCCAATTGCTCCATCATATCAGCGAGGATTTCTGATTTGAGATCCAGTAGTAGAAATTGCTGCGCCGAATAATTTACACTCTTCGAATTCAAGGGAAATTCCGTGAGGCCGGCGCTATAATTGTCCACGCCATTGGTCAAGACACTGTTCAGCATGGCAAAGGCGCCATCCACGGCCACCATGCCGTTGGAACCGAAATAATCGAGAAAATTGGCGTTGGCAGCATAATACATGATGGGCGTGTTGCGACGGTATTCCTCCCCCAGATTTTTTGGCCCGGTTAGGAGAGGATCAATAAAATACGGCGGCGCGCCTGAAACGGGGAGTGGATTGTAACCGATTAGTGTCACCTGCCAGACATCCGGACCATTGGCCACCGGTCCCAGCAGCGAAAACGCCCCGGCATGGGGGAGACAAAACATCAACCCGGCCATCCAGAAAAATTTTTTAATCATTTGCCACATACAAATCTTACTGGCGCAGGAGCACGATGCGGTAGAAACCCGCCGAACCGCCCCCGACATAAATTGAATCACTCGCGCCCGCGGCAAAGCGCGGCGCGCCCAGATTGCTCCAGGAAGAAATCAAATTCGTCGTCACCTGCACCTGGTAGGTGAAGCCCGGCTGGGTGTTCCAATTGAGGAACAGACCCTGCGGCGTCCTGGTCAATGCCGTCTGCAACCACGTGCTGGAAGCCAGTGGATTGCCGCCGCTCAGGAAAATTTGCAGGAGCGTCGGCCCGCCGGCAGCCAGCGGCGCGTTCACGTTGGCAGGCCACGCGGCAAAATTGAGCCCGTAGTATTCCTCCATCCACCCAAACGGAATGCCGTAGTAATTGGCTCCACTCCACGTCGTGCCGTTGGCTGACGGCGAAAGCGGCGAGCGGCGTCCGTCCGCGGTCACATAATCCAATCGGAACGAGTGCGTGCTGCTGGCCGTCAACCCGTTCGCCGCCGTCATGGCCCAGGCATTGTTCGTTGTCACCGCCATCGGCGTCCCTGCGCCGTCCACATAAACTTCGTAATTGGAAATCGAGATGCCAAGCAGTGTCGGCCAGGAAACCACCAACTGCGGCTGATAAACGCCGCTGCTCAACCCAAACGGCGCATACACAAACACAGCGTCAATCGGCAGCAAGAGTGCCGACACATTAAGGTAGCGCTGGGCAAACAAATCAAAACCATAAGTCAGATCCGTGAAACTCGTCCAAACCGCCAGAAATTGTCCGGCACCATCCGAGGTCACCGTTGGCTGCATCTGCTCGCCGGGGGGTGTGGTGTTCACGCGAAACTCGCCGCCCACCAGCGAACCGTCCTCATGCACAAACTGTCCGTACGCGCCATTGGCCGAACCGTCCTGCCACGAACTCGTCCAGACAATCAGATATTCCCCGCCGAGGGCACTGATGCGCGGCGCGAATTGAGGGCCGACCAGATAGCTGTTTACGCGCGCGATTGCGCCACCAATACCCGCGCTGGAAAAAGCCCGCGCATAAATGTCCCACCCATTCGTCAAATTGGCCATGTCATACGCTCCCCACGCGACCATGAAACTGCCATCCGACGCCGCCGCCACGGCGGGATTCGCACAGGGATTGGCATCCACGTTGACCAGAAACTCATCGCTCTGCGCCACGCCGTTGTTGTCGTAAAGCCGCGCGTAAATGTCCACGCTGGCCGAACCAACTGAACTCGGAGCGGTTCCATTGGTAATGTCGACACCGCCCGCAAAAGCCGTTCGTTCCTGCTCGGACACCCAGGCGGTCACAAATCCGCCGTTCTTCAACGCGGCGACGGCTGGCGTGCGCTGGTTATAGTTAATAAATTGATTGATCAGGAACTCGCCGCCGATTTTCTGCCCCGTCGGTGAAAAAATCTGGCCATAAACATCCTGCAAGCTGCTGGAATTGACTTCATCGAAACCGCCCCAGACCACCACCACATTGCTGTTGTTGAGGGCGGCCACGGCGGGGTTGATTCGAAAATTTCCGTTTACACTCGTGTTCGTGGTAATGGTCGTGGCAACCGTCGTGGTGATGTTGGTGGTGTAACCGATTATTCTATGGAACCGATCCCGATTCGTTACAATGGTTGAGGTGGTGTTGGTGGTGTAGCTATAACTATACGAGAAGTTTGTGGTTAACGGTGTGTTCACCAGCACGTCGTTGGTCGTCAGCCAGGTATTGGTGGGAGAAAGAAACCGTGCATAAATCTGCTGGAACCCTTTTTCCCCGCCCTGCCAAACAAAGACCGCGCCGCCATTTTTCAACATCGCCACGCGCGGGTATTCCTGATCGTTCGCGCCCTGAACATTCACGCGGAACGTGCTCAACGTGCCGGATAGCGTGCTGTCCAACCGCCGCGCGCTCACGCCCCAACCGCTGCCATCCGTGATGTTGTCCTGCCAGACCACGAAACCGCCGTTGGTCGTCACCGCCACATCGGGCCAAACCTGGTCGCCGTTCAGGGAGCCAATGATGGCATATCCAGTTCCGTTGGTGGCATAATAATTAGTCTGGCCAAAAACGGCGGCGGGAAGCAGGAGCAACCATCCCCAGCAAAAGCAGGCGGCGGCCTGGCGGCTGAAAAATCCCGATGGCATGGCCGTACTCATGACGTGACTCTATTGCGAGCTGGTAGTATTTGTCTGTCAGTTGGGATACGACTCTTTGTGTAGTGTTTGACACTACAAAAGGCGGCCGGGCGGTTGAGCAATAACGACATAAAAGGTTTTTCCCATTCTAAACACGCCCGGCGTTTCTGTCCAAAAATTATTTCGGCAAAACGCGACCGGCGCGGCACGGGTTTGCCCGCCGCAAACGCATTTTCAAGTCTGGTTCTCAAATTCATTTTTCTAAATCAAAACCGGCTGGCCCTAGGACGCCGGCCTTTCCAGCGCCGCGAGCATTCCCTTGAATCCCCAGCGCCGATACAACTCGCCCAACCGCCCGGCATCGGCCGGCTTTCCTGTCAGTTCGTCGGGCGAAAACTCGCACGGAAAATCATCCCGCAGCCTCACCAGTTCACGGTTCCGTTGAACTACGCCTGCCGCATCGCGCAATGCCGCCTGTAATTTTGCCGACTTCACTTCGTCCAATCGCGCATACAATTCCAGGACCGAACCAAATTTTTTCAGCAACTCGGCGGCGGTTTTCGGCCCCACCCCGGGCACGCCGGGGATATTATCCACACTGTCACCGGTCAAACTCAGCCAGTCCAAAACCTGCGACGGCCCCACCCCGCTTCTGGCCCGGACCTGTTCGTCCGTCCATACCGTTCCACTTTTGTCGTTCGGATTCAGCAACCCAATCCGCGCCGACACCAATTGCATAAAATCCTTGTCCGAACTGGCGATGACCACCGCCATGCCCGCTTCCGCCGCCCGCCGCGCCAGGCAGGCGATGTAATCATCCGCTTCCACGCCCTCGCGGCAAAACGAAGCGACCCCCGCCGCTTTCAAATAACCGACGATTTCGTCCAGTTGCGGCTTCAAATCGTCCGGCATTCCCGGCCGCTGCGCTTTGTATTCCGGCAAAATCGAAACCCGCCCGGCACTCAGTCCGCCGTCCCACACCACGGCCACATGCGTCGGCTCAAGAACTGACCGCATCCTGGCCAGCATTTTGACGAAACCGTAAATGGCATTCGTCGGCTGTCCCGATGGCGAACGCAAGCCGCGAATCGCGTGAAACGCGCGATAAGCGTAGGCATGCCCATCAATTATCAGCAACCGCTCCACACAAACTTTTCCAGGAGTCCACATCCCGCTGCCAATGGTTCACCTTTTCACAAACTGGCGGCTGCCTCCCGGTCATTTCGTCACCGTCGCCGGGCCGGGTTGAAAGGTCTGACCTTCCACCGCGGGTTGCAGCGGAATGGCATTTTGCGCAAACGGCAATTCTTCATCCGTGTGCACGCGGTTGCCGGCCGGGTCCACAATGGTAGCCGTGACAAATATCATCAAATTCTTCTTGGTGGAGCTTTTGCTCTGGCTCTGAAAGAGGCGTCCCATTAACGGTATGTCGCCCAGCACGGGCACTTTGTCCTTGGTACTCAGGACCGTGGAGGAAATCAATCCGCCAATGACGACGGTCTGGTTGTCCCAGATGTTCACGGTGGTGATGACCTGCCGGATGGTGAAATCGGGCAGGACAACCGGTAATTGCACAACGTTCAGGCCGCTGGTGACATTGGGAATGGTCGGCGGCGTGTCGTAACCGTTGAAATCGGTCAGCGACGGTATTAAGGTGAGATTGATGGTGTAACCGTCGGACAAGACATAGGGCACGACGTCCAGGACGGGGCCGGTTTCCACCTGTTGCACGGTAACCGTAATGGCCGAAACTCCCGGCGTGAAAGTGTTGACCTGCGCATGTACCCCGCTGGCGGCAGTCAGACCGGCACACAGTAATAACGCCCGTTTGCAAATTTTATTCGGTTTGAGAGCTTTCATATTTCCTCGTTGCTGAATTATGGAGTCGCGCCTGTTCCAGTCGTCGTGGTGGCGGCCGTACCTTGCTGGAAGCTGAAGCCAGTAATGATTTGAATAACTCGCGTTGCCCGCATCTGCGTTTGTCGTCCGCTGGTGGTCACCACCTCCGGCTCGGCCAGTGTTTCGGTCCCGCTGCGCTGGGACAAGGCATGAAGCACAACCCGGAAATTGGGATCGGTCAGAATACCCGTGATGGTGGCAAGCGCGGGCGCATTAAGGGAATTGCGGAGAGCCGGGATGGTCTGGCCCGGCCCGCTGATGACTTGATCTCCGGACGAGGATGGAATCAGGCTGGAAAGTGAATTGCCTGGAAAAGCGCCGAGGGGATTGGCGGTTGAAACCGGCACGTTGAGCGAAGGCGCGCTGCCGCCATTGGCAACGACCGAGCCATTGATGAAATTCCCCAGATACCAGTCGAAGCCCAATGCACTTTGATCGTCCTGCAGCACTTCGATGAACCGGGATTTGATGTGAACCTGCGGCGCCACTTGATTCAAAGCCTGAATGGCGCGTTCAATGGTGTCCAAGTCCGACAATGTTGCCCTTACAAACAACAAGCCCAAACGGTCATTAAAAAACACTGATTTGCCCGGTGGACTGTCCATATTGACACCCAGTGTGGTGAAAAAGCTTCTGGCCACCACGCTGACGTCGGAGGCCAGATTGACCGTGGTGATGCTACGCAAACCACCCTGGCCGGCAGCAGCACCGCCGCCCGCAGCCCCCGCAGCGCTGAGAGGATTGGCTGCGCCTTGAGCACCGCCACCGCCACCGCCGCCACCACCGGTGCCTGTGTTCCGAAAACCGGCCGCACCGGGAGAGGCATTCACCACGGCGATAACCGAGCTGAAATTTTGACTGCCGCCGCCCCCGCCGCCTCCGCCTCCGGTGCCCCCAGAGCTGTTTACCGCGCCGAAGCTGGCGGAGCTGACACTTTCCAATCCCGAATAAAAAGTGTTGGGATCCACTTTGAATGTCCGCATGTATAGTTGAGGGGTTTCCGCGCCTTTGCTGGCGAAGACAATGCCGTAATCCAGTATCGAGTATTTAATGGGGTGATCGGCCACCATCACAAGTGCGTCCAACACGTCCGCCAGGCGGACGTGGGTCAGGTTCAATTTAATCATCACCTGATCAACCGGCGTCATTTCACCGCCGGCGGCTGCGGACGGCGCCTCCGGCAACCCGGTGGCTGGATTAAGAGTCGCAGCGGCACCGACCCCGCCGGATGCCCCCGAACCGGCGGCCGCTCCAGAGACGTCCGGATTGGGATTGATCAGAAAGTTTATGCCCTCTTTTTCCGGGTCGCTCAATCTGGCCCGCTCGCTCAATTGGCGGACGACCTCGCTCAAAGGCAGGCCGTCGAAAGAAATGTTATCGAGGCGGATACGGTTGAGTTTGTTTTCAATGACACCCCGGCCCGGTCCGGTGTAGGTTAAATTGGTTTCAGCATAAGGGTTGGGCGTCGGCAGCGGGTTTCGTGGTGTCGGTTGCACCCATTTTTTTTCCACCTGTGCCATGCGGGACTGAGTGTCCACCGTATGCTGGAACGCGGCGCGGCTGTAGCGCGCCTGCTTGATCAGATTCAAATAGTAATAGGCGCCGACATTGTCCGGGTCATTTTCCAGCGCTTGACTTAATTTGGTCTCGGCTTCTTCCAATTTACCCATCTCGTAAAGCAACTTCCCGTCGCGCACCAATGTGCCCGCTTCGATTTGGTTGGTGACAATGTAAGGGACTTCCTGCAAAGTGGCCTTGTCAGGCATTTTGCCTTTCATGGCGGCAAGCATCTGGTCGTTCTGCCTTTTGAAAGCGAGCGCGGCGGTGTTTTGCGGATCCACTTTCAACACCTGATTGACTTCCGTGTCAGCTTCGTGCAAATCGCCCTGGCTTTGCGCCCGGCGGGCGAGGGTCAGACGGGTGGAGGCCAGGCCCGAAATGGTTTGCGCCTTCTCCACGTCAATACCGGAACCGACTTGCTGCACCAGCGTGTAGGCTTCCTGGTAAAATTTGGCAGCGGTGACCAAATCTCCGCGCGCGGCGGCACTTTTGGCGTCCACCAATTTCTGGCGCAGGACGATGGTGTTGGCCTGCCGCAACACCGCCTCGGTGACCGCCATGTCCATGGGGCTGTTGGTTTGGGCTGGCACCGGGGTGGCGGGAACCGCCAGCAAAATAAAACCGAGCGAGAGGGAAACTGCTTTTCTCATGGTGTGTTTCAGGTTCGTCTTAAACCGGCGCTGTTCACCGGAATGTTCTAGCACTCAAGGCGTATATCGCAAAGTCCATTTTTTCTGGTTTGACTGGGCGGACAATACCACTTCGTTGGAGTTGATGTCAACGATTGTGTAGTCATCTCCGGCAAACCTGAGACGATTGCCAATCCGCTGGCCCGTCCAGCTTGCTCTTTCCGGGTCATACTTGATATCTGCCTGGTAGGCATCCACGCGCCGGAAGGGCGTGCCGTTCGTCAACGTAATCGTCTGGCCGGTGTCGGCCAATCTCAAAACCAAAGCACCCGGATTGTCCGGTGGGCCTTTGACCTGTAGCAAGGTGAAAACATCTTTCTTGGGGTCGTCCATCGAGACATAACGCGACTGTTTGCGGCGCATGGCTGGAGACGCCGCTGCCTGACGTTCCACCGCGACGACGTAGCGCGCGCCAAGCTCATTCGTCTCTACCGATTCCAAAGCCAGCACCAGATAAAGCGGCGAGATGCTGACGACCACGGCGGCTTGCGGACTCAGTCCGGCCCTTGGAACCATCGCGCCGTCCGGCATTTTTTGCCATTCCATCGGATTGAAGAGTCTGTTGGGGGTGTCAAAGTCCAATTTGTAAGGCGACTGCAACCGCTCGACCACATTGCTTTCCCCCGTCAAGTCCAGATTCGTCAAGGCCACGACTTTGCCTCGAATAATGCCTTCACCGATTTCTTTGACCTTTTCCTGTTCGCTGGGAATGATGAGCGCCATGAATACAAGCGCCCCGACCAGCCCCAACAATACGACGCTGAGCAGGATTTTTTCGTAATGTTTTTTGAGGAAATCCATGCGCTTAGTTCTTCGACAATAACTTCACAAGCTCAACTTCGATGGTTACGCGCAACAACTGTTCCTGCAACACCGTTTGTAACCCGCCCTTGCCGGGCATCGCCCCCGGGGCGGGCGCCAGCGGCGGCGTTCCCCCCATTCCCGGTGACGGCTCCGTCGGGCCCGCACCCGCCGGCTGGACCTTGATACTTTTAACAATAAACCCGTGGGGCGACGAGCCAAAGCCGGCAAGCACCTGGGCGGTTTCATGGCTGAAGGCGCGGAACGTGACCGTGTAAGGGGTCATCACCGCCAGTTCGTTGGTCACGGAATTGTCGGCCAGATAATCCGTTGGCGGCCCGTTCACGTCATCTTCCGACACGCGAGCGCGCTGGATGCCGTCCAACTGGTTGACGCCCGCGGCAAAAAGAATTTCCGAAATGGCCTTAACTTCGCCGAGTTGCGTCGCCAGCGCATTCAGGCCGCCAGGGGCGAATTTCACCCGCGAGCGTTGCGCCTCAAACGAAAAACTGTACTGGGGCAGGATACTGACATTGGCATTGGGAGCATCGCGTTGCAACTGGTCAATTGTCCGGTGCAGTGCGTCCGCGAACATTTCGTTCGAGATCAGGCCGTTGGTCGGATTGGGAATTGGCGCAATCGGCCGGAAATAACTTCCCGCCTGGCGAATCCAATCGCGGAGTTGGGTCTCTTGTTGTTTGGCGGCCTCGATGTTCTCACTGCTCGCCGAGGGCTTTTGTTTGGTCAGGTCCCCCAGCGTTTTGTAAACCTCGTTCAAATTATTAAATGCCACCGTGTTGCGCTTCCAGCTTTTGTAATCGTAAAAGCCCGCCGCGCCCAGCAATCCCAAGGCCAGGATGCCTCCGACTACAAAAAACAGATTTCGCTTGATCCACATCATATCACAATTTCAATGGATTTTGTGGCGCGACCGTGATGCTGAACGTGAATGTGCTGTTGGCATCCACCGCCGAGATTTGCGCCGAAGACTGCACCGTCTTGGGATCGAACATCGGGCTGGACTTTAATTCGCGTTCCACGGCGTAAACGATTTCATTGTTGGCGGCGGAATCAACGCCCGACAAATCCACCGCCCGGCAGATCAAGGTGATGGTTCTGGCTTGAGCGCCCGAAGCTTCGGGCGTCGCCCGGCTGCCGGCAGGATTGGATGGAGACACTGAGCCGGCACCCAAATTGGCCTGATTCGCCGTGGTCATCAACTGCTCGATCCAGATACCGGCGGCCACCCGCGGCTTCTGCACGACATATTTTTTCTTCACGTCATCCTCGGCGCGGATGAGGGCGCGGCGCAGTTCGGCCAGCACGTCACCCCAATAATATCGCTCTTCCATCCAGGACTTAATTTGCCCGGCCTGCTTTTGAGCCGCCTGCTGTTTCGTGTAAGCGTTCCGGAACTTTTCGGACTTCACTTTCATCTCTTCCAATTTCGGCTTCAAGTTCGCGATTTCAGCCTCTTTGGATTCCGCCAATTGTTGGAACAAAAAACCGACCGCGAAAGCCACCCCCGCCAAACTCAACACCGTGCAAAAGAAATAGGGTTTCTTCTCGTTGAACGCCCGCCAGCGCAACGTGCTCTCCGGCATCAAGTTCATCTCCACCGGACAGTGCGCCAGATTCCGCAAACCCAAACCCACGACTTCGCCGAGCGAATGCGCCACGCGCGCGAGCTCCTCCAGGTTCACCGCCGGATCAATCTGCACGTTGCGGAACGGGTTGAAGTATTCCACCGGCACGTTCAGTTTCTCCGCGAAAAACTGCGCCGTGTAAGGCATGATGGACGCGCCGCCGGACAAATACAGGCGCTGCGGCGCCGACCCGCCCTGTTGCCCGCGGAAAAACTGGATCGTCTGATTGACCTGGATGTGCAGCTTGGTCATGAACTGCCGCGCAATTTTGGAAATGGCCACCTGATTCGGGCTTTCCGGTTCTTCATACGCGCCGCCCAGGCTGACGAAACCCTCGGCCACCTTGATTTGCTCGGCGACATTAAATTTCAGTTTCGCCTCGTTCGCAAAATCCTGCGTGATGGCGTTCGCGCCCAGATTGATGCTGCGGGAAAAAACCTTGCTCTTTTCGAAGAACAGCAGGTTGCTGGTCCTGGCCCCGATGTCCAACAGCATCGTGCAATCTTCCAGGTCGCCGTAATTGTAGCGAAAGGCGTTGCAGAGCGCGGCGGGCGAGGCGTCGCACAGGTTCAACCGCAGCTTGGCCTGCTCAACCACCCGGAACAAGCCCTCGACCACGTCCGACTTGATGGCCACCAGCAGCACTTCGAGCTCACCGCTGGGCGCCGAGCCGAGAATCTGATAATCCCACACCACCTCCGCCAGCGGGAATGGCACGTTTTGCTGGGCTTCGTATTGGATGATCTGCGTGACCTTGCCCGCGTCCACCGGCGGCAATTTGACGAATTTGGAAAACACATGGAAGCCCGGCGCGCAAACGTTGACGTTTTTGGATTGGACATTTTTCTCCACCAGCACTTCCTGAAGCGCCTTGAGGATGGTCGCTTCCCGCGTGGCCTCCTGCGCGCCCTCGGCCCCGAGCGGCTTGATGCCAAAATTTTTGAGACGCAATCCGCCAGCTTCGTTGATTTCAAATTCGCCGAGCTTAATGCTGCCCGCTCCAAAATCAATCGCCAGGAATGATTTAATGTTCAGCATGGTCGTTTGCTTGTCTCGCCACCCGTAAAACGCACACACTTTTTGACGTTTTGTTGTGGTAGCCCGTGCTGATTACGGCAAATTGTACGGGCGGTCAAACCAAATCGCCAAAAAAATGTTTCCGCCGGGTCGGCCAATAAAACGTTGCATCCGGCGTCCGGCTCTGGCTTTATGCCGGTGGCAGCCATGAACCGTTGCCGCATGAAAATTCTTTATTCAGGCCACGTGCAGGGCGTCGGCTTTCGCTATACTGCGAAAGCCGTCGCTGCCGGCTTTGAAATTGCCGGCAGCGTGCGTAATTTGTTCGACGGGCGCGTCGAACTGACGGCCGAAGGTGTGCGCGAGGAGCTGGAGGCGTTCCGCCAGGCCATTCGTGGCGCGGGACTTGCTGGTTTCATTCGCGACGAAAACGTGACGTGGAGCGAGGCGCAAAATGAGTTTCACGGATTTGAGATCGTTCACTGAAAAATGAAATACGCCATCATCGCTGACATCCACGGCAACCTGGAAGCATTTCAAACCGTGCTGGACGACATCCGAAGCCAGAACGCCACGCACATCGTCTGTCTCGGCGACGTCGTCGGCTACAACGCCAACCCCAAGGAATGCCTGCAAATCATCCGCGACCGGAACATCCCCTGCGTGAAAGGCAACCACGACGAATACACCTCCAGTGAAGACCGCCTCGAAGGGTTTAATCCCCATGCCGCCGATGCCGTTCACTGGACGCGGGCGCAACTGAATGAGGAAGAAAAGCAATGGCTGCGCGACCTCAAGTACACCAGAATGGCCGCCAACTTCACCATGGTCCACGCCACGCTCGACGTGCCGCAACGCTGGGGTTACGTCTTTGACAAGCTCGCCGCCGCCGCCAGTTTCCCGTATCAGAACACACAAGTCTGCTTCTTCGGCCATACCCACGTGCCCGTCGCTTTCATGCGCGACACCGTGGTCCGGGGCGGTACTTATTCCAAATTCAAAATTGACCCGGCTAAAAAATACTTCATCAACGTCGGCGCCGTCGGCCAGCCCCGCGACAATAATCCCAAGGCCGCCTATGTCATTTACGACATGGACGCCAGCACCATCGAACTGCGCCGGCTCGACTACGACATCCCCGCCGCCCAGAAAAAAATCCTCGCCGCCGGCCTGCCCGAACGCCTTGCCGAACGGCTGGAGTTTGGCAGGTAAACTGGCTTCGCCAGATGATCGGCGATTGGAGTTCACTCACGCTGGCGTCTGCCACGGCACTTCGTAAATACGCACGGCGCTGCGAATGCCCTTGACCGTGACCGGGAACATTTCGACGCAGGTGCCGGCCAGCGCCGGGTCGTCACGCAACAAATGGTTGTAGGTCGTGTCGCTGATGATGATGCGGCCGCTGCCGGAAACGTTTTCCAGCCGGGCGGCCAGATTCACCTCCCGGCCAAACACTGTGTAATTGTATTGGTGGGCTTCCGACCCCATGAGGCCGACGGTAACCAGCCCCGTGTTGATGCCCGTGCCGAACTGCAGGGCGCGCAACGGCGGTTTGGGCGGCAGGCCAGCGGAAAGCCGCGCGCGGTTTTCGACCTCGCGCGAGGCATTTTCAGCCAGGCGCCTGTGATTTAATTCATGAATGGCGCGTTGGGCGTCAACTGCTGCGCGCACACAGGCCAGTGCGTGTTTTTCGTTGGGCGTCGGCGCACCCCAAAACGCCATCACGCAGTCGCCGAGGTATTTATCCAGCGTGCCGCCGTGTTTTTTCACCGCGTCGGCGACGACCGAGAGGTACAGGTTCACCGTGTTCAGCGTTTCGCGCGCAAACTCGTCGAAGCAGGCCTCGGCCGTGGCGAAATCCATTTGGTGATCACGCACAAATTCCGCAACGCGCTCCTGCATTTCATCCGTCAACGTGGTGAACCCGCGCACATCAGCAAAAAACACTGTCAACTCACGGCGCGCGCCGCCGAGGGCGAGTTTTTCCGCGCTCAACAACTCGTTCATCACGTCGGGCGAAACGATTTTGGCGAAAACGGATTTGACGCGGCGCTGTTCCCGCTGTTCGAATACGACACGGTAGGTGACGAGGCTGACATGTTCGACCAGCATCACCCCGGCCACGGGGAAAACGAACGGCAGCCAGTAGCGAAATTGGATGAACGCCAAAAAACCGGCGCCGATATAAGCGAGCATCAACAGCAAAACCGCCACACTGGCGGAAACCGCGCGCAACTGCCACGTGAGGAACGCCGTCAGCGCGCCGAGCACAACAATGAGCGCGATCTCCGTGGGCAGTGAAGCGCGGCGGACGAACCGGCCGGTGATGATGGAATTGGCGACATTCCAGTATTTGCTGGCCAGCAGCGTGTCCTTCTCCAACGGCGTCGCGCCGACATCGGTCAGGTTGCTGCCTTGCACGGCGGAGCCGACCACCACCAGTTTGCCCTGAAAATCGTCGCGGACTTCATTGGTCCGGCCGAGCAGGCGCTGTTTGTCCTGCCGGAGCAAACTTTCGATCGGCGCGCGCAACAGGCGGGGATCGTTTGGCGTGAGCCGCCAATCAATGTAAAAATAACCATCGGCGTCCACGGGCAGGACTCGGTTGACGCCGTTTGCGCCGCGCAACGTGATGCGCCCGTGCGGCAAATCCATGTCCGCGCGGTCCAAATTCAGTTTCAACTCACATGCGGCAAGAACAACACCCATGTGCCAGACGTGCTCGTCGGTGAAGGCCCGGGCCTGGGGTGCCATCCCGGGTGGCAGTTTGCCGCCGACAAAATCGGCGAGCGCAAAATTGGTTTCGGCGTCCACTGGCACTTTGATTTCCTCGCCGTTGGCACGCGGCAAAATGATTTGACCCGGCTCGACGCGCGCCCGGCGAAGGTCAATGCCAAATCCCGGGTCAGCTTCGACTTTTTTGAACAAGGGGTGCCAACGCCGGTAGATGCGGAAGGCCTTGACGCGGCGCAATACGCCATCCGAATCCTTCTCCGTCGAAATGTCGCCCGGGGCCAGCGCGTTGGTCGCGAACAAATCCGGAGGCATTACTTCCGGCGTGATGGCGATGAGGACATTGCCGGCGCGGCGCATTTGCAACGCGAAGAAGTTGTCGGATTCCAGCAAACTGCCGTTGGCCATCTGCACCGGCGGATGGTCGGGACGCAATTCGCCGAACAGCACGTCAAACGCGACGGCTTTGGCGCCCTGGGCGGAAAGTTCCTCGATGAGCCGGCCATAGACCTGCCGTGGCCAGTAAAGCCCGTAGCGGTATCCGAGTTGGCCGCTCTTGACGGCGGCAATGCTGGATTCCTCCATGGAGACAAACGCGAGGTTGGTCGCGGCGGGCGCAGGAAATTTTTGGGCCGCGCGCACACGAAGGTCATACGTCATCCGCTCCACGCGTTCAAAGAAATCGAATCGCAGCAGGCGGACGTCACACACAAGCACGAGGACAGCGACGGCCAGAATGACCGGTGTGCGTTTGAGCGGTTTGAAATTCACCGCGCCCAATTAAACAAAAAGCCAGAGCAACTCAAGGCTGCTCTGGTTCAACGTCACCTGGTAAAAGGAATCCTATGAAGTTGGCCGAACCACTGGCTCGACGATAATTTATTCGGGTCCGCCCCCGCCGCCGCCACCCCCGCCACCCCCGCCACCCCCACCACCCCCACCATGCCCGTGACCGTGATGGCCGTGAGTGGGCGAAATGAAGCAGTAAGTTCGGTCATACGTGAACGAGACGATTTCCACATACAGGGTGTCCAGCGCCGTAGCGATCGGCTGTAACACATTGAGCAAGTCCGATGTTAACGGAGAAATTTGACCGGTTTGAGGATCGAATTGATTGCCTTCGCCGACCACATGAGTCACCGGAACGCCGTTTGGCCCGACGATGGCAAGCAGCACGGAATTTTTGAGCACCGCACACCAGCCGCTCGCGTCAATTTCAAACAACGTGCCGCGCACGCCGGCTATGCCGTTGGGAATTTTAACGAGGAATTGGGACGCGGCGGAAAACTTTTTAACGCTGACGAAGATGCGGCCCTGCTTCAAATCCAGTTCGGTGTCGCTGATGGTGTCCAGGCCCGTGTCCGAGATAGTCAGCTTGTCAACGGCCATCATGGTGTCGCCGGTCATGCGAACCATGTTTTGTTCGACGGACGGTCGGTAATCAATCATGCCGCGAATGTTGGCATCCGGCGCCGGCCCGATTCGGTCGGGCCACGGCGCGGCCTGCGGCATTTCAACGGTTTTGCCCAGCACCATATCCACAATGGCATCATGAGCCGTTTGGATGACGGCGCCTGCGCCAAGCGTTTTGCCAACGACAAGGGGATGCCAAACGTCGTCGTTCAGCGAATATCTGGCTTCACCTTGAACGCGCACAATGGTGGCAACGCCGGGTTTGAAGGTTTGGGCGGAAGCGGCAACGGCCAGCGCGAGCATCGTGCCGCAAATGGCTGCGGAATACATGTTTCTCATAATTGCCTTTTAGGAACTGCTGCTTCTTTGATAACACTCTAAGTGCCGAAGCGCAAATGTCAATTCAAAAAAATCAAAAATCAAGATTAGGCTAAGGCGCGGTTTGGCGTCGTTTTTGAGGCCTTCAAACCCGTCACGCCAGGAAGCGTGCCGTTGACACACGTTGGCAGGCAATCTTCTACCTCCCAACCGGTCCGCCTTCTCGCTGCGCGAACCGTTTGCCGTACGCAGGCGCCCGGAGGCCCCCCGGCAAAGCCGCAAAATCAGCGTCCGGGCACGGTCACTTGCGCGGCAGGGCGACCTTGCCGGTGCGGGTGATTTCGGACACGCCAAACGATCTCATCAATTCGATGAATTTTTCCACCTTGCTCTCGTTACCGGTGATTTCGATGGTGAGCGATTTCGGTTGCACATCCACGATTTTGGCGCGGAAAATGTCCGTGATTTGCATCACCTCGGCGCGCGTCTTGGAATCCACCGCGACCTTCGCGAGCACCAACTCGCGGTCCACGTATTCGCCATCCCGGAAATCCTGCACCTTGATGACATTCGGCAATTTATTGAGCTGCTTGACGATCTGCTCCAGCGTGGCCTCGTCGCCGTGGGTGACAATGGTCATGCGCGACAGGCTGGGGTCGTGCGTCGGGCCGACGTTGAGCGTGTCAATGTTGTAGCCGCGTCCGCTGAACAGCCCGGCCACGCGCGTGAGCACACCGAACTTGTTCTCCACCAGAACTGAAATGGTATGTCGCATAAAATCGCGTTTGGAAACGGATGAACAGGTTAATAATCGCAATGGAAGGGGTCAATTGGCAAATTCGATTGGACATCCGTTTGATTCAAACACATGGATTGCGTTACGATTCCTCCGCCGCCGTCGCCAATAATCACGACCGAACGGCCGACTACGCTTTCGTTTGGAGAAAAGCGATCAAAAATACCGGTCAAACACGCCAATCATGCGATTGTTCACAAAGACCGTGTCGTGATGGCCGAACAGGGGTTTGCGCCGTTGCTCAATCCGCACGTCCGATTTCTCCCGGCCATCAATCACAAAGTGATAAACTTCGTGGAGCGGTTCGTTGAAAATGCGGGTGGATTGATAAATCGGCCGGTCATCCATACGGATGACGAGAGCGCCGCGGAGTTGATTAAAATTGAATTCGACGACGTGTCTATCCGTTTCACCGACTTCGATGACAAATTTCATAAGTCGTGTATTTGTGCTCAACCTTCTCAAGTTGCAATACCTGTGCCACAGACGCGGAAAACCTCATTCATAGTTCAGCGGGGCAATGGAAGGCGACGCACGCTCCGTGAATTTCTGCAATTCCGGCAAGTCCGGGATGTGACTTGAGAAAAACCGCGCCCACCGGCTGGCATCACGCCACAGAAGTGCGCCCGATGTGTCCTGATGGTCGCAGGGTGATGTCCAATTTTTGCGTCCGGCCCCGGCGCCTGGCTGCTGTTAAAAGAATGGATTGTGCGCTTTCCCCTCCACCACCGTCGTCAACGGGCCGTGGCCGGGGCAAAGCCGGGTTTCCGGCGGCAGCGATAAAATCTGTTTCCGCACTTTTGGCCGCGCCAAATCCCGCGAACTGGTTGCCATGTCCGTTTGGAGGCCGCGAGAAAATCAAAGCAGATCCATGACGTTGCGCGCTGACCATTGCGTTCGTTGAGGCGACTTGCTACCCTGCTTCCCGCAGCTTAAAAATAGCGGGGTGAGATGGCACCAGTTATGACGTGACAAGAGGTGGGCCAGGAGGCCTTTCATGTCCAAAGATGACAACAATGTTGCCTGACAAAATTGTTCGAGCGACCTCCGCCGAACCGGACCGCAACAGCGGCCTGTTCGTAACCCATTGGCGTCGCCCGCATCACGATGTCAGCCCCGAGTTTGATCGTCCACCCTTAACCTCATCGAGCATCGCCGGTTGAAAGGTATCAAAATGAATCCGTATATCGCTCAAAAATCCTCCCGTAGCCGTCCCCATCGTTTCTGGTCGTACAGTTGGAAATGGCGTCAGCCGTCGTGGGTTGGTTGCGCTCTTTTTTCCCTTCTGCTCGGGTCACCGGCCGGACAGGCCCAACCCTCCGGTGGTCCTTATGGCCCGATTCAGCAGAGCTACGAGCTGCCCAAGGATGCCGCCCACATTTATTACGTGGCACCCGATGGACAGACCAATGCCTCAGGAACGACCTTGGACCAACCCACCACCCTGCAATCGGCCGTTGAGCGGGTGGTGACCGGCGACGCCATCATCCTGCGCGGGGGCACTTATCGCATCGGCGGACTGCAGTTTAACCAGGGAATCACCTTGCAACCGTACGCCGATGAGCATCCGGTTTTGAAAGGAACCCTGGTGGCCACCAATTGGGTGGCTCAGACCAACGGCCTGTGGCGGACTTCCTGGTCCCATTTGTTCCCGGCCAAACCGCAGGACTGGTGGCGGCGGGAACGGGAAGGCACAAAGACACCGCCTTGGCGCTTCAACAACGACATGGTCTTCGTTGACGGCGAACTGCTGAAAGCGGTCGGCTGGGAAGGGGAAATTAATACAAACTCATATTACATTGATTACGATGCCGGCCAGGTTTACATCGGCGTCAGTCCGACAAATCGCCTGGTGGAGATCACAGCTTTCGACGGCGCGCTCACCCGGACAACCGGCCCCTGTCATGGCAAGACTTCGGACGGCAAGGGACCCGTGATTCGCGGCCTCACGTTCACCCAATATGCCTACCGCGCGCTCGAAGTGGAGGGCAAGGAACCGGTGGGTCTGTCCGATCCCGCCACCTACGGCAAGGATGTCACCGGCACGACGCTGGAAGATGTGACGATTTCCTTTTGCTCCCGTGTGGCCGGTTATTTCCGGGGCGACCGGC
Source organism: Verrucomicrobiota bacterium (assembly GCA_050012035.1). GTDB lineage: Bacteria > Verrucomicrobiota > Verrucomicrobiia > Limisphaerales > UBA11358 > UBA11358. The sequence goes on along the minus strand of JBEKHY010000026.1, from coordinate 30,924 downwards.
TGACTGTCCGGCATTGCCTGATCAGCGACACCCGAACGGAAGGCATTTACGTCATCGGCTCGGCCGATTGCCTGCTGGAGAAAAACATTTTCCGGCGGAACAACATCCAGCAGATGACCGGGTATTTTCCCGCGGCGGTGAAGATTTTCAATCAATGTTACCGTGCCACCTGCCGGGACAATCTCGTGCTGGACCAGCCGAACTCGAACGGCATCTGGTACGACGTCGGCAACGTGGACGGCGTGTTCATCAACAACCAGGTCGAGAACGCGATTATTGGATTTTTCTTTGAGATTTCCAAGGGGGCGATCTGCGCCGGCAACGTATTCGTCAATTGCCAACACGGGGTTCGCGTGCTTAACAGCTCGAACGTCCGGGTCTATCACAACACCCTCTACAACAGCATCGCCTCCTTTGAGCGCACGGAAAGAAGCGCGACCAACGATCACTTCGGCTGGCACCCCAGCACCGGCCCGGACGTGGACAAGCGCGAGGGACACGTCTTTGTCGGCAATCTGCTGGCGGCCAGCACGGATTTTAACCAACCCCTTCTCCGATTCACGCAAACGATGGTGTTGTGTGGGCGGCTCACTCGGCCGCAGGTCAAACAGCTTGATGACAACGTCTATGTGCGTGGCGGCGACGCCAGCGCGAAGACCTTGATTCTGTGGAGTCCGGTGGACAGCGACAATTGCCTGACCGAGTTCAAGTCGCTTGACGGCCTGCGCCAGTTACACCCGGAATTCGAAGCGCACAGCCAATATGTGGACAATTACTATGGCACCGTCTTCAAGAGTCCGGAACTGGGTAACTTTGAACTGGCCCGGGCATTGCCTTGGGCAGTTTCAGCCGATTCTCTGCCGGCGGAGATCCGGCAGTTGCTCGGCTGGTCAAAACAGGACGCGCGCACCCCGGGCGCCTATTCGTACTCGCGTAGTAAAGTTGGAAACTGACGCCGCAGGCTTGGTTCTGAATGTTCATTTCGGGCTGCATTGTGGTGTCTGCTCTGCCGCTGGCTCAAACGTTTTCCCATCGGAGTCGTGCACAACTGTTTCTCCATTCCCCCAATCTGCGATGTTCAAACGGACTCATTGCCCGGTTGGGGCGGGCTCATGATAGGGTTTGCCGGCGCGGTAGAGTTCAAGCAGTTGCCGGATTGTCCCGGCCAGTTTTTTAGACCCGGCTGCGGTTGCGAGCTGCTCTGCCTTTTCCGCCGTGGTCACCGCTTCCGGGAAGCGGCCGGATTCGGCAAAAGCGGCGGCCAGCGTCGCGATGAACATGGGTTCGCCATAATGCGTCAGCTCACACGCGCGTTGGGCCAAACGGACCGCCTCGGGTCCATTGCGCAGCTCGGCATCGGGACCGGCGGCCAGCACCCACGCCAGATTGTTCAGCGGCCCGGCCAGGTTGGGATTTAATCTCAGTGCCTCCCGGTATTGGGCGACCGCTTCCCGGGTGCGACCCAATTGATCAAGGGTCATGCCCAAATGAAAGAAGGTTTCGGGGCGGTTTGAATCGAGCTGGATCGCCTGGCGATAGTTCTCGATCGCTTCATCGAACTGGCCCCTGGCGGTGAGGGCGGCACCCAGATTGTTCAGCGCGTTGCCATCGTCCGGTTTGATCCGGATGGCCTGGCGATAGGTCTCGATTGCTTCATCAAACTGGCCCTTATCCGCGAGGGCGACACCCAGATTGTTCAGCGCTTCGGAGAAATTCGGATTGATCTGGACGGCCCGGCGATAGTTCTCAATCGCTTCATCAAGCCGGCCCCTGGCGACGAGGGCGTTACCCAGATTATTCAGCGCGTCGGCGTAATTCGGATAGATCCGGAGGGCCATGCGATAGTACTCGATCGCTTCATCAAACCGCCCTTCGGCGGCGAGGGCATGGCCCAGGTTGTTCTGCACCGCGAAGCGGTTCGGGTCGATCTCGAGGGACTTGCGATAGTTCATGATCGCTTCATCAAACCGGCCTCTGGCGGCGAGGGCGACACCCAGATCGTTCAGCGCGTCCCAGGCGTTCGGATCGAGCTGGAGGGCCTGATGGTACTGTGCAATTGCCTCTTCAATGCGCCCCTGGTTTTTCAGCAAAAGACCCAGATTGCTATGGGCCATCCAGCAATCCGGGTTTTTGGCCAGCGTCGTCCGCCAGAGGGTTTCCATGTTGGCAAACGTCCCGCATTGCTGCCAGGTCAACGCCCCCAGCACCAGCAGCAATGTCCCGCATAGCGCCGGTTCCAGGAACGGTCTGCTTTTTTTGAACAGGTCGAGCGCCGTGATGATTACGGCCGCCGCCAGCGCGAGGGGACCAGGGCTGGCCAGATATTGAAAATGATCACCTACGAATGAATAGCGGAAGAAATAAACATTGAAAAAGCCCAGCACCGGAAACAGCGAAATCACAAAATAGGCAAATGCAAAAAATACCAGCCCGGTCCGGCCGCGGCGATTCAGCCATAAAAGAAACAAGATGACGCCCAGCGCCAGAACCGGCAGATAGGCTGTTGGGCGCGCTGCGTCAATTTCCCACCGCGGATAGATAAAAATCAACGGGTGCGGCCAGAGCAATTTGCCGAGATAAAACCAGACGACTTTCCCGGCAATCACGAGCCGCTCGGCCCGGCTTTGCGACCAGTCCGGTCCCACTGCCCCGGAATGGAACTGTTGTTCCCAAATCGTCCAGCCGCTGGCCGCCGCGGAGATGATGAAAAATGGCACCAGTCTGAAAATATTCCGCCAGCGCCAACGGCCATCACTCCACCACCACACCAGGCCGAGCACGACCGGCAACATCACGGTGGAAGCCTTGCTCAAAATCGCCAGCACGGCGCAAAGCAACGCGAGCGCGTAGTCCCATTCCGTTCCTTTCCGGCCGGCGAATGTGCCGGCGGCCCGCCATTTCAGAAAAAACCAGATGGCCAGCAGATAGAACAAACAGGATTGCGTGTTTTTCAATTCCGTGATCCAGGCTACCGACTCCGCCTGTACCGGGTGCAACGCCCAAAGCGCGGCTCCGAACCACGCGCCCCGCACCTGCAAGCACCGCAAAACGAGCCACAGCAAAACCGCACATGCCGCGTGCATGGCGATGTTTACCAGATGATACGGCAACGGATTCAAACCCCAGATTGCGTGCTGCAACCAAAAACTGCTCAGCACCAGCGGATAATAAGTTGCCGCGCTGCTCGTCCAGATTTCCCTGAACCCGAGCGGGCCGATAATGCAGGGATTCGCCGTCAGATGAGCATCATCATCCCAGATGAACCCGCCGTGCAGTGCTGGCAAATAGGCCAGGAAGACAAACAAAACGATCAGGGCGCCGGGGATGGCCAGTCGCGCCCCTGGATCCATTGATAATCGTGCTGAGGAGTCCTGACGTGACACTCCGGTGTTATAATCGGAAAGGCGTTGCGGAGACAAGTCTCGTGGCAAGGGGCACCGCCCATCCCATGTCACTCCGGAGGATTCGGTAATGACAACGGCATAACTTTTTCCTGTTGTTGCTGCTGCACTCCATCCATTGGGTACGCTCGTCGCCGCCGGTTTCCGGCATCTTGCGGCGATTCTGTACCACGTACAGGTAGATGCCCGCCGATTTCATCCTGCAGACGATTCATCATCAAAGGGTTTGCTCGTATCCAACTATATTTAGCGACTGCCCGGCTCCGGTATCAGACTTTATTTCGCGTATCCAATTATCCTCTCCGGCACTAAATCCGCTTTTCGTCCAGGTCAATCACGTCCACGAAGGTCTTGACGTCGTCGCGATGCGCGCCGCCGCATTGTTCCTTGCGCATTTTGAGCCGGGCCAAGGCTTCCGTGTCATTGGCCTTCGGCCGGCTCAACATATCCTCTCGATGCGCGGCCTTTTCCGCCGGGGATTTTTTTACGTTGCGGCACACCCAATCACATACTTCGCCGTCGGTGATGGATTTTTTCACCACCTCAATCATCTGTTCGTGCGTAACGCCGGCGGCTTTGAGCCACATACCGTCAAAACCTTTGCCGAAATTTTCCTGATAATCAGAATGCAGCTTGCCAGCGAGGTGCAGGCGGATTTTGTCAAGGTAACGCGGCAGATACATCCAGCCGTCCATCGTTTCGCGCGGGCTGCGCGGATAAATAATGTTACTCATGGCCCAATCATCCAAAAGCGCGCGGCAAATTTCAACCCTGAAAGCCCTCCAAGCAAAATTTGAAATTTGCATTTCTCCCGCGCACTCCCATCTTTTACCGCGTGAACCGATTTGATTTTGATGTGGCGATTCTCGGCGGCGGCAGCGCGGGTTATGCCGCGGCCAGAACCGCGGCGGGCGCGGGCCTGAAAACCATCGTTATTGAAGGCGGCGAAGAAGTCGGTGGACTGTGCATCCTGCGCGGCTGCATGCCTACGAAGGCGCTGCTCTACGCCGCGGAAGTCATGCACCTTGCCGGCCATACCGAGCCGTGGGGCATCCGCACCAGCAACGTAAGCTTCGATTTCAAGAAGGTAATGGCGCGAAAGAACACGCTCATTAAGGATTTTGCGGATTACCGCCGGGAACAACTTGCCGGTGGCCAATTCCAATTCATCCGCGCCAACGCAAAATTTTTGGATGAGCACACGGTCGAATTGGTTTCCCCTCTCCCGGCCTCCGGCCACCCTTTCCCCGCCAAGCGGGGAGTGGGACGGGGCGAGGGGCGTCCACGACAAATCTCCGCCAGAAATTTCATCATCGCCACCGGTTCAAACGTCGCAGCGCCTCCCCTGCCCTCGCTTCGCGAGGTTGGCTATCTCACCAGCGATAGCGCGCTGGCGCTCAAACGATTGCCCAGGTCGCTCATTGTCCTTGGCGGCGGGCCGGTTGCGTGTGAGTTTGCACAGTTTTTCGCGCGTTTCGGCGTCAAGGTTACGCTTATCCAGCGCAGCGAACACATTTTAAAGGAATTCGACCCCGATGCGGCAGCGGAAATCGAAAAGGTTTTCCGGCGCGAAGGCATCAAGATTTTCACCGGCACGAAGCTCGTTAATGCACAGCGAAAAGGCCGGTTGAAAACGGTTTCGTTCGAGCACGACGGCAAAACGGTTTCCGTTTCCGCCGGGGAAATTTTGTTCGCGCTGGGCCGCGCGCCGAACACCGCCTCGCTCGCCCTCGACCGGGCCGGTGTCGCCAGCGACAACGGACGAATCGTGACCAACGAGTTCATGCAAACCAGCGCGCGGCACATTTACGCGGCGGGCGATTGCACCGGACCGCATGAAATTGTCCATATCGCCGTCCAACAAGGTGAAATCGCAGCGCACAACATCGCCAACCCGGAAGCGCCGCGAAAAATGGATTACCGGCTGCTCATTTCCGTCGTATTCACCGACCCGCAGGTGGCGTTCGTCGGCCTGACGGAAAAGGAAGTGAAGTCGCGCGGCATTCCATTTCTGGCGGCGAGTTATCCGTTCAACGACCACGGCAAATCGCTCATCATGGAGGCAAAGGACGGTTTCGTGAAATTGCTGGCCGAGCCGAAGTCGGGCGAAATTCTCGGCGGCGCGTGCGTCGGGCCGGTGGGCGGCGAATTGCTCCACGAAATCGCAGCCGCGATGGCCAAGCGCATGACGGTTCAGGAATTGGCTGCGATGCCGCATTATCACCCGACACTGGCGGAGATCTGGACCTATCCGGCGGAGGAACTGGCCAGGCAAATAGGGTGATTCAACCTTGGTCCACGCGCTTGTTGCGGCGCGAAATGCGCCACTGGACAAAGAACGGAATCGCCCAAAGCAAATTCAGCCAGAGCCAATGTTCATTGATGAATTGAGCGCAACGGGCAAAGAAATTCGATTCGATGAATTGTCTGGCGATTTCGTTGTTGGCCTGCGCCGCGAGGGCGATGCGGCCAAGGGCAAAGTCGTGCGCCAGGGCAAAATCCCCCGCAGCGGCGTTCCATGCAACGGCAAAGCAACCGCCAAACGCCTGCCAGCCGATGATCAGCCCGCCAAACAAGGGCCAGACTCCGAGCGCGATGCCGCCGAGGGCAGCCGCGCCGACAGCCAGGCCGCCGATGGACAACCCGCCAATGGCCAGGCCACCGATGCTCACCGGCGCAATCGCCAACACACCAAAAGCGAACAGCCCGCCAATCGCGCGGCCGCCAATTGCAATCCACGCCTTTACCGGTTCCTTCAAAATGCCAAACCGGTCGCCGACGCGGATGTGAACCAGCGGCAGGCCGAGCAAACTCAGCTGGCTGCGATATTCCCACGCCGGTTTGGGAAAAACGCCCGAGTATTCCTGCGCCAGGATTCTCGCACAATATTCCAGCTGGCTCCGTCTCGACGGGGTCAAAGCCCAAAACAGGGGCAGAAAAATCAGGACCAAAATGGTGGCGAACAAACCGGATAAATCCGAGTGGTCGCTCTGATTCCGCGACAGCCATAAAACCACCGCCACAATCGGGATGAACAATGCCAATGTGATTGCGCCGACTTTTCCGAACAGGGATTTAATCTGGCGCCGTTCCGCTTCCGACTGCGCGCCGGCAAGAGCAACGCGATAGCCGAGGTAATTCGGCACAAATACGACCAGCGGGCCGAACATCGCGCCGAGCAAACCCATGGCTCCGGCGGCTTTTGCCGTCGCACTGCCCTTGGCGGCAGCGGCACCCACCGTCGCGGCCTTGGCGGAAATTGTGAGCCCGGGCAGCGAGGCCAGGACCGCCAGCGTGAAGGCCTTGTCCGGCTTCGTCCGCTCCAGCGCGCCTTCCACAAACGCCAGCACCTGCTCGTGCAGCAGCTTCCGCCCGCGCGACAGCCGCTGCTTCACCGCTTCCTCGCTCAATTCCAAATCCTGCGCCACCGCCTCGACGGATTGGTGTTCGCGATAAAACAAAACCAGCGGTTCGCGGTAAATGTCCGGGATGCGCTCCAGCGAGCGCCACAAAATCGCTTCTTCCTCCCGGCTGATGGCCTGCTCAACCGGCAACGGTTCCGGCGAACGTGACGCGGAAATTTCCTCCAGCGATTCAGCGTTGTGACTCGGTTCGCGTCCCTGCCGGCGCAGGGTGTTGTTGATGAGATTCCGTGCGATGCCGCAAAGCCAGGCGCGCAATTTTGACGGCTCGCGCAAATCGGTTAGTTGTTTCCACGCGGCCACAAATGTTTCCTGAGCCAAATCCTCGCTCTGGCTCAGACTGCCGGTGGCGCTGTAGGCCAGCGAGCAAATCAGCGATTGATAGCGCGCGACAATCTGCCCGAAGGCGTCGCGATTGCCGGACAGGCTTTCGCCCACCAATTCGGCATCGTTGCGCGCGGCGGCTGACATGGTTCTGGTCGTCATCATATCATGCATCAGTGGCCGAAAAGAATGAAAAGGTGACAGGGTTTTTGGGCTACAAAGATGTTGCCCCTGACGGGGCTGTGGAACGGTTGCGGCACGTCACAACTCCAACTCCGCATCCACGCCGGCGCTTCTTCAACTCAATGGTCGTTCTACGATTTGGCGGGTGGCGAATTCGTGTCCGTCTTGGTCTCGGGCTTGGCTTCAGGTTTCACGTCGCTGGCTTTGACCCGTTTGGCGATGAAGTCTTCTTCGGCCACATCACCGACCTTGCGATGGAACTTGATTACATCGCCGGAAACCTTGCCGGTGTATTCGATCCGGAGTTCGTTGTCGCCAAACTTGAGCGGTTCGACGAAGAAAATGCCGTTCGTGCTGACCGTGCCTTCGGTGATGACTACTTCGTTCGTGTCCATTTCCCGTTCCCCGATGGCCTTGCCGGTAAGGTTGGTTCCGGCAACCTTGAAGTCGAAGGTATATTTTTGCAGCCCGATTTGGGTGTCAATTTCGCCTTTCCATTTCCCGGCAACGGTGTCTTGGCCGCGTGCAGTTCCAACAAAAGCCAACGCGCACGCCGCGAGTATGAGTGCTTTGGTAATTTTCATAGATTGGTTTTGGTTTGAATTGGATCGCGACAAGAAAACCAGAAGCAGGGGAGGGATGCAAATCTTCACAATGGGGAAATATCGAACAATGAACATCCAACACCCAACATCCAGGTGAGGGGAGCACACCCGCCCTCGGGTGTGGTTTGCCGCGCCCTCGCGGCAAACGTTTCGGCGCAAGAATTGATGATGGCGTGCGATCTTCCACGTGCTTATGCCGACGACGAGGGCGGCGTCGGCTGCACCCGAGGCTGGTGCGCTCCCCCGTATTCCCGGCTTAAACGGGCGAGGGCCGGAGACGAAGAAGAATTGGCTTCCCAAGCCGGCCACTGGATGGATGCCCCAATTCGCATTGTTCGCTTGCGCGTAACGTGGTCAGGCGCGTGTTCCAATGCGAACGGCGAAGCGGTCACGCAACGCAAGACAGCGCTCCTCAAATTGTAAATGGCGCTGGCATAGCAGTTAACCGCTGGAAGACATGGAAAAGCCGGACTTTTCCTTTACAAACCAAATATTAGGAGGATAATGCCGGAACAGGCAGTCAACCCTGCTATCCAACAGCATCAGGCATATGAAAACGTATCTCAGGTTGCTTCAAATCATCACCTCCCAACCAATCCGGTCAACAACACTTGAACTGTTCCGTCCTCAACGTGGCAAATATTCGTTGCCACTTTTCGTGGGAATCAGCCTGATGTTTGCCACGCTGAACACCCAAGCGGCGGTCGTTGATTTTTTGTTCACTGGCACCATCACGGACGGCCGGGACGACGCCAATTGGTTTCAAGGTGTCTTTCCATGGCACAGTACCTTCACCGGCGAGATTCGTTATGACACCAGTATGGCTTCTTCGGGATACCCCAGCCCCTCAGACCCTAACGCCGCCGTGCAGTACACTTTCAACCTCGGCCCCGGAAACCCGGTCGCCATGTCGGTATCCGGTGCGGGTGGACACACATTCAGTTCAGCAACCCCATTTTACGTCAACACCTACGACAACTACGGTGTAAACCCATCCTACCCCGGTCTGACCCCATTCGATGAACTCTACTACGCTTCCTATGCCAATTTCAATTTTGACGGTTCTCCTTTGGCAATGAGTTACTACTTTGCGGACTTTGGCGTTCATTTCAACTCAACCGTCCTGACCAGCACCACTTCCACCGATCTGCCCGCCGTGCCTCCGGATCTCTCGGCTTTCGCGAATTCTTATTTCAACGTTTACGTCTTCGCAGGCACTGGCAACGGTCCACTCGCCTATATTCAAGGCACAATTACCTCGGTGACGCCAGTTCCGGAGCCAGCAGCCGGTGTGTTCTTGCTCTTGGCTGGCGCATTACTCTTCGCTCGTAAACGGGAATAAATCGCCTAAAACGGTCGTGGAACTTCGGCCGCTTCAACGGGCGAGGGCTGAAGACGGGGAAGAATTGGCTTCCCAAGCCCGCTACTGGATGGATGTTTTGCTACAACTTCAAATCCATGTCTGTCACCGCACCGAGCAAGGCGCTCGTGACGGCGCTCGCGTATTTTGCCAGCACGCCACGGGTGTAGTGAGGCGCGAGTGTGTTTTCAAAATTCATTTGTTAGCTCCGTCAGGAGCGGAATCTTTGTAGAACAAATGCCTGGAAATCACAAGCTCCGTAGGAGCGGCATATCCGCCTGCACCAAATGCCTGAAAATTCACCGTAGCCACCATGATGTCGCTCCTGACGGAGCTTTGGGTCGTTTCGGAATCCTCGGTTCGACAGGCAGTGTCGCCCCTGACCGGGTTGGGGCCTGTTGCGGCGGTGACCTGTGGGCCGGGTCTTCGGATTGTCTGCGCAAATGCAGCGGAATCGTTTTGACCAATCCCTCCGCGCTGTCACCAGCGCGGCTACAATCGGTTGAAGCGGGGGCGCCGTTGCGCCGCGTTGCGAAAAATGCGGGGTAACCGCCGGCTTCAGACCACTTGCCGGACCATGTTCTGGCCGCCGAACTCGTTCGGCACGCGCTGCGCGCACGCGGGGTCTTCGCGCCACTTGCCATCCACAACAAACATGTAAAGATAAGTGCCGGGCGGCAGGTTGACAGTCGCGGACCAGACACCGTCAACTTCGGGCTTCATCGGGACTGGCTCTTTCTGCCAACCGGTGAAGTCGCCGACCAGCAGAACCGTGCCGGCGTCAGGTGCGGTGAGCCGGAAGGCTTGAGCCCGTGCCTCGGTCGGCGCGTCCAGGACGGGATATGCCTTCATGGACTCGACCTGTTCGCGGAGCCGGGTTAATTCGAGATTCAGAGTTTCGTTGGCCGCCGCAAGGTTCCGGTGTTCGGTCTCCCAGCGCGCCCGTTCGGTCTTCTGCTGCTGCAGCTCGGTCCGCGTCTGTTCCAGCGCTGCCGTGCTTTCGTTAAGTTGCTGTTGCAGCACCGCGGAATCCTGCCGTGATTTGGCAGCCGTTTCCTGTTCAGCCGCCAGCCTGGCCTGCGTCTCCTGGAGTTCCTGCCGCAGGCCGGTCAATTCCTGCGTCAACTGACCGCACCGCGCCTCTTGTTCGCTGAGGGCGGCTTGCGTTTGACTCGTGGACGCCGTCGCGGACTCCTGTTGCCGTTGCAGCTCGGATTCCAGCCGCGTCCGCTCGGCGGATTGCTGCTGGAGGTCCGCGCGGGCCTGGTCGAGAGCAGCGGTGCTATCCTGCTGTTGCTTCTGCAGGGTTTCAAATTCCTGGCGCAGCCTGGCGGATGCCTGTTGTTCGCCGGCTAATTTCCCTTCGAGCTCCGATCGTCCGGCCACGACGCCGGCCAGGTCCGTCTCGAGTTGACTGCGGCGGGTCTCGTTTTCCTGGAGCTGTCTCTGGGTCTGATCGGCTTCGGCCGTCAGGGCGCGGAGTTTTTCCGACGCCTGCTGTAAATCGGCGCGGGCCTGTGCCGAAGCTTCCCTGCTTTCGTACAGCATTTCTTCCAGGGGCTGGTGATTGCTTTCAAGTTCCGCGGCCCTCTGTTGTTCGGCCTCGAGTTTGGCCTGCAATTCCGAGCGTCCGGCCTGGAGTGCGACCGCCTCCCGCTCCAATTCCTGGCACCGGGCCTGATTCTGTTGGAGGGCTTTCTCGGCCTGCCCGGCGGCGTCGGTCGCCGCCTGCAGTTTGGTTCCTTGATCTTGCAGGTCCAACCGGGCTTTTTCGAGCGCGGCGGCGTTGTCGCGCAGCACTGTTTCCAACGCTTCAAAATCGTGGCGGAGCTTGGCTGAAACCTGCCGTTCGGCGGACAGCTTGAGCTGCAGTTCCGAGCGGACGTCATGCAGATCGGCCATTGCTTCTTCCAGCCGACCACAGCGAGCTTCTGTTTCTTTGAGTGTCTCTTCGGCTTTCGCGGCGGTGGCCGTAGCGGCATTGAGTTTGCCCGATTGCTGCTGCAGCTCCGCGCGGGCCTGTGCCAATGCCGTCGCGCTCTCCCGCAGCCCGGTTAGTTCCTGCTGCAACTGGCTGCAGCGGGCCTCATTTTCCTGAAGCGCCTTCCGCGCCTGTTCGGCTGCCGCGCTGGCGGTGTTGAGTCGGGCCGACTGCTCTTGCAGGTCAACGCGGGCCTTCGCCAGCAAGGTGGCGTCGGCGTGTGCTTGCTTGCGGAGCGCCTCGAAATCGTGCTGAACGCGGGCAGGCGCTTTTTCCACAGCCGCCAGCTTGGCCTGCAATTCGTCGCGTCCGGTCCGCACTCCGGCGAGTTCCTGTTCCAGGCGGCTGCAGAGGTTTTCTTTTTCCTGGAGAGCGTTCTGTGCTTGCTGGGCTGCGGCGGCGGTCCCGGTCAGCCCGGCCGTTTGCTGTTGCAGTTCGACCCTGGCTTTTTTCAGCGCGGCGGCGTTCTCGTGCAATTCCCGCTGGAAGGCTACGAAGTCCTGGCGCTGTTTGGCCGCCTGTTGTTCGGCCGCGAGTTTAATCTGGAGTTCAGACCGTTCGTCCGGCAACCTGGCAGGTTCCGTTTCGCCCCGGCTCGAGCGAGCCGGCCTTTCCTCTCCGGGCGGGGGCCTGGCGGGAGGAACCGGGGTGGTTTCATTTTGCGCTTCCGCATGCATCCGGGGCTCGTTGGGCACGAAGGGCGCCGTTTGCGGAGGCATCGACACCGGTGATTCCATCGTGGAGAAACGGGCTGTGCCAGGGCTGGCCGCCGCGCTTGCTTCCGGTGTAAACGCCGCGGAGGTTTCCGCTCGCATCTCGAGGGAATGGGTGGCGGCCAATGGGATCGGGATCGCAGGCTCGGATTGGGTGGAGCGGCTGCCGGCCGCGCGCAACACGGACGGATCCGGCTTCTCGACTTCGGGCAGACTGGTTGTCCGCGTCCCGGCCGTACCCGGCTCGGGTGTGACGTTGTGCAAGATCGGATGCTGCACCTGTGCCTTGAGCAGGTGGAGGGTGGTCTTCAACGCCAACTCGAGGGGGAATATAGGTTTGGTGATGAAGTCCTGGCCTCCGCTGAGGACGCTTTGTTTGCGATTGTCGAAATTGCTGTAGCTGGTGATGAAGATGACGGGAATAGTTTTGCAGTGGGGCAGGCGGCGAACTTTTTCGCAAAGCTCGAAACCGGTGATGCCGGGCATGCTGATGTCGAGCAAGACCGCGTCCACGCTGGTGGTTTGCAGCTTTTGCAGAGCGGCAACCGGGTCATTGATGGCCTCGGCGTCGTAGTTGGCCCTCCTCAGCGAGTTGACGGCGACCATGCTGCAGACGGGGTCGTCATCCACGGCCAGGATTTTGGCGCGGGCCATGGGCCTGGTCAGATCCACTTCATCGCTTTTCAGCAACAGGGCGAGACAGTCGACCGCCTGCGCGATGGTTTGGAGGACGGAAGGTGTGATCACGGAAGGTTTGACCTTGATTTCCGAGAGCAGTGCCTCGAGCGCGCGGGCGAGCATGGCGATGCGCGTGCAGCCGAAATGTTCCGCACTGGTGCGAACCCAGTTGGCGCGCTGGTGCAGTTCGACGAGGTGCGGGATGTTGGCGGGTGAACCAGGCGCGCGGATGTAGGCGCAGCAATGCTCACGGATTTCGGGGATCTTCTGGAGAACGGCCTTCAGAAACTCGCTCCGTTTCGGGGATCGGCTGTACACAGCGGTTTTGTCGCCGCCCGGTTTCGGCTGCCCGTTCCCGGAGGCTGGGGCTGTTCCCCCGGCGGCCGCGGGTTCAGCCCGGGTTGTTTGCGCGGAAGTGATCGCGAAGAGCTCCTGGATGGTCTGCATCAGCAGGGAAAACGGGCAATCGATTTTATGCAGGCGCCGCGTAGGGCCTGTGAGCATGGCGTCCTCGTCGAGTTCGGTCGACGCGGCATTAGAGAGGACGATGACGGGCACGTTCCGCAGGGGCGGGGTCACGCGCATGCGCTTGAGCACGTTCGCCCCGTCCAGCTTCGGCAGGATCAGGTCCAGGATGACCAGGTCGACCGTCAGCTTCATCAGGGTCTTGAGGGCGGTCAGTCCATCCGGCGCGGTTTCCACGTGAAAGCCCTCGCGTTCCAACCGGCTCTGATACATCGTCGACGCGACCTGATCGTCCTCAACCAACAGAATTGTTTTTACCGCTACCATGATTCGTCATGCATGAGGAAAGCGGCGATTCGTCCAAGGCCCACAGCCCTGTATCCCTTTCCCGCGCCTGCCTGACCAGCAATGCCTGTGCCATTGGCTTTCTTGAGATCGTCGCCCGATGCGGAGCAAATCCCATTCCTGCAACCACTTCGGCGTCATAAGACTGAGAGAGCCCGGGCCGACCCACCGGTCGGGATTGTCTCAGCAAATGCGTGACATTTTGGGCAACTGCGGCTTAACTTGCGTGCGGCCTTTGTGCCTGCCGAGTCCGAGAATCGAACAACGTAATTCGCCATTTGCCATGCGCTCTGACATCATCAAAAAAGGTTTTGAACGCGCGCCGCACCGCTCGCTGCTCCGCGCCACCGGCTCCATTGAGTCCGAGGCCGACTGGGACAAGCCGTTCATCGCCATCTGCAACTCCTACACCGACTGCATCCCCGGCCATGCCCACCTCAACGAGGTCGGCATGCTGGTCAAACGCCTCGTGCGCGAGGCGGGCGGCGTGCCCTTCATCTTCAATACCATCGGCATTGACGACGGTATCGCCATGGGCCATTCCGGCATGTTGTATTCGCTCCCGTCGCGCGAACTCATCGCCGATTGCGTCGAGTCCATGCTCAAGGCGCATTGTTTCGACGGCATGATTTGCATCCCGAACTGCGACAAGATTGTCCCCGGCATGTTGATGGCCGCCATGCGTGTCAACATCCCGACCGTGTTCGTCAGCGGCGGGCCGATGGCCGCTGGCATTGCGGAACAAAAGGCCACGCACGAAGACCTGGCGTCGTATTTGCAGCCGGCCACCGGCAAGTCGGATTTGATTTCCGTGTTCAAAGGCGTCGGCGAACTCAAGGCCGGCAAAATCACCGAGGAGCAATTGAAGAAACTCGAACAAACCGCCTGCCCAACGTGCGGTTCGTGTTCGGGCATGTTTACGGCCAACTCGATGAACTGCCTCTGCGAGGCGCTCGGCATGGCATTGCCCGGCAATGGCACCATTCTCGCCGTCTCAAAGGAACGCGAGGCGCTCTACGATCGCGCCGCCCGCACTATCCTCAAGCTCATCGAGCACGACCTCAAACCGCGCGATATCGCCACGCTGGAGGCGTTCGACAACGCCCTGATGCTCGACGTCGCCATGGGCGGTTCGACCAATACGGTCCTGCACACGCTCGCCATCGCGCGTGAGGCGGGCATCCCCTACGACATCAAGCGCATTGACGACATCTCACACCGCATCCCGTGCCTGTGCAAGGTCTCGCCGTCATCGAACTATCACGTGCAGGACGTGCATCGCGCCGGCGGCATTCACACCATCCTCGGTGAACTCAAACGCATGGGCGCGCTCAACACTTCGTGCAAGACCGTCACCGGCAAAACCATCGGCGAGAACATTGACGAGTGGGACATCCGCTCCGAGAAATGCACCGCGTGGGCGAAAACCGCCCGTGTCTCCGGAGCGTCGGCAATTGTCGTGGACCCGAATGACAAAATGGGTCCGGCCGCCCGCACGGCCAGCGGCAATCTGGCTCCGAAGCCAATGCTCTTTTTTGCCGCTGATCCGCTGGCCATTACGTTCTGGCGCGATGCCGCCGCCTGGAACGCCGGCGACGTGGACACGCAACTGGCTTTGTATGATAAGAAGGTGGTGGTGAAGATGCCCGGTGGCAGCGTGTTGAAAGGTCACGACCAGCTTCGCCCGGTCATCGAACAACAGCTTCAAGAATCGAAAGGCTTGGTCCGCGCCGAACTCGGCGAGTTCCGCAAATTGCCGGTCCTGCTCCTGTGGCGCTACGAAAAAGGCGGCACCCGCACGCCGTTCGCCATGGTGCGCGCCAGGAAAGTGAAGAACTGGGTTATCGCCCGGGCCGAATTCGACACCGACCCGAAGCATCTGGCCAAGGTCCAGCCCAGTGGTCTCATGCCCTACGACCCGGCGTTCATGTTCGACGCGAGCGACTGCATTCGCACCAAGGCGACCGCCTACACGCCCGATGGCGGGCTGGCGATTCTCTACGGCCAGCTCGCGCCGGAAGGCAGCGTGGTCAAAACCGCCGGCATCAGCGACGAGTTCAAACAGAGCTGTGGGCCGGGTTTCGTCTTTGAAGGTCCATGCGTGATTTTCGAAAGCCAGGACGATGCCTGCGCCGGCATTCTGGCCGGCAAAGTCAAGGCCGGCGACGTGGTCATCATCCGCAACGAAGGCCCGCGCGGCGGTCCGGGCATGCAGGAAATGCTCTCGCCCACGAGCTACATCGCCGGCATGGGCTTGGGCGACAAGTGCGCGTTGATCACCGACGGCCGGTTCAGCGGCGGCACGGCGGGCGCGTGCATCGGCCACGTTTCACCCGAAGCAGCGGAAGGCGGCCCGATTGGTTTGCTCAAACCCGGCGACCGCATCCGGATTGATTTTCCGAACCGCCGGATGGACATCCTCGTTTCCGAAGCCGAGCTGGCCGAACGGAAGAAAAAGTGGCAGCCGGTGAAGCATGACTTGGGCGGCTGGCTGGCGCGCTATCGGAAGCTGGTGACCAACGCGAGCCAAGGCGGTGTGCTGCAGGCATAGCGGCTTCGTCGCCCCGAAGGCGCGAGCTGAGTTTTGGTAGGGACGGCGCGCTGCGCCGTCCGGGCATCGCAGCGCGATGCCGCTACCTCCGGCTCGTCAGGAGCCTCGCCCCACCGAAATTTTCGAACTGTTTCTCTGCCAGGTTTTTGAATTGAAAATTGCGGTCAGCTTGGCGACAGTGCGTCTGGGTGGAGAGATGGCTGAGCGGTTTAAAGCGCACGCCTGGAGAGCGTGAGTACCCCAAAAGGGTATCGGGGGTTCGAATCCCCCTCTCTCCGCCACTTTCAGTTCGCTCAATATTATAAATGATTGGTGGAGATTCTGAGATTCTCACAATCGGCAACATAAATCCCACGAGACTCACAAAAGGCCAGGACCTCTTCCACCGAACCAGGCTCACCCGGGTAACTACACTGCTCCCGACCGTCAACTTCGGTAATGTAGAGCGTCCCCCTCGCTTGAGCAGGTTGCCTCAACGGGGTTCGGTTTTTGGTAGCGACTGTCAGTGTGCCGAAGCCGCGCCTTCGATGAGGACCGTTTGCCCCTCACGGAGCTGGGTTATCGTGCCATCCCGGTTCATGATGCTGCCATCCCCTCGCACACGGGTTCCGTCGTTCATGCCCATGATTTGCGACGGCGTGAGAGAAATCAGTGTGCCGGATTTTTGCACCACCACCCGGCCGTTCTTCAAGGTGACCGTGTCTTTGGCGGGAACGGAAGTGCCGTCCAATCGAAACAACTGTCCGTCCACCAGGCGTGCGGAACTGCCATTGGGATAGACGCATGATCCGTCCGGAGCAATTTTCAAATTGCCAGGGAAAGTGGTCGGTGCCGTAAGCGTCTCGGCCCGGCCATCGCGCACCACAATGACTTTGCCCTCCTTCATGGCCACATAATCAAAAACGGGCCAAGTTGAGCCGTCTCGATTCAATAACCAACCGTCGCGGCGAAGCACTTGTCCCTCCTCCAACTTCCGTTCCTGTCCGTTCCCGACTTTGAAGCAGCCATTGGTGTTTACCTCGATGTCAGAGGAAAGTTTGAGGTTATCCGTAAGAACCTCCAACTGCTCACCTCGTATGCAATACACTTCTTCACCTTTGACCGTGACTCCGTCCGCCGGGTTGTTCGTTTGGGCCTGGAGTGAAGGCGCACAAACGACGGGCAAGAACCCTAAGCAGAACAGCCCGCAGGCGATTCGGTTCATATTTAACATGACTGATAATCCTACTTGACCCAAAGTAACCATCAAGGGATTCCTCCTCACCAGGCTCGGGAACTCTGACCTTTTCATTCGAAAACCTTTAAGTGTGAAATAGCTCACTGGCTTTGTTTGCTTAAACAATAGAAAGCAGCGTGTCGGAAGTCAAGCGTTTTGTAGGCCAGTTCAGCCTCTCGTTGAAACGAGAGACCAATGTTTGGGAAAAATCCCACCTGATTCTTCACCGAACGGGCAATTAACGGGCGATAGAGAGGCATTTCATGGTGTTTCGCCTGCCGAGGCGAGCACGTGTCAGGTTATTGACTTAGTGACCTGCCAGAGACGGTTTCGGGGTTCGAATTCCCCTTTCTCCGCCAGTTTGAAATTTCGGATTATCATCTCCGCCCGCTGTTTAACTCCAGTAAACTGCTGTCGTATTCAGCGGCAAAGGAATCCAGTGAAACCACCGAGGCGGCTTGGTTGGTCGTTCAATATAAGCATGAACGTTTGAATCCGCGAAGTCAAAATTCCCAACCCTCCGTCCCTCCGACTTCATCCTTCAGCCTTTTAGCCCGTTTCCGTTTCCACGAAAAACGAGGTCTCCGGCACACCTCCCCACAGACGGAAATTCATGTTCGCGGGGTAAGCCGCGGCTGGAAAAATGAAAGGCGTTCTTCTGCTTCATCCATAGCTGCAAGCGCTTACACGTTTTCCAGCCGTTCACCGACATTGCCCCGCACGAGGCCGGCTGCCAGGATCAAAAAAATCATGATTTTTCTTGCTTTTTTGGTTGGCCCAGCTCAAAATCTGCTACGCTCGGTTTAGAAATAAGCAACACTATGGCAATCGCCTGAAAGAAAGAGTTCCGGCTTGCACGTCGAGCCAGAAGTCGCTTTCCGCGAGGGTCAACAAAAGAACAGAAGCATGAACATAAAAAAACTACAGTTACTGGTAGCAGTGGCCAGTTTGGTGTTCGCCAGCGCCGCGAGAGCACAGATCTATACGTTGCACGATGGCGAGAGCGGACCGCTTGACTTCGTCGCCGTTCAGGTTGTATCGGGTGACAATCTTGATGCCCTGGCTCCTTTTCAATATGACCCCGACGGTTCGTCAATGGCACTTCATGGATGGACCGTGCAAGGCAACGACACCACTGCCTATGCCACCTTCGCCAGCGCAGGTTCCCTTGATTTCGATGTCGCTCTCGTGGGCACCTTTCAAACCGCCAACGCGAATCTTGTGCTCTATGGGTTCAGTGACGGTATCGAGGAATTTCGTGAGACCATGGTCATGGGACCGAATGACCCGAGCAATGGCGGCGGGAACTCCGCTTGGGGCGGAGAATATCTGTCCCTTGATTCGACCACTGAGGCGCAACTCATTAATGCCGTTCCCGAACCGGCCACGCTGGCGTTGGCGGGTTTGAGCGGGTTGTCCTTGTTATTGTTCCGTCGCCAGCGGAAGTAAGTCAGATTGTTTTCAATTGCCCCGCTCCGGGACGCCAGAGCGGGGTTTTTGTTTTCATCATTGGTGGGCGGTCGCTGTGGCACCTGACGCTGACTGAAGTTTGGTTGGTAATATTCGAGCTGGCTATCATCCAGGCAATCAGGTTGCATCCAGGCAATCAGGTTGCCTGCGCGCTCTGTTTCCCGTCCCGATCCCTGAAACTGGACGTGGACCGTCAGACGGATACGGTCCTTCGAGACCGGCCTGAGTGTTTTTCCGGGAAAGGCGAGCGGCCATGCGGTTACAGTGAGAAGTGATTGAATGCCCTGAACGACCGGATTTTCTTCAAAGAAGGTTCGAACTTTGTTTAAAAGACACCGCCGGTTCCAATTTCCCAATCTGAATCCTAATCTTGATCCTCATCGTCATCGGGCACGATTTGACACTGCCACCGGAACGCCGGCCTCCGGCCCGGCGCGTTGCAAACAACCTCGTCGTTTCACGCCGGATCGGAGATCGGCGCTCCCGCTTTGCGGAATTGACATCGGCCGCCCTTGTTCCTAGCCTCTCTTCGCAAAGACACGCGCTTTGCCCCGAATTCACCTTCGGGGTTTTTATTGTTTTATTGTTGGTAGGGCGGCGTGTCCCCACGCCGCCGCGCGGCGCGGTGAGGACACCGCGCCCTACCTGGAAGAAAATTATGGCAAACACAATTCTGGTCGGCGCCCAGTGGGGCGATGAAGGCAAAGGCAAAATCATTGACGTGCTCACGGAAAATGCGGACATCGTCGTCCGCTACGCCGGCGGCAACAACGCCGGCCACACGGTTTTCATCGGCAAACAAAAATACGTCCTGCACCTTGTCCCCTCCGGCATCCTGCGCAAAAACAAATTGTGCGTCATCGGCAACGGCGTGGTCGCGGACCCCATCAGCCTCGTGGGGGAAATCCAGGGACTGCGCAAACTCGGTGTCAAGGTCGGCGACAACCTCGTCGTGAGCGAAACCGCGCACATCGTTTTTCCTTACCACCGCGAGCTGGACGCGCAACGCGAAGTGCTCAAGGGCAGACAAAAAATCGGCACCACCAAGCGCGGCATCGGTCCCGCATACGGCGACAAGGCCGCGCGCGTCGGTTTGCGCATGGGCGATTTGATCAATCCCGAACGGCTCAAGGAAAAGCTTTCCTCCCGCATCAAGGAGAACAATGAAGTCCTGCGGGCGCTGGGCGCGAAACCGCTCTCGTTCAAGAAGGTTTTCGCCGAATACAACGCCGCCGGGAAATATCTGAAGCCGTTCGTGGCGAACACGGTGGTGTTGCTCCACGAAGCCATGCGGCGTGGCGAGGACATTTTATTTGAAGGCGCGCAGGGCACTTTTCTGGACATTGACCACGGCACGTATCCGTTCGTCACGTCGTCGAACACCACAGCGGGCGGCGCATGCACCGGCTCCGGCGTGCCGCCGCATCGGATAGACCGCGTCGTCGGGGTGATGAAGGCTTACACGACGCGCGTGGGCGAAGGACCGTTGCCGACGGAAAACGCCGAAATCGCCGACATGCTGCATGCGATGGGCCGCGAATTCGGCTCAACGACCGGCAGACCGCGCCGTTGCGGCTGGTTCGATTCTGTGGCTACGCGGCACGCAGCCATGGTCAATGGCATTGACGATCTGGCCGTCACGAATCTGGACGGCCTCGATACCATGGAGACCATCAAAGTTTGTGTGGCCTATCGGCACGGCAAAACGCGTTACGATTTTGTGCCAAGCGACGCGCAGGTTCTGGCCGAGTGCGAACCAGTTTACGTGGAATTCGAAGGCTGGCGCACGCCGACGAGCCAGGCGCATACGTGGAAACAATTGCCGTCCAAAACGCGCGCTTATCTGAAAGCCATCGCCGAATTGAGCAATGCGAAGCTGTTCATCGCGTCCGTCGGCCCGGCGCGCGCGCAGACGATTTTTGTTTAACCGCAAAAGTTGTCTGCAGATTACGCAGACGAACGCAGATTTTTATTTTTGAATCTGCGGAATCGGCGTAATCTGCGAATGAATAAATGAAAGATAGCCCAACAGAAAATCCAAAACCTCGAATGAAAAAACTTTACGCAGTGTTGAAAAATGCACTCTGGGGCGTTTTGTTGTTTGCGGCAATCAATGTGCCGCTGAATGGTCTTTCTCAAACGAACTCAGTCCTGTTCACTGTTTCACTTACAAGCTATACCAATGAAACAAAAAATACCATATATGTGCCGGTAAAATCTGCGCCGCCCACTATTTTAATTACCAGCCCAAAAAATAACGCCGTTTTCAATACCGCATGGGTAAATGTTTGTGGAACTTTTACTGGAACCGCTGTCAGGCAAATCTCCTTTAATGAAAGACCTGCATTTATCAATGGTAATACGTTTGAAATGATAGTGCCTTTAGAGGCGGGCACAAATACCATCACCATGGTTGTTCAAGATTGGGATTTATCAAACCTACTACTATCAGACGATGACACAGCCGATACAAATAAAGCCGCCATGCTTGCGCAAAGTTTTGACGGCAGAACTGCTGAAGCTTCTATAAACATTATTAGAATCACCAAGGCGAATGAAGAATTTGTTGCTCCAGTTCAAGCTCAAGTCACACCGGTCGGCGGATTTGCGCCGCTACAAGTCACTTTTAGTGTTCAAGCCCATATCCCCGGAAAAATTCAAAACGTGTTCTATGATTTCAATGGAGACGGCATTGCCGATCAAACCAATTCTAATTTGCAACCAATCACACACACCTACACTACTTATGGCGAATACTTTCCTATTGTCACAGTTCAAACAGATGTCGGGCGGTTTTCCTGCCTTTCGGGAATGTCGGCGATGTTTTCATCCGCATTTGGTGGCCCTCCACCATTGTATGTGAATGTTCAGATGCCACCCGTCCTGATGTCCACCATCAAGATCACCGACCCGGTGGATGTCAAATGGACGGCGACAAGCAATCTCTATGTTCTTTCCGGCAGCACGGCAACAATCACCGAGTTCGATGCCAATGGGAAAATCATCCGCTCGAAGACCGGCATCGGGTTAAATCCATCGGGCTTGGCCGTGGACGCTACCGGAAACGTCTATGTGGCGGTGACCGGCAACAACCAGGTCTGGAAATTCAAGCCGACGGCGAATTCTTTCGAAGCGGACGCGTCCTTTGGCACCAGCGGTTTCATTGGAAACAAGGACGGCGGCGCGGGTGTCAGTTCCAACCAATTCAATGCTCCCTTTGATGTCGCTGTGTCCAGTGACGGCCAGACCATCACGGTGTCGGATTCCGGCAATCAACGGATTCAACACTTCACCATGAATGGAACATTAACTCATTTTTTCGGTGGAGAAAGTCAATTCAAAGCTCCGAAGGGCTTGGCTCAGGAAGCCGGCATTTACTTGTTTATTGTCGAGTCCGGAAACATTCAGCTTGTCCAAGCCGATGATTTCATGCCGATGGGGTCAAGCGGCACCAATGGCAGCGCGTTGGGTCAATTCAACGAGGCCATGCATCTGGCCGCAAACAAGCGCGCACTCTATGTGGCTGACACTGGAAATAATCGCGTGCAGGTATTCAGCCATGTTGAAGGCGGTGAGATGCATTCTCCCGTGCCTTTTAATCCGCGCGTCGCCCTGTCGGGTGAATTGGGATTGAATCATCCCAAGGCAGTAGCCGCAGTTGAAGATCCGGCGGCGGAAAAACTTTATATTGCTGACACGGGAAACAACCGTGTGATTCTGGTCAAATTGCCTTTGGATAATCCCGAAGCTGTCTGGGCAAACATGAAAGCTCATTTGACGACCGGCGACGTTCCGGGCGCAATTTTCTATTTTAGCGACGAAATAAAGGCTCTTTATCGAAGCGCATTTCTCACAATGGATAAATCCGAAAAGCTTTCTTGGGCAGAAAGTTTTGGGACAATCAAGCCGGTTTCCATAGAAAATGGAGAGGCCGAATATTCTTGTAAGAACAAAGACGGGACGCCCGATACAATCAAATTCGTAAAGGAGAATGGTGTCTGGAAAATCAAGATGAATGCCGACTAAAAAAAATTAAAATTCGTTCCGCAAATTCTCCGTGAGTTCCGCAACTTCACATCTCAGTCCCGAAGCCAAGGCTTCCCTGCCGCGGCACGTCGCCATCATCATGGACGGCAATGGCCGCTGGGCGAAGGCGCGCGGTCTGCCGCGCATCGAGGGGCATCGGCAGGGGGCGGAATCCGCGCGCACCATCATCCGCGCCGCCGGCGAACTCGGTATCCAATACCTCACGCTCTACGCCTTTTCGGCGGAAAATTGGAACCGCCCCAAGGACGAAGTGGACGCGCTGATGAAATATCTCGTCCACTACCTCAAAATCGAGACGCCGGAATTGAACAAGAACAACGTCCGGCTAGAAGTCATCGGCCAGATTTACCGCCTGCCGGAAAACGTGCAGGAACATCTCAGGAAATCCATTGCGACCCTTTCCAAAAATAACGGCCTCACGCTCGTCATGGCGTTGAGCTACGGCAGCCGCATTGAAATCGTGGACGCTGTGCGGCGAATCGGCGAGAAGGTGAAACGCGGCAAACTTGAACCCGCCGACATCACCGAGGAGGTCATTTCCGACCATCTTTGGACGCGGAACATTCCCGATCCCGATTTGCTCATCCGCACCAGCGGCGAGATGCGCGTGAGCAATTTTCTGCTCTGGCAGATTTCCTACGCCGAACTCGTCATCACGCCGACGCTCTGGCCGGATTTTCGCAGGCCGCAATTTTACGCCGCGCTGGAGGAATACACCCGCCGCCATCGGCGGTTCGGCGGCGTGTGAAATCCGAACAGCGAATTTGCCTGGAGGTGTGGCGTCACTTCAGGGGATTTTATTTACCGAGCTGCGGCTGCTCCTGGATAACCTTTTCCTTCTCCAGTTTTTTTAGTTTCGGGGCGATAACAATCTGGCAGTAAGGTGCATGAAGATTGTTGTCGTAATATTCCTGGTGGTAGTCCTCGGCCTTGTAAAATTTCGTGAACGGGACGATTTCGGTCACGATGGGGTGCTTGAAATTTTTCTGCGCTTCGGCCTTTGATTTTTCCGCCGCCAGCTTTTGCGCTTCGTTGTGGTAAAGAATGATGGAGCGGTATTGCGTACCCTCATCGGCGCCCTGGCGGTTCAGCGTGGTCGGGTCGTGCGCCTGCCAGAACACGTCGAGCAGCTTCGCGTAGGAGATTTTCGCGGGATCGAACACAATCTGCGTGACCTCGGCATGGCCGGTATCGCCGTTGCAAACCTGTTGATAGGTCGGATTGGCCGTGTGGCCACCCGCGAAACCGCTGGTGACGGAGATGATGCCGGGCAATCGTTCGTAAACGGCTTCCATGCACCAGAAGCAGCCGCCGCCGAGCGTGGCGGTTTCAGTTTTATTGGTCGCGTTCATAGGATGGGTGGATTGCGCCTGGGCGGCTGAATTCAGCGCGCCTGCGGCCAGCAATAGATAAATTGGCAACCTCATTTTTTTCAGTTCCCGAAGGTAGCACAGGTATCCCTCTTGTAAAATGCCGGCAGGGAAGACGCGACGCGTGCCTGCTTTTAAGCCGCCTCCGTTTTGTTCAAATAATCCGGGCGCAGCGATTCGGAGATCACATGTTCCTCACCGAGCCATTTGCCGAGGTCAATCAACCGGCACCGACGCGAGCAGAACGGTCCGTATTTGCCCGCAAACCAGTCTCCGGATTTTTTGCAAACCGGACATTTTATCCGGCGAATGCGCTCACCTGGTTTCCGTGGCAATCGTTTTGATGTCGTTGACAACATTGGTGGCATCATTCAGTGATGCTCCGCTGCTCTGCAAGATTTTTTGCACGTTGTCAAAAATCATCTGTTGTTGCGCCGGCGAGAGATGCGAGCTGTTGAAAATGGCGTGCACGTCCCGTGCAAGTTTCTGATGCGTTGCGTCCGATTTTACCTTCCCGGCGGTGGCCGTTGCCAAGTCATCGGCCAGTTTGGAAGCGGAGGCAGGCGACGGCTTCGCGCCCTGGGCCGCCGCCGCCAAGTCGTTCACCAGCGACTGTTTTTGCGCGTCGGCGGAGTTGGTGCCGGTCAAATTGCCGAGGGCGGCGAAATCGGCGCGCAAACTGGCAATGTTCAGCAGCGTGGCTTCGAGCGCCGGATTGGGTTGCGGATTGGGTTGCGGCGGGGCAGCAGGCGCCGGCGCGGCTTGCGGCGGGTTTCCCTGCTCCGCTTTGGTTACCCTGGCGGAGACGTCTTTGGCTTGCCTGATCGCCGCCGAATAAGGATCGGCCAGGACGCTATTGGCCACGAACAACGCGCAGAAGCATGGGATGAGCGTTTTCATAAATTGAGATGGTTCGCTATCAAAACGTTGCTTTTGGACAGCAACGCAATGTAATCCTCAAGTATGTTCTCGGTCTCGTAGATCATCGGATCATTCGGTGGCGGCGGTTTTTCCCCGGTTGCCTTTGTGACCGCATTAGTCGAACCGGCCACGGCGATTTCATTCGTTTGTCCCAGCGGCGGAGGCAAACCGGGTTGCTCGCAGTCCTCGACGGTCAGTTCATAAATTTTTTCGTCGGGCGCTTTGCGCGCGGCGCGTTCTTCGTCGCGTGCCTTGTTTTGCGCGGCGATTTTTTCGCGTTCCTTCAACGCTTCGCGTTCATTGAGCGCGGCGGTCTTGTCGCCCTCCTGTTTTTGGAGTTCGTCAATGTTGTCGCCCTGTGGTTTTTGGGATTTGTCAATGAACGGCGGCGATGGCCGTGGCGTTGGCATTGTTTTACCGCCCGGCACTTTTTGAAGTTCGTCAATGTCCTGCCGGATATAAACGAATTCCTGATTGGTGGCGACACGCGCGTCCGAGCGCTGGCGCAACAGGTTGAGATAGGGTTGCACCAGATTCAGTTGGCTGTAATTCACCGGTTGGATGGTGTCCCACGGCAGGGCGTTTTCCAACGTGCGTTCACTGCCCACGTCCGTCTGGTAACTGAGCGTGGACGGCAAAATGATGTCCGGGGTCACACCCCGCAGTTGCGTTGAAGCGCCAGTGACGCGGTAAAACTTGCGGATGGTGATTTTGAGTGTGCCGGGGTCGTTGGTCGCGGATGCGGTGGCCGGCCAGATGAACGGTCGCAACGGACTCAGGTTTTGCACCGTGCCTTTGCCGAACGTGGAAGTGTCGCCGACGACGAGGGCGCGTCCGTAATCCTGCAACGCGGCGGCGACAATTTCTGAAGCGGACGCGCTGAAACGGTTGACCAACACCACCAGCGGGCCGTCATAAAGCACACCGGGGTCGGTGTCTGAATCAACGGCGACACGACCGTCTGAATTGCGCGCCAGCACGATGGGGCCATCCTTGATGAACAGGCCGGTAAATTTGACGGCTTCGTCCAGTGAGCCGCCGGGATTGCCGCGCAAATCAAGAATGAGGCCGGCGACCTTTTCCTGTTCGAGTTTCTTGACGAGGCGCGTGACGTCGGCGGTGGTGCTTCTTTCCGAGTGCCCGGAATTGCCGGGCACATCCACCGTGGCATAAAACGACGGCAGATCAATGACGCCAATGCAGTTGGTGCTGCCGTGACCGTCCGGCAAATCAATCAACCGAGCCTTGGCCGCGTGGTCCTCAAGCCTGATTTCGTCGCGGATCAGGGACACAACCCGGCGCGCGGCACGGTCATCCACCGGGCTGATAGTCAGCCGGACTTCGGTGCCTTTGGGGCCGCGAATGAGCTGGACAACCTTGGCGAGTTCCATGTCCACGACGTTCACGGGCGGCTGGTTGCTCTGGGCGACGGCGACGATGCGGTCTTTTTCCTTGAGCTGTTTGTTCTTATAAGCGGGGCCACCACGGATGAGCTGGTTGATGGTGCAATAGCCGTCGTCCTCGCTCAGTTGCGCGCCGACGCCGAAAAGCGAGAGGCTCATGTTGATGGAAAAATCCTGCGCGTGCTCGTTGTTGAGATAATCCGAGTGCGGATCGTAGGCGTGGGTGAGGGCGTTGAGATAGGTTTGCAGAACATTGTCGCTGTCCCAGTTCGTGACTATGTGCAAGTTCCAGCCGTAATGCCGTGCGAGCATGTCGGCGATTTCCTCGGTGGCGGATTTCGGCAGGGTCAAAATCACGCTGGCATTGGTCGGCGAGATTTCACGGCTGAGTTTTTCCTGCAAATATTCATAACGCAGACGCTGCCGCCAGAGCTGCCGGGCCTCGTTGAGGTCCTTGGGATAAGGCGCATGACGGCGATCGAGCGGAAAACGTTCGTCGGTGTTGAATTTGAATTTGTCCTGTTTGAGCAGTTCGTCCACATAGGCCGTGTGCTGCTCAAAACGCTCGACGAACCGCCGGAAAATGACGAAGGCGGGTGTCAAATCAGCGGTGTCATGGCGGCCGATTGTGAGCGTGTTGAGATTGGTCCGGTAGTGTGCGAATTCGGCGAGGTCCGATTGCAGGAAATTTTCACAGCGCGGGTCAAGCGCTTCCACGTAGCCATCGAAAAATTTCCCGGACATCTTCGCATCCAACGGTTGCTGCGAGTAATGATATTCCTCCAGAAACCGCGCCGTCCAATAAGCAATGTGGCCGTCATTCGGGCCGGGCTTCAGCCCGACGGGAGCCGGCGGGGCGGGAGGTGCCGGCGGTGGAGTTTTCCTGGTGGTAACGCAACCGGCAACGATGAGAAAACAGCACACCGCCGCGAGCGCGACCGGCCCGATGTTTTTTAATTTCAAATGGCGCATGATGAATTGCACAACTTCGACCAAACATAATGCAAATCGTTCAGCAGCGAAACCATTTTGCGCGGTGAATGCCGCTTTGAAGCAGGCAACTTTCCTGCCGATAACGCCGGGCGGGGGGCCTGGCCAGGCCCATCTAAAGCGACATCCATGCTGTTGATGGCGAGGGTCCGGCCACAGCCGAAATCGCCGCATTGGAATTGATGGAGTTGCCCGTGTGTCGGCTGGCGAAGGCTTTTGGAGTTGAGGCGTTCGGGATAACCTGTCCCGCCGCTGCTTTAGCGAAGGCGGACAAGTGAAAGCTGCTCCCGCATGGCGTGACAGTGAGGCAACCCCGCCGGGCGGGCCTGCCCCGGAATCGTTTCTTGAAAACAGATGGCATCCGCCATGCCAGGGGTTGCCACATTTAAATAGTCCCGGCCTTTCCTCGCCGTTTTGAGGTCGTGAGCGGCACTATTTTTGCTCTCAACCACTCAACGACAATGACGTAATGATAGTCGAAGACAACTTTTTCGCCGAGCCGAAGGAGCACACTTCAACGGTCACAGTAGCGGAGATTTGCCAACGATTCGCGGACGCGGGTTTGCCCTGCAAGGCCGAGCGTCATCAAGATCGAGTGCGGATTGTTTTCGAGAACCGCAAATCCAATCTGGTTTTCACCGTGAACGCCTCTGGGCGTCCCCTGACCGCCACCATGCCGGAGGAGACGGATTATGACGTGGAATTTGCCTGCATTATTTTCGACGTTTTCGAGAGCGTCGGATGGAGCTTTATGCCGGACTAGTTTTGATTGAGTGTGGTACGGGGTTTTGATCCTTCGGGCAATGGTGTCCGTCAAAAATGCAAGGCGAAAAGGCGGTTGGATCAAAAAATCAGATTGGCTTTCCTCTCGTTTTCGCTTATTTCGTCCGTGCATGGGTTCACTCAAAAAACGCCGCAAGGCAAAAATCAACCGGCACAAACGGCGCAAGAAGCTCCGTCTGCACCGGCACAAGAAGCGCACGTGGCAGAAGTAATCTGCCGGGCGAGTTCTTTCGTTCGTTCGCGCGCTTGCATTGAGGCAGGCACGGGGAGGGGTTGTTTCTTCGATGCGTGGCAATTTTTTTGCTGATGGAACATCGTTTCGACAAACATTATACCCGCGACGAAGCGCGCGCGTTGTTGCCGCAGGTTCGCCAATGGCTGGAGCAGCTCCATCGGTTGCGGCAGGATCTGGAGCGTTTCGACAAGCGTTTGAGCGGCTTGACGGGGCAAAGGAACGATGTCGGCGGCGAAACGGTGAACCGTTGGATTCGCACGCTTGCGGAAATGCAGGGGATTCTCGCCGAGTTTCAACGCCGCCGGATTTTCATCAAGGATTTGGCGCGTGGGCTGGTGGATTTTCCGGCCATCGTCGGCGGCAAGGAGGCCTTTCTCTGCTGGGAACAGGAGGAGGATGACATCGAATTCTGGCACGACCTCGACTCAGGTTTTGCCGGACGCGAGCGGTTGTGAAAGTTTCTGGCACCGGGTCAATTCGCGGTCAGCACGCGGCCGGTGTGGCGCGGATTGGCGCGGAACATCGGCCAGGAACTTTTCGCCGGTGGCGCCAGACCATCCTTCGGGATGACGGCATACAACCATCGGCCGGCACACATGTAAACCACCCCGTCGTTGCCGATGACCGGCGAGTTGGAGACATTCGATTCTGAATCGGCGTGCCACAGTTCAGCGCCGCTTTGATTAAGGGCCACCAATCTTCGCCACGGCGCCGGAAAGTAAATCGAGCCGTTCGCTGCAATGGCAGCGGTCTGATCCACATTAATTGCCGAACACCACCGCCACGTTCTTTTCCCATCGCTGCTGACCGAAGTGAGGCACTGATTCACCGCGCAATAGATGTTGCCGTTTTCGTCGAGGACCGGCGACGATTCAGTCGCGCCGCCGGTGTGCATACGCCAGCGTTCCGTCCCGTCCGGACGGAGCGCATACAGGTTCCCGTCCGTCGAGGTGAAATAAATCGTGCCGTCGGCAGCGATGGCGGGTGAGGAAATGATCTCACCCCCGGTCAAAAACGTCCAGCGGACCGTTCCGTCCGGCTTAAGCGCATAAAATTTTTTGCCATGCGAACCGAAATAAATTGTGCCGTCGGCGCCAATTGCCGGCGAAGAAACAACAACGTTGCTCGTCGTCAAAACCCATTTTTGAGAACCATCAGGGTTCAGTGCGTAAAATTTTTTGTCCCACGAACCGAAGTAAATTGTCCCGTCCTTGCCAATCGCCGGTGATGAATCCACCCAGGCGCCCGTCTCGAAAGACCACTTGAGTCTGCCGGCCGGCGAGACGGCGTAAAACTTCCGGTCGCGCGAACCCAAATAAATCGTGCCGTCGTCGGCAATTGCCGGCGACGATTTAATTTCACGGCCGGCATGGAACTTCCATTTTAACTTGCCCCGCGGCGTGAGGGCGAACAGCGCGCCTTCAAAGGTCGCTTGAAAAATCGTGCCGTCGGGAGCGATGGCCGCGGACGAGGCGGCCGTCCGGTCGAATTCCCGGAAAGGCAGGGGAAATTTCCACAGATTGGTCGCTGTTTGCGCCCGGCAAAGAGAT
Source organism: Verrucomicrobiota bacterium (assembly GCA_050012035.1). Classification (GTDB taxonomy): domain Bacteria; phylum Verrucomicrobiota; class Verrucomicrobiia; order Limisphaerales; family UBA11358; genus UBA11358. The sequence goes on along the minus strand of JBEKHY010000026.1, from coordinate 911 downwards.
TGCACGCAAAAGCACAAAAAACACACGGCGAGGGTTGTCGAACGGACCAGGTTGGGTTTGCGCGGACGCATGGTTTGCCTGCAAGTAAATCTTCAAAGCGGAAAAAGGCAAATTCAAAAGCTGGGTTGCGAAGGTGCAACACGACTTGACCGGGATATTGGCCACATATAGCCTGAATTCATGGCCAATGCCAGCAGCAAAAAAAAAAGCAATGCGATGAAGCCGCGCGCAGGGCTGGATTCAGATGACCGGGATGCGATGGGCGGCGCCTTTCGTGTACGACGGGGCGGGACAAATTGGCGGCTACTGGTTTTCGAGTTGTTCGTGGCGGTTTCACTGAGCGTGACCTACTACTTCCTCGTCGAAAATTTTGCCGTTGGCAGTCCCCACAACACCACCAACAGTTGGGTATCCACCTCGTGCTCCATTCCGGCTTTTCATTTGCAGCAACTCGGCGACGTCTGGAAGGGACGGTTGTGGGGTTTGTTGTTGTCCGGCTGGTTGTTTGATTTCCTGGCCAAGAACTACAGCTTCGGAGTCGAACGCTATGAATGCCTTTTCGCGATGTATCAAGCCATATGGTTGTTGGTCCTGTTTTTGACCGTCATTTTCGCCTTGCGTCACTCGCTGTTCATCAACCTCGGTATCTTCGCTGGGTTGATGTATAACTTTTCACCCGCCTCCGGCATGTATTTTTATCCGTGGGACCTGCCCGCCACGCTGTTCTTCACGTTGGCCGTCCTGTTTTTCGAGCGGCGGCAGATGTGGCTGATGGTAGCGGCGACGTGCGTGGGCTGTTTTTTCAAGGAGACGGTCCTGGTCTGCGCCCTGCTGGCCCTGTTCGCCGGTCACTGGAAATGGTGGAAGCGGATTCTGACTTTGGCCGGGATTGTCGCAGTGTATATGGTGGG
>JBEKHY010000025.1:0-53727 GCA_050012035.1 Verrucomicrobiota bacterium | reverse complement strand
CTTGAAGCGGATCGCCTCCTGCGCGGGGGGAGTCAACGAGCGAAAATCGGGATGTTTCACGCCGCCATGCTGTCATAACTCCGCTCATATGTAAAGTATTTTATGCTCCGATTAATAAAGCAGCGCAGAGCGCAAGCTTTTACTGGGAACAATTTTTCTTTCTTGTAGGAATTCTCTCGACCACCGATTGTGGCGAATCGCTGTAAGTGTCATAGACCACTGTTAGTTAATCACCCGGTTTGATGTCCTCCATAGCGAAGAAATCATACGTCTCCGGGTTGCAACGCACATTTGGTCGCTTGCCTCTTTTAGGTTCATTCAAATACCAAGACACTGTCAGGTGATTTAAGTTTGGCGGGCAGCCAAATCGCCCATCTTTGAAAACCGCGAAGTCGTCGTACAGCTTGCGAATTTCTTTTGGCCTTTTGGGCAGGGAACTTTGTGCTAGCCAAAGCATTTCTTCATTATCGCGATGAAAAAGTGGTGTATCTTTCTTGATCGGAATGATTGCGAAAACTCCGATTTGGCCTTTGGCAACTTTTGAGGGACGGAGCCGCGTACAGACCCCTTGGTGAGGAGGTTCTTGGTCATCGGGGAGCCAGTTTGTGCAGATTGATCTTCCCAAACCGTCCAAATCAGGGAAAATTGTGCTTTCATCAATTCCACAACTTTCAAGCTCCTTTCTGATCCTGCTGACACTGAATGACGGAATGATGATCTTGGCCAAGCAACCGTTTTTCTTTTTTTCACGATTATCCAACGCCTTCTCGTCAGACCCATGAACCGTAAAACACGAACGCTGGGTGCTAATCCTGCGAACGACGTGGGTAGGATAAACTGCAATCGGCTCTTTCGGCAAATCCCACGTGTCTTTGAATCTCGGTGACAACCATCTTTTAACGCGGTTTCTATCGCGCCGACTCACTCCGCTGGCATTTGGGGCAATGGTTTCAGCAATTCCAATAACCTGTTTGTTGAGTTCATACGGATCGAGTACCCAGACGGCTGCATCGTAGTGCCCGGGGTTATTCCTGACCGCAAAATACAGGCCAATAAGTGCGCCTTCAGTCCAGTCCAGAAGCCTCGTAGGGACTCCGTGGTGTTGCATCAAGAAATACCACTCCCATTCTGTTCGACCATCATCGCCAGCCGGAAGTGATTCACACAAAATTGGCGCTCGAACTATAAACTCCTCACGGATTTCATCCTCTATTTCGTCCTTAACCCTTTTGTAGCCCCCGTAATCCCGGTATAACTTAGGGCAGAGAGGCCACTGAGCCCGTTCTTGACCGCGAAACCAAAGCCCAAAACGGTCATCTTTCTTAAACCCAAAAGTATCCCGCAGTTCGGCGGCAAGCCCAAGAAAATCATTCACGCTTTCTGCACGCTTCATAATAAGAAGTGTGAGCGAGCATGCGGAAGATTTGAAGCTGAAAATGTCCGCATTTGGATTGCCGGTTAAGCCAATAGCGTTTCAAAATGTCCCTTGCCGTTCGTAATTCAAAGAGGGGTGCGGCCATGTATGTTTTTGCGCTGCTTGCCTCATCACATCACGTTGCTTTGGAATGGCTCGCCGTGCGCTGTAAATGCCCTGTGGCGGGCGTTTGATTCAGCGGGTAGCGTTGTTCCACGCCGTTTTCCATGTCAGAGACCATTCAAATCCGCGATTTCGTCCAAGGAAAGTCAACGAAGTTTTGGGAAGTCCATATCTTACTCCATGTCTTACTTTTGCCTATCTCCGCAAGCAGAAAAGGGTAATAATATACTTGACACAACATAGCTTTTCTGCGATATTTGGGGCATGAAAGAAAACGAGCTTCCAAAAACGCTGAAAGCAGCCATTGAGTATTTTGCCAACCCCGACACCGCCCTTCAATTTGCCGTTTCCATGCGCTGGCCGGACGGCGTGAAATGTCCGCGCTGTGGTTCTGCCCATGTGTCATTCACTGCAAATCGCAGGATTTGGACATGCGAGAATTGCCCTGACCGGCAGCAATTTTCGTTCAAGGTGGGAACCATCATGGAAGACAGCCCTATCAGTCTGGGAACATGGCTGGTCGCAATATGGCTCATTGCCAGCGCCAAAAACGGAATCAGTTCCTACGAACTGCACCGCGCTTTGGGCATTACACAAAAGAGCGCGTGGTTTATGGGGCATCGCATCCGCACGGCTCTGCAATCCGGCACGGTTGAAAAACTCTCCGGTGAAGTCGAAGCTGACGAAACCTACATCGGCGGCAAGGCCCGCAACATGCACGTTGCCCGGAACAAAAGGCGCGGACGCGGGACTGGTGGCGTTGGCAAGGCAATCGTCATGGGACTTCTGGAACGGGCATCCAAAGCCAAAACCAGCAAGGTGAAGGTCAAACACGTTCCCAATGCGCGGCGGCCAACAGTTCAATACGAAGTCCGCCAGCACGTCACGGCAGGTTCACAGGTTTTTACGGATGCGTTGCAGTCCTACACCGGCTTGAATGCGGATTACGTTCATCAGGCGATTGACCACGCCAGAGAATACGTGCGGGGCAATGTCCACACGAACGGGCTGGAAAACTTCTGGTGCCTGCTCAAACGCTGCTTCAAGGGCACCTACGTCAGTGTCGAGCCGTTCCATCTGTTCCGGTATTTGGACGAAGAAGCGTTCCGGTTCAATAACCGCGATTCTTCCGATGGGGAGCGATTTCTAAAAGCGGCTGGTTCGGTTGCTGGACGGCGGCTGACCTACCGGCAGTTGATTGGCGCGAATCGGGGAAACTAAAATCCGTTCTTCACGGGTGTAGTTAGGGGGAATATGCAGCCAGCATATATTGGCGATCCAGTGGGAACTGGAAGCAATATGAAAACCGTGCCTGAAAGCAACGTGCCGATAACCTATGTCCCGAATCCCAACGCGGCGGACGGCCAAGGCGTAACTTCTGGGGGCGGTGCTCCCGATTACATAGATTATCCGGGGCCGCCAACGGTTGTCCCGCCAGCACTAGTGCACATCGTCGTGGATATAAACGGTCAACAGTGGATGTACTACAACGGGGGATGGAACTGATGAAAAAATACCTGTATCTGTTTTTTGTGCTGATTTTGGGACTGGTCGGCATTGTCACCGGCTGCAAAATGACCGGCATCGCACAAGCGCCGGTACAAAAATTCAAAGTAGGCAGTAACATCTACACCGGCACCTTTCATGGCAACGCGGATAGCGCAACTATGGCGATAAATGCTCTGAATGGATCACCAATAACCAACTTATTTCAATTGGTTCCAGTTCCGGTGCATCAAGGATTTTTGGCGTCGGGATTTGCGGATACGAATTACAACTGGGTTTATCTTCCCCGTTTTGCTCCCTATATTACAAACATAACCGGTGAGCTTTACGTTGTATTTGATTATACAAATGTCCTTCGGCAGAATTATCATTTTACGAATGATTGTTTGGATGCGTTTCCTTGTCTGACGACCAATTTGGATGCTCCGGGATCGGGTGATTTTACGAATGGATATGCCATATCTCAGGGTCAAAACGGTTTGGCCGATATGTTTAGTCCGGGTGCTTGGCTTGACTTTAATGGAAACATTGCCACGACGGGTTATATGATACCAACTAATTTCGGTGGGTTCACCTTGGTTCCCGTTCCTTCTGGCACACTGACAAATGCACTCTATCTTGCGGCCAATGGAAACGATGCAACCGCCCAAGTTGGCGGGACACCGTTTTATACGTCTTGGTGTCTGGCTTTGGCCAGTTATAGGCCATTCGGTATTTACATGGGTGACGGAGTCTTTCCTTATCAATCCCCTGGTATTGGCGGAATGCCTATAGAACTGTGGCCGATGCAAAATCTATACGGAGACGAAAAGGCTGGAACAATACTATCGGGAGCGGGAGCGCAAGCAGTCAGTGTATCAATCAGCAACCAAGTTCGTTATTTGGTGCTGCTGAACGGTTCTCAGTTCAATACGTATGGAACCGGCCCTGATCATCTCGACATGGAAAATTGCACAATCATAGAGTACACTGGTGGTTCAGGCGACGACATGTCTCTAAATGACATGACCAACTGCATTTTCAAAAACGACTATTTTCTGGGTTATGAAAACGCTTTTCAGGGCGCAGGCCACGGGACGAACATAATCGACAATTGCCGGATCGTTGGCGTGAGCAAGAGCGGCGATCCCCAATGGGCGGTTCCGTTTTACAGTTCAGCCGATTCTCTGCGTTCAACCAACCAAGGATGGTTTGTTTTTTACGGAGATAATTCGATTGACTTGGACAACAGCCAATCAGCCCACGGCAACACGGCTTACTGCATAACCTGCAACCAAAGTAATTGCGTTTACGACTTCACGCACGGAGAATTGCATCTAAGACATTGGGGTGGCACGAGCACGGGTGGAATAATAGATAACACGCATACAGCAATTTTCTTGGGGCATTATTGGGACAACGGCACGAACATGGTTTGCAATGGAGTGCCAGGGAATGTAGGAGTTCCGGCTTTCGCGGGTTTATTGCCAATAAATACTCCGTCAAACGGTCAGGTACCAATTTGGACAAATAATAATTTTTACTGGGGAAAGCCATGAGTTAGCTACACGCCAAATTGATTGCTCTGTTTATCGCTGTCGCGTATAGTGTAGCGTAGCATGGTTTTATCACAGTCGGGAACTTTATCAGGCGATTTATACAAGCCTAATTACCAGTCCATGACGTGCCAGCCACTTCATTTATTTTCCTTCAAATTCACCGAGTTGGTTTCGGATTTAAAATAATCAATTAAATCTGCTTTCTCAAAACCAACGGCAGCGACGTTCGTATGTTCCTTTTTCGCTTCGATTTCAACCACAACATCAAAGAGCGGCTTGATGTTTGAGAAAACAGTCTCTCCTTCTGATTTTTGGACTTTTGTGATGTAACCTGCGCTCGCCTGATAATAGGCCATGATGTCGTCACAGAAGTATTCATATACCACGTCGGGACTGATTAAACCGCGTTGTTCATTGTAACCTATTTTCTCAAAAAACCCTAAAACTTCGTCCAGTGCGTCAGTGTTATTTGTGACCAGATTCCAATCACCCTTTGAAAGATATTCATGAATGGCAACTGCCGCTTTCGCTCTTTTCTGGGTCATACTCTTGAACTCATGGTCGTAATCTTCGGCAAGTTTGGTCTCAAACTGGGTATTTACTGATTGGCCGCCGTCACGCTGTATGACCTGTGTGGCTCCGGGTGAATTGTTAATTGACTGAGAAGTCATTGGCGTAGAATGACGCAAAAGTGCAATAAGAGCAGCAATAATCACCGCACCCGCTGTAATCAAAGCCGATTTAACCCCTACTGACAGTGGTTTGTTTGCCATAACACACGGCATGAGCCGGTGAAAAGCCAATACCCGCAGGTTTAATTCGTCAACATTATTTAATCGGTCTCCGATTCCTTAACTCGGATCAATTCCCCACAGTTCGGGCAGCTAATAAAATCGCTGACTTTGATCCAACCGGGATCACAGGAAAATTTGTGCCCGCATTTCGGGCACTTGATGCGGGTGGTGCCTTTATCGGGCGGTTTTTCAGAATCGGGCTGCATAGCTGTCTCTAGGCGAAATTCAAAACCAGAATCTTTATGGCTTTGACAGATAGAACTGTTTCGGGGAAATTCCGTTCTGATAAACAGCATGAACAAGAAATCGTCCAAGAAAAAGATGCCGCCGCCAAAGGCGACTCTGCTTCTTCTTGGTATGAAGACGAAAATGCCAAAACGTCAAAAGGCCGATGAAATTCAGTTGGTTCCGTTTGACGGTTTCAAAACCGCCGTCAAAAAAGTCCTGTCAACCAGCAAAGCGGAATCGGACAGGCAACTGGCTGAATTTCAGGCAAGCAGGGCGAAGAAGCAGTAACTGAAATAATTTTAGCTTACTGAAACTGCTGATTGTTGGTCATGTTGTGATAAGTATGTTATTACCCAGAAAAGGTCAAATACATTGGTTTTATTGACTATTTTAGAAGTGGAGCGGGTGAAGGGAATCGAACCCTCATCTCAGGCTTGGGAAGCCCGCATTCTGCCACTGAACCACACCCGCCTACGCCCCGACTCCGTTGGGGCTACGGCGGGCAGGCCCGCCCCCCTCAGACGAGTGTCGGAGCTGCGACGCGGCATTGCCCGCCACGTTGAAGCTGATTGGTTTTACCAAACCGTACGGCGGCTGGCAACTGCTTTGCAGCACCATCACGGCCGGATATCCAGCCGGTGGATGGCACTCCGCAACCGGTCTTCGATCAAAAGTTGCCGCTCGACGGATTCCACCTTGCTGCCGTCAAGTTCGCGGACGTAAAAACTGTCAATCGCCGCGCCGCGTTCGGTCACGATGCGCGCGGCGGAAATATCGAGCGCTAACTCGGCCAGTGTCTGGGAAATCGTGTAAAGCAAACCCAGGCGGTCTTCCGTTTCAATTTCGATGAGCGTGCGCGTGTCGGAGGCCTCGTTGTCGAGCCGGATTTGCGTGGGAATGCGCTCACCGGTGTAGGCCTGATACCGCGGTCGCGCCACAATGTGGCGCCGGATGAGCGCAGCCAGGTCAACCTCCGGCCCGGTCAAAACCCGATCGAGCAAGCTGTCGAATTTGTCATGCTGTTCGTGCGTGGCGAGGTTGCCGGTGGCGGCGTCGTTGACAAAAAACGTGTCGAGCGCGATGCCGTCGGCGCGGGTGAAAATCTGCGCGCCGAGAATGTTCACGCCGACGGCGCTGAAGGAGCCGGTGATTTTGCTGAACAGGCCGGCGCGATCCCAGGTGCAGACCTTGACGAGGTTGTAACCGCGGTTGGGCTCGTCCTGCCACGCCGTCAGCGGCGACCAGGCTTTGCCATCTTCGAGAACCTGACGGCGCAGGAACCGGTGCGTGAGGGCGAGGTCGTCGAGAATCTCCGTCGCCGTGTGAATTTGAAAATAACGCGGCGGCAGCGTGGCGAAATGCGCCTGCAATTCCTCCTGGCTCAACTCCGCCGGCGCGAGTTCCCGCACTTCCTTCAGGAGCGATTCGCGCCGGGCCATTCCGGCGCGGATGAATTCCGTGCCGCCGGTGAGCAGCGGCATGGCGCGGGCATACAAATCCCACAGCAATGCGTCTTTGAAACCGTTCCACAATTTGTCGCTCGTGCCCTGCGCATCGGCGAACGTCAGCAGCGTGAGCAAATTGAGCGCTTCAGGCGTTCCCATCTGGCGCGCAAAATGGCGAATCACGGCGGGGTCGTCGAGATCGCGCCGCTGCGAAATGCCGGCCATGACCAGATGATTCTCGACGATGATTTGCAGGGTGTGCGTCGCGGCGCTGTCGAGCCGGAGCCGTTTGGCGGCACGCATCGCCAGTGCGGCGCTGGCCTCAGGATGCTTCCGCCGGCTGTGGTGTTCCGCCTTGCCCACATCGTGCAACAGCAGCGCCAGATAGAGCAGGCCCGGCCGTTCGAGGCTTTGAAAGAGCGGCGCATAATTTTTGTAAGGGTCGTCTTTGGCCTCCCAAACGCGGTCCAGTTGCTCCAGACAAACCAGCGTGTGTTCGTCGGCGGCATATTGATGGTAAAACTCATGCTGCACGAGGCAGGTGAGCTTGCCGAATTCGGGAATGTATTTGCCGAGCAGATTCACCTCATGCATCGCGCGCAGAATCGGTGCCACTTCACCGCGCCGTTCGAGAATGGTCAGAAATGTCCCGGCCACCTGCTCGTCGTTCAAAAAGTCGCGGTCCACGAGTGAGAGCTGGTTGCGGATGAGTTGCGCGAGGTCGGGATGCAGCGTCAATCGCCGTTGTTGCGCGTGCAGAAACACGCGCATGAGCCGGCGCGGCGAGTCGCGGAAAACGCGGCTGGACACGGCGTGGATTTCGCCGTTGATAAATTTGAAACCGTCCACGGTTTCCGGTTCGCGCCGCCGCCGGGGCAGCCAGGCGCGGAGCGAAAGCCGGCTTGGCGCCTCCGGCAACAACGCGAGGCGCTGTTCCAGCGTGCGGGTGATGAGGAAGACGTTCCGCATGTGCGTGTAGAGGTCGCGCATGAATTTCTCAATGCGTTTGCTCGGCGAGCGGTCGCCGTAACCGAGATTGTGCGCCACGGCGGGCTGCAGGTTCTTGCCCAGCACGTCGAGCGGACGGTTGACGTGGTAGTGCAGTTCCGTCCGCGCGCGCAGCAGAAAATCATAGGCCGCCTCCAGTTGCTTGCGTTCGGTTTCGCCGACAAAGTTCTGTTGCTCCAGTTCGCGCAACGAGCGTGCGCGGTATTTGAAAAACGCCATCCACAACAGGTTCTGGAAATCGCGCAGGCCGCCACAGCCGTTTTTGACGTTCGGCTCCTGCATGCAGGCCGAGTTGCCGAACTTCTCGCGGCGCGCCGCCTGGTCCGCCAGCCGCGCCTCGATGTATTTTTCTTCAAAGCCGACGACGCATTTGTCCACGAGTGTCTTCTGAAACCTGGCGAACAGGGCCTCCTCGCCGGTGATGAACCGCGCTTCGATGAGCGACGTTTTTGATTGCATGTCCGAGTTCGCCACCTTGACGCAATCCTCAATGCTCCGCACCGCGTGTCCGACCTTCAGGCCGATGTCCCACAGCGGATACAGCACGCCATCAATCAACTTGGACAAATACGGCAGCGGTTTGCCCGCCGCGACCTGGCCGTCGTGCAAAAACATGAAGTCAATGTCGCTGTGCGGGTTCAATTCCGCGCGGCCGTAACCGCCGATGGCCACCAGCGCCAGCGGCGGAAATTCCTTTTGCGCCTGCGCCGACAAGCTGCTCTTGGCCTTTTCCCAAAGATGCCGCAACAAGGCATCGAGCATCGCCGCGCGGCCCCGGCAAATGTCACGTCCACTCCGACCGGAACGGTGTAACAGCTTGAGCCGGTGTGTCTCCACCTTGAGAAAACCTTTGCTGCGCGCGAGCTTTTCTGCCGTGTCGGCGTTCGGCGGCAATGCCAGACGCGCTTTGGCGTCGGCTTCGATCTTTTTGAGCAAATCCTGCACTGAGGCACAAGTTGCGGACAAAATTGGTCGAACGCAAGTGCAGCTATGGCACAGGCCTCCGGCCCGGGTGGCCTTTTCACAGACGGGACGCCTGTGCCACTTTACAGCGAAACCTTGTCGCACGCTCCCGGTCGATTAAACTCCACCGTGATGCCAGTCCAGCCTGACCCCGATGCCGCACTGATGCTCCGCGTGAAACGCGGCGACCGCACGGCCTTCGCCGAACTGGTGGACAAATACAAGCAGCCGCTGCTGAATTTCATCTACCGCACTCTGCGCGACGAAATCGAGGCCGAAGACCTGGCGCAGACGGTTTTCCTGCAGGTGTACAAGTTCCGCAGCCGGTACCAACGGACGGCAAAATTTTCCACGTGGCTGTTCACCATCGCACGTAACCTGTGCCTGAACGAACTCCGCCGCCGCTCGCGCCATCCCGCCGAATCCATCGAGGAAACCCACCCCGAACACGAAGACCAGGCGCCCCGGCAATACGAGGACAAGTCGCACGTTGCCGCGCCGGAAAAACTATTGCACGGCGAACTCGCGCAAAAAATCGAGGAGGCCCTCGCTGAACTGCCCGAAAACCAGCGCACCGCCATTCTGCTCTGCCGACAGGAGGAATTGAGCTACGATGAAATCGCCGAAATCCTGGATTGCTCGCTTTCGGCCACCAAATCGCTCATCCATCGCGGCCGCGAAACGCTCAAGGAAAAGCTCAAACCCTATTTGCAAACCGGCGAGTGGAGCGGATGAAATTTTGTAGGGAGCGCAGTCCCGAATGCTTTCGGGCTGCGGTTCGACGCATCCTTGCGCCGAACCCGAACGTGGGAGCGTGCAAATCAACATCAGGTGCCATCACGCGAAGCCAACAATGAGAGCGTCGCTGGCGGCACGCGGGGCGCGTGCGTCCCGCGTTCAGCGCCGACGGCGCCCCAAAATCCGGCGGGCGTCATTCCTCTTATCAGGGCTGTGTTCGTGGGTTTATTGTTCGGATCTCCACGTTGAATGAAACCGCCTTGGCTTTAAAAATTCGGTTCCGGGCTGAAAATTTTTGAAAGATTCCGTGTTTGCGAACGTAAACAAGGTATTGGTCGTAGTGGCATAACGAAAAGTTTAACGGATGTTACGGAATTGCTTGCCTGAATGATTGCGAAAACTCGCGCATCAGGGACGAAGCATCCGCGATAACACTTTACCAGCTCCGATCCCTATAGGGCTGGGGATGCATAGGGTAATGGGAACAAGGACGGGGCTGGTATTTGTAAAATAAAAACAACGCGATGGTATGGTGTCCCACAGCAAAGCCGGACGAAAACGAGATTAAATCTGTCATTTACAGGCAACAGTCATGACAGTTGCTGCCCATTTCGTCTTTGGAAAACGGCCTTTGTGACCGGTGATCACCTTCGAAATTTTTGTCAGGCAGCGCCTCAAACATGAAAGCCAGTCCTACAAGTGGGGGCGGAAAAATATTGCTGGTTGAAGATGATACCGACGTCAGAACATTGATGCGGAATGTTTTGGAAGAGTCTGGTTATCACATTTGGGAGGCATCCGATTGTTCGGAAGCTTTGGATATCTGGGAGGCGAACGCCCCGCAAATTGATTTGTTGCTGGCCGATCTGTCCATGCCCGGCGGCCTGAATGGCCGGGAACTCGCAGACAAATTGAGACGCGAACGGCCAGGTCTCAAAGTGATACTCACGAGCGGCTATGTCCCGGATACGGCGGAAGTCTCTCAGTGCCCCGGCTGTTTTTTGCAGAAACCATTTTCACCTGAGAGCCTCACGGAGATGGTGCGGAGCCATCTGGGTTCGGCACGATTAACCGGCTGAAACCTCCGGGAAAATTCCGGCCGGTTTCGCTTCACTAAATCTAACAGTTGCCCTGGGTCCAGGGCACTGCGCTCAACCTGCTCCCAGCGTCTTCAGCACTCCCTGCAAAGCCCGGTGCATTTCCGACGCCGAGGCATAACGCTGCGCCGGGTCCGGTTGACAGGCCTTGAGGATGACGGCATTCAACGGGAAAAAGTCCGCCGGCTCCCCGCCCTCAACCAGGGTCGTGGCAATCTCCGGGAAATAGGCCGCATTGCGGCCGGTGCTGAGCACGTAAAGCACCATGCCCAAAGCGTAAAGGTCCGCTTGCGGTGTGCCCGGACGTTCCGGCGGTGGCGGCATATAACCGGGCGTGCCCACCAACGTTCGCTCCTGATCGGGCGGCTTGATTTCGGTGATCAGTCCCAAGTCCGCCAGTTTGGGCTGACCGTTTACAAAAATAATGTTCTGGGGCTTGATATCACGGTGTGTAAGCCCCTGGCAATGGATGAAATCCAAGGCATCGCTCAGGGCCAGGCCAATCCGCACGCATTCCCGCACCGGAAGTCGCCGGCCCCGGGACCGGGCGCGTTCATTCACCAAATCGCGCGGTTTGTAGGTTGAAGGCTCATGTTCCCAACCCGGCTCCAACGGATCCCCCAGTTCCATCACGTAATAGAAATATCCCGCCTGCTTTTCACTCACAAATTCCACCCGCAGCAAGCCGGGATGCTGGTCGGAAACGCGCTGGTATTTTTTGATGCCGTTGAATTCGCGTTCGTAGGGATCGGTATTCTGGTCAAAGTTCGCCAGGTAAACTGCTTTCAACGCTCGCCATTGTCCGGCCTTGTTCCGCGCCAGCCAGACTTTGCCATAAGCGCCCTCGCCGAAGGGTGGATTGAACAATTTGTAACCGGGAGCATCCGGCAATTCCTCGATGGCCGCCGCCGGGCGGGGAAATGACAGGGAAACTGACACCGTCCTTTTTTCGAGTGCGTGGCGTATCCCCAATGCCAGCGCCCAGGCCACGGCACAGGGCACTTGGCCGCCAGCGATAACCAGCCAGGGAAACCAATAGTTGGAGAAGTAACTCCAGGAAATCGCCCCGAATGCCACCACCACGGCAACCCCCACCGCAATGGCACAAGCCAGCGGCAGTCGCACCCGGCACAATCCGCCGCCCAGCAATAATCCGCTGGTCGCCAGCAGCAATGCTTCCAGCCACCATGCGGGGCGCCGCAACCAGTCGCCGTTCAGCAGATTCAGAAAGGAATCGGCCAGAATTTCCACGCCACCAGTTGATTCACCGGTCCAGCGTGAGTAGGGGGTGCGAAATTTGTCGGTTTCGCCGCCGGGCACTGATGTTTTCGGCGCCGTGCCGATGAATGCGATCTGCCCGCGGAAATAATTCGTCGGCTGGGTCAGCGCGAAGCGATAACTCAATTTGATGCATGCGCCATCGCGGCCATAGTAACGCAACCATCGTTCCTGCGGGTTTTCACTCAATCGCGCCCCGGACAGCCGCGCGGCCGTCCACGGCAGGCTCGGATAAAGTCCCGGAGAGGGAAACGGCCAATGCCGGCGTACAATCGAGTCGAGATCGGGATCAAGCCAGGCAACGCCCCAGTTCGTTCCGGCGGCCTTGAGAAACAGTTCCCAAGGGAGGAGGGGCTGCGCCCCGGCTAGCGTGGGGTGTATGACTTGCGCCTGCTCGGCCATCAACACGATGCGTTGTTGCCGCCGCATCGCTCCGGCCAGGGCTTCATCCCGGGCCGGGTCGCGTGGCTGCTCAAAGAAAGCGTCGAACACCACGAGAGCGCAGCCATCATCCGCCAGCCGGTTCAGCAGTTGGGCATGTAATCCCCGGTCCCACGGCTCGCCGCGGTTTTGGCGAAATTGAGCGTACGCCTCGTTGTCCATCAGAATCAGGGTCACCCGGTTGGTGACGGCGCGCGCGCCAAAGCGGAACAAATAATCGTAGCTGGCGTTCACCCACGGCTCGCCCAGCGGCATCTTCCACAACATCAAACCGCACAGCACCGCCAACGCCGCCCCCAGCGCGGGTTCGAAGAATTCACGTCGCCCGATGGCTTTGATTTTCACCGCTGGTTGAGTTTGGAGAAAAAACGGGAGGAAATCAGCGATTTTTCACATCGCTCGCTGAAAGAGGAAAAATGAAGTGAGGCAAACCATCTTGTTGCCTCATGGGAAAGTGACACCGAGGGGTGAAGGGGATTGAACCTGTGTTGCCTCAAGTTAAAATGACACTATAGGTTTTGTGATTTTGAACCAGAAGCACACGAACGGTTGATCCCGTTTCCCATTCCTGACTGCGTTTACATTTGACGGACGGGCACTGATGTTTAAGATTAAAAACTCATTTGAACGAGCTGAAGACATTGAAAACACACTGACGAGAAAGATTGATTTATGGCAACGATTGATTTTGGCGGAACGAAGGAAAAAGTCATCACGCGAAAGGAATTCCCGATGGCCCGCGCCCGCAAGGTGCTCAAACACGAAACCATCGCCATCATCGGCTACGGCGTCCAAGGCCCGGCCCAGGGATTGAACCTGCGCGACAACGGCTTCAAAGTCATCGTCGGCCAGGCCAAAGCCTTCAAACGCGACTGGGACCGCGCCGTCGCTGACGGCTGGAAACCCGGCAAGACGCTGTTCGACATCGAGGAAGCGGTGCGAAAAGGAACTATCATCCAGATGCTCGTTTCCGACGCCGCCCAGCGCGCCATCTGGCCGGTCGTGAAGAAAAATCTCAAGCCCGGCGCCGCGCTCTATTTCTCGCATGGCTTCTCCATCACCTACAAGAAACTGACCGGTGTCAACCCGCCGAAGAACGTGGATGTGATCATGGTCGCGCCGAAAGGCTCCGGCCTGAATGTCCGCCGCAATTTTCTCACTGGCGCGGGCATCAATTCCAGTTTCGCAATCGAGCAGGACGCCACCGGCCACGCGGAAGAGCGTTGCCTCGCCATCGGCATCGGCATCGGTTCGGGTTACCTGTTCCCGACCACGTTCCAGCATGAAGTGTTCAGCGACCTCACCGGTGAACGCGGCGTGTTGATGGGCGCCCTGGCCGGCATCATGGAAGCGCAATACGACGTGCTCCGTGCCCACGGCCATTCGCCGAGCGAAGCGTTCAACGAAACTGTCGAGGAACTGACGCAAAGCCTCATCCGGCTCGTGGATGAAAACGGCATGGACTGGATGTATTCCAATTGTTCCGCCACCGCCCAGCGCGGCGCGCTGGACTGGAAACCGCGTTTCCGGAAGGCCGTGTTGCCGGTCTTCAAGGAACTCTACCACCGCGTCAAAACGGGCAAGGAATGCGCCCGCGTGCTCTCCGCCTGCGGCGCGCGCAACTACCAGGAGCAATTGGCGAAGGAACTGGGCCAGATCCACAATTCCGAAATGTGGACGGCCGGCGCCGCCTGCCGCGCCCTGCGTCCCAAGGAACCCGCCCGGGTCATCACCAAAGGCACCAAAGGTGTTTCCGGACGCATGGCGAATTAAAGGTCGCATGAAGAATTCAAAGCCGCTGGAACAATCCGGCGGCGTTTTTGTTTTAAGAAACAACGTTCTGCTTCTTTGCGTCCGAAAGTGATGATTGTTGATAGAAACGCCATATGCCCAGTGCTTCGCCTTTGTGTTCCTTAGGTATTAACACTCCAAGTTTTTCGGGATCAACTTGCGGACTCAAACGAAGAATTTCGCTATCGCCGACGGTCAAAGAATCGAATTGTCTAGAAATCATCTGGCTCAAACTGCCAATGATAAGAAATTCCTGTTCCGGGTTTGGATCGTCGCAAACGCCAGTTACATCAAAATAAATCAACTCGTTGTTTTCAATCTTCGCAGGGAGTTCTAAATCTTGCCAGTTGCCATAATTCAGAAAGAACCAAGCGAGCTTTTGCTCAAACTCATTCGTAATTTCTTTGCCCCCGGCGTGAAACGAAACATTTCCAATCGTAAATTGTACCTGACCGTTAGAATCTACGCTTCGCAACTTGGTTGGATCTGCATGAAGACGCATGACAAGAGGCTTGGAAATCCCAATGCGGCAATCACCTAAAAGAGCCATTTCATCCTGCTTCAGAGCATTAAGAAGATTGAGCGAGCTTTTGTCTCCACTATTTGTGAAACAATCCACTGGCGTTAACGTCCATATCTACCAACGCCTCCAATAGATTGCAAAGAACAAAGGCTTCTGAAACGCATCTACGTATCGTCTAAGGGAATTGATGTAATCGGACTTCTGAATAAAATCTGCCATCGGTTCTTCTTGTTGATCAAAATTTTTGACTTCAACAAAAATTTCCTGCCCACCTTTGGTCAGCATTCTAAAGTCAGGCCGCTTGCAATTAACTGATTCGACAAATAAATCGCCCGCGTCTTCTTCCGTTATGATGTGACAGCCGCCAAGCGCAGCGGCAATATACGCGAACATTGTCTGAATTCGAAAACCGTGGATGACAGTCGGAGTTTTACCGTGCGTTTTCAGCGCAACTGCCATTTGTTCAATGAATTGTTTCCCGCCGCTCTCATTCGAAAGCGAAATTCCTCTTTCACGTGCGAATTCGTCAAACATTCGCAATACCGTGAATTGCTTTGAATCAGCTATCGGCCTTTTCATTGCTCAGCCGCCCAGTGATGACGCGTCCGTCACATCGCCCTTGTTGAAGTCCACGTATTCTTCGGTCAAATCAGCGGCATACATCACTGCGCCGGCTTTGCCAAGATTCAGGTTGATGTGTAAATCAAATTCCTTTGGCGCCACGGCAGCGCAGAGTTGCTTGAACGTCGCCTTCGTCGGCTGGCCGCGCCTGAGGCTCCACAAAATCTTCCGGCCGCCGGCTCGTCGCGCCGAAACGTCAGACGCGAAGGTGGAGCTGTAACCGACGTCCACTTTCTCCTCGACGACTTTCGCCGGCGAATAGCCCAGCGCGCCCATAATGCGGCCCCAGTTCGGGTCGCCGCCGTGCCAGCTTGTCTTGACGAGCGGGCTGTTCGCCACCGCCCGCGCGGCGGCATCGGCATCCGCAACCGTCTTCGCGCCACTCACGCGCACCGTCACGACGCGATGCACCCCTTCGCCGTCGCGCACAATCATTTTCGCCAGTTCCAGACAAACGTGACTCAGCGCCGCTTGGAAAATCTCAAAATCGCGTAGCCGCGCTTGTGAAAGCGCGGATTTCCGCGAACTCACGTTCGCGGCTACAAGCGAAGGATTTCCCGCCAGTCCGTTTGCCAGCACCAGCACCGTGTCGTTCGTGCTCATATCGCCGTCCACGGTAATGCGATTGAAACTTTGCGCGACGGCTTCCTGCAAAGCGGCCTGCAAAGTTTTCGCTTCAATCGCTGCATCGGTGGTAATGAAACAAAGCATGGTGGCGTGCAGCGCGGCGGGTCGCGCGCCGGTCGCAGACATCCCTGGCTGTATCATGCCCGCGCCTTTGCAAATGCCACCGATGCGAACAGTCTTGCCGCCGAGCTTGAACTCGACTGCGATTTGTTTGGGCCGCGTGTCGCTCGTCATGCTGGCTTCGACGGCCTGGTCCGCGTGACGCGATGAATTTCCCAGAAGCTTGGCCGCCTCCAAAATTCCACGTTTAACGTTCCCCATCGGCAGGGTGACACCAATGCGTCCGGTCGAACCGACCAAGACACGTTCGGCGGGTAATTCGTAGCCGCGTTCGTGAGAACGCGGATTGGAGTTTGTGCCAGCAAGGTTAGTCCGCGAACTCACGTTCGCGGCTACAGCGCAAGCCGTAAGGCGCGTCATTTCACGCGCATTGCGTAAACCTTGTTTGCCGGTGCAGGCGTTGGCATTCCCGGAATTAGCAATGATGGCCTGCGCGGTCCCCTTTTTGACGCGTTCGATGCAAATTTTTACCGGCGCGGCGCAGACCTGATTGGTCGTAAACATGCCGGCAACCGTTGCCGGAACTTCCGAAACAATGAGCGCGAGATCCCGTTTTTGTCCTCGCTGCGAGCCTTTACCGGTCCCGAGGCGTTTGATGTCGCAAAACACGCCGCTGGCGAGAAAGCCCTGCGGCGCCACGATGGAACCGGGAATTTCTTTGAACTGTGTTTTCATTTTCGAAGAGTGATTGAACCACGAAACACACGGAATGACACGAAAGAAGATTGCTGCCTGCTCTTGTCACATGTCACACGTCACTTGTCACCCTTTCAGCCTCAATTTCCAGCCGCATCATTTTGACATGCACTTTTCCGTCCGCATCCGGCGGATGTTCGGCCAGATAGCGGTCCGCGACCGCGGCGATGAATTCCTCGCGCAAGTTTTCTGGCACGCGTTGTGTGTAAGGCAGCCAGGTCGTGCGCAGCCATGCGGCAAAACTGTCGCGCCCTGTGTAAACCGCGTTCTTCGGCACGAGCCGGATGCCAATCGTTTTGAATCCGAACTGCGGCAGCCATTTTTCATAATGCTCCGGGCTGTGGAAGAAATATGGCTTCTCCATCTTCCGGAAAAACCGACGCCAGCGTTTGAGCCGCATTTCGGGACGCAACGCCACAAACACATCCCGTGCGTTGCCCTTGCCGCCGCAAGAAACCACCAACCGCCCGCTGGAGTGCAGACACGCTGCCGCCCCGCGCAAAAACGCCTGATGATCGTCCACCCAATGGAGGGTGGCGTTGGAAAAGATCAGGTCGAAGGGCCGCGCAAACCGGATTTGGCGCGCGTCCATCACCCGGAACTTCAGATTGGGAATTTTGCCCCGGGATAAAGCGGCGCGGGCGAACCGGATCATTTGCGGCGAGGCATCAATGCCGACCACGGACCCGCGCGGCACGGCGTGGGCGATTTCGGCGCTGACCTTGCCATCGCCGCAGCCGACATCAAGAACGTGCTCATGGCCGCGTAAATCAAGCCGCGCAATCAGTTCGCGTGCCCAGGCATGTTGCACGGCGGAATTCGCAGCGTAATCAGCGGCGTTCCAAGTCGGTTCTCTGGTTAAAAAATTCGACATGAAACACTACCTAATTTGCTGCTGAACTTCGCGAAAGTTGTCGCTTAAAACGAAATATGAAAGACGGATCCCTCCACCAATTATTTTCCCTGTCCGAGGATGACGGGCAAATTGCGTTACCCATTGATAACCAAAATCCAAATTCCCCGTGTTGAACCAGTCTTGCGGAATAATTTCAAAATTTCCCTGTGATGGCCGTGCAATTAGAAGCCCTAAATTTTGATTTCCAGTTCCATCGTAAAAAATTCCAGAGGAATGGCAGGGAATGAGGAGTTCTTCAATTTTTGAAATCGGTTCCGGAAACGGAAGCGGTCTTACTTCACTCGTAATCCCTGTTGGAATTTCAAATGATAAGATTTCGCCGCCTTGATGAAAAACCGTTCGCTTTTCAGCTTTCATCCGTTCGCAGACTTCTTCTACAGAATCAAACGGTGAAAATAAATTAGGATCATATAAACGAACTGTCACTGGAGGGGTTGATTGCTTTTCGCCGAATTGATAGGGTTGATTCCAGGCCAAGAGAAATTTCTTATCAAAACTGGAAATCCAATAATAAAAATCGAAAGCGGCGAGATTTTTTTTCTTTTCGGCATGAAGAATTGTTTTACCCGAAGTAATCGGGCCGTCTCCAGCACTCTCCCATGATGTTGCGCCAAATCGAGTTTCGATTATTGGCCCACGCCCGCGCAAATACCACGGGCTTGGTCCGGGAGTCGCGCGCAATATGGCTTCAACTTGTTCTCGATTGATTTCCTGTCCGCGCATAATTAAATCAATCCGGCGGTTTCGGGAAAACCGCAGAGAATGTTCAGGCTTTGCACGGCCTGGCCGCTTGCACCCTTAACCAGATTGTCCTCGGCGCTCATCACGATGAGCCAGCCCGTCCGCGGGTCAAGCCGCCACGCGATTTCAATGACGTTCGTGGCGTTGACATTTTTGGTGTCGGGCAATGCTTTGCCCGCAAGCAACCGGACAAACGGTTCGTTGCCGTAAGCCTTTTGGTAGCACGCGGAAATCTTTTCTGCGTCAACCGATTTATCCGCCGGCGCGAGGTAAAGCGTTGTCAGGATGCCGCGGTTCACCGGTATCAGATGCGGCGTGAACTGGATGGTGACCGGCTCTTTCGCGGCCAGCGAAAGTTGTTCCTCGATTTCCGACAAATGCCGGTGC
The DNA here is from genome assembly GCA_050012035.1 of Verrucomicrobiota bacterium. Lineage (GTDB taxonomy): Bacteria > Verrucomicrobiota > Verrucomicrobiia > Limisphaerales > UBA11358 > UBA11358. The sequence continues at coordinate 34,732 of JBEKHY010000025.1, read as the reverse complement.
TTGGGCACGCTGTAAGGGCGGACACTTTCATTGCATTCGCAAAACAGATAGTCCGCCTCGGCCTTGCGGCCCGCGCCGCTCACGCCGCTTAGCGAGTCAGCAATGATGCCGGCGGGTTTGATCAAGCCGGCCTTCAGCAACGGAATCACCGGCAGCAAAATGCTGGTCGGGTAACAGCCCGGTGACGCGACGAGCAGGGCCTTTTTGATCTGGTCGCGATAAATTTCGGGGAGGCCATAGACGGATTTTTTCAGCAACTCCGGCGCCGGATGGTCGTGCGCATAAAATTCCTTGTAGATTTCTGCGCTCTTGAGCCGGAAATCCGCGCTGAGGTCAATCACGAGGCAACCGGCGTCCAGCAGCGGCACGGCGAATTCGGCGGCGACGCCATGTGGCAGCGCCAGAAACACCACGTCCGCCTGCTTCGCCAGCAGTTCGGCCTTCGGCTCGGTGAAGCGCAGGGTTTTTGACCGGGGATGGCTGGCAAATTTCGGAAAGACCTGCGCAAGCGTCTGCCCGGCGTTCTGGCGCGAGGTCACGGCCACCAGCTCCACGTGGGGATGGTTCAACAACAACCGGACGAGTTCCTCGCCGGAGTAACCGGATGCGCCGATGATGGCGATTTTCTTCGACTTCATATTTCAAATCTTACCGGGAGGGTCGCCGTGTCGGCGACCCAAATTTTCTTTCAGGGACGGCGACACGCCGTCCCTCCCAAAACAAAAAAGCCCCGCCGGCTTTTGCCAGCGGGGCCTGGAAATTTCCAGCGCGATTAACGTTTCGAGTATTGGAACCGTTTGCGCGCGCCCGGCTGGCCGTATTTCTTGCGCTCTTTCATGCGTGAATCGCGCGTGAGCAGTCCCTCGGCCTTGAGCGTGGACCGCAAATTGGCGTCGGCCACAATCAACGCCCGGGCAATCCCATGCCGCACCGCGCCGGCCTGTCCGTTCAGGCCGCCGCCGGTGACATTGATGCGCACGTCGAATTTTTCCGCCGTGCCGGTGACGGTCAACGGTTGTGTCGCCGTCGAGCGCAAGGTTTCCAGCGGGAAATAATTTTCAAACGGCCGGCCGTTCACGGTGATTTTGCCGTTGCCGGTCCCGAGCCGGACCCGGGCGATGGCGGTCTTGCGCCGGCCGGTGCCGAGAAATTCGTTTTTGGTTTCCGCTGCCATCTGTCAGTTGAGGGTTGAAAGTTGGTGGTTGAGAGAAAATCAAGCCGCCGCCTTGAGCGGTTCGGGCTTTTGCGCCGCGTGCGGATGGTTCGGGCCTTTGAACACTTTCAGCTTCGTCAGCAACTGGCTGCCGAGCCGGTTCTTCGGAATCATGCCTTTGACCGCGTGCGTAATGAGTTTTTCAGGATGCTTCGCGCGGATTTGTTCAACGGTCCGGTATTTCTCGCCGCCTTTCCAGCCCGAATAGGTCATGTATTTTTTGTCCGTTTCCTTCTTACCGGTGACGCGAACTTTCTCGGCGTTGATGACGATGACAAAGTCGCCGGCGTCGAGGTGCGGCGTATAAACGGGCTTGTTTTTGCCGCGCAAAACGTCGGCCACCTGCGCGGCCAGCCGGCCCAGCACGGCGCCGTCGGCGTCAATCACGTGCCACTTGCGCTCGTTCAAATTCACTTTGGGCAAATGCGTTTTCATTCCAACCGAAAAGGAATTAGAAAGTTATCAGACACACAAACGAAGTCAATAGGGCATTTCGGCTGGTAACCGAACCGGGCAAGCCACGGCTGTTGGCCAGTATCCCTGGCAATTTGTTGGAATGCCGCCGCTTTCGTTTGCAGGCACGAGCGTTTTTCCTTGAGCTACAAGAGGAAAAACGCTAATGAATGGGGAAATTCCTGACATTGAGGCGTTGGTTTTACAGTGGTTTTGTTCCCGGCCCGAACAAAATATGGCAAGCATTAAATAACCTGCTTAAATAAGTATGCGACCAGAACAGTGGGAAACATTCAAGAAAGCCGCGCGGCTGGAAAAACTGGACAAGATTCCGTTGGCCTTAATCATTGATAGTCCATGGATCCCCGGTTATCTCGGACTGAAACACATGGATTATTTTCTCGATCCGGAATTGTGGTTCCAATCCAATCTGAAAATTCATCGGGAATTCCCCGACATCATTTTTGTGCCATCGTGGTGGATGGAATATGGCATGGCGGCGGAACCGTCGGCGTTGGGCTCCAAGATCAAATTCTGGCAGGACAACACCCCCAGCGAATACCACATGCTCTTTCACATCGAGGACATCGAAAAATTCCCGGAATACGAAGTGGAGAACGACGCTTTCATGGCGCTGACGCTGCATCGCATCCGGATGCAGCGGCAACGCATCCTCGACACCGGAGAAATTCTGCCGTTCGTCACGTCGCGCGGGCCGATGTGCACGGCGGGTTTTGTGCGCGGCACGACCGAACTGATGATTGATCTCGTGGAAAAGCCGGAGTGGTCGCACAAACTGCTCGATCTTTGCACGCGGCTGGTCATTGACTGGCTCAAAGCCCAGCACCAGGCCATGGGCAACACGGTGGAAGGCATTTTCATTCTGGACGACATCGTCGGCTTCGTTAACGAAGAGCATTACATGGAATTTTGCCACCCTTACCTGAAGCGCATTTGCGATACTTTCCCGAAAAACTGGGTGAAGCTCTATCACAACGACGCAGAAGTCCAGGCCTGTCTGAACCATCTGCCGGATGCCGGGTTCAACGTGCTGAACTGGGGCAAACAAACGGACATCGCCGAGGTGAAGGATCGCGTCGGCGACCGCATGTGCCTGATGGGCAATGTGAATCCGCTCGAAGTCGGCGTCCGCGGCACGCCGGAGGAAGTGCGCGAGGCCACGCTGGAAGTCCTCGAAAAAGGCGGCGATCGGGGCATGATTCTGTCCGTCGGCGGCGGCACCAGTCCCGGCATGCCCAAGCAGAACATCGAGGCCATGCTGCAGGCGCTCGATGAATTTAATTCCAAACGCTGACCATTTTAGAAAAGGAAACACGAAATGCCAGATTACGCCTTGATGAACCAGTGCCTTTACGAAGGCAAAGCCAAGGAAGTCGAACAGATGACCAAAGACGCGCTGGCCGAAGGCCGGAGCGTTAAGGAAGTTCTCACAGAGGGACTCATCGCAGGCATGAGCGTCGTCGGCGAGGATTTCAAGCATAACATCCTCTACGTGCCCGAAGTGCTCATTGCCGCGCGCGCGATGAAAGCCGGCATGTTGGTTCTGAAGCCATTGCTCAGCGCAAAAGATTCGATCGTCCAGCCGGCCGGAGTGCTTTTAATGGGAACCGTTCGCGGCGATTTGCATGACATCGGAAAAAACCTTGTTTGCATGATGGCCGAGGGCGCGGGCTTTGAAGTCCACGACATCGGCGTGGACCAGAGCATCGAAAAATTTCTTGCCGCCACCGAACTGCACAAGCCGAACATCATCGGCATGAGCGCGTTGCTGACCACGACGATGACCTACATGAAAACGGTCATCGACGGCTACAAGGAACGCGGCATGACCAACATCAAGTTCGCCATCGGCGGCGCCCCCATCAGCCAGATGTATGCCGACGAAATCGGCGCGGACGGGTACGGCGCGGATGCGTCGAGCGCGGTGGATTTGTTTCTGTATTTCATGGGCAAAGGCGCGGCGCCGAAGGCCAAAACCAAAATGGACACCATTGCGGCCGTCAAGGCCGAGCGCGCGGAAGCGCGGGGGCACCGGGATCCGAACGCCAAATCGAAATTCCAAATTCTCTATTGGCAGGATATTCCGTCCGAAATCAAGGTCTGGGACGATTTCGACGAGATCAAAGTCAACCTGCCGCCGCGCTTTGCCGAACGCATTGACGCCTCGGCGCAGAAACAGGGCCATATCCAGGCCGACGCTTACATGTCGCACCTGCGCTGGAGCGACGCGGCCGAACGGCCCGGCACGCCCCACGAGGTCGCTGAAGCCATCAAGCAGGAATTGGAAGCCAAGTTTCCGTGACCGCATGCAGGCATCGGGCCTCGTGTGCTTGTTGGTGAATTTGGCGGGCAAACGGTCGGGCGGCACCACTCCTGCCCTTGAGATTTTACCCGCTTCCCCTCACAGCCGGATGCTGTTAATTTACTGCGAACCGTCATGGTTTCATGCAGACACTGCGCGAAAGATTATATGAGACCTCCCGATTCCTCTTCGGGACTGAATTGGTTTCCACCCGCGGCTCCATGGCGGAGAAAAGCGCCGTCAAGGCCCGCACGTTCGCCGGCCAGCTCGTCGAGTGTCCCTACATAGACTGGATCTCCATCACGGACAATGCCGGCGGCCATCCGCAACTCGCGCCGACGGCTCTCGGCAAACCGATTCTCTACGCGGGCAAGGAAGTGGTCATTCACCTCACGTGCAAGGATCTCAATCGAAACGGCCTGGAAAGCGAGGCCTGGCTGCTCAACAGCGAAGGCTTTAACAACATCCTCGCCATGACCGGCGATTACCCGGTCACCGGTAACCAAGGCATGGCCAAGCCGGTGTTCGACATTGATTCCGTGGGCCTGATTTCCATGCTGGACAAGATGAACCGGGGCTTTGATCCCCAGGACGGACGCGGCGGCAAAGGTGAGCGGCTCGAAAAAACCCGGTTTTGCATCGGCGCCGTCACCTCCAATTACAAACTGCGGGAGGGTGAGGTGATCCCGCAATATCTCAAGCTGCAAAAAAAAGTCGAGTGCGGCGCCCACTTCATCATTAATCAAGTCGGCTACGATGCCCGCAAAGCCCATGAACTGCGACGGTACATGAATGACCACGGGATGTCGCACATTCCGCTCATTGGCAATGTCTTTATGTTAAGCCCGAGAGTGGCGCAAATTTTTCACGATGGAAGGATCCCGGGCATTGTGGTCACGCCGGCGTTGCTGGAGCTTTGTCTCAACCAGGGCCAATCGGCTGATGGCGGTAAGGCGTTCTTCTGCGAATTTGCGGCGAAACAGATCGCCATCTTTCGCGGCCTGGGTTACCGCGGAGCGTATCTGGGAGGAGTCCACAATATCGCAGCCGTGGAACGGGTGATGGAGATTGAACGGTCGTTCTCGCCGGATGACTGGAAACAATTCGCGCGGGAAATCAGATTCTCCCGGCCCGGCGAATTTTTCCATTATGCCGAAGACCCCGTCACCGGTCTTGCGGCTCCAACTCCGCAAACTCCCGTTGGGCAGCCGGCAAAATCAAAACACGTCGGCTGTTTGTACCGCCTGTCCAAGTTGACCCACAATATCATGTTCACGCCAGGCAAGGCGTTGAGCAATTGGGGGGCGAAAATCTGCCAAAACTCCAAAGACCCCAGTCAAGGCCCGAAACCGCTCCGGGCAGTGGAACACCTCAGCAAAGTCGTCCTGTACCAGTGCAAAGATTGCGGTGATTGCTCACTGCCTGACATCGCGTTTCTGTGCCCCGAATCCCAATGTGCCAAGAACCAGCGGAACGGTCCCTGTGGCGGCACGCGGGAAGGCCGTTGCGAAGTGGATGGTTATGGCGATTGCATCTGGTTGCGCGCTTATGAACGGCTGAAACACGACGGCAAGGAACAGTCATTGCTCCAGCACGCACCGGCCGTGCAAAATCAGGCGCTCCGGGGAACATCCTCCTGGGCGAACAACTGGCTGGGACGCGATCACGCCGCAAAACGGGCGGACAAAAGCTCCCCGGACAAAGTCGAAGAACCGAAAACAACCGATACGAAACCGCCACAACCCGGTTCCACACCTTAAAGTAATCATCATTCGAGAAGAAAAAAATGAGCGTTAAAAAATTACGGATTATCGGTGATTTGATCAACAACGCCTACGGCCGAGCCCGCAACGCCTTTACCGCCCGAAATCTGGAAGGGTACCAAAACCTGGCCAAATCACAGGCAGCCCTCGGCGTGGATTTTCTGGACGTCAACATTGATGGCACCAGGCAGATCCAGGTGAAGCTGGAGGAGATGCTGGCCTTCCTGCCCGACGTCATTCCCGCCATCCAAGCGGTGACGCCCCTGCCGCTGTGCATGGACAACCCTTCCATGGAATTCCAAAAAGTCGCGCTGAAACATTACGACCGTTCCAAAAGCGGGGCGCCCATTCTGAACTCCATCGCCGCCTCCCGCGAACATCTCGATGAAATGATTGAACTGGTCAAGGCCTATGATACCTACATCATCGTCATGGCCTCTGAAAAATTCGCTGACGGCGGATCGGCTCAGTGTCTTAATCCACAGGATGTCCACGCCACCGCGAAGCATTTTGTCGAACTGCTCGCCACCAAGGCCGGCCGGCGAAACGATCAGATTCTCATTGATCCGGGCCTGGCTCCGGTCGGGGCTGACACTTACGGGCTGGTCAATATCGGCCTGGATGCCATGCGGCTGATCCGGCAGGACCCCGACTTGCGCGGCGTGCACTTGTCCGTGGGCCTGTCCAATTTCGCCTGGGGCACCCCGAAACACATCCGCCATGAACTCGAGAAAGCCTATCTGACCCTGGGGACGGAAGCCGGCCTGGATTTTGCCATAGCCAATCCCGAAAGCGCCATGGGACCGCTGCCAGTGGACAATCCGATGGTGGCGAGCCTCCGACATGCTTTGCAGGAAGGCCGGGTTGCCGAGGGCGAAAGCCAGGAAATGGCAGGCTTTCGCCAGGCCGAGGCCGTCATGAAAACCTGGAGCAACGCAGAAGCCGGTGCTTAGAGCGATTCTCGAAATCTATTTTCGGATACGAAGTAGGGCCGCGCGACCGCGCGACCACGGATGACCAGCAGGTCGTCCCTATCGGTCCCAATAGCCCACTGCTGAAAACTCGCTCGTCATTGTCAAGATGACAGAAATACTAATTTTTAAGTTAAACGAAAAATGATCAAATCTCCAGGAATCGTCAAAAAAAACAGCCTGGCAGACCGTCTTGATATTTTCAGACTGATTCAGCGTCTTTGCGCAATTGACGGGAGCATTATCTGCATCCCGCGGTAACGGCTTGGCAGTTTATCGCTGCGCGCGCGCGCCGCCGCCCTGCATCAGTTTTTCCACTTCGCCCCTTGTTGCCATGGAGGTGTCACCCGGAGTCGTCATGGCCAGTGCGCCGTGCGCCGCGCCGTAGTCCACCGCCAGTTGCGGATCGCCGGTGGCCATCAGGCCGTAAATCAAACCGCTGGCAAAACTGTCGCCGCCACCAACACGGTCAAGGATTTCGAAGTCGGGATATTTCTTCGATTCGTAAAATTTCCCGTCCATCCAGCAGACCGCGCCCCAGTCGTTGCGCGTCGCCGTTTTCGCCGCGCGCAGCGTCGTAGCCGCTACCTTGAAATTCGGATAAGTTTTCACTGCCGTTTCAATCATTTTCTTGAACGCGGTCACGTTAAGGTGCAGCAGGTGTTTGTCCGCGCCCTTGACTTCAAAACCGAGGCCGGCGGTGAAATCCTCCTCGTTGCCGATCATCACGTCCACGTGTCTGGCGATTTTCTTGTTCACCGCCTGCGCGCGCCTCTGGCCGCCGATGGATTTCCAGAGTGACGGGCGGTAGTTGAGGTCATAGGAAACCATCGTGCCGTATTGTCCGGCTTTCTTGACCGCTTCGATGACGAGTTGCGCGGTGGTGTCGCTCAACGCAGCGAAAATGCCGCCGGTGTGGAACCAGCGCACGCCCAGCTTGCCGAAGATGGTGTCCCAGTCGAAATCGCCGGCCTTGAGTTGCGACGCGGCGGAATGGCCGCGGTCAGAAACGCCCACTGCGCCCCGCACGCCGAATCCGCGTTCGGTGAAATTCAACCCGTTGCGCACCGTCCGGCCCACGCCGTCAAACGGCAGCCACTTGACGAATTGCGTATCCACGCCGCCCTGCAAAATAAAATCCTCGAGGAGCCGCCCCACGTCGTTGTCGGCGAACGCGGTGCCGATGGCGGTCTTCAGGCCGAAGCACCGGCGCAGGCCACGCGCCACGTTGTATTCGCCGCCGCCCTCCCAAACCTTGAATTCACGGGCCGTGCGGATGCGGCCCTCACCCGGGTCGAACCGGAGCATGATTTCGCCCAGTGCAATCAGGTCGTATTTGCATTGTGCTTTGTCGCGAAGTTGAATTGGCATATTGGTTGTCTTTCGATTCCCGCGCTCAAATCGACATGAATAGACACGAATCGGGAGAAAAATTCAAACCTTCAGAGTCGAATTATTGTCCTTCGTGGAGAACTCAGTTCGCCGTTGCGATCCGGCTTTTTGCCCACTTACGGGCCTCGGCGGGCGTTTTAAGTTCATCCTGCAACTGTTTCTCGCGAATCTCGTTCAACAATACGCCCATGGCCGGACCGGGTTTCATGCCCAGTTTGATCAAATCCTTCCCCGTGAGCAGTGGCGGTCGAATCGTCGGTTTCTCTTTTAACTCCGCCGCCTGCGCCACTAGAAATTTGTAGTGATCCAGGTCACCGTGCGAGCCGAGGCAATCGAGCCGGTGCAACTCCAGTTCCAGCAGAAAGGTTTCACGCAAGAGCAGCCGTCGCAGCGTCGCCTTCCGCATCCGCTTTACGTCCTTGAATTGCATGTGCTGACGCACGCACGCAACGACTTCACCGATTTGTTTTTTGGGAAACCGCAGCCGGTTCAAAATCTTTTCCGCCATCGCCGCCCCGATTTTTTCGTGCTCGTAAAAATGGATTTTGCCCGTGGCCGGGTCACGCTCCGCGGTGGCCGGCTTGCCGATATCGTGCAAAATCACCGCCCACGGCAAAGATTCGTGTGCCCCTGGCGGCAATTTTTCGAGCATCAACCGGATGTGTTCAAACACCGTGCCTTCGGGATGATAATCCGGCGATTGCGCGCACGCCACCGTCGCCGCCAGCTCCGGCAGAACGTGTTCCAGCAGTCCGCTGTCGCGCAACAGCACCAGACCGCGGGCAGCGTTGGAGGTGGGGCGCGTCACTCCGTGCGCGCCGTCACCCGTTTCCGAACGAGCGGCGGGCAACGGAGCGCCCGCCCTACCCGATTCCAATTTTGGCAGCACAAACAGTTTGATGAGTTCGTCACGAATCCGCTCGGCGCTGACAAGCTTGATTTTCGGCGCCAGCGCTTTGACGGCGGCGAAGGTCTGCGGCTCAATTTCAAAACCGAGTTGCGCGGCAAATCGCACCGCGCGCAGCAGGCGCAAATGGTCCTCGGCAAAACGCTCTTCCGGCGGGCCGATGGTGCGGATGATTTTCGCGCGCAAATCCTTTTCACCGCCGACCCAATCGTGGAGTTTTTCGGCGACCGGATCGAAAAACAGCCCGTTCACGGTGAAATCGCGGCGTTGCGCGTCGGCCCTGGCGCTGCTGAAAATGACCTTGGTTGGGCGGCGACCATCCCGGTAATCGGCTTCAGCGCGAAACGTGGCGACCTGGAATTGATGTTTGCCTTCAGCCACGATCATCACGCCGAATTTGCGTCCGACGGCAATGGTGCGTTTGAAGAGCTTCTCGACCTGCTCCGGCCTGGCGTCCGTGGCGATGTCGTAATCCTGCGGTTCACGTCCCAGCAGAAAATCGCGCACGCAGCCGCCGACCCAGAACGCGCTGAACCCGGCGGTCTGAAGGCGGCTGACGACTTTTGCGGCGATGAGACGTGGCGAGACACTCATTATTTACGATTTACGATATACGATTTACGCGCAGGTTTGCCAGCACACTCGTCAATCGGAAATCGGAAACCGGGAATCATCCTTCACCCCAGATTTTTTTGACGTGCGCCACGCCGCGTTTGACGGCGTCAGCCGGCAGCGCCGGGCTGAGCTCAAAAACCTTGATGTGCTGCGGTTTCACAAATGGCTTGAGCCGGGCAAAATCAATCGTGCCGGTGCCGGGCGGCGCATGGTCGTCCGCAGGAAATCGCACGTCGTGGACGTGTAAACCGGCCAGGCGGGCGGCCAGCGACTCAAGCAGTTGCGCGTGTTGAAGGATACCGAGGTTTTCCTTGATTTGCGCGTGGCCGGTGTCGTGCCAGTAAACCACGTTCGGACTGTCAAAGTCGCGGAAGAAATTCTCGAAATCGCCGTCCAGTGGAATCTCCTCGAGCGCCTGGCGGTTTTCGATACCGAGCTTGAGGCCGCGTTTTTCGGCCTCAGGCTGGATTTTTTTCAGCGTTTCATAAACCCGCTCGACAAATGGTTTCTTTTTGGCCTCGCGTTTGGCGGCGGCTTCCTCGCGGAGTTTTCGGTATTGGGGCGATTCCTTGCCGCCGCGTTTCAGCAGCTCGCACAGTCTGCCGGTGTAATCCTTCAACTCCAGGCTGCCGAGATGCAACACCACCACCGGCGCCTGGACGCGCCCCGCAAACTCCAACGTCATGAGCGTGTGTTTGATCGCCAGTTCGCGTTCCGGCGCGTTCCCGGCGGAGAACTGGTAAAGGTTTGGCGACGCATGCGTGACGCCCATCGGCAACGGACAGAAATTGTGCAGGCTGGAAATTTTGATCTCGCCCGCAGCCACCGCTTCGAGAATGCCGGGCACGAGGCCGAGGCTGGTGCCGTGGCCGAGTTCGGCGTATTCAAAACCGAGGTCGCGGATTTCGCGCAGCAGGGCGCGCCCATCCGTGTGGCGGTGGGAATTCCAGCAGGTGGAAAATGAATACATGGTCCTGATTGGGGTGTTGGAGTAATGGAGCATTGGGAATGAGCCTCACCCACCACTCCACCGTCCAATACTCCCTTGAAAAAACGGGCACAATCGCCTGACTGCACCCGGTTTGAAAAATCAACTCTTACAGATCCGCGTAACGCGCGCTGAGCATCGCGGAAAAGCGCGCGGCCTTTTCCTTGCGCCGGCGCTTTTCACTCGGCTTTTCAAAATGCCGGTGATTGCGCACGACCTTCAAGGTCCCTTCGCGGTCAACTTTTTTCTTCAGTCGCCGCAACGCGCGTTCCACTGGTTCGCCTTTTTTCAATCTAATTTCGGTCAACGCATCTCACTTCCTTTCCGGGGCGAGACAAAACCGCACACGGGCGGTGCTCGCAAAAATGGATGCGGAGCATAGTTTTTCCGGAGCCGTTGTCAATGCGCAAAATGGGTGGAAACCGCTCTGTTGCAGTGTGCGCTGTCCTCAGCGCACTTCCGGCTGGGACAGCCGACGCTACAGGTTTGAAAGGCCGCGACGCCCGGCGGTTGCTTTTGTCCGCCGCAAAGTTATTCTGCCGTCGTGAACCGAAGAAGGATTGCCAGGAAACCCGCCGCCGACCCGGAACTGGAAAAGCGAATCTGGGAACTCATCAAATTCAAGGGCGGCGGCCATAACGAAGCCGAGGTTGCCGACATCGTCGAAAACGCGCTCAAGCTGTTGACCGACGTGAAGGACACCGGCGACGTGCGCGTCATCCAGACCGCGCTGCGCGAACTGCGCTACGCCTTCCGGTTGTTCGCGCCGTATGCGCGCGTACGCAAGGTCACGATTTTTGGCTCGGCGCGGACACAACCGGACAAACGGGAATACCAGCAGGCCGCCGATTTCGGGCGTAAAATTGTGAAGGCCGGGTTCATGGTCATCACCGGCGCCGGGCCGGGCATCATGCAGGCCGGACACGAAGGCGCCGGGCTGGAAAACAGCTTTGGCGTCAACATCCGCCTGCCGTGGGAGCAGGCCGCCAATCCCGTCATTCGCGAGGACAAAAAACTTGCTTCGTTCAAATACTTTTTCACGCGCAAACTCATTTTCGTCCGGCACTCGGACGCCATCGTGCTGTTTCCCGGCGGGTTCGGCACGCTGGACGAGGGTTATGAGGCGATCACCCTCATGCAAACCGGCAAGAGCCAGCTCATGCCGCTCGTGCTGGTGGACCGCCCCGGCGGCACGTACTGGAAAGCCTGGGACCGGTACATCCGCGAACATCTGCTCCGCAACCAGTTGATTTCGCCGGACGACCTGAATCTTTATCACATCACCGACAGCACCGACGAGGCGGTGAAAATCATCACGCGCTTTTACCGGAATTTTCAGTCCAGCCGGTTTGTGAAAGATTTGCTCGTCATCCGGCTTAAAACCGCGCCGGCGGAATCCGCCATTCGATCGCTGAACAAGAATTTTGCCGACATCATCAACGGCACGCCGATCAAGGTGATCAAACCTACGCCTGAGGAGCGTGAGGACAACGATCACCCGGACCTGGCGCGCGTCGCGTTCGGTTTCAACCGGCGCAATTACGGGCGGCTGCGGCAATTGATTGACGCGCTGAATGGGCTGTGAAGGCAGGGACGGACTGCTGCTCGTCCCGGCCGCGCGGGCACCCCGACATCAGAGGTTGGGGCAGGTCGCGGCCCTACCTGACAAATCGCGGTTTAAACACCGGCCCGAGGCCGTGTTTCTGAAGCAGTCCGGCGAATTTGGCCATGGCGCGTTTCCCGTGCTCGCCCAGGTTATAGTGGATGTTCCAGTCGAAATAATCCTTGCGGAAATCGCGGTCGTATTCCGGGTGGTGGTTGATGATCCAATCCAGTGTGTTCACCCCGAAATCCTTCGCGTCGCAGAGTTGTTGCCGCAACTCCGAATTTTCAATGCCCCGCCGCAATGCCCACACCGCAAAGACGAATGGCAAATTAGTCAGTTCGAACCACGCCGTGCCGAGATCGAAAATCTCGTGCTCGTGCGGCGCGCGCTGAAAATCTATCGCCGGATTGCCGATGAGCAGGACGGCGTCGTGTTCCGCCGCCTGGCCGGGATCGGGCAGCGGTTTGAACTCCGGCTTCAGTCCGCGCTCGGCCAGCAGGACCTTCAAAAGATTCAGGCCTGACAACGAGGCGGTGTGGCAGAAAATTTCCTTCAATTCGGCCAGCGGACGGCGATGTGCCAGCAGCACGCTGTAAACCTCGCCCAGCGACGCGATGGCGATGTCGTCGAGAATGTCATAGCGGTCGGTGAGCAAAACCTCCGCCGTGCTGACGAGCGCGGCGTCCAGTTCATCGCGCCGGAGCATTTCGGCGAGTTCGGCGGGTGTGGCGAAAATGACCTGGTCCTCAATGCCGCGCGTGAGCGGCACGGCGTTGAGATACGGCACCGAACCGATGCGAAATTTTGTGCCATCGGATGGCATGACGCGACCAGTTTGCGTTGCTGCCTGGTTCTCTGCGAGCATTTTCACCTTCCCAATAATCCAGCTTGCCTGACGGCGCCACTTGCCGTTTTCTTCCCGCATGAAACCGGGGCGCACACTTCTGGACTTGGGCGCTGAACGCTGTTCGGACGCTGAACTTCTGGCAATTCTTCTCGGGAGCGGCGGGCGTGGTTATTCTGCGGTGGACAGCGCCAACGCGTTGCTCGACAAATACGGCACGCTGGCCGGTCTGATGGACCGTCCGCTGGATGAAATCGCACAGGTCAGAGGAATCAAAGTGGTGCGTGCGATTCGGCTCGCCGCCGCTTATGAAATCTGTCAAAGATTGTTGAAAGAAGTCGCCCGCGATGCCTGATGAAAACCCGCGAACTAGCCCGCGCACGGATTGGGAAAGTGAAGCCGCCGGCCTTTGACCACATCAACCGGCAGATTCCACCCGAGCCGCACACGGCCATGTATGTGTGGCATAAATATTGGTCGCGCAAAACGTGGAACGTGGTCGGCGAGCACATTAAGGCTTACACCAAACCGCATCAGGTTGTCTTCGACCCGTTTGCCGGCAGCGGTGTCGTTGCCATTGAAGCCGCGCGCAACAAACGCCGCGCCATCGTGTGCGACCTGAATACGACAGCCAGCTATGTTGAACATGAAAAGGAACACGTCGAAACAGTTTATGAAAATTGAATTCGTCGAAGACATTGACCTGGCCCTTCGCAAACGATTGGGTGGTCGTGTAACGAAGCGCCGCCGCTTTAAGCCCGGTGAAACGCAGGATGCCGAGTTTCTTGGCGAGGATTCTGACCTCGAAACCATTGACTTTCAGTTCCCGGATGGTCTGTTTGCAACAAAAGTTCCTCGATTCGCCATCAGTGTGACGAATTAGGTTGGCGTCCGCGGAGCATTTCGGCAAGACAAAGCCATTGTCAGGCGATTCGCTTTAGCTGTAAATTTGCATTTCGAGGCAACAGCCAAACTCGATTTCACCTGAAAGATTTCCGCTCGCAACGAAACGAAGGCGGTAGTTTTCCGTTTCTTTCCAGTCGGCGCGTGTGACCAAATCACTATGGCTCGACCCCGACGAGCACCAGCGGCACCGCAGGAACGCCACGACCATTCCGGATGATATTGTAAAGTTCCCCCTCATAATAGCCCGGCCCAGACGACATGCTTGATTGGAGCGACTTCATGGCAAGAATTTCAATACCAACATCAATCTGGTCCCGGACATAAAACGCGAGATGCTTCACAAACAAATCGTAGGCAACGAACGAGTATTTTCCGAATTGCACCTCAATCGCCACTCGGTCTTTTACAAAATCGGTCTGGTTGTAGCTGAAGATGGGCTTCTCTCCGGCTGCTTCAATCTCCGCCTTTTGCTCATCAGCAGGTTTGGAGAGAGTTTGCCGAATCAGTCTTTCGCTCTTGGTAACCCAATAGTTCACCCGGCTTTCGGACCAGGTCTTTTTGGTGAGTAAATCCGAAAACGCTTTGTTCATGTCTATCGGGCTATAAAGAAGATTCCCCACCATGCCTTTTTCTTTGCTGATCTTGGTTTTACATGCATTCCCATCGACCGCTTCTATGACTTGCTGCACCTCTTTCCAAAGACTTTTCTTGTGAACAAGCAAATATTCCAAGCCGTTTAGATGCGAGTAAGTTTGAACAATTTTCATTTGCGTGTACGGTATGGACTAGCCTTTTCCAAAAGAGCCATTTGATCAACGTTCTTCTTCTCGGCCAGCCAAGGTGCAGTCAGTAGATTCCGACCGGCATCCTTTGGATCAAAAATCGGCCGGTGCATCGGCCTGACTGGAAGCTCGCCGTCAGCCGCCTGGTAAATTCTCGATTTTGCCGTCTCAACGTATTTGCGAACAACCTCCGCACCGATGCCGCGCCGCTGGTGGCGCACTGCTGCGATAATGGACGTTCCGGTGCCAAGAAATGGGTCCAACACCCAGTCTCCTTCTCTTGACAAGGCCAAAACCAACCGCTCAATCAATTCAACAGGAAACTGGCACGGATGGCCTGTCTTTTCCACATGGTTGCTTTTCACGTTGGGAATTGTCCACACGTCTCCGGGATTTTTTCCGAGTGGGTTGCACGAATACTGGCCAGCTTTTGGCCCTTTGAAATATTTTTTACCGGGATATTTCTGCGGCACGCGGATGGGGTCCAATTCAAATACGTAGTCATCTCCCTTGGTAAACCACATGATTGTTTCGTAACGCCCGGAGAGGCGGCGCGAGCAGTGAAGACCATGCTCAAAGTGCCAGACGATGCGATTCCGCATCTTCAAGCCCAAATCAGCAAAAATGGGATATAAAAGTGAATCAAGCGGAATGATCGCCCCATCATCAACATAATTACCAACCTCCCAGCAAATACTCCCGCCATCGCTCAAGACCCGTACACATTCTGAAATCACTTCCCGCTGCTGGGAGAGGTAGTCGTTTAGGTGCAGGCGGCTTTCGTATTCCTTTCCCAAATTATAAGGCGGAGAGGTAACAACCAGTTGAATTGCGCCTGTTGGAACTTCACGGAGCATTTCACGGCAGTCGCCTTCAAAAACAACCGCGTGGGCATTTGGTTTGAACCGTGGTGCAATGTTAAAGCCATTGATCATTTTCCATGCCGAGTTTAATTCAATATCTGCGCCCCGCAAGGGGTAAGAAGAAATGGTAGTGGATGTTAAAACCGTGCTCGAAGAAAGCATTGGCAAGGAATTTGAATTGCGAGATGCAAGGCTCGGCGGCGCGTCAGGCAAACTCTGGTGGTTTGCGGACAAAACATTTGCCGCGCGTTTGGAAGCCGTGCCGTTGACCGAGCGGGTGGAAGCCACTGTCTTTCGCTGCCTGCATGAAAAAGGCCGTGTCACGTTCACGGAGGTTTGGGACACGGTCGCGCGGGAATTTCCCAATTCGCTCACGTCCGACAGCACCAGCATTACCGAGGCACTGGAAATTTATGGCCGCAAGGTCGGCACCGGGCCATCTGCAGCGTGGATGTTGAAAGAGGAAATCCGTGTCCACCTGTCTCGCCACAGCGAATTGATTGCGTTGCTGGCAAAAATCGGCGACGCGCGTGGACATTCCATCTGGATTGGCCAGCGTGAACAGCGTGAGTCGGCCGGCGGACTGGTCGAAGAAGCCCGGCTACGTGATTTGTTGACGGTCAAAGCAAAACCTGCCGCATTAAAAGGTGTAAAAAATCTCCGGCCAGTCCTCGACATGGACTTGCTCTGGCTTGAGGGCAATGAGGTGATCCGCGCGTTTGAAGTGGAATGCACCACCACCATGACCAGCGGGCTTCAGCGCGGCTCAAATCTTCCGGTGACGGTTCCCAAAACGATGATCATTCCCGAGGAACGGGAACAGGACTTTGAACGGAAAATGAAATCGCCTTTGTTCAGCGAACATTTTGAGAAAGACAATTGGACACTGGCATATTTCAATGCGCTTCGTGAAGCATTTACCAAAACCAAAGGACGAACGAACCTGGAATCGCTGTTTGGCAGAAAAAAACATGCTCCCGTCAATCGGCACGCAACGAAAAATGACGAAAGTCAGGCACTTTTTGAACTTCCAGAAACAAGCGACCGCAAGGCGTCTTCATCCCTTGCCTTGAAAGATGATGCGATAGCTGATTAGGCATCTACGCCGTCGCCAGATTCTCTTCCAACACTTTCGAGCGCGCGAAATTTCCAGCCGGTTCGGTTTCGGTGGCCAAGCCCGCCGGGCGCGCAGCTATAGAAATTGTAGCAGCCCCGTCGCGAATCCGACCGGCGGACCATGGCGGTTCGTTCCTCTGCGGCGCTTCCCTGTCCTGGAGCAATTCCCGGTGTTGCGCGGCCTTCACCACAAAAATGATTTTCGCTCGCTCAACAACTGGTCGCCGCGCCAGAGCGTGGCGCGCCAGGCGACGAGCTCGCCAAAATTTTTGTAGTCCGCGCCGCCGAGGGTCAGGGAATTCCAATGACGCAGAAGCGGCGGCGGCGCTTCCTGTTCCAATTTCACCCAGGTGGGTTTCCCGTCCGCACCGATGCCACGGAGCTCGATGCGCAGTTGGTATTTTGCCGCGGACGGGTTCGCGACCTGCCACAGAAAGTCGAAGCGGATGGCGGAGATTTCGTTGGTGTGCTGGCGCAGATAAGCCTGGTAGGCGTCGCGGTCGTAAAGACTCGGGGAAACGGCGTCGCGCCCTTTCAAATCGAGGAACAACGGCAGCATTTTAACGATGCGGCCTTTTTCGATCCCGTCGGCGAAGGCCGGAAGCACGGCGAGCAGCAGCAAAATCATCAGGCACCGGCGCATGACGAAACGATAACGAACCGCGCCGCAAACTCAACTCCGATTTGTCCCGTCTTGATTCCGCTCCCGGTTGCCGGCGAAACGGCCACGGCGCAGGCGCGGTCATTTCCAATAAAAACTCACGACGCGGACGCCGGCGCTCGAATTGCGGAGCAGGATGGCAATGTATTCACGGGTTTGAGTGCCGACTTGCGCGGTGACGTGGACTTCGAACGTGGAACTTTTCGTTGTGACAAGGTTTCCGGCAACATTCGGGTTGCCCCCCGCGCTCTGAATGGCGCTGCCGGCATCCAGAATCGGCGTGTCGTCTTCCGTGCCGTCCACCCCGTCAGGACCGGCGCGCAATTTGATGATGTTCTCGGCCGTGACGGCATCCACACCGGGAATCATTTGCAGGACGTTCGCGTTGGCGGTGTTGAGGTTGATGCGCCCTGTGGAAATCGGGGTAAAAACGTCCACCAGCCCGAATGGATAATTGGGAATTTGTCCGGGCGCCGTGCCCAGGCCGAGTTTGTGCTGGAAAGTGGCGGTTGCGTGATTCGTCGAACTGCCGCCCCAATACATTTCCGGCGTGATGCCGCGCACGAGCAGCAACTCGGACAGGTCGTCAATCGGCGCGTTCTTGGCGTAGTACGGTGGATCGAGGCCCTGATAATAATCACTCTCCGCCCCGGCGACCCGCGGCGGCTCGTCCGGGCCAATCCAGTCCTGGATCGAATCGGACACCACGGATATGTCGTTGGCGTCCACGCCCATGAGCGTGAGCGCCTGCTGGATTTCGAGCGGAGTGGCCGTGTTGATGTTCGCCTTGCGTTCGAGGTCAACGATCTTGATCGAAACCGTCCCATCCCCGACCGAATAACGGTTCAACGACAAGCCGGCCAACGAGCCGTTGGTTTCGCATTCTGCTCCCGGCCCGCCCGCCCAGATTTGATTCAAGGAATCATATGGGCACCTTTCCTGCGCCAGGATCCACCGGCAATACTCCACGCCGGAGCGGCCGAGCCAATACAATTGCGTCTCCGAATTCGCGTTGAAGGCAAGCCGGCTCTCCACCTTCATGGACAGCGTGAAACCCGCCGCCAGGGCGGACAACACCAGAACCGCAATTAACGCGACGATCAGCGCGATGCCGTCGGAATTGTGGCGTGGGCGGATTTTCATCGGCGGCCGGTTTGCAGGCCGGACGGCAGCGTACTCGAGGGGATAGCCACCACCCGCACCACCATGCGTTCGGGCGCCGCGTGGCCGGAACCGAGGTTGCCGCCGAGCGCAAGGCTGATGCGCACCACCGCCGGAATTGAATTCGTGTCGTCCCATTCACTCGCCCAGGCCACCGCGTTGGTGTCCCAGCACTCCACGGTGAATTTTTCCACGTTGCGCGCCAGCACGAGCGGGGTCTGCCGCTCGTCCGCGTCCATGTCCATCAGCACCGGGTTCTGGCGCAGTACCAAATCCTTTTCCGAACCCCGTCCCGGTTCGACGCCGAAAGTAAGCCGGCGCAGGTTGAAACCGCCAAATTTTCCGTTGCGCGGAAAAACGTCCGGCAGCCGCGCGGTGAAACTCAATTCCGATTGGCCATCACTGCCGGCGAAGTTGGTGAAGACGTAATATTTCATGGACGCCCGGAATGACTGGATGCAGGTGAGCGAATCTTCAATGGTCCGCAGGGCGATGCGCTGGCGTTGGGCCTGGGCCGCGGCGTTCTGGCCGACCTGGGTCGCGCGCAAAATCAGCGTCCACGTCGAATAAATCGCCGCTATGACGACGCTAAAAATCGCCATGGCGATCAAGATTTCGACCAGGGTGAAAGCAGAACCGTGACGCATGACGCGTGACCCGTGACACGAACACGTTCTGCGCGGCATGGCATCCTTCCTGTCACCTGTCGCTTGCCACATGTCACTTTTTGTTTTCATCTGGCCACGGTTGCTCCATCCAGGCTGCCGGCGGGCGACAGGGGGCTGAAAAACAAATTCGCCATGGTGTAAACAACCTCGCGGTTGCCAGTCGTGCTTTGCACGACATAATCCACCTCGAAAAGTTTGTTGGTTCCCACCTCCTGGACCACATAGGTACAATTGTAATCGTTGTAGGCATTACCGAGCAGGTCACCCAGGTTGATGGAATAAGTACCTTCGACCAGTTGGTTGGTCAGCGAAAGCCAGGATGCCACCGCGCTGGCGTCCACCAGCGGCCGCTGCAACCGCCGCGCGTTTTCGAGCGAGCTGGAAACCAGTCCCAGGATCGCGAACACGCCCATAAAAAAAACGCCGATGGCGATCATGACCTCCAGCAGCGAGAATCCACGCCGCCACGCGCCGGTTCTGGTTTCTGTTTTCATCGGTTCACGTCCGACACGGTGGTCAGGGCGGTGGAAAACTCCAGCGTGATTTTGAGCCATTTGCCGCTGGCGTGCAGCACCAGCGTCATCTCGTCACTCGTACCGTTGGGATAAAAGAACACGCGCGCCCATCCCGACGCGCCGTAGTCCTGCAAATTGATGTCGAGCATCGCCAGGTCGACGCCGGCGGGCAAGGTGGCGGACGTGACCCTGCCGGAAGACGCATTGGGGCCCGACGCGCCTTCCACTCCGAACCGGCGTTCCGGCGGATAAAAAACGACCGCCGTCGTCTGGTTCTGCAAAATCGCCCGCGTCCGCGCCTCGGCGCAAACGTCCTGTATATCGCTTACCGCCTTGCGCATGCCCTCCTTGCGAAAGGTCTGGAGGATGGAAGGCACACCCATCGCCGCAATGAGGCCCATGATGGCCACAACAATCATGACCTCCACCAGCGTGAAGGCGGACACGGGGCGCGTGTTACGTGGCCCTTGACACGTGACGTGGGACACGTGACACGAACGCGCGATGTTTTTCTTGTCACCGGTTACCCGCCGCTTGTCACTCATGGGACCTCACGCGTGGATTTGCGCTACCAGCCGGAACAGCGGCAGCAAAATGCTCAATAGCAGGAAGCCCACGACGATGGCCATGAGGATGATCAGCACCGGCTCGATGAGATTGGTCATTACGCGCAAGGCAATCTGCAATTCGCCTTCGTAGGTGTTGGCGAGATTATTCAACGCGCCGGGCACATCGCCGGTCTCCTCGCCGATGCGCACCAGGTCCACCATTAATTGGGGGAAAAGTTTACTGTAGCCCAGCGGCTGCGCGAGGGTCTTGCCATCGGTCACGGCGTCGCGCGTCTGGGCAATCGCCTCCTTGATGAGGCGGTTGGACATGACCTGTTCCGTAATTCTCAGCGCCGTCAGCACCGGCACGCCGTTTTGCAGCAACGTGCCGAGTGTTCGCGCGAACTGGCCGAACAAATTCAATTTCACCACCTTGCCAAAAACCGGTGCCTTCATTTTCCATTCGTCCAGCTTGTGCGCGCCTTCCTCGCTGGCCTGAATCCGCTTGAACAAAATGACCGCCACAATCATCAGCAGCCCCAGCAGCCACCAGTAGTGCAGCAGGAAATTGCTGAACGCAATCAGCGCACGCGTCGGCAACGGCAATTGAACGTTGAACCCGTTGAAAATCTGCACAAAGCGCGGCATCATGAAGAACATGAAAAACACGACGATGCCCGTGCCCACGCAGCATACCATCGCCGGATAAATCAGCGCCGAGGTGAACTTGGCCTGGACCTCGGCGAACTGTTGGAAATGGTTTGCCATGCGCCGCAGGACTTCCACGAGCGACCCGCTTTGTTCGCCTGCCCGCACCATGTTGACATACAAATCCGAAAAAACCCGCGGCTGCCGCGCCATCGCGTCCGACAAGCTGCGGCCCTCGCTCACTTCCTGCTTCAACTCCTGGCTCACCTCGGCGGAAATACCCTTGGACTCCAGATGCGTCATGCTGTTCAGCGCCATCGTCAGCGGCATGCCGGAGCTGAGCAGGTTCGCCAGTTGCTGGGTGAACGTCGCCAGCTCCTGCAACCGCGGTTTGCGTTTCCGTTGAAGCTGTGCGCGCGCCGTCGGCGGCAGGAACACCAGCCAATCCACTTTTTTCCCCTCGCGTGGCCGGGCATTGGCGGCGGCGCTGCCCCTGGCCGTGTCCACCGCAATGGGAAAAAGTCCCAGCCGCTGGATTTGTGTCAGCGCCGCCGGACGGTCGGCTACCTCCAAAACACCCTCGACCAGTTCGCCGGAACGGCGCCGGGCCCTGTAGGAAAACTGCGGCATATCCTTTATCTAAAACCGTTGCGTGCCAAAAGTTTCACGCGCCACTGCGCCGGTAGCCCTGCAAATCCAGAGTCACGTGCGCGTAACCGATTTTTTTGAGCGCGTCGGCGACTTTTGCCGAAAAGCCATTCTCCAAAAAACGCGGAATCTCCGCCGGCCCAAGTTCGATGCGGGCGAGATGGGTGAGAGGTGACGGGTGACGGGTGACGCGATCACCGTTCGGCACCAGGGAATTTCCCGTCACTCGCCACTCGCCACCCGCCACCCGCAATTCGTGGTGCCTGACCCGCACGTCATGGAAACCGAGGTCGCGCAAAATGTTCTCCGCTTGCTCAATCATCCGCAATTTTCCCGGTGTCACCGGTTCGCCATGCGGCACGCGCGAACTCAGGCACGCCATTTGCGGCTTGTCCGCCGTCGGCAAACCGAACTGCGCTGACAACCTGCGGATTTCTGCCTTGGTGAGGCCCACCTCCTTGAGCGGCGCGCGCACCTGGAATTCCGCCGCCGCCCGCGCGCCCGGCCGGAAATCACCCGTGTCGCTCGCGTTCTCGCCGTAGGCAATCACCGCAAATTTTTCCGTGCGGGCAATCGGCACGAGTTCCGCGAACAACTCGTGTTTGCAGAAGTAACAGCGGTTGGCCGGATTGGCCGTGTAATCTTCGTTTTCAAATTCTTTCGTCCGAATGACCCGAACGGGGAATGAGCATTTTTCAGCCACCGTCAGCGCGGCAGCGAGTTCGCGCCGCGGCAAACTTGGCGAATCGGCGACGACGGCGAGGAATTTTCCGCCGAGCGTTTCATGCGCCACGCGTGCGAGAAAGGCCGAGTCCACGCCGCCCGAATACGCCACCAGGCACGAGCCGTAGCCGCGCAGGGTTTGGCGCAATTGTTCCAGTTTGTCCGCCGACATAGGCCAAAACTCGCATTTCCCGATGCACTTGTCGAGTCACGCAAAAAGCTTGACGCGGGCGGCGGTTTGGGTTGTCTTGGTGACAAGATGAAAATGAAAATCTTTTTGGCGTTTCTGGGAGTGGCCATCATAACCACCGGTTGCATCAATACGGTGAGCGGCACGCGCACGGGGGCCGTGCCATTCCAAACAGACCGGGTTGAGGGCCGGTATCAACGTTCCGTAGACCTGGTCTATCAAGCGGCGGTGCAGGTCATCCAAAACGACGGCGTGCTGATGACGGAGTTCATCCCCCATGACACCACCAACACGGTGCGCGCCTTGCAAGGCAAAGTGAACCAGCGCAATGTCTGGGTGCGCGTGGCGGCGGAGAACCCCCAAATTACGCAGGTCACCGTGCAAGCCCGCACGAAAGGGGGCAACAGTGACATCGAACTGGCCCACCAGTTGGAAAAGGAATTGGCACTAAAGCTGGCGACGCAGTGAGCCTCGTTTCAAACCCAGATTTTGTTCATAAACGCCGAGCTTCATGCCCGGCGTTTCTTGTTGCCGCTTGCATCCTGCCTTCAACTTTTTTGCCGGTTGATACGGTCGGGGTGGCGCGCGCGGCTGAGGGCCGTGTCATACGTGATCAAACACTTGCAGTATAAGTCGTAAAGATGATTGTCCATCAGGACCATTCCGTCCTTGCGTCCGGTCTGGATCGTGTTTTCGAGCTGGTGCAACTGGTTTTCACGGATCAAATTGCGCACGGCGTCATTCGCAATGAGCAGTTCGTATGCAAGGATGCGGCGGGTACGGTCCGCCGCCGGCAACAAATCCTGTGAGATGATTCCCTGCAAGGCGTTGGCCAATTGCAGGACGATTTGCCGCTGGGCGCTGCCTTCAAAAATTCCGGTGATCCGTTCCAATGAATGCGAGACATTCGGCGAATGCATGGTGGCCAGCACGAGATGGCCGGTTTCCGCCGCCGTCAACGCCGTGGCAATCGCCTCGTGATCGCGCATCTCGCCAACCACGATCACATCCGGATCCTGCCGCAGCACGTGAATCAGCGCGCGATTGAACGAATGCACGTCGGTCAGCACCTCCTGCTGCACCACAATGGCGCGCTTGTTTTCGTGGACAAATTCAATGGGGTCCTCGATCGTCACAATTTTGCACCGGCGTTCGCTGTTGATGAGGTCGATCAGATAATTGAGCGTCGTCGTTTTGCCCGCGCCCGTCGGACCGGTTACCAGCACCAGGCCATTCGGCTTGCGTGCCAGGTCGTCAATTTTTTCCGGCAGGCCGAGTTCCTCCCGCGTGGCAATCTTGTCGCCGCAAAAGCGAAGGCTCATTTCCGGATGATTGTTACGCCGGTAAAATGTGGCGCGCACACGCCCCGCCACACTGTGCAGGATGGAAATACAAAGCTCCCATTCCTGGTCGAATTTTTTCTTCTGCTGTTCGTTCAGCAGGCTGTCGGCGATGGCCGTGATTTCGCCTGCGGTCAGCGCGTCCTCGTCGGCGATGATGATTTCGCCGTTCACGCGATAGGCGGGCGGCACGCCGGCCACCAGATGCAGGTCGGAAGCGTCGAATTCGTTGGCGGCGGACAGCAGCCGGTTCAGGTTTTCCGTGCTCATCGGTTAAAAAGTTGATGCCACCAGCCGCGCGGGCGCGCCCAAAATCCGTTTTGGGAAAGCCGGATCAACGCCAGATTCACCTCGCGGGAATCGGGATTCAATTGTTGCGCCTGCGCGAACGAGTTTCTGGCCGGGCCGATCAGACCGAGCGCCTGCTGGCATTGGCCAAGCTCGAGCCACAAAAGAAAATGGCCGGCGTTCCATTCAACGGCTTGCTGCAGCAGTTTCAATGCAAGCACAAACTGCTCGTAGTAAAACCGGATCCGGGCAGCCAGCCAGGCAATAAACCAGTCCTTGGGCGCGAGCGACAGCGCCTTCTCAAAACAATAATCCGCCTGCGGCTCCTCACGCGCGAGCATCACGTCCCCGCGCGCGAGCCAGACGTAGGGCGTATCGCCGCGCTCTTCAATGGCAGCGTCCGAGAATGCCAGCGCCCCCTGCAAATCGCCGCCGCGCCCCAGCGCAACGGCTTTGGCGGCCAGCAGTTCCGGCTCGTTCGGAAATCGTTCCAGCGCCTTGTCGGCCCACAGCTTCGCTTCGCGAAATTCGCCCAGCTCGATCAACATGCGCACCTGTCCCGACCACGCAGCGGCATTTTGCGGATTGAATTCCAGGACCTTTGAGTAAAACCGCAGTGCCTGCTCGAAGTTGCCGGTTTCAAATGCCGTCCGGGCCTCGCTGAAATAATACGCCTCGTCCTTGACCAGCGCTTTTTCGGTCGGTTGCGTCTGGTCTTCGGACTCGTCCCCGAATTCAAGATTGACAAACCGGCTCATGGTGTAATTTGTCGCCGCCAAAACCAGTGTTTGAACGGCTTGCCGATGAACTCACTTTCGGAAACCGTCGCCGACTGCAACATCATGGCCGAAATGCTGGCTTCGCTGACGTTGCCGTGAACGCTTATATCAAGTTCCGGCCAGACAAACCAATGCTTTTCCGGAACGACCAGCTCGCCATAGGTCGGCATGTGCGGCAACAGCGGCCGCGCCTCACCGTTCACCGTGAAGGAGTTCGTGGAAAACGCCACACGGTCTCTCGCCACGGCCAGCACCGGCCCCCAGCCGAAACCGGCCTGAACCCAGACCGCGCCGCCATGATGACCTTCACCCAACCGGTCCTGCCTCAGCGAATACATGACCCAATCGCCGCGTTTGATGTCAAGTGGCGCTCCCGTCCGATGCACGATCACCACGTTGCCCCGCACGCGCAGCGGCGTCAGCCAGCGTTGTTGAATGACGTACCGCATCGGCGCATAAATGAGCAGACCGAGCGCAATTAAAGACAGCAGCGTAAAACGCAGGCGGGAGCCGAGCGGCTTGTTCAGCAATAACGGATTGCAGTAATACACGAAACCGGTGGTATGAAGCGAAAGCAACAGACCAAAGGCAAAATTGCCCGCCGGGCAACCGAACCACACCACGAATGAAAGCGCCAACATTCCGCAGCCAATCAGAGCGGCCTCCCCCCAAAGTCGCGGACCCCGAAGATAGACGGCCAAGCCGGGCACCAGCAAGCCGGCAATCAGTCCGCTCAAGGTCATCTGCTGCGGCAGATGAATGCGATCCATCGCCAGCCGCCGCCGGACTGCCACGCCCAGACTAAAAACCGGACTGTACCACCGCGCCCGCGGCGGGTAGTAGGCTGAGTCCGTCTCGACTGTTTTCGCTTTGGCCATCCTGCGGATTTGCGATTTTCGATATGCGATTTAAGCGTCAACTGCCAATCAACGCGTCAATCGTAAACCGTCAATCATCAATGCCCTCAGTGCCGCTGCTCGATGTTGAACTGCACCTGTTCATCCGGCTCGTAAAACTCGCTGGTTTCCTGGCGCGACTTCATTTCGCCGACGATTTGTTCGAATAGCTTTACCGCGTTGAGACAGGCGCGGCCCTTGTAGCCTTTGACGTGCAGCTCCACGCTGCCGTTCTTGCCGATGGTGATTTCAAATTCGCGTTGCGGCATGTTCAATTCTCCCAATGCCTGACTTTCAGGCGGATGGAACGATCCTCGTTCATTTCCTCCTCGACAACGTTGAAGCCCCGCGCCCGCATTTCATCCATCAATCTCTGATAGACGTACTGCTGGACGACGCACTGGCTCAACTCTTCGCCCAAAGCGCGCAATTCCTCCTTGCCTTGGCCGGTGCCGGTCACACACAGCGACGCCTTGCCGCGTGCGTCGCGCGAAAACGTTACCGTGACGCCGTTGCGCGTGACGGTAATGTGCTGGTCGCGGCCCAGTTGACTGGTTACCACCTCGCTGCGCTCAATTTCCAGCTGGACCGAGTTCGATTTGTTTTGCGCCGTGGCTGAGGAGACTTGGGCGTTCACTTCGGATGCGACCTGATATCCGAACGAAGCCGCGGCCGCTACTACCGCCGCACTGAACGCCGGCCAGGCGGCGATAACTACCGGAGTTAAAATGCACACTGCACTCATAATTTCTAAACGCTTTGGTCTTTCACCAATTTTGACCGGGCTACACGCAATTCATCACGCGACAATGGGGAATACTGCAACCGTTCCCGCCGCCTTGCCCGCGCCCGGCGAACAGCCCGGCAAACCCAAGCTACGGCGAGCAGTCCAATTCCCGGTAGCGCATACGGAAAATACTTTTGCAGGCCGAACGTAGATGCGAGCGCGAAAATAACCGCCGTCAAAATGAGCAATCCAAAGAATGTCAAAAGGGAAGTCAGAAAAAGAGCCGCATAGCGGCGATCCTTGGAATCATCGTACAAATGAGGCCAAAAAGGATTCATTTGAAAGGCGGTCGTGCCGGTTCCGTGGTTCGCACGGATGCCGCGTCATAATTCCATCCGCCGCACCTCCTCTTCAATTTTGACCGGCTGGTTGGTGCTGGCATTGCGCGTCCGGCCCGCAGCCCATTTGCGCTGGGAAGTGATCTTTTCCGCCATGGTCCTGGCCAGCGGCACGGTTTGCTTGAGCGCGGTGAGCACATGGCCGGTCGTCAGTTCCTGCTTCTCATAAAAAGCATCGTAGAGCGCGCTGATGATGGCCTCCTCGATTTCCGCGCCGCTGAAATCCTTGCTGGCCTCCACCAGCGTCTTGAGATCGAAATTTTTGGGTTCGCGCCCGCGCTTGGCCAGATGAATCCGGAAAATTTCCTCGCGTTCCTCCGCGCTCGGCAGGTCCACGTAAAAAATTTCGTCCAGACGCCCCTTGCGCAGCAGTTCGGGCGGCAGTTGCGAAACATCGTTCGCGGTCGTCACCACGAACACCGGCGCGTTTTTTTCCGAAAGCCACGTCAGAAACGTGCCGAAGACGCGCGCGGTCGTGCCGCCGTCGGTCGCCCCGGAGCTTTGTGAACCGACAAACGCCTTGTCAATTTCGTCCACCCACAACACCGCCGGCGCGACGGATTCGGCCACGCCAATCGCGCGCCGCACGTTTTCCTCCGACGACCCGACCAGGCTGCCGAACATCCGGCCCATGTCGAATCGCAGCAACGGCAGTTGCCACAGCCGCGAAACCGCCTTGGCGCACAGACTTTTGCCGCAGCCCTGCACGCCGAGCAGCAATATCCCTTTCGGCGCGGGCAGCCCAAAGGCGCGGGCTTCGTCGGTGAACGCCACCGCGCGCTTGTTCAGCCAGTCCTTCAAAACCGCCAAGCCGCCCACGTTCGAGAAATCCTCGTTGGCCGCATAATACTCCAGCAGCCCGCTCTTGCGGATGATTTGCTGCTTTTCGGCGAAGACCTCGTTGACGTGCTCGGCGCCCAGGCGCTGGTTCTGAACGATGATTTTGGCGAACACATTTTCCGCCTCGCCGAGCGTCAGGCCCAGCGCCGCCTGCAACAGCCGCTCGCGGCCCTCGGCGTCCAGTTCGATCTGAACGTTTTTCCGGTCGCGGACCTCGGCAATGATTTTGTCGAGCATTTCGCCGAGGTCCTCATTCGTCGGCTGCGGGAAATTGATGACGGTGATTTCCTTGTCCAGCTCCGCCGGGATTTCCATCACCGGCGAAACCAGCACGATGGTTTTATAGCTGTTTTTCAGGTGCAACGCGATGTCCTTGAGTTTGCGGATGATGGCAAAGTTGTTTTTGGTCAGGAACGGATGAAAGTCCTTGAAGATGAAAATGGCCGGCTCGACCTGCTCGATGACCTGATCCAGCGCCGCGAGCGGGTCCTTGGTGGCGGCGCTGCGGCCTTTCTGCGACTGAATGGAGGTGCCGGCGGGCACGATGCCGTTGCTATAGGTCCATTCGTATACCTTCTTCTGCCGCTTTTGGGCGATCCCGACTACCACGTTCTGAACGCGCATCTCCTCGCTGGAGATGATATAGAGAATCGGGTAGCGCGCGCGGATGAGCGTCTCAAGTTCGTTGTGAAAGTTCATGGCCGGATGATGCGTGACTGGCCGCGTCGGAGCAATGCGAAGGTGGTTTGCGTGACATCCGCCTTCACTTCGGTCCGGCAGGACGAGCGCGAGGCAATTTGTTCGCAATCAGGATTCAATTCAGCCAAAAGTTCGGCGAATGGCTGGGTCAGGTTGTGGACCAAGATCCGGCCGTCCGGCAGAATTAAAAGCTCGCTCACCTGGTTTTCGCCGGGTGATTTGAAGCCTTTCTGGGTTGGCCGTTTTTTCATGGAATCAAATTCAAACCGAACTGACGCGCCAGCGCAATCGCCCGGTCGCTTTGCGGCGTCGAAACCGTCCGTCGCAATTCGGCATGCCGCGCCGCGTGCCACGCCGGCCAGAAGCCGGAGCGCAAATTTACTTTCACGCCCGACAGGTTCGCCGCCAGCCACTCCGCCACCGGACGCCAGCAACACTCCACATGCCCGGGCATCAGCAGATGGCGCACGATGAGCTCGCTGTGGCCGGCGGCCCAGAGCAAATTTTCCTCCACCACGCGAACATAGCCGGGAACTTTCGCGAGCCGTTGTGCACATACATCGTTGCCGAATTTGAAGTCCGCGAGCCACACGTCAAACAGGCCGTCGAGCAGTTCGCGGGCCTGTGCCGACCCGTGCGCGTTGGTTTTCCAAACCAGCTTCGCCGTCTCCGGCAGCAACGACACCAATTCCAGCGCGGCTGGTAAATGAACGGTTGGTTCGCCGCCCAGCACCATGATCGTTCGCGCGCCGTTCTGCAAAGCGGCCCTCGCTTTTGCGGCCACCGCGCCCGCGTCGAAACCCGCGCCCGCGTGCGGATTCCAACTGGAAGCGCCGGTGATGCAAAAGTCACAACGCAAATCGCATCCGCTCAAAGCGACGGCGAAGGTCGGAACCAGTTCCAATTCGTCTGAAACTTCGGTTTGTGCGGAAAAAAAACGCGCTTTCGCCCCGGCATGACACAAGCCGTTTGGACCGGCCAGCCGGTTGACACCGCAATCGTGGGCGCAGAACCGGCAATCGGCCAGCATCGCCCGCGCGATTTGTGCCCGTTCGCGGGCCAGCACGGATCGGGGCGCGGACAGCCGGGTCCGCGGGTTTCCACTTTCAAAAACCCGATCCTCGCGGACATGGTTATCCGTGCTTCGTTCATTCAGCGCGGTTTCAATCATAGTTCCAGCCGATTCATCCGTTCCGAATAAACCACCCGGCTTTTGCGCGCCATGAGCAGCTTCGCGCGCAACCACAGATAAAACAATCCGGCCAGCCCGGCGGAAAGTATGACGACCGCACTGCCCAACCCGGCGGAAAGCCACACGGTTACGAGGCTGATTGCGCCAGCCAACAAGGCCAACTGACGCACGGTCATTTCGCCGAAAGCTCCCAACGGAACCTTTTCGTGCCCGAAAAGACGGCCCCAGGCGGCAAGCAATCCGAAAACGAGCGGTCCCGCACCAGCCGTCGGGGAGGAATCGGAAAACGGTAGAATGACTTTGGCCAGTCCGGCCCCGACAACGGCCACGGCACAATACATCGCCAATTCCGCGCGTGACCAGATGCGTTCCAGCAATCCGCCCAGCAGAATAATCATCAGGCTGTTGAACACAAAATCAAAGACCGCCGCCGGCAGCAACGGATAGGTGGCCACCCGCCAGATCTGGCCCTGCCGGAAATTCGCCCCGCTCAGCGCCAGCCAGCAGTACAGGTTGTAGGTGTGGGTAAATTTGCCGACCAACGCCGCCAGATAAACCGCCGATAAAATGCACAACAGGAGGCGCACTCCCGGCGTGAGCGAGGTCAGAAAACGATGCCAAAGGCGTTTCATGGGGTCACAAACCGAATAAATTTCTCCACCACGAACGCGGCGGCGCGCCCGTCTGGCCAATGGATTTTTGGAGCCGCCGGGCAATGGCCGGCGGCACGGTGGTGTGGGCGGCATCATAGCGCAACATCTCTTCGGCACTGGCAAATTCGCGGGCGGACGGCGATTGCGTTTGTTGCTCGGCGGCGTGTTGCTGTTGTTGCTGTTCCTGGGAAAGTTTGGTCTGGTGTTTCATAGTTCGACTCAGGCGTTTTTTTTGAAGAGAACGGTGAAGGCTTTGCGGGCACGATGCAATTTGCCGCGCACGGCGTCAGGCGACTGTTCGGTCAACGCACCGATTTGTTCGTAACTTAACTGCTCATCCGCCACGAGTAGAAGCAAAAGCCGGTATTCTGCCGGCAACGCGTCAAGGGCCCTTTGAATTTGCTGGCCGAGTTCCTTGATTTCGAGTACGCGCAATGGCGAATCCGTTTCCGCGACGGCGTTTTCCAAAATCGCGTCGTCCGTATTCGGGAAAACATGGCGGTCGTGCCAGGCCTGTTGCCGGTTCCGGCAATGATTGATGGCGATGCGGTAGAGCCACGTGCGCAGGGACGCCTCACCGCGGAATTGTTCCAGTTTGCGGAACGCCTTCAGGAAAACGTCATGCGTGGCGTCCTCGGCCTTTTGCGGGTCACCCAGAAAACGCAGGGCCAGATAATAAATCGAGCGGCTGTGCGTTCGATACGCCTCGGCAAACCCGGGCGGCGCCATGTCCTCAAGCGGCTGTTCCATACGAGCCGGTTCAACGGATGATTGGTCCACAAGCAATTCCACTGCCGATTAGACAACGCTGCCGCGCCGCCGTCACGCAACCCGCACTGCGCCGACCGAGGATCGAAAAGGGAAACCGCCCTACCCTTGGCGCGGTGAGCCGGATTTCAAGCCGAGGTTTTGTTCATAAACGCCGAGTTTCACGCCCGGCGTTTCTTTTTGCCCTTTCAGTTCCAGTTTCAAACGCCCCAACCGCGTGCGCGCCAGTTCTGCCACTGCTGAATCAGGAAACCGCTCGACAATGATTTCCAAAGTCCGGCGCACGGTGTCGTAATCCGCGCCATGGCGAATCTGCAAGTTCGCCAGCAAATTCAGCCAACGCGCCACGCGCCTGGCCGCCTGATTGGGATATTCAATCAATTGCTTCAACTCGCCCGTGGCCAAATCCAATCGCTGGTAATGGTCCGCGTAAAGGATGGCCAGCTTCTCCCGGATTTCCAGGTCGAGCGGATGCTGTTCCAGATGTTTTACATAATCGGCGGCGAGTTTTTTCGGATCGTCGCCGGAGGGAAATAGATGCGCCGAAGATTCGAGCAGGCCCAGATTTTTTACGCCTTCCGGCATGGCCATTGGCTGGCGGTCGCGCGCCGCCAAAAAGATTTTCTCCGCGCCACCCAG
The DNA here is from genome assembly GCA_050012035.1 of Verrucomicrobiota bacterium. Taxonomy (GTDB): domain Bacteria; phylum Verrucomicrobiota; class Verrucomicrobiia; order Limisphaerales; family UBA11358; genus UBA11358. Next base: position 3,009 of record JBEKHY010000025.1, on the reverse strand, counting down.
ATGCGCAATGCGTTGCGCCGCTTGCAGCGACAATTCCGTTTCGGGATACCGCCTGATGACTTTCTCCAACGCGGCTCTCGCCGCTTCCGCGTTCTGCGCCAGCTTGAGATGCCAGTCGGCGAGGTGGTTCATCGCAGCCGCCACCTCCCGGGGCGACGCGGCGGGTGAATCGCAAAAAAGGTTCAGCGTGCTTTCCGCGCCGGGCAGGTCCTTCAGGTCTTCGGCCTGAATGCCGGCCAGCAGCAGCAGCCCTTCAAAGTCGCTGGGAAAACGGTTGAGTTGCTTGCGAACCTCGGCGATCGCCTCAAGCGGCTTGTTCAGTTTCCGTTTAGCCAGGGCGATGGAATAATAGGGTTTGGGTTCCGGCGGTTCGTTGCCGCCGTCAATCTCGCCGGTCAACGGTTGCACGATGGCTTCAATCAGGCTATGCCGCCAGGTGGCGGCCAGAGCGATTCCACAAATCAGCATCAACAGCAGCGCGTGGAGGGCGTCAGACCCGCCTTCCCTGAAACCGGGAACGACCACCCTCACCACGAATCCAACGACGATGGCGGTGAAAACCCATTTAAAAATCAACTTTGCCGGATTTTCGCTCCGTTTGAGCGAACGGATAAAAAGCCAGATGGCAAAACCCAAAATGATTGTGAGCCAAAAAATCTCACCCGCGATTTGCAGAGTCTGGCTCATGGCTGGTAGTGCCAAACTCGTCCTGTTCCACGGCCAGTTCAAGCAATTTCTGTAGCAGTGCTTCGGAAGGACGAGCTATGCGCGGCCCTGATGGCTTCGCGCTTTTTAACGGACTCGTGTAACTTGTCACTCCGGTTTCACCCGTAACGATACGGCTTGGTCATGGCGAACGTGTTCGACAAATGCCGCACTTCGCGCACGTCACCGTCCGCCAGCAGGACCTCGACGATGTCGAACCGGATTTTCACCGGCGGATTTCTCAGCAATCGCAAGTAGTCCAGCGCGCAACGTGAAAGCCGTCGCCGCCGTTCGGCATTGACCGCCGCCGCCGGACGCGTCCAATCCTCCGACGAACGGGTTTTGACCTCGACGAACACGAGGCAGTCGTCGTCGCGAAAAATCAAATCAATCTCGCCGCGCGCCGAACGGAAATTGGCCGTAAGAAATTTCAACCCTTGGCGCCGCAAATAATTTTTGGCCGCCCGCTCGCCCAGCTTGCCCCACCGCAAATGCTCCGGCTGGTCCGCGCCAGCGAATCGCGCCTTCAATTTTTCCAAAAGGGTCATTTAATCCGTACCGGTCTAATCGCGTTCGCTCTCATTCTCGTCCTCGTTCTCCTCCTCGTCCTCGATTTGCGCTTTCGATTACGAGGACGAGGACGACGACGAAAAGGAATCCGATTCGCGTTAAAAAAATCCCCGCTCCTTTGCCTTCAACGGCGTGAAACTGCGGCGATGAATCGGGCAAGGACCGTGCGCCGCCAGCGCGGCGAGATGCCGCGCGGTGCCGTAGCCCTTGTGCGCAGCGAACCCGTAAACCGGCCACTGCCGGTCGAATTCGAGCATCAACCGGTCGCGCGTGACCTTGGCCAGCACGCTCGCCGCGGCGATGGAATAACTCCGCGCATCACCCTTCACTATCGCCGTTTGCGGGACGCGCAAGGTTTTTACCGGACGCCCGTCCACCAGCGCGTGTTCCGGGTTCAATTCCGCCAGCGCGTTATTCATCGCCCGGTGGGTTGCCTGCAAAATGTTCACGGCATCAATCTGGGCCGCGTCCATTTGCGCGACGGCAAATTGCACTTCGGCGCAGGTGGTGAGAAAAGCAAAAAAAATTTCGCGCTGCAGCCGGGTGAGTTGCTTGGAATCGTTCAAGCCTTCGAGTTCGCCCGGCAAACCGGATTTCGCCCACTTCGCCGGTAGAATGGCCGCCGCCGCCACGACCGGGCCCGCAAGCGGGCCGCGCCCGGCTTCATCCACACCGGCGACGCGCGTCGCGCCGCGATTCCACAGCACGCGCTCAAATGCGAAGCGGTCGTCAAATTTGGCGCTCATTTCTTCGTTCCGAGCCTATAGCGTTTTGTGGCATTGTCAGCCTCGATTTTTCGCGGACGAGAACGAGTGTTGGACTATTTCGTTCTGCAGTGCCATAGGTGCGGTATATTTGTAGAAAACCGCAGGCAAAAAACCAGCTCCGTCAGGAGAGCCAAACAACCGGGGCTGTTATTTGTGCCAATGAAGTGTTGCTCCCTTGGCAGCGACATCGGGGAATATGCCGCGCCTGCGCGCTACACAACTCGATTTGTTCCTCACGCGAGAAAAATCCGTGTTCATCCACGTATAGCGGCATGGCCGCCACGCGGCTTTACGCCGTGTTTACCTGTGGGTAAATTATCTCCATGAAAATCGAATCCCTGCATGTCGGCTTGCACGTGCGCCATCCGCAATACGGCACCGGCATGGTCAAAACAATTTCCGAAACCACGGCGAACATTCAATTTGACGACGGCACTAAGCGCACCATTGACCCGGATGCCGCCGGCCTTGAACCCGCCGAACCGCAGACAGCAGTGAGCGGTTTGAACGTTCCGCTCAAACAATTCATTGAGCAGACGCTGGACGCCGCCGTGGTCAAGCTCGGTCTGGAAAAGCCGGATGCCGTGATTGAGAAGCTCGGCATCCGCTGGCATGGCGGCAAACTGGTCATGCATCCCGCCGACCCGGCGCTGCAAACCAAGGAAGTCCCGCTGGAAACCTTTTTCCACAAGATCGTGATGGTGCGGAACAACTTGCGCGTGCTGGAACAGAAAATCAACGCACACGCGAAGTTGACCGATGGCGAAAAGGTGGAGATGCAGCAATACATCACGCGCAGCCAAGGCTCACTGACCACGTTCAACGTGCTGTTCAAGGAGAAGGAAGATCAATTCTGATTGCGGCGCCAAGTATGTCTCCCAAAAGGGGCTGTGGTGAAACGTCAAGTTGCTGAGTCATCTTCAAGCGCAATTTGCAGCGACCTTTACGCTTCAATGCAGTAAAACGT
>JBEKHY010000024.1:0-63045 GCA_050012035.1 Verrucomicrobiota bacterium | reverse complement strand
TTCAGAGCCGGGACTGAATTCGTGTCCAACTCAAGTACCCGTTGAAGATGATCAATGGCCTCTGAGAACTGGTGTTTCTCTGCAGAAACGTTGGCCAGTTTCAGTTCGGCATAGGCATACGCCTTTTGTAAAAGTTCTGGATTAAGCTCTACAGGTTTGACCTCATATTTGCCGAGTTCAGACTGCGACTGGCGGAGATCCTCAAAGATGATGTAATACTGCCTGGCGGCAACCCCGGTGGACAGCCCAATCAACACGATGGTCATCGGCAGTAGAACCGGAAAGGTTTTGCGCACCGCCCAGGCCGGGACCGGCCCGGCAGACAACCCGCCAACTGCGCTTGACTCCGTATACTCCTGCCACCGCTCGCTCAAGAGGATGAGGCTCAATGGCAGGATTTGCATGAAAACGCGAACTTCACTGATGCCTGGCGGCTTCAGCGGAAGCAGAACCAACCCGGCAAGGAACGCCAGGATCAGCGCCATGTAGGGCAGGAAACGCCTCTGCCAGCCCAGCACCAGCACCGCCGCCAAGGTCCCCGCGTTGGCGAAAATGACACTGTTGAGCGTCGGCGAAAACAGCACCTTGAGGTTTTCGACGAGGTTTTCCACGAGCGATGTCGGGGCGAGCCACCCGCGCAGATTCATCGCATCCCCCATGGACAGCATGGCTGCTTCGAGATGCAACTGGCTCAATAGTAATTTCTTCCCCAGTACATACACCGCTACTATGCCAACAAAGGTCAGAATCCTTTTTCCCCATTTCCAGTGACTGGCAAACAGCACCAGCAGGGCGCAAACCAGGACCGTTTCCTTGAAGAAACAGCCCACACAGGTCGCCGCCACCATCAGCCACATCTGGCGGCGCTCGAAGAGGAGGACGGCCAATGTGAAAAACAGCGTGGCCGGCATGTCCCACGGATAAAAATACGGACCGGAAACGGGAGAAAAATTATAGATCAAGCCGGCGAAGATGCCCAGGTTGATGAACAGCGAATGGCGCAGGGCAAAAATGACGGCGACGAACAGCACCAACAGCCAGAAGGTATGGTAGAATCCGAAAACATTGCTGAATCGCTCCTTAACTCTTGGGCTATAACTGTGTTCGTTGAGTGAAGAATCAATCAGTGTGCCGGACAATAATAGCCCCGCCAGACGACCATTCCAGTGCGTACCCATTATTGGTCGATCCAGCCGGTACAGCTTTTCCGATGCTGCAATCACCACGAACAACTCGAAAAACAGAAACCGCCATTTTGGCCTGCCCTCACGGGCGTCAAAATTGCTGCCCTTTGCCAGCCCGTCGTCGCCGTTGCGTGAGTTCATGATTGTCGGGGATAAACTTTACGACACAGTTGGTGCAGAAGGAAAAACAAAAAGCGGCGAACGTTTTTAACCGTGCACGAAGCGTTAAAATCGCAGCAATTTTCGCTCGAAGATGATTCAGCAACTTGAGGTTTCACCACGCCCCCTTTTGGAGAAATACTTGGCGCATTCAATTTTCAATGTGCGAGTGTTCATCGCCTTGTAAGACGGGTGATACTGGGGCATAAAGCGGTGGTCCGGCCCGCATCGAATTCAAAACGCAAGAAATTTGTTCGCATCGGGAGGAATCTTTTTGCGCGAGAACGTCACCACACCACCACACCGGCAGCCCCCATCGGCGCGGGTGACTTTTTATGACACCCAGCCTCACAACCAGAATCGAATCCAAGTAGTTTGCCGGGCGCGCTGGCGCGTTCGTCTACCGGTTCAGGACACGGCCCTCTCAAGGCTGGAAGACGGGTTCGATTTCCGTACACGTTGCCAGATGCGCGGCTGGGGATCGCGCTCACTACCGGGCAAAAATGGGGCGCAACTTTGCACTACCGCCAACCGGACAAATACTTCGGAAAGGAACGCCGTTCAGCGGCAGCACGTGGAAGCAAAGCTTCTGCCGTCCCGCAATTGGTGGGACAGCGTTCCTTGGCCGCGGGGTTAAGTTGCACCCGCAAAGATGCCGGCGGCCGAATCAAAATTGCAGTTACCCGCAGGTTTTGACAAATTTTCCCGTTGATGAATACCGGCAACCGTTCGCGCTCACTGCTGATTTGCGCCCTTTTGTGCGTTGTCACCTTGATTGCCTATTGGCCGGTGCGGAACAATGACTTCATCAACTTCGACGACTACGGATACATTTCAAAAAATCCACACGTCCTGAGCGGGCTGACGTGGGAAAATGTGAAGTGGTCGTTTCATGCCGGTTACGAAGGCCACTGGCATCCGCTCACGTGGCTGTCGCACATGCTGGATGTCCAGTTGTTCGGTCTCAACCCGTGCGGGCATCATCTGGTCAATCTGCTGTTTCACACTGCCAACGCGCTGCTGCTTTTTCTAATGTTGCAGGGCATGACGCGCGCGGTCTGGCGCAGCGCCCTGGTCGCTGCCTTGTTCGCCGTGCATCCGCTGCACGTGGAATCCGTCGCTTGGGCGGCGGAGCGCAAGGATGTGTTGAGCGCGTTCTTCTTTCTGCTCACCCTGTGGGCGTATGCCAAAGGAGTGGCGAGTGACAAGTGGCAAGTGACTGGTAACCAGACCGCAGCCGCTCCGCCACTCGCCACCCGCCGCTCGCCACTGTTTTATTGGCTGTCACTTTTATTTTTTGCGTTGGGTTTGATGAGCAAGCCGATGCTGGTTACCACGCCGTTTGTGTTGTTGCTGCTGGATGTCTGGCCACTGCAACGCCTCGAATTCACCGGCCAGGGCGCCTGGATCAAAACCCTGCGCTCCCTCGTTTGGGAAAAGATTCCCTTCTTCATTCTCAGCCTGGCCTCAAGCTGGGTGGCGTTTGCGGCGGAGGCCAAGGCACAAACGGTTTATACCATCGCTGCCCTGCCCTTGTATGGCCGCTTCGCGAATGCCGCGGTCTCCTATATCAAGTATCTCGGCCAGGCCTTCTGGCCGATTGATCTGGCCTTTTTTTACCCCTTCCCGACGGAATCCGGCCTGCTGAAAGACTGGCGACTCATCCTGGCGGTGTTGGCGCTGCCAGCCGTTTCGTTCTTCGCCCTTTATTGGATCAAACGCGCCCCGTGGTTTGCCACCGGCTGGTTTTGGTTTCTGGGCACGTTGGTGCCCGTTATCGGCATCGTCCAGATTGGTGGGCAGGCCATGGCTGACCGTTACACCTACCTTCCGCTGATCGGCCTGTTCATTTGTCTGGTCTGGGCGGGCGCCGGACTGTTCGCGGCCGGGCATGGTAACAGGAAAATACCCGCCGCGGCGGGCGTTGCCGTGGTAGTGGCCTGCGCCGCCGTCACCCATCGGCAGGTGCAGTTTTGGCGGAACGGTTTTACCCTCGCCACTCATGCGCTGGCCATCACCCGCAACAACTATGTCGCCGAGGACATGCTCGGCGAGATGTTGGGTGACCAGGGCAGTTATGATTTGGCCGTCCAACACTTCCGCGCCGCGCTGGCGGCCTACCCGAACTACGCCTCGGCTCAGTATGACCTGGCCCTTACTTTGACCCGGTCTGCCGATGCCCAGGCTGCGGCGGGCAAATTTGAAGACGCCGTAAGTATCTACCAATCCGCCCTGCAGGTCCAACCTCTCCCGCAAACCTTGAACGACCTGGGATTGGCATTCTCACAACTCGGACAGCGCAAAAAAGCCATTGAACAATTTAATGAAGCCTTGCGGCTTCAACCGGACAACGTCGCCGCCCGCTTCAATCTGGCCTCGGCCCTGGTAGGCGAAGGCAAAACAGCGGAAGCGGAAACACAGTATGCCGAAGCCCTGCGGCTGAACCCCAACCCCGCGCGCCTGTTGGTGGATTACGGTCGTGTCTTGGCTGGCTACGGCAAACTGGCCGACGCGGGGGTGAAGTTCCGTGAAGCGGTGCGCCTTTATCCCACCAATGTGGAGGCCAACCTGGAGCTGGGCATGAACCTCAGGATATCCGGGCAAACCAATGAAGCCGCCAAGTTTTTTTCCGCCGCCCGCCAACTGGACCCGGACCTCGCGGAAAGGAATTGGCGTGACGGCAAAACGTTCGCGGAACAGGGCCGGGTTGACGCCGCCTTCAGGCGCCTGACGATTGCCACCTGGTTGAAACCGGAGGATGCCGCCATGCACGAAGATTTGGGTGAGTTCTGCATAAACCACGGCTGGCCGGCCGAGGCGCTGACACAGTTCGAGGAAACGTTCCGTCTCCGGCCCGACGCTCAATCCCATTGCGACGTCGGTCTGGCGCTCAATCTGCTGGGACGGACCAGGGAAGCTGTCGTTTACTACGAAGCCGCAATCAAATTGAAACCTGACTCGCCCGGGGCGCTAAATGATTTTGCCTGGTTGCTCGCCACGACGCCGGACACAACGCAACGCAACGGCGCGCGGGCCGTGGCGTTGGCGGAACAAGCCTGTCGGCTGACGGACTTCAAACAACCGCAGCCGGTGGGCACCCTCGCTGCGGCCTACGCCGAAGCCGGACGATTCGGTGAAGCGGTGCAAACCGCCGAAAAGGCCGTCGCCCTGGCGACAGCAGAAAACCAGCCGGATCTGGCTAAACGCAACCGGGAACTGCTCGAATGCTACCGTGCCGGAAAAACGGTGTTACAAAGCCAGCCCGCCGCGGGCAAATAGGCGTTTAAGTCAGGACGAGGCTGCCGTCGAGCCGCGCTTTATTCCGCAAAACAACGGCTCGCGAAGCTGCTCGCTCCACCAAACTCCGCCTGGGTAACCGCCCATGACACTACCGGGAGCGCTGGCCCCCGACTCGGCGCACGGCAAACGACCTTCCCGCTTCTGGCGCGAGGAAATCCATGCGGCTTTGCAAGCGAAGAAAAAAGCACTGGCGGACGTGAACAAACAACTATGCCCACCGCGCTTGTGTTGCTAAGGCGTGACTTCGGTAAAACTCGCCGTGATGCTGGCGCACAATCAGGAACAGCTCGCCAGCCTGTCACCGGACGCGGGCAACGTCGTGAACGGAGTGCTTGGGCGATACAACAAATAAGATCGCACACCTGGATTGGTTGCGTCACGACCCGAACGTGGATGACTTGGAAACGGGATTACGATGAATCGTGATAAAGTCTCCATCATTGCTAACAAATGCTGACAACTTTTTCGGGTTCGTGCGCTTTGATATGCATTGGTCAAAAATCCGCACTTCGATTACGGTTAATAAAAATGCGGTTCCCGGCGTGTTTAGCAGGAAATTAAGGAAGCAGGCCAGGCGGATTCGATTTCCTTCACCCGCTCCATCCTGCTTTTATTTTTCCGTGGATTTTGACGATTGCTGCAACAGCTGGACGCGAAACCAAGGCAGCAATGCAAAAGGCACGCGCCACGGGACGCGTGCCTTTCCTGATGAAACCGCACCGGCAACTCAAATGAATTCGTTGATGAGATTTTCCAGGAATTCCTGCCGGCCACTGACGTTGGGTTCCACTTCGCCTTTCTTGAGCATGTAAGCTTCAAGATCAGTAAAGTTGGCCCGGCCGGATTCGATCTTCGCGCCGATGCCCGAATCCCACGAGGCGTAGCGTTGTTTCACGAATTTCGCAAGCCGTCCGTCTTTGCGGATGGCAGCGGCAATCTTCAACCCGCGGGCAAAGGCGTCCATGCCGCCGATGTGCGCGTGGAACAAATCCACCGGCTCGAAACTTTCGCGGCGCACCTTGGCGTCGAAATTCAATCCGCCGGTGGTGAACCCGCCGTATTTGAGGACCGCGAGCATCACCTGCGTTGTGAGGTAAATACTGGTGGGGAACTGGTCGGTGTCCCAGCCGATCAACTCGTCGCCGGTGTTGGCGTCAATCGAACCGAGCGCGCCGGCTCCGCCCGCCACTTCCAGTTCGTGCTGCATGCTGTGATAGGCGAGGGTGGCATGGTTGGTTTCGATGTTCAGTTTGAGATCGCCCAGCAGGTCGTATTCGCGCAGGAAATTCAGGCACGCGGCGGCGTCGGAATCGTATTGGTGCTTGGTCGGTTCCTTGGGTTTCGGCTCGATGTAGAACTGGCCCTTGAAACCGATTTTCTTTTTGTAGTCCACGGCCAGGTGCAGGAATTTGGCGAGGTGCTCCAGCTCGCGTTTCATGTTGGTGTTCCACAGCGTGGAATAGCCCTCGCGCCCGCCCCAGAACACATAGCCGGCGCCGCCGAGGTCGTGCGTGATTTCGAGCGCCTTCTTCACCTGGGCGGCGGCAAAGGCGAACACGTCGGCGTTGCAACTCGTGGCTGCGCCGTGAACGAACCGCGGATTCGTGAACAAATTGGCCGTGCCCCAAAGCAGTTTGATGCCGGTGCGCTGCTGTTCTTCTTTGAGAACTTTCACGACGGCGTCGAGGTTTTTGTTTGTTTCGCTCAGGGTATTGCCTTCCGGCGCAATATCGCGATCGTGGAAAGCATAGAACGGCGCGCCCAGCTTTTCGATGAATTCGAAAGCCACGCGCGCGCGATTCTCGGCATTGGAGACCGAGTTCGATCCATCATCCCACGGGCGGACGGCCGTGCCCACGCCGAAGGGGTCGGACAGCACATTGCGAAAGGTGTGCCAGTAAACGACCGAGAAGCGCAGGTGCTCGGACATGGTCTTGCCCTCGACGAGTTCGGTCGGGTTGTAATGTTTGAACGCCAGCGGGTCCCTGGATTGTGGCCCCTCGAATTTGATTTTCGTAATATTCTTAAACGCTGTTTGCATGGTACAATAATTCCCGGTTGAATTTCGGACGCGCGGGGAATTTAAGTGAGGATCGCGGGAGTTTCAAGCGCAATTTGCTTAAATTTACGATTTTTTTGCGGTGATATTGCGATACCGCACCGTGTCGGCGGGTCGTGCTATTTCCCGGAGCGCGCAGTTTGGATGACGGCATCAAAGGCGGGTTTGGGCTGGCAATTCCGGTCGAAGAGCAGCGGGTAGGCCGTCCGGCCCCTCACCGGCCAGTTGTTCAGCCACGAATCGGCGTCGGTCACGCCCCAAAACGTCACGCGGTTCACATCCTTGTGGTGCTTGACGAGCACGGCAAACAAATCAGCGTAACGTTTTGCGAGATTTTGCTGGATGGAATCCGGCAGGCCGTTGGTGTAGGGATTCAACTTCGCCTGCAACGCGAAGTTCATCGTGATGTCCGCAGCTTGAGAACGTGTGGCCGGCGGCAGCACGTCCATGTCCAGCTCGGTGAGGTTCACCTTCACGCCGATTTGGGCAAACGCTTCGATGGTTTGGTCCAGCTGCATTGTGCTCGGCCAGTTCAATTTGTAGTGTCCCTGCAGGCCGACGCCGGCAACCGGGATGCCTTGTGACCGGAGTTTTTGTATCAGCGCGATGGCGCCCAGGCGCTTCGATGAGTTTTCGAGCGAATAATCGTTGTAGTACAACTGGGCATTCGGATCGGCTTCATGCGCAAATTCAAACGCCTTGGCGATATAGTCCTCACCAATGATTTTGAACCACGGAGACTGGCGCAATCGGCCGCCTTCGTCCAACGCTTCGTTCACCACGTCCCAACCGCCGATCTTTCCCTTGTAACGCCCGACGACGGCAAAGATATGCGCGCGCATTCGGGCCAGAAGCGTGTTGCGGTCAACCGGATTCCCTTGGCCGTCCTGAAAAACCCATCTTGGCGTCTGGTTGTGCCAGATCAGCACGTGGCCAACGATGAACATGTGGTTTTCCACACCGAACTCGACGTACCGGTCCGCCGGCGCGAAATTGTACGAGTCCAGCCCCGGATGCACAGCTTCCCATTTCAAAAGGTTTGCAGGGCTGATGGAATTGAACTGCGCTTTGATGAGTGCCGTTTCCTTGGGATCATCCCCATCGAACTGGGATTCTTTGAGTGCCGAGCCAATGAGGAAATCGTTTTGGTAGGCGTCCTTGAGGGTGGGTTGCGCCTGAGTGCCGGGGCCGAGAAGACTGCCGACCAGGATAAAAACGAAGGGAGACAGCAGATTTTTTTTCATAACGCTTCCGGCCGCAACCGGGTGCTTCAGTTTACTCCGGCACCGGGTTTTTGACAGCCTGGATGACCGCGGTAAATGCCGGTTTGGGTTGGCCGTTGCGGTCGAACAACAGGGGATAATTGACCCGTCCCGGTGTGTTCAGCCAGGAATTACCATCCGTCACTCCCCAAAGGGTGACACGTTCAATGACATCGCAATGTTTGAGGTATACGGCGAAAATATCGGCGTAACGTTTGGCCAGCGCCCGTTGCACCTCGTCCGGCAATCCTTTGCTGTAAACATTTGCGCCGGCCACGCGTTGCGCGTTGGCGTCAATGTCCGCCGTTCGGTTTCCCTGGGTGGCGCGCACCACGTCCACGTCCAGTTCGGTAATGACCACCTTCACGCCCAGTTTGGCGAAATCCGAAATGGCAGCGTCTTCCTCTTCCACCGTCGGCCAATCCATTTTAAGATGTCCCTGCAAGCCGACGGCGGTTATGGGAATGCCTTCGGCCTTGAGCTTCTTGATCAATTCGATTGCGCCTTTGCGCTTGGGTTCGTTCTCCAGCGAAAAGTCATTGTAGTACAACTCGGCGTTGGGGTCGGCTTCGTGCGCGTATTGAAACGCCTTCTCGATGTAATCGTCACCGATGATTTTCTCCCAATTGGACCGCCGCAATTTGCCATCTTCCGCCACGGCTTCGTTCACAACGTCCCAGCTTTTGATGCGGCCTTTGTAGCGGCCAACGACCGTCTGGATATGGTCGCGCATCCGTTCCAGCAACACTTCGCGGGTGACGAAGTCGTCGTTGGTGTCCCGATACACCCACCGCGGGGTCTGGCGATTCCACACGAGGGTGTGGCCGATGATGACCATGTGATTGCTTTCGCCGAATGCCACGTAACGGTCGGCATTGGTAAAGTCATACACGCCCGGTTCCGGGTGGACCGACGCCCATTTCAAAGCGTTCTCCGGACTGATGGAATTGAACTGGGACATGATGATGGGACTGCCGCGCCGGTCTTCGCCGGAGAATTGTTTTTGGTTGAGGGCGACGCCGATCAGGAAATCATTTTTATAGGCTTCCTTGAGGGTCGGCCGGGTAGCGCAACCGGCGAACACGCCCGCTATCAAAACGATCAGAACGGCCCGGGTCACGATAAGATGGAATTTCACAACGTCTTAGGTAGCGGCTGTTGGATTCTCCGCCGCGAATTTCTTCCGGCGCTCGGCGAGTTCGTCGGCAATGCGCAGGTTGAGTTCCTTCGAAATGGGATAAAGAGCCAGGCACACGACGCCGAGCGCGAAAGGGATGGCGGCAAAGACCGTGGCGCTGAGCCGGATTCCATGGAGTGCCCGCTCGGTCTGCGCCACGTTGGCCACGTAGCCGTAGGCTCCCAGGACCCCATTGGTTAAGGCTCCACCCATGAGACCCGCCTTCAGGGCGAAGACGATGCCCGCATAGACGAAACCCGTGGCCCGACGGCCGGTTTTCCATTCCGAATAGTCAGCAACGTCAGCAATCATTGCCCAGAGCAGCGGAATCGTTGGGCCCCAGCACGCGGGCCAGGCCAGGCTCAGCCAGAACAGCAGCGTGACCGATTCCTGGGGTACCACATAAATCAGCGCGGTGACAACCGTGGCCGCTCCCATGCCGGCGAGAAACACCGTCTTCTTGCCGAAGCGCGTGGAGAGCGGCTTCGCGCACAGCACGCCGACGATCGTAAGTGCGGTGCCGGTCATGTTGAAGAAGCCAAAGCCGACCCCGCCCGCGTTGGACCCGTCCGGGGACACGATCAAACCGAACCAGCCGAGAACGGTCTTCCACCACGAGGCCTGCCCCGCCACGGCCCCGCCCAGGCCGACCGCGTTGAGGAAATCAATCAGCTTCGAGTGATCGACGTAGTAGGTGAAATAGTAGTACATCGAGCTGCCGCGCCAGGCGAGGGTGATGAAAATGCACAGCGTGAGCAGAAACATCACGACCCACGGCGGGCATTTGAAAACGTCGGCGATGTCCCCCCTCACCGAGGTCTTCTGCTTCGGGTCGGGCCGGATGCGCTCGCGAACGCTGAAGAACGCGATGAGGTAGAACACGACGCAGATGCAGGCATAGATTCCGATCGTGACCGACCAGCCTTTGGCGCTGTCGCCGTGGCCGAACTTGGCGACCAGGGGCAAGGTCAGCCCCTGCACAATCAACGTGGCTGCCATGGCCGAAAAGAACCGGTAGGCGGAAATACTCGTGCGCTCATTCACGTCCTCGGTCATCACCCCGGTGAGCGCGGAGTACGGGGTGTTGTTGGCTGAATAGAGCATCATCAACACCACGTAGGTAGCCCAGGCGTAAATGATCTTGGCGCTGGCTCCGAAGGCGGGCGTGGTGAACGTCAGCCAGAAAACCAGACCAAAGGGCAGAGCGGTCCAGAGTATCCAGGGCCTGAACTTGCCCCAACGCGTGTTGGTTCGGTCGGCCGCGATGCCCACCACCGGATCGAAAAACGCGTCCCACAGCCGGACCAGAAGGAACAACCAAAAAGCAGCCGCCGACGAAAGCCCAAAGGCGTCGGTATAAAACCCGTTTTGGAACATCAGCATCGTCTGGAAAAAGAAGTTGGTCGCGGCGTCGCCGAGGCTGTAGCCGGCTTTTTCCCCGAATGAAAGTTTTCGATGAACGTGCTCTGTCATAGTTTGATATGTTGGTTGAAGGGTTTACTTTCCCACCGTCAAAGTCGCCTTCTGCCAATCGCAGTTTCGTGGGGAATTGCCGGCCATACATACAATTCGCCCGCTTCGGCCACATGTTTCATAGTGATGTCACAGGGTGCGAATGGGTCCGACTGGTTGTCAAGCGAAACCGCCTCTTTCCAGCCGGGTTGAAGGGGATTCGCTGCTCGCGCTAATTGGTTTTGCGCGGTTTCATGAACAAGTCAGTCACAAACGAGTTCAGCATCTGTGCATCTATTTTGGCAGTCCCCGTTTGCTGTTGCTGCGCTTTGACAAATTGCATTACCAATTGCGTCAATACGGCCCCCGGCCGGGGATAACCGCCCACGATGTAATGAGGCCCGGGCCTGGTTTCGCCCGCTTCCTTTTCGAACGTTGGCCGGACGCTTTCCGGCGTGATCAAGGAATTGCCATACTGGAAAATGACCCGGTCCATCACTGTATAGACTTCCTTGCTTTCCTTGACCAGGCCGTAATAGTCAAGGAGCTGGGCCAGCACATAATTTGACGCCAGCCAAACATCTTTGCCCTGGTCCGATTCCACCGGTTTGCCGGTCTGCGTCCGGGCGGTGGCCCAGCCCATGGGGTTGCGGTTGTTCTTAAAAATTGTCTTGAGGGCTTGTCTGGCCTGTTCGGCAGGGATGAACGGTTCTTCTCCCATCGCAATCAAGTACCACAACCCATCCAGTTGATTGGTCCAGACATCGCTGTTGGTTTTTCCCGTGGCCGGGTCATAGCAGGTGACAAAATACTGCATCCGGCCGCGGCTGGTTTTCTTGTCCAGCCACAACTTTTCGTAAACGGCAAATCCCTTTTCAAAAATCTCGTCGTATTCCTTTTTGGCGGCCGCATCTTTCATCATCTCCGCCATCCGGCTCATGGCCTTGCACGCGGCGAGGAACCCGTTGGAACTGTAGGAATCGATGCCGAACAGGTTGATGTTGTCGAAGGTATTTTTGACCTCGTCGGGATTGCCTTCGGGGATGCCGTCTTTGTCCAGGTCAAGCTGCTCCAGATACTCAAAGCCGAATTTGAGCGTGTTCCAATTCTTCTTCAGAAATTCCATATCGCGCAGGTATTTGACATTGCGCAGCACCCGCAACGCCAGTTTGGGGAACAGGTCGTTCCAATAGTTGGTGTTGTACCAGGCGTATTCGCTGATGTTACGCAGGGGGGTGCCGAACGTCATGGCGCCCAGATCATGCGACACGCTGCCCTTGATCTTTCTGGCGGCTTTAATGTGGGTCAGCGACACGCCTTCATATTCCTCCGGATGTTCTTCAAAATGCTGCCGGGCTTCGACGAACGACGCGTGGGAATGATAATACCGCTCCGTGAGGTCTTCTTCCAGAATCGAATCAATGACCCGCTGGCAAAGCTCCTGCTCAATGTTGGGAAAGAGCATCAAGAAGATCATCGAATACCAGTCCACGTCGCAGGAGTTGTTGTAAGGATAGTCAAAACATTCCACGAACCGGGCCACGTCGTTGCCGTTTTTGTCTTCAATCCAGGCCGAGGCGTTCGACAAGGGACTACTGAGCTCGTTAAACAACAATCTCGCCAGCCGCAAGGCGCCCGCCTTGTCATTCTGGTAAGCAGGATCCTGCTGGATGTGTTCGAAGATTTTGTTTTGGATGGCCGTGGTCCGGCTCTGCCAGGTGGCATAGTTGTCGAGGGCGATTTTCGCCATGTCTCTGGCCCGGGTTTCCTTGTCCGGGAAGCTCCTGGTGTATTTACGCTCAAACACCGACCCGTCAGCGTACCACTGAACCGGGAAATCGAAAACGATGGCCACCGGTATTTTGATGATCGCCTTCGGTTTTAATTCAAACGCAACGCTGACGGCTGCGCCATAGTCATTGTTCGGTTTGGGTCCGAACTTCTGGTAAAAGCCGCCCTCAGCCTTCAACAGCAGGTCCTGTTTCAAACTGTTCAGCCTGAAATAGGGTTGTGTATCTATCGCCACACCTTCCATTTCCGGCACCGCCATGGCCATCCTTTCCGGGCTTTCCTTGTTGCCCATGACCACGCCCCGGATGCCGGCATGATTGAAATCTTCGTGGACATGGCCTTTTAACGGGGTTGAGCAGATGAAGGCGCTGTCCTGGTCAATGGGCCGATATTTCTTTTCCTGAAGATTCGCCAGCGTTGGCCGGGGCACGACCAGCTCAACCGGCAGCGGCTGGTTAGTCGTGTTCTCGACTTCAAATTCCTCCACGCCGATGGGCATCAGGGCCTGGTCGTTTCCAGACAGGAATGGAGAAATCATTCTCCTCGTTACCTTGACCTTTCCCAGTTTGATAGTCATTTCCGCCAGGGGCGTGGCGAGCGAAATGGAAACCTGCTTAACGTCTGCCGGGCGATGATAATAATTCTCCGATACCGGGATGTCGTCGGGGCTGTCCATCACCTGGGGCTTGCGGGTGGTAAGCATGACGATTTTGTCGCCGAAGCGGATGATGGGCGCGGACGCCAGTTGCATCGCCTTTTGATTCAGAAAGACCAGCCGTCCGGCGTCGTTGAGACGATTGTACAAACCCTCGGGAGAGATACCCACCGAACAGGTTGGCGCGCCTTGAAGAAAAATGGTCTGGGGGAATTGCATCGTCTTCGACATCCCCTGAAAATGGACGGACATCTTGTTCTCGGCGTAAATCTTCGGTATTTGCGCGCCGGAAATGGTGAAAAGGTCGCTCCGTTTCAAGCTGTCGGGTTTGGGCATATGATCTTCTCTGCTGAACTTCCGCATTCCCGGTCATTGCGGCCAAGAATGCGGAAGTGTTGTTGTTTCGAATTGTTCGGGATTGATTGGTTCCATTTCTGGCCGAATTTTATGACGTGCCAAAATGAGGCGGCTTCTTTGCCAGCGGCTTCGGCGCCGGGGTGGCGGTTTGTTGGCCGCCGAGGGTGATGGGCAGCTTGGTCGTCGGCGAAGTCTTTACCTTGCCGAAAAGCAGGTCGGCGGAAATCCTGATGGAATCCGGCGAACCGCTGAAGTTGCAGACCACCACATCTGCTTCCTTGGTGGTGCCTTCAATGTAAGGATAGTTCGTTACCACCACGACCGTGTGTCCGGCTTCCTTGAGTTTCCGGACAATCTCCCGATTGTTGCCGCCCTTCACGATGCGCGCGTAATAATTGGTGATCACCACCAGGTCCGCCTGCTTCGCCAGCTTGAGGACCTCGTCCATGTCTTCCTGGGTCGGCGCGAATTCGGTGTCATCGAGAATCAAATTCGTCGAAAATTTCGTCATCTCTTCGCAGAAAACATGCGGATGGCTGTACATGTCCTTGCCGAGGAATTCATAAGGAATGGTCTGCTCCACCACCAATATCTTCTGCGATGGCTTCAGCGGCAGAAGCTTCTTGTCATCGCGCATCACCAGCAGCGCCTTGCGCGCCACTTCCCATGAAAAGTCGATGATTTTCTTGCTGCGCACGATGGCGCGGGTTTTCTCCGGGTCCATCTTCCCGGCGGTTTCAAACAACCCCTGGTCATACTTCATCCGGAGCAGATGCGTCACGGCTTCGTTGAGCCGTTCCTCGGAAATTTCACCGGATTCCACACCCTGCTTGATGCCAAAGAAGCACTGCACCCGCGACTCGTCGTCGGCCTTCAGGAGGATGGTGTCACAGCCGGCCTTAATGGCCATTGCGCAAGCTCTCGGCAGAGGCCATATCTTGAGGATGGCCGCCATGCCGATGGCGTCGGAAACAATGACGCCGTCAAAACCCAGTTCTTTCCGTAACAGACCGGTAAGGATTTTTTCCGACAGCGTTGCCGGGAACTTGTCATCATACGCCGGATAAATAGAATGCCCCGTCATGATGGCTTTCGTGCCGGCCGCGATCGCGGCCTTGAACGGAACGAGTTCACGGTTATGCATGGTCTCCCGGCTGGCCCGGATCACATCCAGCACATCGTGGGCATCGGTGGCCGAATCGCCACGGCCGGGGAAGTGTTTTCCGGATGTCGCTATGCCGCCGTCCTGTAAACCTTTCACAATGGCGGTCACGTGTTTGGCGCAGATCTCCGGATCGTCACTGAAAGCGCGGACGCCAATTTCGGGGTTCTTGGGGTTGACGTTGACGTCGCAGACCGGTGAATACATCTGGGTAACGCCCATGGCCCACAACTGTTTGGCGATGGTCAAACCAATTTCATACGTCAGCTTGACGTCGCCAATGGCGGCCATGCCCATGGGGGGCGGGAACTGCCTGATGCCACCGGCGGTGTAGTCGTTCTTGAAGTCACCTTCAAAGTCTATGGTGCAATGCAGTGGGATTCCCGATGGCCGGTCCATTGCAATCTTCTGCACCTGGTTTAACGACGCCGTCAGTTCTTCCGGTGTGACACTGACGCCCTGGCCTTCACCACTGAAATAGGTGCTGGCAATGGTGAAATAGTCCGCCGGTTTCTTGAAGTTCGGGTCGAGCTGGGTGTTGCCCCAATACAAATTTTTGCAGGTCTCCAGCGCGTAAGGCTCCAGACAAAGACCGCCGGCGTTCAGTTTGGTGATCTGTTCAATGCAACTCGGGGTCAGTATGGCGCCACGCCAGGTAAAGGTCAGCAGCTGGCCGACCTTTTCTTCCAAACTCATTTTCGCCAGCTTTTTGCTGACGAACGCCTCTCTCTTCGCATCACTGTTCTTTGACATTGTTATCTCCTGTTTTGAGTTGTTGGTTATTCCCATTTGCCGCGGTTGTCCGGCCCTACCCAGAATTCGCGTTCTTTCTTCCACCCCTTCTCGTCAATCTTCAAGTCCTTTGTCTTCCATCCTGACTTGATTCGTTTCGTCAAATCATCGAATCCCTTGTTCCAGGAAAGGCCATCAGGAACGGTGACGTTCATGCTTCCGGCTGCGTTGGCGTATCGCAGGCAGGATTCGATGGTAAGCCCGCGGACGAATGCCGAAAGGAATCCTGCGATGGCCGAATCGCCCGAACCCAGCGCGCCCACAAATTTTTCCTCCTGATAAACCGGGAACCACAACTCGCGATTGGCCCAGTTGTCGAGGTCCTGGCAGCCGGCTGCGCCTGATTTCTTAAGCCTGTCCTTGTCCCCGGTCCGGATATACAACCCCCGATGGCCGCATTTGACCATCGCGATGGCCGTGCCCAGGTTCAGCAGATCTTTTCCAAGGGTGGCAATTTCCTTGACCGTCATATGGTCCAGCACGCTCTCCTTGGCGCCGAGCTTTGCCCTCTTCTCCAGAAATTTTTCCTTGTAGAGGAAATAGAAAATCTCTTCCGCGCTCGGCACCATGATGTCCGACAGCGGAACCCAGTCGTTGAGAATGGCCTTCCAATCCACCTGGCCGGCGGGGCTGTTCACGTCCGGCAGCGAAAGGTCCAGCGCCGTGGTCGTCCCCAGTTCCCTGGTCTTTTTCAGGATCTTTGTCAGCTCGGCGCCCGTGTTGTCGTAAATCTTCTTCATCCACGGCGGGTAACCGAAAAGCATCAGCTTCGCGCGCCCCACCAGGCCGAAGTCCATGTCATCGTAACCGAACGTGTCGTTCGCTCCGCAATGATGCAGATAAAAACGGTCTATGCCGGGGATGCAAATCGCAATGGTGTAGGAGGTGGATTCGCCCTTGACCATGTGAATGCCTTTGAAATGGCCTTCGTTTTCCTCATACCAGTTGAGGATTTCTTTGCCAAAGTCGTCATCGCCGATTTTCCCGATCAACTCGGTTTTCACCCCCAGCCGCCGGATGGACACGCCGGCATTGGTGACCGGCCCGCCGCCGACCACGACGCAGTCACCCATGTTGATCATTTTTCCCGGAACCAGGACGTCGGTCATCTTGTCCACGGTTCCTTTGATGGTGAAGGCTGGTATTAAATCAAGGCACGTGTGCCCCGCTGCTACGATATCAATGTCTTTGTTTTTCTTCATTTTGAAACGGTTATGTTAAGCTTTGCGATCCTGCCCCGGCAAGCAATTTCACTTTCCGGTCGGTCTTTTCAGTTTTTCCCCCGGGCCACTTTAACGACGGCATTGAAGGCAGGCTTGGGTTGGCAGTGACGGTCGAACAGCATGGGATAGTCGGCCCGGCCGGTGATGGGCAGGTAGCTGCGCCAGGATTGGCCGTCATGGACGGCCCAAAACGTCACCCGGCTGAACTTGTCCCGGTGCTTCCGGAAGAACGCAAACAACTCGGCGTACCGCTTCGCCAGGTCTTTTTGGACAGAGTCCGGCAGGCCATTTGGATAGGGATTGTACTTCTTTTGTGTTTCCGGGTCAAAGGACGAGAGGTCCACTTTTGGGGCATCCACAGGGTAAAACGGAAGCACGCCGATGTCCATTTCCGTAATCATCAGCTTGATGCCCAACTTGGAGAGGGCGAAAACGTAGGCCTCAATTTCCTCGATGCGCGGATGCTCCAGAAACCAGTGACCTTGAATACCAATTCCATCCACGCGAACGCCTTTTGATTGCAGGTTCCGGATGAGCCGGATGACCCCTTCGCACTTGGGTCGAAACTCAAAATCGTACTCATTGTAATATAGGTGGGCGCCGGGATCGGCCTGGCGGGCAAATTCAAAGGCCTTGAGCACGTAGTCCTCGCCGATGATGTCCAGCCATTTGGATTTTCTGAAAGAGCCATCCGCCATGATGGCTTCATTGACGACATCCCAGCCGTGGATTCGGCCCCGGTAACGGCCCATCACAGTAAAGATGTGCTCTTTCATCCGTGCCAGCAACGCCTCGCGGCCCAGGGCTCTGCCCGATCCGTCCTGAAACACCCAGTCCGGCGTCTGGTGAAACCAGACGAGGGTGTGGCCGATGATGCGCATTTTGCGCTTTTCGCCAAATGCCACGTAACGGTCCGGCGCTTCGAAATTATACTTGTCCGGTTTCGGATGGACTTCCTCCCACTTCAGGATGTTTTCCGGCGTGATGGTGTTGAAATGTTTTTCCACCAGCGCGATGGCGTCCGGTTCCTTGCCGGAAATCTGTTCCAGGCTGAGGGCGGCGCCAATGTAAAAGTCATCCTTGAAAAGGTCTTTCAAAGCCGGCAACCCGGCGCCATCGGCCCGGTTTTGGGTCACGGTTCGGTTCGGTGTATCAATCATGGTTCACGAATAGCCCTCTCGCCGTCGGCCGGAAGACGGCCGGTTCGAGCGTCGCACAACTCGTCCTGCCGTTTGCCGCCGGCGGTGTTTCAGGCGCGCCCTTTCTACGGAAAGCGGCGGACGAGGACAAGCCAAATTATCAGTCTCGGTTGACATCCGTGGTCCAATGGAAACAATCGGTTACCGCGCCGGATGCTCACGGCCCTTCCTGAAGGCGAATTTATGCTTGACAGTCCACGGGCGATGGATGAAAATACGCCACGAATTAACCTTGCTGGCCAATCGGTTGAACAGGTATTGTGCATCCGGTGGGTCGGAGCAGTTGTCAGTTGGCGACCGGCAAAACGGTCCGCAATAGCAACAGTCGTATGATGTTGAGTTTAGTGTGCAAACATTGGCCAAATTCATGGGTTGATTGGATGGGAGACATGCCAGGCGGATGCAAGCCCAAACTCCCGTATCACCTGTATCTGTTTTGTTATCCCCTTTGCCACCAGGCGAGGGCCCTTTTAGTTTCTGCGCGCGGAATTTTCCAGCCGAACTAATTGAATAATTGTTGAAGTTGTCATGAACAAAAATGGCGTTGAACCTTCGTCAATGCCCGTCCGAACCCGGACCGGCGTTCCCGCGAAGTACCGGGAGCGACCACCAGGCGACCCGCCATCGCCAAACGGTAATCGAGCGGAAAGCGCAGAAAGGATCGAACGAATCATCGTTTACATGCGGCAACATTCGGACCAACCGCTCCAGGTGTCCGCGCTCACCACCCTGGCCAACCTTTCGCCTTCCCACTTTTTTGCCCTGTTCAAGCGCGCGACCGGGCACACCCCGATTGACTATTTCATTCATGTGCGAATGCACCGCGCCTGCGAGTTGCTGGCAGGGACGGGCTTGAGTGTGAAGGAAGTCGCGGCTACGCTGGGCTACGACGACCCGTTTTATTTTTCCCGCGTTTTCAAATCGATCAACGGTGTGGCCCCCAGCGATTACCGCATCCGGCTGGCGCGTTCAGGGCGAACGGGGGAAAACGCGCCGTTAACACGTTCGGAAGATGGGGATGCGGAAAAGTCCTTGCCGCCGCCTCCAACTTTGGAACCCATCACGGCCCAGGGCGGAAACCAGAGAGTTCTCCGTGAGAAAAGCGATAAATTTCATTCCGGGCGCAAACCGGTATGCGCAGATGACCGCACATCACGCTCGGATGAAAACAAAAACACGCCCCATCTGGTTTTTTTGTTTGGCGGCCGGACTGCCGCCGATGAGAACCCTGCGCGGCAACAAGTAAAAAAATGAGAAGGACCGGCAGCGTCAATTTGCCGACGGTCAATCATAATTTGGCCCGCGTTCCCGCCGCGGGCCAGGGGAGGCGTGAGGGCAATGGCGACGCATTGCCGGGCAATAACGGTTTGGCCATTGCGCGGAAAATCGAGCAAACCATTGGCTATATGAGGGAGCATCTCGACCAACCACTGCAGGTGGCCAATCTCGCTGCGCTGGTGAATGTTTCTCCGTCGTACTACTTCGCGCTGTTCAAACGCTGGACCGGCTGCGCGCCGATAACCTACTTTACGCACCTGCGGATGCAGCGCGCCTGCCATTTGCTGGACGCAACTTCGGCCAGCGTCAAGGAGGTTGCCGCCACCTTGGGCTACGAAGACGCCTTTTACTTCTCCCGCGTGTTCAAGCTGGTCAATCGCGTCCCGCCCAGCCGATATCGGACCTTGCAGCAACATCACGGGACGCACCCGGGAACCCAGCCGCCGCGCCGCCTGAAAATAAAACCAGAATAATAGGATTGTCCATTCCCTCCAAAGAGAATTTTGGTAAGTTTGTTTGCATGGAACGCAGTGTCCATACTATGAAAAAAAATCACCTCGCCAAACGCGCCTTCACATTGATTGAATTGCTGGTGGTCATCGCCATCATCGCCATTTTGGCGGCAATGCTGTTGCCGGCTCTGGCCAAGGCCAAATTCCGCGCCAAGGTCGCCAATTGCAACGGGAACTTCAGACAATGGGCAACCATGTGCAACGTCTATGCCAGCGACCAAGCAGATGGCTTTTACCCGTCTTTCACTGCTAACACCGCGGGTGGAAACTCGGATGACGTTGGCACCAACATGATTTCCAACCTGATGCCTTACGGAATGACGATTCCGATGTATTTTTGCCCCGTCCGGACAGCGGAATGGGATCTGGCAAATCAGCAGTTTCATTATGGCTACAGTAGTTCGGGGAACCCTGGCATAACAGCCCAAAATCGTGATATTCAAACAATAGATGATCTCGTTTTGTGGTTCATAGATTGCAGGTCCAACAACGGTTTTTTTGCAAAATTTTTGCACGAGTTTTGGATACCGCGGAGAAGCGGTGATGATCCCGCCGCATATCGATTATGGCCTGACCCACACTTCGACAACGGCACAGCCGCACCGTGGAACAACATGGGTTGGCCGCGAAAGCAGAGTGACAAAATTGTGGGCTTTCAACCAATCATTTCTGATGAATGCGAAGTCAGCATAGGCAGCTTAGACACCAACGCCGCTGACATTGTCAGGAATCCAAACAATGGTCACCAATACAATGGCGCGTTGTCGTCCATCAATGTGGGCTATGGCGATGGCCATGTAGATACGCATTTGGGCAGGGACGCACAATGGCAATACGCCGGTCAAGGCAACCAGACCACCACTTTTTATTGAAAACCCTGTTGGAAAACCGGTCAAAACGATACTTTTGACGCCGATTCGCTGAATCGGAGGATTTTCCATGCGAATCGTAGCTTTATCCATTGCAAACCGCGCGATAGCTGATATGATTTAACAAATTCCGAAGCACCAAAACGAAACTAAAAAACGTCTGTTCCAAACTATGAAAACAAACATCATTAAATCATTGGCAGTGGGAGCTGTGGCGACAGTGGCCCTTTTTGTGTCTAATGCAATGGCTGACATTGGACCCTTGGCTATAACCAATTGGGGTTTTGAGCAAAACTACGCCGGCGATGCGACCTCACAAATCGTTGAATACCCTGGGATCGGCGCTTTTGAACTTATTAGCGTAAACCACCCCAACCCCAATATGGGGTTTAAGGCCGCGCTGCCCCTTCCATATACTCTGCAAAATATTGGGGACAAGATCACGGTGGAATACACTATGATATTCACGAACACTAGCGGCAACTTGCAAACTGTTGGCGGGACGGTTTGGCGCTTCTTCTTAGGCACCACGAACAATAATAATATGGGCGACCTCGGCGGCTCCATGGGTAACGGCACGCCAGTGTGGCATAATTCAGGTTCGGTTCGTGGTTCTCAAGGCGCGTATTATCTGGGTTATAACTTTAACTTTGTCGGGTCTTCCACCACGGGGATTCCCCTGTATGCGAGACAAGAAAACGCTAACAGGTTTTGGTTGAGCACCTCCGGTAATATGACTACCTTGGGAATGGCGGGCACCGTGGGAACGGCTTGGCCGCCACCCTGGGACCCTAATGGGGCACAGCAGGGCGCATATTATGTCATGGTTTCAGCCCATTTGGCGGAGGCAAACCTGATAGTTCTCAGTTACACCTTGACAAACTCCCAGAGCGCCACCAACGGACCCCTCTCCTATTCGGATATCTATTCGGTAACGAATTATGGCAGCTTGTTTGATGACGGAAATCTGGGCACGAGGTTGCAAGGGCAGCATCCTGAAACAAAACGATTTGATGTGGTTGGGATATACCACTCAGCGACAGCTGCGTATTGTAATGATGTTACTTATACCAATTTCACTGAGACCATTTCCTTCAACAACCCCAGTCCCTATACCAATGTGGTGCTCAATAACTTTGACACGCCCGCCCAGGCCGGCATTTGGACCAACTGGCTGGGGGCCAGCACGAATGTGGGAGATTTATGGTCCACCCTTGACTCCAGTGCTCTCAATGACGGTTCGCTGGAGAAAGTCGTTACGAATTGGTGGACGGTCTTCCTAAGCTCGTCCCAAACGTGGACTAATTGGGATCAGTTTTTGAGCCCCGGGCTGCCACAGCCGGGATTAAATATGTTGGAGTTCTGTGCCGATGTGATGTTCGACAGCAGTTCCACGGTGATAACCAATACCACCGGTTATCCCAACGGCAACGCACAAACCAATGGTTTTTATGGTCACTTGGAGTTTGGATTGATCGACCAATTTTACTCCCACAAATTCCAGCAGTTTAGCAACCTTATGACCGGGGGTGTGTCCCCGACGGTAGGGTATGACTTCCCGGCCACAAACCCGCCCGACTCCTGGAAGCACCTCAATTTCTACTACGACGCGTGGAATAATGCGTATGAGGGCACCCTCAACAATCTGGCCATTGCCATGAATGCGAATTTTTACACGTCATCTCCGCTTACCAACGGAGGCAGCACCCTGTATGTGGACAACATGCATTTGCTGGAACTACAGAGTCTGGATGGAAAGGTTGTGCCGTTCCCGACGCCGACCCTGTACATCGAGTGCGATCGGGACCTCGGCTTGCGCATTTTTACACAAGCCAATGCATCATACGTACGCACGGAACTTGCCTCACAGAGCTCACAGATGTCGTGGGTTAGTAACTCGACGGCATTCCATGGTTATCCTGTATCGTATTCCTTCACCGTTACCAACGAGCCTGCGCCGAGCGTCGGCTTGCAGACGATGTTCTGGTTCATACCGGTGGGTGCCATGCCCACGGCTAATTCGGCTACCGGTGCTAACGATACCTCGCTGGATGCTGATGCAACAAATGCGATGTGCTTTGAGTTCAACAACCAGACGGGTCCAACGAATAATGATTATCACTTATTTGTCGGATATAAGATCAACACCAATGGGTTGTCACTCAATCTGGGGAACCCGCCGGTTGATTATTACGCAACCAATGATTCTTCTTATGTAACTAATGGTACTGTCATAACTACTAATTACTGGATCAGGCACGTCGCGTACATCAAGCTGGCTACCAACTACTATAACGGCGTTGATCCGAGCAAGACTGGCGCGGCTTCGGGCAATGGCGTGTGGACGCTGCAATTTAGCGATGCGACTCACGGCTCGATAACCGGTCCCAATCTGTCACCAGTGACCTTCACCATACCGGGTGGTGATGAGCAGTATTTCAACGGTCCCTTGCAGGTTTATTTTGGAACACAAAACAACAACAGCGGAAATCCCGCTAACAATATCCTTGCCTTGAATATAAACATCAGTGGCCCGCAAGGCACGAACATGGACGACTTCTCCAACGGGAAGAATTGGTCGGACAACTGGCGTGATGTTGAAACCCCCGGTTCATCGGCTACCGCACGCGGACTCTGGGCTGTCCCACCGAATATTGCCTATTGGCTGAATTGGACAACTCCGGCCGGCGGTTATGACGTGGAGGTTGCCCCTTATCTAACAATCGATCCTAACAAAGGTCATGTGCCCTGGGTTGAGCCTCTATACTATTCGGGCTACTCGCCATCGACTCTTACCGAAACGGTGGAAGGCACGCGTGTCTGGACCGTTATTACAACGAACATGCTGTACAATATGCAGACTTCGGAGCACGGTTATCCGGGTGTAGTGACCAATGCGTTCTTCCGGCTGCACCGGCCGCCAATATCAAGTCCGTAAATTCCTGGCGGTTGCTGGAGCAACCAATAATAACAACAGGCGCCGGTTTTGACCGGCGCCTTTTTTTTCCGCCTTTTTGTGCTATAATGCCCGAATGAACTCGAAAAGAACAACCGGCAACGCCACGCCGGCGTGCGCCGCAGCTTGTTGGCTCGCTTCACTGACATTGCTCTCTTCAACGCTTCCATCCCGCGCGCAAACGTGCACGGTGGACTGGAACGACGTGCATCAGCGGATTGACGGCTTTGGCGCTTTTCCTGCTCGACAGACTCAGTGGATCAAGGCGCGTGCCGGCGTGGTTTGTTCCGCAAACGTTGCTCCGGCAAATCAAAACCATCTGACACTTCCAGGATTATGAACAAGCAAGCAAAAACGCGAATCGTAGGAACCCTGGCAACATTGGCGCTCACCCTGGTTTGTGGCACGGTGCGGGCCGATCTGGTCGGCGGCACATTTACCAATGGCACAGTCAACCCCACCAACTGGGATAATGTCGGCGGCCAACCCCCCTTTTATACTTCGTTCCCTACAACCAACAGCCTGTCTGCGACGGCAAACGTCAAGCAAACCCCGCCGACGGCCGCTCCCCAGGCCCAATACGTCCTGCTTTCCGAGACCATCACGCCAAGAACAACAAACTGGGTGTTGACCGGGCTGGCCATTTTGGCTGTGGGCGCTTCAGGAGGACAACCGAGTCTGCATCTCTTTGACATCACCGCCACTGTGGGTTCGACCAGCGGCTCCTACTCCAACAATGCCGGGGCATACTATACGCTCACCAACGGCGATCTGTTGGGTGGTGGCGAGGGTTTGACCTATTCCCAGCCGGGCGGTGGCAACACGAACCAGCAGATTTTTATTTTCACCAATGGCCCCGCCAGCACCGACCAGATTGTGCTGGGGAAGGACCGTCAATATGCCGTGGAGTTCTGGGCGCCGGTAACCAATGCCAACGAACTCGACTGGATGCGAACCGCCGGCACCACCCCCGTGGATGCGAATGCCGGCGGCCAGGGGATGTCCGGCTTTGACGCGGGCGCAACGGCGCAGCGGTTGACCCTCGCCGGCAACAGTCAGGCCGGCAGTGCACCGCGGACTTACGCGCTGGCGCTTTACGGTTTTATGACCAACGCTCCTTTCACGGTCAATACCAACCCGCCTGTCATCAGTCCCGGGCCCCAGATAACGAACGGCGTTTGCACGGTGAACTGGAACGACGTGCATCAGCGGATCGATGGTTTTGGCGCCTCCTCGGCCTGGCGGAGCCAGTGGACCACCCAGCAGGCTGATATATTCTTCTCCACCAACAACGGCATCGTTTACACCAACGGCCTGGGTGTCGTCACAACCAATAATGGCATTGGCCTGTCTCTGTTGCGCACCCGCATTGCCCCCGCCATTTCGGCTTCAGCCAATGCGGTGCCGGGGTCGGTCGAAACCAACATCATGCAGATGGCGCAAGCCGATGGCGCCAGGGTGTGGAGTGCGCCCTGGTCACCGGCAGCCAAGTTCAAAGATTCCGGTGTGGTGGACGGAGGCAATTACCTCGGCAGTGGCGCCAACCCCACCAATCTGGCCTATGCCAAGCAGTTGGCCAACTATGTGGCCAGTATGAAAAACACGTGGGGTGTCACCCTCTACGCCATTTCTGTTCAAAATGAACCTGACAGCAACCATCCGGATCCTAACGGCTATGAGTCCTGCATTTGGACCAATACGCAGATTCACGATTTCGTCACCAACCTTTGCAAGGCCATGTTGGACCAGAATGAGACTTCGACGATGATTATGCTTCCGGAGAGTGAAAACTGGCAGGATCCTAAGAATCTCGCCACCAACGCCATGAATGAAACAGCCGTGGCAACGAACGTGGGTATCATCGCCAGCCACAATTATGACGGCTGGTACGGCCCATCGCCCCTGACGAAGAACAGTTACGGAAAACCGCTTTGGGAAACTGAAGTCTCCCTGCTCTCCGGCAACGACAGCAGCATTGCCAACGGTGTCTATAACGCCCTGCGGATTTACCAGTTCATGACCGTGGCGCAGGCAAACGCCTGGCATTACTGGTGGCTCATTAGTGGTTCCACGACTTCGGGTAATGAGGGGCTGATGGATAACAACGCTGCCATCACCAAGCGTTTGTTTACCGTTGGCAATTACAGTCGCTTTGTGCGGACAAATTATTACCGCATTGGCGCCACCAACACGGGCAATGCCTTCATCAGCGCCTACAAGGATTCGAACTCGCCCGCCTTTGCCATTGTCGCCGTCAACGCCAACGGCTATCCCGTCGAGCAGACGTTTTCCCTGACGAACTTCACCTCGGGTTCGGTCACGCCGTGGGTTACCTCCAGTAATCTTTCGCTCGCCCCTCTATCCGCGGTCACCTTCACCAACGAAATCTTCTTATACGAGCTGCCGGCCATGAGCGTGGTGACGTTTGTCGGGCTTGGCGCTGCCAACTCGGCGCCGACGCTGACGCCGGTACCCAATCAAGTCATCAGCGCCGGATTCCCGCTTCAGGTCACCAACCTGGCAACGGATCCGGATTGGCCATCACAGACCTTGCTCTTCAGTCTGTTGAGCAGCCCGGCCAATGCGACGCTGACCCCGCTCAATGGCACCAACGCCGTGTTTGCGTGGCGGCCGCTGGTGAGCCAGGCCAACAGCATCAACCCGGTGAGTGTGGTAGTGACTGACGGTGGTTCGCCGGGTTTGAGCGCGACCAACAACTTTACGGTGACGGTGAATCCGGTGACCAACCCGGTCATTGGTTCGGTGACGGTCACGAACGGGCAGGTGAGCCTGGGGGTGACGAACTGGGGGCTGCAAGGGCCGGATTACACGCTGGAGACGACGACGAATCTGGTGATGACGAATGGTTGGCAGGCGTTATACACGGTGGGTTCCACGAATTCGCCGGTAACGCAGATGATGGACACCAACCCGACCGGTCCGGTGCGCTTCTACCGCATCCAAATCGGGCCATAAACTGTGCTCAAAAAAACGAAAATGAAAAGTCGTTTCAAAATTTGTGCCGGCATGACAGTGGCTTTGTCGGCGTTGATGATGTGCACAATCGGTCAGGCACAGACGTGCTACGTAAACTGGACCAACGTGTTTCAAAGGATAGACGGCTTCGGCGCTTCCTCGGCTTTTCGGCAATCATCCGTGCCCGATGTGCTGGTTGACCTGTTTTTTTCCACCAGTAATGGCATCGTTTACACCGACAGCACCGGGTACACCACCACCAATAACGGTATCGGCCTTTCGTTGTTGCGCAACCGCATCGCACCCGCCCTTTCAACTTTACCGAATGCGACCCCCACCGCGAGCGGAAGCGAACTCGGCATCATGCAGACGGCCCGGCAACTGGGCGCGTTGGTGTGGAGTGCGCCTTGGACGCCACCGTCCGGGTTCAAGGATACCAACTCGGCAAATGGTGGCCACTATCTCGGAACCGGGGTGAATAATCCCACGAATCTGGCTTATGCCAGCCAGCTCGCCAACTACGTGCACAACATGGGAAGCCTGCATCACGTCGATATCTACGCCATCTCCGTTCAGAATGAGCCGGACTTCAGCACGACCAACTACGAATCCTGCCTCTGGAGCAGTTCGCAGATTCACGATTTCGTCACCAACCTTTACAACGCTCTGGTGGCCAGGGGCGTGGGTTCCACCAAAATCATCATCCCTGAAAGCGAGCATTGGTCGGACGATTCCAGTCTTTATACGCCGACGATTGATGATCCGAACACCGAGCCGGTCGTAAGCATCATCGCCAATCACAACTATGATGGTTGCCCGCCTGATTATCCGCCGTCCGCGCTGTACACCACCGGACAGTCAGTGTGGGAAACGGAAGTGTCCGGATTGAAGTGCGCTGGCGGCTTTGATGGCAGCATTGACGACGGCATTTATTGGGCTGGTCGAATTCATCTCTTCATGACGGTTGCCCAGGCAAACGCTTGGCATTATTGGTGGTTGATTTCCGGGAATCCGGACAACGAAGGGCTTACAGATAATACCTCCCCTAATCCCGTTCTTGCCAAGCGCATGTTTGTGCTCGGTCAGTGGAGCCGCTTTGTCCGTCCTGGTTATTGTCGCATCGCGGCCGGCGATTCTTCTGAGCCCCCGTACTGCAGCGCCTACAAAGATACCAACTCCAACATGTTTGCCATCGTCGCGATCAATTCCAGCTTTACCGACGTAACCGAGGTTTTTAATCTGGTCAATTTCCCTGCCGTTAGTTCCGTGACGCCGTGGATTACTTCCGGCAGCCTTTCGTTGGCCCAACAACCTGCTTTCAACGTCACCAACACGTCTCCCAATCCCATCAGCACAACGAATTATCCATCTTTTGCTTATGAATTGCCGGCCAGGAGCGTCGTGACATTTGTGGGCCAGGCCACTAACGCGCCGCCGACGCTGACGCCGGTTGCCAACCAAACGATCAACGCCGGGTTCCCGCTTCAGGTCACCAACCTGGCGACGGATCCGGATTTGCCATCGCAGAACTTGACCTTCAGCCTGTTGAGCGCCCCGACCAATGCGACGCTGACCCCGCTCAATGCTACCAACGCCGTGTTTGCGTGGCGGCCGCTGGTGAGCCAGGCCAGCAGCACCAATCCGGTGTCAGTGGCGGTGGCGGACAGTGGCTGGCCGATTTTGAGCGCGACCAACAATTTTACGGTGACGGTCAATCCGTTGACCAACCCCGTCATTGGTTCAGTAACGGTAACGGGCGGGCAGGTGAGCCTGGGGGTGACGGACTGGGGGTTGCAAGGGCCGGATTACACGCTGGAGACGACGACGAATCTGGTGATGACGAATGGTTGGCAGGCGTTATACACGGTGGGTTCCACGAATTCGCCGGTGACGCTGATGACGGACACCAATTCAGCCGGTCCGGTGCGCTTCTACCGCATCCAAATCGGGCCTTGACCGGGCAGGGGCATCACACATCCATGGCCGTGAGAAACCGCGTTTCCGTTGTTAAGTGGTTGAGCAGCGGAGAATTGTCCATCAAAAACGCGGGGAAATCGGAGCATCATCCATTCCATGAGATGGACAACGGTGATAAAATGACCGCCGGTCGTAGCCTGAAAAAAGAGAAATTTGTAACAAAAAAAGTCGTACGAAAAATCATATCAAAACCCTCGCAATATTGTCTGCGGTGGCAATGTTCGGAACCGCCCAAGCCCAGATATGGACGATAAATGGGTGGGGTTATGATAGCGGTAGCGGCCCGAACGGCACCACATTAAATGATACGGGCAGTGGTGGAAACCTTTCTCTCAGCGGGACGCCGACCGGAAATACCGATATACGTGCCAATTTGCCCAGCGGCCCAATTACTCTTAATGTCGGAGACACGCTGACGTTTTCAGGTTCCTTTAGTATTGTCAGCGGTTCAATGGGCGGTGGCTTATTCCGTATCGGCATCCTTGACTACGCGTCACTGGGCACACTTAGCAGTGGTACTTGGAGTGTCTTCGCCGTCGCACCCGGCTATGGTTATTGGCCATCCACAGGTGGAACTCAACAGTCAATTCCGGGCGGAGGTACAGACATTGTCAGGAAACCAACCAGTGCCGGAAACATGTGGTATGGTGGTGCTGGGGGGGCGGGCGTTGGATCCACTCCCGCCAACGCGAACTATATAGATGCGTCGGGCACACCGACCTATAATTTCAGCCTTTCATTGAAAGATACAGCCAGCGGGATGGAGATTATTTACTCCTTGCAGGGGGACAATAGCCCTGCCTATACGGCAAGCGGGACGGTTTTAGACAGTTCAGGTACTATGCCTTTAACATTCGACGCGGTTGGTTTTTATGCTGACAGCTTCGATACAGCATTTGGCGGAGGAGTCAGTTTTAGCGGTCTTACTGAAACATATAGTCCGGTTCCTGAGCCGGCTACGATGGCTTTATTTGGTTTTGGTTCGCTGGTAAGCATAATGTTAATTCGCCGCCGCAAGTAGTTGGCTTTTCAAGCCGTATCTCAGAGCAACAGCCGTTGCCAATTTCATGGCGGCGGCTGTTTCGCTTGTATTGAGTCTCTGGCAAATTCCCGCAGGAGACCAGGTAACGAGTCTCTAACCAATTTTATGATATTGGATTTACGATTTACGAATCGCTTCCAGTTCACTCGTTTCGCTAAATCGTATATCGCAAATCAAAAATAAGCGGGCACTTGGCCCTTGGTGCGCTTGGCGCATTTTGATAGTAATCAGATCATGTCCCGTCGGCGGCTTGTATGTGTCTTGCTCGCGTTGGTCACACTGCTGGTCTATTGGCCGGGGCGGCATTTTGCCTTTGCGAGCTATGACGATGGGTTGTATGTGGCGCAGAACCCGGTGGTCCAGGCCGGACTGACGTGGACGGGAGTAAAATGGGCCTTCATTTCTCTGGCGTATGTGTGCACCTGGCGTCCGCTCGACTGGTTGTCGCCCATGTTCGACTGCCAGTTGTTCGGCTTGAACGCCGGCTGGCTTCACCTCGTTGATGTGTTCTTTCATGCCATTAACGCCGTCCTGCTGTTTCTGCTTTTGTTGCGCCTGACCAGCGCGTTCTGGCAAAGCGCGTTCATCGCCGCCTTGTTTGCCTGGCACCCGTTGCGGGTGGAATCGGTGGCCTGGGTGACGGAACGGGAAGACGTGCTCTTTCTCTTCTTTGGGCTGCTGTCGTTGATGGCTTACGTCCGATACGCCCCCCCAACGGTCAAAAATCGAGCGTCAAAAGCCAAGTACGAGGGGTGCAATTTCTGCGCCCAACGCCCAGGGACTGGCGCGCGACTATGCTTTGGCATTGCTGTTCTTTGCGCCGGGGTTGATGGACAAGCCGATGCTGGTGACGTTGCCGTTCCGCGACCTCAGCCTGACAAATGCCCCCGCGGCTTTGCGCGGCCTTGAAACCAATTGATACGAGTCAAATAACCTGAGAACGTGTCTGAAAGTAAGTTTGTGTCAGACCCCGAAGCCAAAATGGCGGCCAAACAATGACAACTGTCCGCATGCCATACAGTGAAGCGAATTCGACTGCGAGCCGGCCTCAGCTTTGGTTGAATGATCGGCTTTGGGGCGTGTTCCTGATCGTTGTCACCCTGGTTGTTTACCTGCCGGCATGGAATGGAAAACCCGTCTGGGATGATGATGTTCACCTGACCAGACCGGCACTGCAATCATTGCATGGTTTGGTTCGCATCTGGTGCGACCTCAAGGCCACGCCACAATATTACCCGTTGGTTCACAGCGTCTTCTGGGTGGAGCACAAGCTCTGGGACGAATTATTTCTTGATTATCATCTGGTCAACATCTTGCTCCATGCCTGTTCAGCCGTGCTGCTGCTGAAGGTTTTGCAGCGATTGGAAGTGCCAGGGGCGCAGTTCGCATCCGCCATCTTCGCGTTGCATCCGGTGAATGTGGAAGCTGTAGCCTGGATTTCCGAGCTGAAGGATACATTATCCGGCGTGTTGTGTTTGGGGTCGGTGCTGGCCTACCTGAGTTTTGATCGAGGCCGAAGCAGGAAGTCGTACGCCGTTGCTCTGGGCTTGTTCCTGTTGGGATTGATGTCCAAGACGGTCATTGCCACCCTGCCGGCGGCGCTGCTGGTGGTTTTCTGGTGGAAACGGGGAAAGGTGGGCTGGAAAAAGGATGTGTTGCCGCTGGGTCCGTACTTCCTCGCCGGGCTTGTCGCTGGATTATTTACCGCGTGGGTCGAACGGAAATTCATCGGTGCTCAAGGCAAGGCATACGATTTCTCTGTCATCGAACGGGTCCTCGTTGCGGGACGCGCGTTCTGGTTTTACCTGGGCAAACTCTATTGGCCCGAAAATTTAATTTTCATCTACCCCCGCTGGAACATTGATCAGACGATTTGGTGGCAATATTTGTTTCCTGCGTCGGCGTTGGCGCTGCTGGCGGCGTTGTGGCGCCTGTCGCGTCGTTATCGCGGACCATTGGCGGCGTTTCTCTTTTATGCCGTGACATTGTTTCCCGCGCTGGGGTTTTTCAACGTGTATTCGTTCCGCTACTCATTCGCGGCCAATCATTTCCTGTATCTGGCCGGCATCGGCCCCATAACACTGGCGGCGGCCGGAATCACAGGACTGCTCGACCGTTTTAAGAACCGACAACCGTTCCCGAAAGCCGGGTTTTACGGAGTAGTACTGCTGGTGCTCGGCGTGTTAAGCTGGCGGCAGAGCGGGATGTTCGTTGACAGCGAAACGCTTTGGCGGACGACGATCAACAGGAATCCCGATTGCGGCATGGCTTACAACAATCTCGGCGTTCTGCTTCAACAAAGAGGGCAATTGGATGAGGCCCTGGCTGATTTTCAAAAGGCCGTGACGTTGCAGCCTGACAGCGCCGAAGCTTGGACTTCCCTTGGCCGCGCCTTGTTCCAAAAGGGCCAAAGAGACAAGGCCGTCGTCGGTTTGCGAAAAGCCCTGGAAATCCGGCCTGATTATGTCGTGGGCCACAACAATCTCGGTTGCGCCTTTTTCGAAATGGGCATGCTGGATGAAGCCATTATTCAGTTCCAAATAGCTGTGGAACTCCAACCTCATGATGAAACGGCTCAGGCCAATCTCGGTAACGCACTTATGAAAAAAGGCCGGTTGGATGAGGCATTGCTTTACCTGCAAAAGGCTCTGGAAATTAAACCCCATGACCTCGCGGTCATGAATAGTCTGGCGTGGATTTTGGCCACCTCACCCCAAGTCCCCTTGCGCAACGGTGTCAAAGCGGTCGAACTGGCTCAAGCGGCGAATCAGCTTGCCGGTGGCAAGGACCCGATAATCACCGGCACACTCGCTGCTGCCTACGCGGAGGCCGGACGGCTTTCTGAAGCGGTCACAACCGCCCGGCAAGCCCTGCAGTTGGCTACCGCCCAAACCAACACTGCGGCCATCAACGACCTGCGGGCTCAACTCGGATTATACCAGGCAGGTTTGCCGTTTCGTGACCTCAGCCTGACAAACGCGCTTCCTGCTGAAAGCCGGCCGTAATTTGGCTAATTAACACGATTGAGAGACTTTCCGGGTGATGTCCATAAACTTGTGGCTGGGTTTTGGCCCAGCTCCTGCCAAAATTCTTAGAAACAGTTTGACAGAGAGCGGTCGAATTTTTGTATTGTCAGGCGTTATGAACTCGTCGCCCGCGGTAAAGGCTGCCGTCACGTCGTTTGTCATGCTGTGCAGTGGCATTCCGGCGGCACAGACGCTAGCGGGTCTGCCGCCGAACTATTCTGAAGCTCAATACCAAGGCTCGAGCGCACCCCAATACGCCTGCGCCCCGCCCACGCCGCCGGACTTGCAGAAAGGGCGGAAAGTCATTGATGCAACGAATGGCGTTGACGGTTCGGGCGCCTTCGCCATCGGCCATTACCGCAATCTGTTTGTTGAAGATGGGCACTCGCAAAGGGAGGTGAACCGCAAAATCAAAGCCGCCTTCCAGCAGTTGTTCCATGGCAATCCAACCAACCAGACGGTCTATTATTCCGCCGGAAGCAACTCGAACGGACCGCTTGCCTATGTCACCGATATCAAACACCACGACGTCCGCACCGAAGGCATGTCCTACGGCATGGTGATCGCGGTGCAAATGAACAAGAAACCCGAGTTCGACGCGATTTGGAATTGGGCCATGACCTACATGTATCACGACTCGCCCGTGCATCCGTCCTGCGGTTTTTTTTCGTGGTCGTTTAAAACCAACGCCACGGTCAACAGTGAATATGTCGCGCCGGACGGTGAGGAGTATTTTGTCACGGCACTTTACTTTGCCGCGAATCGCTGGGGCAACGGCAAGGGCATTTACAATTACCAGGCCCAGGCTGACCGGCTGCTGACCAACATGCGGCATCGTGCCCGCATCACCGGCCCGGTTTTCTCGTTCCGTTGGGGCACAAACAGTATCACTACCGTGACCGCCGGGCCGCTCTTCGATGCCGAACACAAAATGGTCCTTTTCTCGCCAAGCTCTGAGCGTCCGCCTTTTACCGATCCCTCGTATCAGCTGCCCGCGTTTTACGAATTGTGGGCGCGTTGGGGGCCGCCGGCGGACAGGGATTTCTGGATGGACGCCGCCGCGGCCAGTCGTGATTTCTTTCAACGCGTGACGCATCCCGCGACGGGGCTGGCCCCGAACACCGCAAATTTTGACGGGACACCGGCCACCAACCTTTGGAACCGTGGCGTGGCCAACTTCGGGTTTGACGCGTTCCGGGTGGCGGGGAATTGGTCGGTGGATTGGTCCTGGTGGGGCAAGGATGTCCGGGAAAGGCAGTTGAGCGACCGGTTGCAGGCGTTTTTTGAATCGAAAGGGATGACGAATTACGGATGCCAGTTCACGCTGGACGGTCGGCAACTGGACAACCGGCACGCGCAGGGACTGGCGGCGGTGAACGCCGTGGCCAGCCTCGCGGCAACGAATCCGCGTTCAAAGGAATTCGTGGAAGCCCTGTGGAACATGCCGATCCCGGATGGAATCGAGCGTTACTACGAAGGTTTGCTGTACATGATGGCCCTGCTGCATTGCAGCGGCGAGTTCCGCATCTGGTCGCCGCAATAACGGCGGCAACCAACCGGTCGGCCACCGCGATGTGTTCGATGGGAAAAAATCAAAATTGGTCCATGTCAATTGCCGAGGAGTTGCAGCAGGTGGCAAAACGGATAAAGTCCGGGCTGGGTTCAATCCTGGCCTTTTTTTCAACCGGATGCCGGAGTCTTCAAAACTCCGGGATTGGCGCGTTTGCGAGCGGACGTTACCGCAATCTCTTTGTCGAGGCCGGTCATTCGCCGCAGGAAGTGACCGCCAAAACTGAAGCCGCCTTCCAACAATTATTTCATGGTGCCCCCGACACCCAGGCGGTTTGTTTTCCCGCCGGAACCAATGCCAACGGCCCGCTGGCCTGCATCCACGATATCGGCAGCGAGGACGTGCGTTCCGAGGGCATGTCCTACGGGATGATGATCGCGGTGCAGTTGAACCGGAAAGCCGAGTTCGACGCGATTTGGAATTGGGCCAGGACGTACATGTATCACAGCTTGCCGAATCATCCTGCCAGCGGTTTTTTTTCATGGTCAGTGAAAATCAACGGCACGCCCAACGACAAGATGCCCGCGCCGGACGGCGAGGAATACTTTGTCACAGCGCTGTACTTCGCCGCCAATCGCTGGGGCATTGGCCCCGGCATTTACAATTACCGGGCTGAGGCCGATCGGCTGCTCACCGACATGCGGCACCGGGCGCTCATTACCGGCCAGACGGCCAAAGGACCGGTGACGGCGGGCGCATTGTTTGAACCGGAGCACAAAATGGTTCGCTTCACCCCTGTCATAGGCAATTTGAACCATACCGATCCGTCGTATCATTTGCCCGCTTTTTACGAACTGTGGGCGCTTTGGGGGCCGGCCAACGACCGGGCTTTTTGGGCGGAAGCAGCGGCGGCGAGCCGCGATTTCTTCCAACGGGCGGCGCATCCGGTCACGGGCCTCACGCCGGATTATGCCAACTTCGATGGCACACCCTGTGCCAGCGACTGGAACCCGCACAGTGCTGATTTCCGGTTCGATGCCTGGCGCACCGCAATGAATTGGGCTGTGGATTGGTCGTGGTGGGGCAGGGATGTCCGGGAAAGGCAGTTGAGCGATCGCCTGCAGGCATTCTTCGAGTCCCAGGGCATGTCCACCTATGGAAACCAGTTCCGGCTGGACGGCCATCAGTTGAGCAGGGATCACTCACCCGGATTGGTGGCGATGAATGCCGTGGCTGGTCTGGCGGCGACCCATCCCCGCTCACGACAATTCGTCGAGGCTTTGTGGAAGACGCCGATACCGACGGGGCGACACCGTTATTATGACGGCCTGTTGTATCTGCTGGCCCGGTTGCATTGCAGCGGCGAATTCCGCATCTGGACTCCGCAATTGCCGTCGAAAATGCCGCTGCAAATTTTGCGGGCAAAAATTAGCGCAGCCTGGCTTTGGTTCGCCTTGGTGGACTGTCATGGGAGCGCATCCGGCACGGGATTTGGTTGAGTTTGGTTTCAAAGTGCGCAGAGATTGACGTTGCCCTTTCGCTGGCATACGATGCCGCAAGTCGAACACATATTTATTCCCATGATTATCATTGAGTCGCTCCCTTTCGCGATGCACTCCTCGCTCGCTCATGGCCGCAGACAAAGGTCGCCTTTGGCGGCAACAACTTTGGGCTGGGCCATCCCGCTGATTGCCCTTTGCCTCTTGGGTTTTCCGCTTTGCGCCCGTGCTCTCGGCCAGCCGCAATACGTCGAGAACGTTTCCCGTCCGGGCAGTTTTCCCATCGTTCAGGATGGCACCACCGCGGCCATTTATGTGGATACAAATGATTGGGCTGGCGTCATCCGTGCCGCCGGCGATCTGCAGGCGGACGTGGCGCGGGTCACAGGCCTTTCTCCGGCAATCGGGCACGAGATAAAGAATCCCGGAAAGAATGTCATCATCGTGGGGACCATCGGCAAAAATGAGACTATTGACGGGTTGATCCACGAGAAAAAAATTGATGTCTCTCAAATCGCCGGCAAGTGGGAATCGTTTCTCATCCAGGTCGTGCCGGATCCTTTACCCGGAGTCGCGAACGGACTGGTCATTGTCGGCAGCGACAAGCGGGGAACCATTTACGGCATTTACGATCTGTCCGAGGAGATGGGCGTGTCCCCGTGGTATTGGTGGGCGGACGTGCCGGTCCGGCATCAGGACGCCCTATTTGTAAAGGCGGGCAAATACGAGCAGGGGCCGCCGGCAGTCAAATATCGCGGCATCTTTATCAATGATGAGGCGCCGGACCTCACCGGCTGGGTCAAGGAAAAATTCGGCGATTACAACCACACATTTTACACGAATGTCTTCGAACTGCTGCTCCGACTGAAAGCCAACTACCTCTGGCCGGCCATGTGGAACAACTGTTTCAATGAAGACGATCCGTTGAATCCCAAACTCGCCGACGAATACGGCATCGTCATGGGCACTTCCCACGTCGAACCGATGATGCGGGCGGACAAGGAATGGAACCGGCTGGGGTACACGGCCGAGGAATGGAATTATCTGACCCATTCGAACCTCCTCGACTCGTTCTGGAAAGATGGCGTTGAACGGAGCAAAAATTACGAGAACGTCATTACCATCGCCATGCGCGGCAAGATTGACACGCCCATGTCAGAAACCGCCAACATCTCTTTGCTGGAGGAAATCGTGGCCGCCCAGCGCAACATCATCGCGGAGGTTTATCATACCAACGCGGCCGCTGTGCCGCAGGATTGGGCGCTCTACAAGGAAGTCCAGGAATACTACGAAAAGGGCATGCGCGTGCCCGATGACGTCACGCTGCTTTGGTGCGACGATAACTGGGGTGACATCCGCCGTTTGCCATCGGCGGAAAGCCGGAAACGCGCCGGTGGCGCCGGGATTTATTATCATTTCGATTACGTCGGCGGGCCGCGCAATTACAAATGGCTCAACACGAACCCGACCACCAAGATTTGGGAACAGATGGATCTGGCCTACCATTACGACGCCAACCAGATCTGGATTGTGAATGTGGGTCACCTCAAGGGTTACGAGCTCCCCATCGATTTTTTCCTCAGTCTCGCCTGGAATCCGGAACAGTGGCCGAAAGAGAAAATTTCTGAATTCACCCGCCTGTGGGCCGAATGCCAGTTTGGCCCCGAATACGCGTCACCAATTGCGGATATCCTGTCCAAGTACACGAAATATAATGGCCGGCGGAAGCCGGAACTTCTGGATCCAAACACTTTCAGTCTGGTTCACTATCAAGAGGCGGACAAAGTGCTCGCCGATTGGAAAGCGATCACCGCCCAGGCGGAGGGAATTTACCAGTATCTGCCGGAGAACGAACGTAGCGCGTTCTTTGAACTCGTGCTTTACCCGACCAAGGCCTGCGAACAAGTCAACGACCTTTACATCACTACGGCGAAAAATCGTTTGTGTGCCAGCCAGGGCCGCGCGAGCGCGAATGACCTGGCCGCGCAGGCGCGCGCGCTGTTCAACGCCGATGCGGGTTTGTCAGACAACTACGACCATACCTTGGAGAACGGCAGGTGGGACCACATGATGGATCAGACGCACATCGGTTACACGTCCTGGCAGGAGCCGCGCCGAAACATAATGCCCAAGGTTACTGAAACCGAAATCCCGACAAATGCCGATATGGGCGTTGCCATTGAAGGATCCTCTTCTGCCTGGCCCGGTGCCGCCAGTGAACCCGTTTTGCCGGTGTTTGATGTCTTCAATCAACCGCACCGGTTCATTGACATATTCAACAAAGGACAAACGCCGTTTGAATTTTCAGCCGCTGCCGGCGCTCCGTGGATCGAGTTAAGCTCAACCCACGGAACCGTTAAAAAAGAACAGCGTCTTTGGGTCAGTGTGGATTGGAGCAAGGCGCCGAACGATTCGGCAAACAGCGTTGTGACCATTACCGGTCCCGGCACGAACGTGGTCACCGTAAAAGTGGACGCATTCAATCCACCGGAACCAACCCGGAATTCTCTGAAGGGCTTTGTCGAGGCCGGCGGCTGCGTTTCCATCGAGGCGGCGCATTATACGAAAAAAACCGACGCCGGTCCGGTCCAATGGGACGAGATTCCCAATTTGGGACGAACCTTGTCGGCCATGACCATTTTTCCCGTCACCGCCGCCAGCGTGACGCCGCCGGAAAATTCCCCCTGCCTGGAATATCAGATGTATTTGTTTCACCCGGGAGAGGTTGAGGTTGAGGCGATCATTGACCCGACGTTAAATTTTGTTCAAGGTCGCGGCCTCCGCTTTGCCCTGTCATTCGACGAGCAACCGCTCCAAATCGTCACGGCCGTGCCCGAAAATTACACTGCCAGGGACGGAAACCGGGATTGGGAAACCACCGTGAAAGACAGCGTCCGCAAGGTTAAAACGACTTTCACGCTGGCGAATCCCGGTTATCACACGTTGAAATTCTGGATGGTGGATCCGGGCGTTGTGCTCCAAAAAATCGTGGTCAACACGGGAGGCGTCAAACCCAGCTATCT
This sequence comes from Verrucomicrobiota bacterium, assembly GCA_050012035.1. GTDB lineage: Bacteria > Verrucomicrobiota > Verrucomicrobiia > Limisphaerales > UBA11358 > UBA11358. The sequence continues at coordinate 24,605 of JBEKHY010000024.1, read as the reverse complement.
CGGTCCGCCGGAAAGTTATCGCGGCGGCGGTCCGGGTTAAAAGACGTTGCGGTTTGGTCAAAAAATGCGCGCACCACCGGAAGTCGGAGCTTGACATCGGCCAAGCCAGAGCTTACTGGTATTAACGTATCCAATTTGTAATTAGAGCCTTCTAAAAAGTCGTATCTTCTCCATGAAAACAGTATGCGCGTCTCATTCACCCGTCCTTTCGTGTTTGATTTTTCTGGCGTTGCCCGCCGCGTTGCTCTTGCCGCGTTCCACGCAAGGCCAGGCACGAGATTTGGTTGGCGGAAACCTGATTCAATTCAACGACAACGGCGCGTGGACCTGGTATTCGGACGAGCGGGCCATCGTTGATCCAACCGGCGGCAAGCTGGTGGTTGGTTCGGACGCTACCCCGGCCGGTTTAGGCGGTACCACTCGCAATGGATCGATTGAAGCGACCCTGTTCGATCTTCCGAGCGGGACATCACAGCGGGCCGCTTTGATAGCAACTATGCCGGGGGGTCCCGACGATCACAACGGACCAGCGTTCCTGGTGCGGCCGGACGGCAAATACCTGGCACAGTGGACCGGTCACAACGCCAATTATTTAAGCTATTTCCGTATCTACGATGGAACCAATTGGGGCTCGCAAACGACGTTCGACTGGACCACCGTGGGTGCTTCCCAGCAAAATGAGCTGGCCAGTTATTCGAACCCCCATTACCTCTCGGCGGGGAAAAGAACCTATACTTTCGTTCGATGCATGGATAACCATAGTCCGTGGATTTTGATGTCAACCAATTACGGCGACACCTGGTCCTTTTATGGGAAATTGGTCAGGTCATTTCCTGGCGCCGGCTACAACCCCGGCTATTTCAGATATTCCGACAATGGCTCCAGCCGGATTGATTTCATCTGCACCGAAGCGCATCCGCGTGACTATCTTACCAGCATTTACCATGGTTACGTCAGCAACGGAATGAGTTTTAAGACCGATGGAACCGTCGTGGATAGCGATCTTGCCAATACCAATAATTCCAATGTTCCTTTTTCTTACAATTTCACGCCGGTTTTCACCAATGGCACCATCATGCCGCCGGGCATGACAAACTTTCGCTGTTGGAACGATGACGTGCAGTGCTACGTCGACGGCACAATCGAATGCATCATCAGCGCGCGGATCAACCAAAGTCTTTCGGGATCATACCCTTTCGACACCAACATCAATCCAAACCACGCCTTTATTTTCTGCCGGTACGACCGTACCAATTGGACGTCCACCTATTTGTGCCAGGCCGGGTATAAGATGTATTCCTTCGAAGCCGACTATGTCGGTTTGGGATGCCTGAGTCCCAACGACCCGAATACCATCTACGTTTCAACGGCGTTTGATCCCCGCGCGGTCGTGCCCGGGCTAACTGACACCAATCCGCAATATTCGACGAATCGTGAAATCTGGCAAGGTGTCACCACCAACCACGGCGCGAGCTTTACCTGGAGGCCCATCACGCAGAATTCGGTTCGTGACAATTTTCGACCGCTTGTGCCGGCGTGGACAAAGAACGACACGGCTTTGATTTGGTTCCGGGGAACCTATTTGAGTGCGCAGAGTTATGATGCAGCCCCGGTCGGGATCGTGGAACACCGTTCGGAAGTCGTCGGGCAAATGCACTACGTGGATGCCACAGCCGGAGCCGGGGGCAATACCACTTTGACGAACGGTTCGACATTGGTCTTGAGTTCCGGAGCCAACCAATGGCACCTGCAAACAGGTGTCGGCAACGGCGGGACTGTAATCAGTTCAGCGGATTCTGCCGCCGAAAATGCGACCAACCTCATGACGCAGGCAACAGTCCCCGGACCCGGTACTTACGACGTGTGGGTCAATTTCTGGGGGATGACGTCGACGAACGAAGCCGACTGGCGGATCAAAGCCGGCCTCACCGTGGGTAGCATGCAGACGTATCGGTCGGAGAAATGCGAAGAGGTCCAGCCTTGGACGCAGGACACCAGCCTCGTGCTGACCAACACCAGTCCGACGACTAATTATCTCTATCAAGCTTATGTCGGCCGGGTCGTGGTTTCGAATAATTATACCATCAACGTGCTCGTGGATGATAACGCGATCCAGACTGGCGGTGACGGCAGCACTCTTGTCGGCAACACCAATCGCACGTGGTATGATGGCATCAGTTACGCCAAAGTGGAACCATTCCAAATCCAGAAGGTTTACCGCAGCGGGCCATCGGCGATGACGCTCGTGTGGAATTCGCCTCCACCGGAGATGTCGTTGACGACACCGACTTACACGGTGCAGAAGACCAGTTCTTTGGTTCCTCCGATATCGTGGACCAATGTGGTGACGGGAATTCCAGCCACGTCCAAGGCATACGCCACCACCAACGTTGACAATTCCGCCACCGACAGTGCGGCATTTTATCGCGTTACCTGGCCGTAAGTTGAGTTGCTGCCGATAAAGCCCGGATTCGGATCTTATTGGGAAATCACTCCGGCGCCAGCGTGAGGACCAGCACGTCGTTTTCGCGCAACGGCAATGTTTCGTCAAAGCGCCCGTCCGCGCCGATTTTCACACGCCGCGTAAATTCCGGTTTGCCCGAGGCGGCATCACGCAATTGTTGTTCCTGCGCACGGGACAATTGCGCGGGTGAACCCATTTTCAAGTAGGCCGAGTAGGCGTCGTTTTTCTCAAAGCCCACCTGCCAAAGGGTGAGCCGGTATTTTCCGCGCGGCACGTTGGTTAGACTCACGCGGACGTTGCCTTTGGATTTTGGGGGATTCAATTTGCGGAAAATGGCCTGGTTGGGAACCGTTTGGTCGGCTGGACGCGTAAGGTCCCACAACAAAATCTGCGCGCCGCCCTGCTTGTCGCGGCAAACCCATGAAGCCGCGTCGTCATTCTTCAGTTCCGTCGGGCCGAGTTGATTCAAAAATTGATACGCGAAGTAAGCCGGTTTTTTGATGCCCTGCACGGTGAGCAGACCAAAACCGCCATGGAATGGCGTCATTGGTGGGCCGGCTTCCTCAAAAATATCGGTGAAAACCCAATACGACATCGAGGCCACGCCCCGTTCGCTGTGCTTGAACTGCTCCAAAATATATGGCGCGGAAAAATACGCGTCGTGCACCGGGTCACGCGGCGAATACGACGTGCTCCATTCGGTGATATGAATTGGCAGACCGGGCCGCGCGGACGCGTCAATCGCCGGGCGCTCTCTGGTCGCGTTATTGGCGGACGCGCGCAGGTCCGAACTGAGATAATGCAATTGCTCCCCGTATTCGTCCAAGCCGCTGGGACCGCCGCCCAATCCGTAGGAATGAAAGCTGATGAAATCCAACGGCACGTTGTTCGACCGGCTGAATTCGATGAGCGGCAGCACCCAACCCGTGGTCGAACCAGACGGTCCGCCGACGCGATACACCGGGTTCACACTTTTAACATCGTCGGCGGTGTGCGCATAAAGCTCAAAATATTCTTCACGCCGGCGATTCGGATCGCGCGGCCCGAAGAAGGCGGGATAATCCGCCTCGTTCCAGATTTCGAAATACCATTGTTTCACCTCATCCGCCCCGTACCGGTCCGTCCAATGTTGGACCAGGTCTTTAATCAGGTCGTCCCAGCGGTCATAGGATTTAGGCGGCGTCACGTTCGCGCGCCACCAGAAAATAGTCTTGTTTCCGCTGGCGAGCCCCGAAGGCATGAAGCTGATTTCAACGAACGGACGGATGCGCATCGCCAGCAGCGCGTCGTAGAGCTGGTCAACGTATTGCCAGTTATGACGCGGTTTGCCATCCGGGGTTTCGCCATAGACACCCATGTCATCGCACAAGAGGCCGTGAAAACGAATGTATTTGAAGCCCACGTCGTCCTGGCACATCTTCAACTGGCGTTGCCATTCGGCGCGCAGACCCTCCGCCGCCCGGCCAGCCCCGATGCACTCGTGGAACATGTCCGAGTGCGGCCCTTTCACGTTTTGCCAGTCCGCCGCGATTACCCGGACAGGCGGTGGCGCATTTTCACTGGCACGGACGATTTTCATTTCCGACGACCATGTGATGATGGTCAACAGGGAGACAGTGACGATTTGCACGGATTTTATCGGGTGGCGCATACGGGAAAAATAAGAAAATGTGGCCGCGTTGGCTACACAATGATGATTGGTAGACATGAATGGGTCACATTTTGGCGGCATGTGGCTCAAATGGAGTATTGTGGGGCGAGCGCCTGTCGCGCCGTAGCCTGGCGAAGGCTGATCCTCGCGAGCCGTCTCGTCGGCAGGTTCATTCCACCTTGTATCCCAGTTCGCGGAATCGTTGGAGCTTGTAGAGCAGCGCGCGGCGGCTGATGCCCAGCGCCTTGGCCGTTTCGGTGCGATTGAAATCGTGCTGCCGCAACGCCTGCAAAATGGCCTGCCGTTCGATTTCCGCCAGCCGTTCCACGTCACCGGTTTCCAGCGGTGGTGATTTCTCCTCAGCGGCATGCACTTTCGCGGGGAAATGTTCGGGGAAAATCAATTCGCCTTGGGCCAGCAGGGCGGCCCGTTCCACCGCGTTGCGCAACTCGCGCACGTTGCCCGGCCAGGAGTAACGTGTCAGGCAATCGGCCACCGGCGCTGCAAATCGCGCCCTGCCCTTGGTAAGTTCCGCAATAAAGGCGCTGGCCAGCGGCATAATGTCCTCGCGCCGCTCGCGCAACGGCGGAATGTTCAACTCCACCACGTTCAGCCGGTAAAACAAATCCTCCCGGAAACGGCTGTTTTGGACCTCGTCTTCCAAATTCTTGTTGGTGGCGGCCAGAATGCGGGCGTCGGTGTGCCGGTCTGTGTTGGAGCCCACGCGGTTGAAAAGCCCGGCCTGGGTCACGCGCAGCAATTTGGCCTGAAGCGCTGGCGTCATGTCCGCGACTTCATCCAGGAAAATGGTCCCGCCGTTCGCCAGCTCGAAACGCCCCACCCGTTTCGCGGACGCGCCCGTGAATGCGCCTTTCTCGTGTCCGAACAACTCGCTTTCCAGAAGTGTTTCGGGGATGGCAGCGCAATTGACTTTGACCATGGGACCCGCCGCGCGCGGGCTCCACGCGTGGATGACGTCGGCCACCACTTCCTTGCCCACGCCGCTTTCGCCGGTGATCAACACGCGGGTTTCGGACGGCGCAATCAACGAGGCATCCCGAAAAACGGCCTGCATGAGCGGACTGCGGGCGACGACATAATCCGGCAACTTTTTCTCCTCGCCGTATTGCAATGGTGCGGATTTTGAAATGCCGATGGCCTGCCGCACCGAATTGAGCAACTCATCCAAGTCAATCGGTTTGGCCAGATAATTGACGGCGCCGTCGCGCATCGCGGCTACGGCATCGCGGATGTCGGTAAAGGCGGTGACGAGCAGGACGGGCAGGGTGGCGTGTTCCTGGCGCGCGCGCCGCAGCGTTTCCAGACCGGACAATCCCGGCATCCGCACGTCGGAAATCATCATGGCGAATTTCCCGGAGCGGAGCATTTCCAGGGCGCGTTCGCCGGAATCCGCCAGCGCGGTTTCAAAACCCTGGCTGCGGAGAAACGAATTGAGCAGGCTGCGCTGACCGGGGTCGTCGTCCACAATCAGGATGCGCGACGTTTCCACGGGTCGGTTGCGCAGTTCGGTTGCCACGCTGCCAATCTAACGGAACGCGACCGTCGCCAAAAGAGATTTTCAAAACGTTCCAAAATAGCGAAACCATTTGCCCACACGGTGCCGCAGGCTTAATCTTGGCGCGTTCGGAAAACTCAACGGACGACGACAAAACGTAACTTAACAAAATCAATTTCGCGCTCGGCTATTTCATAAATCCAATTCAATTTCGATGGCTAAATCATCCAACATCCGCCTGCACGAGGTTGCATTTTGCGCAGAGGTAAAGTCGTGGGCAGATGCACTTTTTGGGCAACACCCTGAATGGCCATTCACTAGGGCGGCTATCGAGGAATACGGTACGGGAAACTACAAGCGTCAAGACATCCGAATTTATCGCGAGGGGAGCAACACGCCGGTGCTGACCGGGGAAGTGAAAATGCCGGGTACGCCGGAGGGGCGCAGTCCGTACGATAGTGCTTTAATGCAGGACGCATTCAACAAGGCCGACAATGTGCAGGCACCGTATTTCTTCACTTGGAACGTTAATACTTTCGTGCTCTTTGACCGCAGCAGGTACAACCTACCGATGATTGAGCGGCGAGTCCACGACTGGCATCTTGACTTGGGCCTTACCTCACCTGAAGACTGCAAGCGCACCGACGTGCAGGCATACATCCGGGACAATTTCCTGCCGGATTTCTTTTCGCAGCTTGCTGAGATCGTGCTCGGGAAAGCGGGTGAATGGGGCAAGCCGCCTGACGAAATTTTCATCCATTCGTTGGAAAGTAACTTGGATTGGCCAGTTATTGGCACGCGCGATTATCTTGCGACGGCCTGCCAGCGGGATTCAGAGTTCGCGCAGAAACTTCAGTTGTGGATGTCGGAGGAAATGAACTGGACGTTCGACCCCGGCAACGCCGACAACTGGCGCAAAGCCTTGGATAACGCTGCGCGGACTCTCTGCTACGTCTTCTCCAACCGCGCCATCTTCTATGAGGCCATTCGCGCTCGGTATCCGAAACACTTGCCAGAATTGAGGATGCCTCGGCGTGGGCCAAAAGGCCAACGAGGCATTTACGATCACTTCCGCGCCCGCTTTCAGCAGGCCATGCTCGAAACGGGTGACTACGAACCAATCTTTTATCCACAAGTCGGTGATTGGGCGGGCGCACTGGTTTTCGCCTCTGACATTGCGTGCCAAGGTTGGAAAGGCGTGCTGGCGCATCTCGCCGAGTACGACTTTCGCAAGATTCCCTACGACATCATCGGCCACATCTTCCAGCGCCTAATTTCACCCGAGGAACGCCAGAAATTTGGCCAGTTTTTCACCAAGGAAGACATTGTGGACATCATCAATTCATTCTGCATCCGGCGTGCGGGAGACTATGTCCTTGATCCGGCTTGCGGTTCGGGCAGCTTTCTGGTTCGGGCCTACCACCGCAAAGCGTGGCTTTCCGAACAACGCGGCGGCAGAAGAACCCAGGACGCCCACAAGCCGCACCAGGAGTTGCTCAGGGAGATTTTCGGCTGCGACATCGCGGTGTTCGCCGCGCATCTGGCAACGCTCAACCTCGCCGCCAGACACATCGAAGATGAGGAAAATTACCCATACATCGCCCGCAACAATTTCTTTGCGATCCCAGAGCAGCGCGATGAATTCTGTGTTGTCCCCGGTCTTCGTTCGCGCGGTGGCGAGAGGGATAAAATTCTCGTGCCATTACCCCACCTCGACACAATCGTGGGAAATCCGCCTTATGTCCGACAAGAACACATTCCTAGGCGCAAGGAACTCAAACGTCTCCATGGTGAGACGAAGGATGCTTACGACGCGCGCGTTAAGACGACGAAGGAGTTTTTGCATGAACTGTGCAAGGACCTATGGCCGGGGCTGAAGCTTTCAGGACGAAGCGACCTGCACTGCTACTTCTGGCCCGTGGCTGCCAGTTTGTTGAAGGAGAACGGCCATTTCGGATTTCTCACATCATCAAGTTGGCTCGATGTCGAATATGGCTTCGCCCTGCAAGGCTGGATTTTGCAGAATTTCAAACTGCTAGCGGTGATTGAAAGCTTGGATGAGCCTTGGTTTCAGGACGCACGCATTAAGACGGCCATCACGATTTTGCAGCGATGCGATGATGAAGAGGACCGCAAGGCCAACGTCGTGAAATTCGTGCGTTTCTTGAAGCCTGTGGCTGAAATTCTCGGCGCACGGCCGCATGGCGATGAAGCGGCCCGCGAAAAAGCTGTCGAAGCGCTCCGGCGTTTGATTCTCCAGACCGCCAAGCCATTTGCGGATGACAAGCTCCGCATCATTCCCGTCCCGCAGGCGCAGTTGTGGGAAGAAGGCCTCCGCGCCAGCCAGTTGCTCCGGGAAGCACCGGTGGATGGGCCAGAGGAAGAAGAAAACGGTGAAGGAGAACCGGACGAACTCAAAGAGGCCGCGGCCATGTATCGGATAGGCCAGAGCTACGCTGCCGGTAAATGGGGACGTTTTCTTCGCGCGCCTGACCTCTATTTCCGGTTGATCCGCGAATACGGCAGCCGCTTCGTCAGGCTCGGTGAGATTGCCGACGTCCGATTTGGCATCAAGAGCGGCTGCGATGCGTTTTTCATGCCGCGCGACGTGACGGATGAAGTCTTGAAACAGGCAAATGAAGGTTTGCCATGGAATGACATCGGACTGATGACGCCCTGCAAACGAGGTGAAGTGGAAAGCGGCAAAGTGCGTATCGTGCGGGCTGGCGACAACACGTTGCATCCCATCGAAAAGGAGTATCTGCGACCCGAAGTCCATAGCCTGATGGAAGTGGTTCGCCCCGTCATTCACGCCAACGAGCTTGATCGCGTGGTGCTATGGGTGGATCAACCTCTCGCCAAACTGGCGCACACCTATGCCGGCAAATATATCCGCTGGGGCGCGAAGCAAACCTTCGAGTCGAAAAAATCAAAGGCGGTAACTGTGCCTGAACGCTCAACTTGCGCTTCGAGGGCGGTGTGGTACGACTTAACCAATGACATCAACGGGCTCGCATTTTGGCCGATGACCCAGAAGTATCGCCATATCGTCGCTGCAAATCCGGACCGCTTGCTCTGCAATCATCGTCTTTTCTATGTTGCCCCTCGTAAGTTAAGCGAGCAGGCTGCTGCGGCTTTACCCGCCATCCTCAATTCCACAATTGTCGCTTTGATAAAGCATTTCTACGGGCGCTATGCAGGATCGGAAGGAACTTTGGACACTGAAATCATTGATTGTCTGCTGTTGGAAGTTCCCGACCCGAGGAACATCACTGAATCGTTATTTAGACGACTGCAAGAAAACTTTGGGGAAATCTGCAAGCGCGAGGTCACGCACCTCGTGGATCAGGTCATGCTCGATTGCCATTCGGAAGAACTGATGCGTGAAATTCTGCGCGAGCCGCCAAAACTTCCGCTCGAGCTGCAGCAGCCTGACCGGCGGGAACTGGACAATTGCGTGCTCGAACTCATCGGCGTTGCCAACGCTAAAGAACGGGAAAAGCTTTTGGATGAACTCTACTTGGAGACGACGAAGTATTACCGTTACCAACGCACGCAGGACATTCAGGCGATGGAGGATCGCGCCGGTAACAATGGTCGTCGTCTGGGTGCGCATGACTTGGCCGAAAGCATCTGGCACTCGCTTACCGACGCAGAGAGAGGCGTGAATATCCCGGAATGGATAGCATCTGTGTTCAAGCAAGTCAGGCCCGTCGAAATTCCGGACGGCACGCCGCACGCGCTGGGCGCGAGCGATATGTTCCACCCCGATGCGGTGATCTTCAAATGGGGTAAAGAAACGAGGCAGGTCGAATATACCAGCCCGGAACAAGGTGCCTTGGTCGCTGAAATCGCCCGACTCGGAATCTATGGTGAAATCCGCGTGCCGGAAAGCGCGGATGATTGTCGCAGGTGTCTTGCACAACTTCAAAACCGTTTGGCTCAAGCAAGTGAGTTGTTCGGAAGATTGGCAGCGTCTCGAACGGGCACTCAAACTCTGCAAGAAAAGACGACGGCACTGCTTCTTCACTGGTATACCCAAGGCGAAGCTTCGGGTTAGGCCGCGAGTTTCAAGTGAGTGATGCGGAAAACCGCGCCCTTGGGTTCGTTGGCGAGGCATTCGATTTCCCAACCGTGCGCCAGCACGATTTGTTGCACGACGGCCAGACCCAGGCCAGTGCCTTTTTCATTGGTGGTGAAATACGGCTTGAAAATTTCCTGGCGGCGGTCGGGCGGCACGCCGGGACCGTCATCGCGCACTTCGAGCGACGCCTCAGTGCCGTTGACGTGCCGCGCCAGAATTTGAATCTGGCCGCCCGCGTCCACCGCCTGGATGGCGTTGAGCAACAGGTTGAACAGGACCTGGCGCAGCAGTTGTTCGTCGGCTTCGATGGCAATGGATTCGCCGCCGGTCGCGACGTGCAGTTTCTTTTCTTCGATGTCGTGGGTCAGCGTGCGCACGACTTCGTTCACGGCGGAGTTGAGCGCGATTTTTGAGCGGCGGACTTCGCGCGGACGCGAGTAGTTGATGAATTCGTTCAACTGCGCAGTCACCTTGTCGGTTTCGTCCACGATGGCACGCGATTTTTCGCGAAGCTCCGCCGGCGCGTCAGTTTGTTTGGAAATCATCTGGGCGAGGCCGCGGATGATGTTGAGCGGGTTGCGGGTTTCGTGCGCGAGGCCGGCAGCGGCCAGGTTCATTTCCCGGAGGTGCGAGTTCATCTCGCTGGCGCGGACGAGGCGGATTTGCAGGTCCGACGTTTGGGATATGTTCCGCCACGCCAGCCCCGAACCGACAACCGAGATCGTGGCCAGCAGGACGATGATGGACCGGAGCCAGAAATCCTGGTCGCAAATGGTGTGAATGGGCTGGGTGGACATGACGATGACAAAGCTGTGCACGCCCCGTTTTTGAAGCAGCGACTGGTATTCCTCTTCACTCATCCAGCGGGGCCGGCTGAAACGGGGGCGAAAGCCGCTTACACGGGGAGGTTCCCGGTTGGTGCCAAACTCGAACGGTGGTGGTGGCATCGCGCCACCAGTGGAAGCAAAATTGGTCGGGTTCTCACCCGGCGGAGGTTCGGGCGGCGGTCGCGACGGCGGCATGCCGAATCGGTTGGTGGCAAAACGGTTGGTAAAATCCTGACGGGACAAAATAATCGGCGGGTTGGTGCCTTCAAAGTCGTAGGTGAGGTTCGTGCCCAAATCCACCGGGTTCACCAGCGTCACGGTCTGCGAGTCCCAGCGTTCGGTTGCGCCCGCGGTTCCTCTGGTTTGGAAATCGGTCCCCGTCCCGGCGGAAGCCACCATGCCCCCGGCGGCGTTCAACAGGGCAATGCCCTTTAATTCCACTGTCTCCTGTTTGACCAGTTCCGCCAGCGAGGCTTCCATGCGCTCCTTGGAAACCACCCCGCCGAAGCGCCGTTGTGACCGGAGCACGATGCCGAGCGTCGTGGAAATGTCCTTCGCCCGGTTCACGAGCGCAGTGCGGGCCGCGTTTCTGACCCGGACATGCTCCTCGACCTGCCAGGCCATGACCAGCACCCAGACCCCCAGCAGAAGGCAGTAAATCAAAGTGCTGCGGTGTTTCGGTTGCATGGTCGGATCAGTTAAGCGTTGGCGCGGAGAAAATTCAATCGCGGCCTATGGATTTTTTTTTCACCGGCACGCGTTCCAGAAACCGATCCAATTCCTGCTCGGAAAAGGATTTCGGCGCCAGCATGTGCTTTTGCTCGCTGACGGCCAGGGCGGACAACTGTGACGGCATGGGAACAATATGCGGTGTCAGGAAGATGAGCAGTTCATCCTTTACGTCGGCCTTGCTGCTCGCCTTGAACAACTGTCCGAGCAAGGGAATGCTGCCGAGAATCGGCACTTTGCTTTCGCTGGAGGATTTTTGGCTGCCAATGAGTCCGCCGATGACCACGGTCTGCGAGTCGGGGGTCACGACCACGGTGTCGGCGGAGCGGATGTTGAGATTCGGCGCAAACACGGGACTTCCCAGCAGGCCGCCCACCGCAATTTCCTGTCCCTGCGACGAGGTGTCCACCGACGATATTTGCGGCTGCAGGATCATTTCAACCAATCCATTCTCGCCGATAAACGGCGTCACATTCAGGATAATGCCCACCTCGGTATAGCTGCCATTGATGATGGGAGTGGTGGTGTTGCCCGTCGTGGTGAAGGTGACGCCACTGGGCAGGTAAATCTCCTGCCCCACGACGATTTTGGCGAGTTGGCCATCGCGCGCCAGGATGGACGGGCGCGAAAGCACCTGCGATTTGCCGGCCTGCGCGATGGCGCGCAACGTGGCCTGAAAGTCAGAGCCGACAATCTGGTAAAATCCGCCGCTGGAAAACGCGGAGGTGGATGAACCGGGCGACAGGGCCGACGCCATCGGCTGGCCCAGCGCGTTAAAATTCGTCACCACGGAATTCAAGCCGGACAGGCCCAGCACGGTGCCGGCACTGTTGAGCGTGTTACCGCTCGCGCCAGCCCAACCGCCTTCCACACCGATGTCCGAGGAATTGTTGTGCTGGACCTCCAGAAAAACGACCTTGATGAGCACCTGCGGCTTGGGTGCGTCGAGATTGGCGATGACGTTGCTGATTTGTTCGCTCGTCGGCTGGTCGGCGATCACCATGATGTTCTTGGTGTCCGGGTCAACGTAGATAATCGCGTTGCCGACGTTGCCGTTGTTGTTGTATTGGCTGCTGGTGGTGGTGTTGTTGCGGTTCGCGTTGTTGAAGGCATTGAAAAACCCGCCTCCGAAAGGGGCGAACCCGCCACCGCCGGTGGTGCGCTGCTGCGCGTGGGTTGCCAGCGCGGCGCAGAACAATAAAACCAGAGCGCCGCCGAGAGATTTCTTGAAGTTGTTTGTCTTCATAATTTGCCTTTGGGTTGAAAAATGGTTCATGCCTTATTGCGTCCGAATTCCGTTTCCGTTGCCCATGCCGTTGCCAAAGCCAGTGGTGGAACTGCTGCCGGAAACAGACGAACTGCCGCTGCCGGCGTTGTTCTGCTCGCGTTGCATGAGCGCGCTGTTCTGCGACGACGAGGTCGTGCCGCTGCGCGAGCTGTTGCCGTTTTGGAACATATTTTGCAGCACCAGCGCCGCCTGTTGCGGATCGCCGTTGTTCAAGTGGAATACGTAAACGTTCTGGTCCCGCGGTGAGGGAACGTCCAAGTCCGTCATCATGCCCGCAATCTGCTCCATCAACTCCTTGGGCGCGGTCACGATGACCGCTTGGATGCGGGCATCGGCCACGGCGGTGACTTGGGTCGCCTTTTTGATGCGGTCATTCTGGCTGGTATTGTTGGCATTGTTGGCATTGGCGGCATTGTTAAATGTGTTGCCAAACCTTCCAAATCCGCCGAAGCCGCCAAACGGCCCGCCGCCGCCAAAGCGGATGGGTGTCTGGGTGGTGTTGCCGGAGGTGCTGTTCGGGAAAATGCTGTCCAACTCGCTCGCCACGTCGGCCGGGTTGGCGTAACGCAGGTGGAACACGCGGATTTCCGTTTCCGCCTCGGCGCTGTTGTCCACCGCCTGGATGATTTCCACCAGATGCCGGATGTTCGATTGGGTGTCGGTGACGACAATCGAGTTGCCGGCCTCGTTGGCGACAATCGTCGCCTGCGGCGAGACGAACGACGATAAATCCGACGCCAGTTGTCTGGCCTCCACAAACCGGACGGGAATGATTTGTGTGACAATTTCGTCGGTTTTGGGAATGGCCGCGGGATCGTTGCCGGTTTTCACCGGAATGTCGCGCGTCTTCGCATCGGTTTTGCTGACAATCGTCAACTTCCGTCCATCGCGGATGGCCGCGTAGCCGTTCTGGTTCAACACGGAATTCAACAAATCCACCGCTTCATCCTTGGTCACCGGTTGGTCGCTCCAAAAATCCACACGCCCGCTTACTGGCGTGTCGAGCACGATGATGAAGCCTGCCGCGTCACTGAGATAATCCAGCACCATCTCCAGCGGCACGCCGCGAAAGTTGAGTCGCAGGCCGTTGGTGCCGTTTCCGCCCGCCGTTGATACTGGCGGTATTTTCGGCGCCGCCGTGGAAACCGGTTCCGGCGCCGCGGGGGACGCGGATGTTTGCGCTTCCGTCACGCTTGAGGCCGCCGATGAAGCCGGGCCGGTTGGCGAAGTGCCGCTTGGCTGCGCGTCGGTTCTGAAAGTTCCGGCGGTCAAAACCGCCGCCAGGAGAAGTGTCATGGTAGTTTTCATTGTCCTGATCCTAATTGTTGTTCTTCCTGCGCGCGTTGTTGCATCAGGCGCGTCAGCGCGTCGTTCGCCCCACCGCTGGAAAGGGCAGGGGCTTCCGGCGCATTGGTGTCGGTTTCCAAATCGGATGCGGTTAAATCGTCCGGCCGCGAATTGCCGGCTGCCAAAGTGGAGGTTGCCGAGGCGTTGCTCCGCGCGGAACCGTCGCGCTGCCGGCGATGGCGTCCGGAACCGGACGCATAGGAAGATCCCGTGCTGGAATAAGACGCCGAGTCGGTCGAGACCTCCCAATGACCGTCGTCATCGCGGCGCACTTGCGTGCCGACCGGCAAAATCATTTCGTTGGTGCCGGACGAAAGCGTCGCCGTTTTCGGCGCCAGGGCGGTGAGTTTGAACCCGGCGATGTCGCCGTTCAATTCCAGCACCTTGCGGAAGTCCGGACTGGTGCCGTCGAAAAACGCGAAATTGCCTTTTGCATAACTCATCGTGCCCAGAAAGGAAAAGGAATCGGCACCGCGCGCGGCGTGCGTGGAAGGGTAACGCGTATGCGGCACGCGGTTGGGATCAAAAATGTTCCGCTGGCTGATGACCTGGAACGCCGCGAAATCCGTTGCGTTGGTCGGTTGCGCCGCTGTGGAAAACGCAGCGGCCAGCAACGCGACCGCCCCGGCAATCAACGGCACGGCAAATTTTCGTTGTGGCAGTTGCAAATTCATTTTGTTTGCGAGGTGAGTGCCAGCCCGCTGATTTGCAGGCCGAGCGTGAGTTGCTGGCCCGTGTCGTCGCGCGCGCTGAGAACCACGGATTCGAGTTTCAGCGGCATCGGGTCCTGTTCGATGTCATAGAGGAACCGGGTCAGGGTCCCGAGGTCGCCGGACACCTCCACGCGCCAATCCACCGTCAGGTAATTCGTCGCGTCGTTGTTCCATTGCGGGGTGACGCCGGTGATGCTGGCGCCGCTTTCCTGCGACCAGTTGTCAAACGCCTTGAGTACCTGCTGCTCCGCCAGCGACGTGTTGGTGGGCAGCGTGTTTGTGCGCATTTGATCCCACCGGCTGCGGATGGCCTGTTCGCGCTTGAGCAACAACCGGCCGTTGCTCACCTCCTGGCGCAGTTCGGCGACCTGCGCCGCGCGCACCTTCCACCATTTGGCCAGCGGCTCGAAAACCAGCCGGTCTCCGACGAACAGGGCGGCGACCGCGATGGTCAACACGACCAGAAATTGCTGGCGATTTTCAATTTTCATTGCCGCCTCCGTTGCCGTAATGGATGTCGAATGTGAATTGCATCGGCGATTTGCCGCGAATTTGCCCCAGCTTGACGTCCGTCACGCCCGCCGCGGTGCGCAACTGATTCAACGTCCGCAACAGCGCAGCGCTGTCCTGCGCGGTGCCGGAGCAGGTCACCGTGTTGCCGGCGCGGATTTCCACCGTCTTGGCCGTGACCGCGCCGTCTTCGGAAAACGCCAGCGTGAGCTGGCGCAAAATCGTCAGGCTCCGGAATGAATCGTCGAACCACGGGCGGTATTGTCGGATTTGCCGCTGCAACCCATCCAGTTCCTGCACCTTGGCCGACATGGCTGACCACCGTGTACGCAGCAGGATGAGTTGAAATTCCTGAAACAGGAACAATCCGCCGGCAATCGCCACTAACCCGGCCGCGACCGCACCGGCGGAGCGTAATCGGCCGGAGGAATACCTGGCGACGAGCTGTTCCAAAGCCGACGGCTTCGGCGGCAAAAATTCAAACACCGGCGCTTGTCCTGCCAGCCAGCACGCGGCCAGGCTGAAGGCCGGTGAAACGGGAGCTTCCGGCGGGAGTTGGACGCCAAATTCGTTCGGCGAATAGGCCGCGGCAATTTCAATGTTCAATCCCATCGGCTCGAACCGCAGTTCCATTTCATCGGCCAGTTGTTGCGCCAATTCGTGCGGGCCAAAAATGCGGATGCGCTTCACGGCCTCACGCAACTCCACTGGCAATTGCCCCAGCGTGATGCGCGCCTCGCGCGCGACGTGATCGGCATGCAGCACGTGACGTCCGGCCTCGTCTTCAATGGCGCCTTCCAGCCCGCGCAAGGCCGCCACGCCCCCGCCGCAGGTGATTTGCAGGCTCACCTGGCTTTCGCCAATCGCGAGCGCCAGCACTCCGCTGGACGCCTCCTCAGCGGGCGGCTGCAACGCCGCCAGTCCAAGTGCAAAGCTGACCGGCTTCAATTTCGCCGCCGCCAAAACCTGCTCCAGCGCCGCAAGGTGGGCGTTGGGAATGCCCGCCAGCGTCACGTGCTGTTTGCCGGCGGACAACGGACAGCGCGAGTTCGCAAGGCGCAGCGTTGCGACGTCGCATGGGAAACCGCGTTCCGCTTCCAGTTGCAGAAGACTCGCGGCATCCGCCTCCGGCAGCGGCGGCAATTCAGTGTGCGCCGTGAGCGTCCACTTCAGCGGCACGCCCACCACGCAATGACGTTCACGCACACCGGCGGCGTCGAGGTGATTGCGAATCTCGCGCCCGATGAGCTCCGGGGCCGCCGTCAACGGGTCGAGCGAGAGCGTGACCGAAAATGTCTGGTGGAGTTGCAGCACGCCGTTGGTGCGGCGGAGCACCACGCCTTCCAGCTGGCTGCCGTCCAACGCCAGTCCGAGCAGGCTCGTCTGCCGTTTGCGTTTTCCAAAATTGATTTTCAGCACATTGTTCATGGCGTCACTTTCGCCACCAGGGTTTCGCGGACCTTTTCGCCGAGCGCCCAGCCGAGCCGGCTGAGGTTCTGGCGGTAAATGATTTTGGGCGTGCCGTCGCTGGTGTCGAAAACGAACTTCACGCGCCGGTAACCGCGCCCGAAGGGGCCGACGGCGGCGATGTCCGCCGTGAATTGGAAACTGTGCGTGGTAACGTAATCGCCCCCGGCCAGGGCGCTGACGGCGTTGCTGGTGTTGCCGAGCGCATCAATCAGCCACGCGACCGAACCGAGGTTGTTTGGATTTTGCCGGCGATAGGTTATGAGCGATTGCGCCGTGCCCGACGCGGCGTTTTGGTCAAGGCCGGCCCCCATCAACAACGCGGTCAACACGTCAGCGCCGGCGGTGTTGATGTTCACGCGGCCGCGGATGTAGGCGCTGGTGCTGGTGGTGATGTCACCATAAATCTTTGTGAAATCATCCGAACTCATGCCCTGGTTCCGGCAGTACAGACAAAAATCCAAAATACCCGAGAATGTGCCCGCCCGGCCGGTTTGCGGGTGCGTGTAGTTGCCAATGGCTCTGGCGAGGCCGCTCGCGTTGCCGACGCCGGCACTCTGGAAAAACGTCTGCAATTGGGCTTCAGTCGCTGTGTTCACGTTCGTCAGCAACGAGCCGTCGGAATGGAAGTTCGGTTCGCGGGTATAGACGGTTACGTATTCCAACAGACCGGGGTTGACCTGGCCGTTGCCACTCAAACTTTTTTCATTCGCGTCGAGGACGCCATTGCGATTGAGGTCATCACCGGCCAGCAGGCCCATGGTCGCGCCATACACCAGCCGCAGTTCATCCACCGTTTCAAACGGCGCATTTTTTTCCAGATAGCTCAATTGCGCGTAATTCAACGCGTAGGCGCCGGAGCTGTTGGTGCTGCGCCAGTCCACGATGGCTTGGGCGAAATCGGGCGTCACGTTGGGCAGATAGGAAAGCGTGTTGGTGTTGGCGGTGTTCAAGTTCAGTTTGGCGCCTTCATCAATCAGGCCAAAATACGGCTCGGTGGCAGGCGTGCCGGACGGGTCGCGGCCAATGAGCCAGAAATGCGCATTGCCGACGGGCGTGGCGGCGCAGGCATACAGGTTGGTGGCCGGCACCACGCCGTTGGTGGCATACATGGCCAGCACGTAGCTGACGTAACGCGCCGCACCTTCGATGGCTTGGTCCGTGGCCAGGCCGGAGGCGCGGTTGTCCGCCGCGCGCAGCTCGAACGTCATCGCGTTCGCGAAGTAAAGCGCGATGCTGACCAGGCCGATGGCAATCCAAAGCACGATGATGAGGACGGAACCCCGGGAGCGCCGGCTTCCAGCCGGCGTGTCGCGTGTCTGCAAACCAACCCGCTCGCCGGCAAGATGCCGGCGCTCCCAGTGCGGTGATGGATTGCGCAAATTCAATTCAGCCTCCGGTGGCGGTGGTGTTGAGCACGGCGTTCGTGCGCGATTGCGAATCAATCGGCACGAGGATTTCAGTCGGCTGCGTGTTGGCGGGGTTGTTTCCGGCCAGTTGAATCCGCACGCGAACGGCGACCGGCAGATTGGTGTTCACCGACGTGACGCCGGTGGTGTCCCACGTGTCGGACCATTGCGACCCATCGAAGCAGGAAAATTCAATGCTTTGCACACCGCTCAGCATCCATTGGTCCGCCACGTCCGGCGTGGTCGCGGCCAGAATGTTTCGCGTGACGCTGCGATACAAATCCTTGCCCGGCGCGTTGCGGTCGGACGGGTCTTTCAATTCGTAGGTGATTTTCTGGATGTCGCCCCAGGGCGCGTTGTCGCGCAGGGCGCCGGTGGCGGTGAACATTTCGATGGCCACGGGCTGGCTGATGCCGGGGCTGGTCAGCGTTCCAACCCGGAAATCGCCGGACAAAATTTTGCTGGTGCCGTTGGTGGGTGTCACCACGCATTGCAAGTCACGACGCATCACGGCCAGCGCCTGGTCCACCGGCGTTGCTTCGTTCACCGCTTCCTGCGTTGCGGTCTGCAAATGCAAGGCGGCGAAGAAGACGCTGCCGATGACGGCCAGCACCAGCGCCGCGACGCCCACTGCCAGAATCATTTCGATGAGCGTGAAACCATTGACGATTGGCGATTGACGATTGACGGTTTGCAGGCGCGAATCGCGCGGCACAAAGTGCGGGGGAAACATGCTTCGATTCACAAGCCACGACGAGCCGTGCTCCGATTCAATCGGCAATCGGCAGTCGGCAATCAACAATTGGTTTGGAGGGTTGATTTTCATCACCGTAAACTCGCTGTAGTCAGGGGCAGCGTCTGCAAACTTGCCAGCGTGTTCAGCGTGACCGAGTAATCATGGCCCTGCGCCGAAAATTTCACCTCCGCCGTGAGCAACTGCATCGTGTCCACCGGCCAGTTCTGGCTGCTCAGCGTCCAGCGGAATTCCTTGGCGCCTTCCGTTACCGTTCCATTTTGTGTGCCCAGGTTCCAGTTTGTCATCACGATGCCCTCGTTCAAGACCCGGTCGGCGACGCGCGCTGCCACGCCTTTGCGCGCGGCAACCTCGCCGGCGAGACTGGCCACGTGCATCGCTTCCACGGCTGCCGGAATGACGATGGCCAGGAACAGCATCGCCGCCAGCACCTCGGCCAGCGTGAAAGCAGAAACGTGACACGTGACACGTGACGCGTGACGCGAAATTCCCACCTGTGCGGCGGTTTTTTTCATGCCACCTGTCACCTGCCACTTGTCACTTTTCCTTGTCGCTAATTTCATAACCGTTGCGGTCGCGCGATTCGATCAGACACAGCGCATTGCCTTTGGCATCAATCAGGCGCAATGTTTGCGGGCTGTTTTCATCCACCGTCCCGTCCGGCAAAAATCGGATTACCGGCAAACCACCAAACTTGGTCGTGCCCCCCGAACCGGTATTCATGACCGCGATCTGCAAATATTCGGCCAGCGTCAGATCTTCCGCCTTCGGATCGCCGGTCTTTCCGGTCGTCTCCGCTTGGAGACCATAGGCGCCTTGTTTTTCATCCACCCAAAGCAACATCGGCATGCCTTCCGAAACCGCGCGGCTCTGCCCGGCGTGGATCAGCGCCATCAACCGCCGCGCTTCCGAATCCAGCGCACGCCCGCGAATAAAATTCGACATCGCCGGCGCCGCCAACGACGTGATAATGACCAGCAGCGCCAGAACGAGAATCAATTCGATCAACGTGAACGCCGCGTGACACGTGACACGTGACCCATGACATGACCTGAAGTCCCAGCGAGTTGTTGTCATCTTGTCACCTGTCACTTGCCACTTGTCACTTTGCCTATTTTGTCCAGTTGCCAATGTCATCGTCAGTTCCTGATTTGCCATCCGGTCCGACCGACATCAAGTCGTAGGAATTCGCGTTGTGCCTGCCCGGATAGGTGTAAACGTAAGGGTTGCCCCACGGGTCCTGCGGAACATTTTCCAGATACGGCCCGTGCCAGTTTTTGGCGTTGCCCGGTTGCTGGAACAGGTCCTGCAGGCTCCTGGGATAAAAGCCGTTGTCCACCTCGAACGCGTCGAGCGCGGTTTTGATTGAGGAAATGTCCGCGCGCACGGCGGTCTGGCGCGCCTGTTCGCTGCGGCCCACCATTTTGGGAATAACGATGGCCGCCAAGATGCCGATGATGGTCATAACCAGCAGCATTTCAACGAGCGTGAAGGCAGACACGTGACTCGTGACGTGTGACACGTGACAAGAATTCGCCACGCATGTTCCGCGGTCGTCACCCGTCACTCGCCATTCGTCACTTTTGGCGATTTCGGATTTTGGATTTCGGATTTGAATTTTCATGGTTTGTCAGGTGTTGGATTTTATTTGATGTAATCCTGCAGCGAGAAGACCGGCAACAACATGCCGATGAAAATGATGCCGATGAATCCGGCGATCAAAAACAGCATCAGTGGTTCGGCAAACGCCACGGCGGTTTTCAGGTTGCGGTCCAGATCCACTTCGGTGACGCTGGCGATGCGGACGAGTTCGGAGTCGAGTTTGCCGCTTTCCTCCGCCACCGAAACCATTTCCAAAACGGAACCGGTGAACAAATCCTTGCAGTCCGCGAGGCTTTGTCCCAGCCGGCCGCCTTGTTGGACGCGCTGGATGGATTGTCCGACGGCATCCACGAGCATCTGGTTGCCGATGGAACGGCGGGCGACGTTCAGGCCCTGCACGAGCGGCACGCCCGCACCCAGCAGCGTGCCGAGCATCCGGCAGAAGCGCGCCATCGCAAATTGCGCGACCAGCGGCCCGACCAGCGGCGATTTCAACACCATCCCTTCCCACATGCGCTTGCCTTTTTCGGAAGCGAACCAGGTGCGCGCCAGGAGCACTGCGCCAACCAGACCCGCCGCGACGAACAATCCGTAGGAACGCACGCCGTGGCTGACGCCGATGATCATCTGGGTGATCAACGGCAGCGAACCATGCACGCTGGCGAACATCTTTTGGAATTTCGGAATGAAAAACACCAGCAACACCGTCAACACGACCAGCGCGAGGCAGAGCAAAATGCACGGATAAATCATCGCGGTCAGCACCTTCGATTTCAGTTCCTTTTCGCGCGACTGGAAATCGGCGATTTGCGCCAGCACCACGTCGAGAAATCCGCCCGCTTCCCCGGCCTCTACCATCGCCACATAGACGCGCGGGAAAACCTCCGGCGATTTCGCCATCGCGTCGGCCAGCGACATGCCGTCCACAACCAGATCGTGAATTTCCTTCCACTTCGCCGAAACAACCGGCGAGGCCGTTTCCTTGTAAAGAATCACCAGCGCACGGCTCAACGGCACACCCGCAGCCAGCAGGCTGGACAGCAAACGCGTGAAATTTTCCAGCGCCTTGGCGGAGACTTTTTGCGAATGGAATCTGAAGGAAATTTTTCCGAGATGTTCCAGACCCGCAGGCAGACCCGAACCGTTTTTTGGTTCTGCCGCCGCGGCCCGTTCAGCGAGGCTGACCGGGCGCAGGCCGAGCGTTTCCATCTGGCGCAGCGCGTCGGGCCGCCCGACGGCGTCAAGCTGGCCTTCCGCCATCGTGCCATCGGTCTGCAACGCTCTGTATTGAAAGGTGGGCATGGCTCAATTTAACGTGATGCGGCGCCCGTCTGAATCTCCGGCGATTGGCCCTTCGTCGTCTGCTCCACCTCCTTGGCGGTGGTCACACTCAAAACTTCTTCGACCGTCGTAATGCCCAGGCGCACCAGCCGCCAGCCGTCCTCAGCCAGTGTCTTCATGCCGGCGCGGCGGGCGGCGTCGCGAATCTGGTCGGACGAGGCGTTTTTCAAAACGAGCTGCCGGATTTCGCTGTCGCTGTCCATCCACTCGAAGATCGCGTGCCGGCCAAAAAATCCGGTGTTGCGGCATTCCCGGCAGCCGATGGAGCGGTATATGGTGGCTTTCGCGGGAATGCCGAGCTTTTCCTTGAGCGCCTGCGTGGTTGGCGAATGGTCCGCCTGCCTGCAATGCGGGCAAAGCACGCGCACGAGGCGCTGCGCCAGCACCGCTTCGAGCGACGACGCGACGAGATAGGGTTCAACGCCCATGTCCACGAGGCGCGTCACCGCGCCTGGCGCGTCATTCGTATGCAGGGTGGAAAAAACCAGATGGCCGGTGAGCGATGCCTGTACCGCAATCTCCGCCGTTTCATGGTCGCGAATTTCGCCGACGAGAATCACGTCCGGGTCATGACGTAAAATCGAACGCAACCCGCGCGCGAAGGTGAGGCCGGACTTTTCGTTGACCTGGATTTGATTGACGCCTTTGAGCTGGTATTCCACCGGGTCTTCAATCGTGATGATTTTACGGACGGCGTCGTTGATTTCGTTGAGCGCGGTGTAAAGCGTGGAGGTTTTGCCGCTGCCGGTCGGGCCGGTGACCAGAATAATGCCGTGCGGCAACTGGAGCACGCGCCGGAAACAATCCAGTTCGCGTTTGTCCATGTCGAGTTGGGCCATACCGCGCAAGGTGGCGTTTTGCCGGAGCAAACGCATCACGACCGCTTCGCCGTGCAGCATGGGAATGATGGAAACGCGAATGTCCACCTCGGCATCTTCAATACGCACCCTGATGCGCCCGTCCTGCGGCAGGCGTTTTTCCGCAATGTTGAGGTGGCTCAAAATCTTGACGCGCGAAACGATGGCCGGTTGAAAACGCTTGAGTTGCGCCGGCACCGAGATGTCCTGCAACACGCCGTCAATGCGGTAGCGGATGCGGAATTCGTCCTCGAACGGTTCCAGGTGAATGTCGGACGCGCGCAGTTCGATGGCGTCCTTCAGCACCTGGTTCACGAAACGGATAATGGACGCTTCGTCTTCAGCCGCGGCGGAGAGGTCGGTGTCTTCGGCGTTTTCGTCAACGACCTGGAACGATTTGTCCTCGTCGAGCGTGCCAATAGTGTCGGCGCCGACACCAAGGCGCTTTTTAATTTCGCGCTGGATGGCTTCGCGGGAGGCGAGCACCGGCCTGAGATTCAAGCCGGTCATGGTTTTCAGCGCGTCGAGTCCCTGCGTGGCGAAGAGGCGGCTGGTGGCGACTTCGACCGTGCCGTTGAGACGCCGGAGCGGAAGCAATTCCTCCTTCAGCAAAAGGCGCGCCGGGAAAAGAGAGAGAAGCTGGCGGTCCGGTTCAATATCGTCCAGCGTCGTGTAGGCGAGGCCGTATTCCTTGGCCAGCCAGCGGAGAACGTCTTCCTCGTTTTGCACGGTGGTTTTGGCGTGGATCAAGGACGCCGCGTCCGTCGCGGACAATTGCTTGGCGCCAACCATGCGCTCAAGCAACTGTTTCAGCGGGGAATCCTGGGTGACGACTTCGTTCATGTTCAAACGTCAGCTTCTCTCGGGTGTGTTTGGATTCGTTACTGGAGCAATCCCAGCAAAGTGGCTTGCGCTTCCTGTTTCATGGACAGCACCTTGCGGAGGCCTTCCTGTGCCTGGGCCAGCTTGGCCTGTTTCGCTTTCTGCGAAGCCCGGTATTTGGCCAGCGCGGCTTTGATTTGCGGGGCGGGTGAGTTGTCATCAATCGCCTTTTGCAAGGCCTCGGCTTCTGGACTGGGTTGCGGGCCGAATCCACCTCGCCCGCCGCCGGGGCCACCGGCACCACCCTGATCGCCGCCGCGATTGCGGAACATGCGGCCCATGCCCGCGAAGCGACCGCTCATGACTTCGCGCTGCGCGTCTGTCACTTTTCGGACGAGCGGTTGAACGGCTTTCCAGTCGGTGTCATTGGTATAACCGAGCTGTTCCCGGATATTATTCATAAAGAATTGCTGCCTCTGCGCCGGGTCCATGTTGCGGAAGCCGCTGCCCGGTCCGCCCGGTCCGCCGCCGGGACCGCTGTTTTCATTTTGTGCGGAGACGGTGCCGGCGCTCAACATCAGGGCGGCGGCGACCCCGCAGGTCATTAACAGTTGATTTACTTTCATCGAATGTTCTCCTCTCGTGGGTGGTTTGTGCTTTGGTCGTTTCGTTTCATCGGCGGACGATACCTCATGCCGCCTTTAATGGCACGTTGAGCACGCGCAAAGAACGTGCCAGCGCGAAAAATCGGTGGTTTCCGGGGAAAACGGGGGGACGGCTGCGCAATTGTTGCTCAACTCGCTGCGCGCCACGCAGATTTTGCGCGGTTGAGATTTACGTTGCCACACGCGGGCGATGTTCAAATGAAATTTGCGTCGTTCATTTTCGGTTTGACGTTGCTGATACTGGTCAGGGCCTCGGCGCAGGTCAGCGTGAAAGTCGTGCTGGCGCAAGCACTGCAAAATGGCCTGACGTTCGATTTCTGCCAGCCGTTCCATCTTGGCGGTTTCCGGGCGGCGACGTGCTGGCAAGGTGGTTAAGGAAACACTGGCGCTCTTGCCCGATCAAGGTTTCCAGAAACCGGAGTGGCGTCCTTTCATTTGCGTAAAGGGGTCAGTCCCGAATGGCCCTTAGATAAGGCCTAAAACTTTCTTGGTCAAGCGTTTGCGGCGGATGACGCCGGGAACGGTTTCAAAGAGGATATGCCGTGAAAGTTTTTGCATC
>JBEKHY010000023.1:0-63320 GCA_050012035.1 Verrucomicrobiota bacterium | reverse complement strand
AGGCATTCTTTATCAATTGGAGAGTGGTGGCGGGACTGGGTATGTTGCCGCCAATTACCGCCCTCTTGTTTTTGCTCTGTTGGTGGATGGGCAGACAATCGCGCCAAGTCAAGCATGACGCCTAACCAGTCACTGGAACCACCGCCGGTTGGCGCTTTCAGTTTCCGCTTCGCGGTTGACATCGCAACCCCGGCGTGGCTCAGTTCGTTAGGCGGCACTATAAGGTTTTCCACGCATCGAATTGCCCGGCGATATTCTTAAGGAAAAAGTTCTTTCTATGGAATGAGCAAGGGAGCCAATTACCCGGTAAAACAGGCTGGATGCGCTATCACGCCCGCTGGCAGTGCGGACAATAAAACGTGCTCCGCGCGGCCTGGGTGATGCGTTCGATCGGGTGACGGCAATTCGGACAGGGTTGCCCCTCACGGTCATAAACCCGCAGGCGTTCCTCGTAAAAATCCGGCGTGCCCGGCGCACGACCAAAATAAAAAAAGCCGTCTGGCTTGTCCCCGCCCAAATTCAGCGGAACGGTGCTGCCGTATCCGATGGCTTTTGCCAGCACCGCACGAATGGCGAGCCGGAGCCGTCTGACTTGTGCCACGGTCAGTTTGTTCGCCGCCAGCCTGGGGGAAATGCGCGCACGAAACAGCGCCTCGCTCGCGTAGATGTTTCCGATGCCCGCAACGAGTCTTTGATCCAGCAATTTGACCTTGATGGCCTGCCGCGACCGTTTCAGCGATTGCGCGAAGGTTTCTGCCGCGAATTCGTCGTTAAGCGGCTCCGGTCCCAATCGTGTCACGGCGGAGGTGTCCAACGTCAGCCGGCCAAAGTAGCGTGTGTCTTCGTAAATCAGCCTGCTCGCGCCCAGGTCGAGCGCCACCGCCGCGTGTTTCGGCAAATGCCGGTTTTTTCGCGTCAGAAAAATTCTGCCCGTCATGCCGAGGTGTCCAAGCAGGGAAATCGGTTTGCCGCCGGCCTTTGCCCGAAGTTGAAACAGGAGATATTTGCCGCGCCGGGACAAGCCGGTGAATTTTGCGCCCAGCAAGGTGCGGCGGAATTTACGCGGTCGGGTTGGCAACAGGACTTTTACACGGCGCACCGTCACGCCGCAAACGGTTTTGCCGCGAATCAACGGGCGCAAATGTCGCACCAGCACTTCGACTTCCGGAAGTTCAGGCATAAACGCTCGCGTCACGGCGGCGACTGGCCGCTGGTTGCCTGGTGGCGCAGCAACGCCAGCACTTCTTCGTCGGTCGTCTCCTCAAATTCGTCGTAATACTGGCCCACCGCGCCAAAATCCGGGTCCACCAGCAACGCTACGACGTCGTCGGCCACGCGCGCCAGCCTTTCAACCGCGTTGGTCGAAGCGACGGGCGTGGCGACGATAATTCTCCGCGCCTTTTGCCGTTTGGCGGAAAGCACGGCGGCCTCGGCGGTCGCGCCGGTGGCCAGGCCGTCGTCCACCAGCAAAACAGTTTTTCCCTCCAGAACCGGCGCGGTGGCGGTGTGGAAGCGCGAACGGTAGGCTTGCAACCGCGCGGTTTCCTCCGCAATTATCCCGTCCAGTTGCAGACGGACGATCGGATTTTTCCCCACGGAAGCTTCGTCGAGGATGACCACGTCCGGCTCGGCGAGCGCGCCAACGGCAAATTCGCGGTGCCATGGATGTCCGATTTTGCGGACAATGAGCGCGTCCAGCGGGCGCGCCAAGAGACGCGCCACGCTGGCGGCAACCACCACTCCACCGCGCGGCAGACCCAGCACGAGATCCACTGTGGTGCCCAGTTTCCGCAGGCGTTCACCGAGTTGCCGCCCGGCATCCTGGCGTGAGGCGAATCGCATAAGACATGAATCTGCTTCTTTGGGGAAAAATTCAACTCCATAAACGCAGCCGCAGCCAACCTGGAGTAATGGGGTATTGAAGTGTTGGAGCGATGGTAATTTTTCCATTGCTCCATCATGCCAACACGCCGGTCCGTCACCCGGTCACCAGCGTTCCCACTTTTTCGCCCAGGACCACGCGCCGGAGGTTGTGCGGCTTGAACAAGTCAAAGACGACGATGGGCATCTGGTTGTCCATGCAGAGCGAAAACGCCGTCGAGTCCATCACTCTGAGCTGTTTTTGCAGCGCCTCGAGATAGGAAATCTGCGCGAAGCGTCTTGCCCTGGGGTTTTTCTTGGGGTCGCAATCGTAGATGCCGTCCACCTTTGTCGCCTTCAAAATCACTTCCGCGCCGATTTCGTTGGCACGCAACGCGGCGGCGGTGTCGGTGGAAAAATACGGGTTGCCCGTGCCGCCGCCGAAGATGACCACGCGGCCTTTTTCCAAATGGCGCACCGCGCGGCGGCGAATGAACGGCTCGGCGACCTGCGACATGGCGATGGCGCTCTGCACGCGGGTGGGCACGCCGATTTTTTCGAGGGCGTCCTGCAGCGCCAGCGCGTTGATGACCGTGGCAAGCATCCCCATGTAATCGCCGGTGGCACGCTCGATGCCGTGTTCGCTGCCGGACAATCCGCGGAAAATGTTGCCGCCGCCGACGACCACAACCACCTGCACGTCCAGGTCGCGGACTTCGCGGATTTGTTCCGCCATGTTCTGCACGGCTTCGGGGCAAATGCTGACGGGGCCTTTGCCGCCGAGCGCCTCGCCGCTGAGTTTGAGCAGGATGCGGAAATACTTTGGGCTTTTGGTGGTGGTCATGCGGTCTGGGGCGCGTGAAGGTTCACGCGGAATTTTTAACAACCGCCCGGCGAAACGTCAAATCAAAGCCGCGCCCGCCAACAAATAAGGCGTCCAGCCGGGTGGCTTTGCGATTTGCAGGAGTCGAGGTTACGAGACCCATTCTCCCGGAACCCGGAACCCAGACGCGAGACCCAATTCAATAACCAGATTGTAATGGACTGGGACGAAGGATTAGGATACCGTCATTCCGGTGATAAAATTAAACCGGAATTTCGCGGTTTGATTGCCGGTAACGCAACTTTAACGCGAGGAACACCTATGAACATTCGAATTGTATTTGGCTATCTGTTCTTACTGTTGAGCATCATCTTCTGCGTCGTTCAGCTCATCATCTTGCAAGTCTCGGAGCAGGTGGCGGGGATGTCGCTGGTCCTCCAATTCTGTTCCACCCTGGCGTGCTTGCTGCTCGCTTCGCTTGCCATCCAACGCAGCCACCGGACCGCCATGGTCGTGATTTCGGTACTGGCATTCGGCGTTTGTTTCCTGGCGTTGCTCAGCGGTGGCATCCTGGCGATAAGGGGAACCGTTGAGCTGGCGACCGTCAAGTATGTCATCTTTCTCGCGTATGGCGGGCTTTACGGGATCTTCGGCCTTGCCTGCTCATTGCTCGCAGGTAAAGCCACAACCAACGAGGCTGGTAAGGACGCCTGAGACTGCACCGTACCCGGAGGTGCGACCGGCCATAGCCCACAGTTGCAACTGTGGGTTGAGCGGACAAACGGCGCAAGCCCCGGCCGGCGCGACAGAAAATTGCGCGCGCGATTCTATCGTCCCTGCGGGACCTGGTATGTTTCTTCCATCAACCTACGGTTGAAACCGTGGGCAGCTTTCGTTCGCCGCTCTGCGGCTGCAAATAAAAAAGGCGTCCTTGCGGACGCCCGTGCAATTTTGTATTGAGAATACTTTTACGCCGTACTTTCACCAACTTGAAAGCGCACGAACCGGCGGATGGTGATTTCGTCGCCGAGTTGTTTGGCGATTTGGGCGGCATGTTCCTTCACGCTCACCTCGGAATTGCGTTTCACGAAGCCCTGGTCCACAAGGCAGTAGGTCTGGTAAAATTTTTCCAGAACGCCCTGCAGGATTTTCTCCATCGCCTGCGGCGGCTTGCCCTTGAGCCGATCGGATTGGGCGGCGATTTCGCGTTCCTTGGCGATGACGGTCGCCGGCACCTGCTCGCGCGAAACGGCGTGCGGATGGCCCGCCGCGATTTGCAGTGTGATGTCCTTGACGAGCTGCTTGAATTCGTCTTTGCCGACGGTTTCGGCCTTGCCGGCGCCGACCTCAACGAGCACGCCGACTTTCGCGCCCGTGTGAATGTAACCGGCAATCAGCCCGTTGCCGTTGACTTCCATGCGCGCGTGCCGGGCGATTTTGATATTCTCGCGGATTTTGCCGACGAGCGCCGCGCGTTCAGCCTCAAAATTTGCCTTCGGGTCCGCGGCGAGGCGTTTGGCCACGTCCTCGCAAAAGGCGAGGAAGGTTTCGTTGCGCGCGACGAAATCCGTCTCACTGTTCACCTCGACAAGCACGCCGAGGCGTCCGCCGGGCGCGATGTATTGGGCGATGGCGCCTTCCCGGGCTTCGCGCGCGGCCTTCACGGCGGCGGTGGCCCGGCCCTTTTTGCGGAGAATGTCCACGGCGGCGTTGACGTCGCCCTTCGCTTCCACGAGCGCGCGTTTGCAATCCATCATGCCGGCGCCGGTCATCTCGCGGAGTTTGTTCACTTCAGTAGCAGTAATTTGAGCCATAAAAATTGGTTGAGAGTTGAAAGTTGAGAGTTGAGCGCAACCGGAAATTTCAAGTCAGCACGGGCGGAACCGCTCCCGGCGGAGCAATTGCCGGCGACGGAACTGCAGCCGGTTCGGTTGCAGCCGGCGGCACCTCAACCGGCGTGGCGTTCGGTGGCTGCGCTTCAATCGGCCTGGGTTCCTCGGCTGCCGGCCGGCGCGAGCGCCTTGTTTCAAATTCCGCCTGCGCCTGCGTGATGACCTGGCCGATGGTGGCCAGAACCAGCCGCACCGAGCGGATGGCGTCGTCGTTGCCCGCGATGGGGAAATCCACGAGGTCGGGGTCGCAATTCGTGTCTACGATGGCGACGACCGGCACCTTGAGTTTGCGCGCCTCGGCCACGGCGTTGTGTTCGCGCTTGATGTCCACGACGAAGATGGCGGCGGGGATGCGGTCCATGTCGCGGATGCCGTCGAAGTATTTGTGCAACCGGGCGGCTTCGCGGCGGATGACGGCCTGTTCCTGCTTGCCGTATTTGGCCAGCGTGCCGTCGGCGTCCATTTTTTCAATTTCCTTGAGCCGGGCGATGGAACGTTTGAGCGTGTTGAAATTGGTGAGCGTGCCCCCGAGCCAGCGTTCAGTCACGTGAAATTGTCCGCATTCTTTGGCGATTTCCTTGATGGCGTGTTGCGCCTGTTTTTTGGTGCCCACGAACAGCACCTTGCCGCCTTTGCGGACGGTTTCGGTGAGAAAGCCGCAGGCCACTTCGAGTTGCGTGAGGGTCTGGCTGAGGTCAATGATGTGAATGCCGTTGCGCGCGTCGAAGATGAATGGTTTCATCTTGGGGTTCCAACGCCGCGTCTGGTGTCCGAAATGGACGCCCGAATCCAACAATTCTTTGATGCCAATGCTTAACACAATTCTTCCTTTGGTTAAAAGCCCGCCGGAGCGGACCATCCCGCGGAATACGGGATTAATGTTCGATGTTATTGTGGTCCGCTCGCCTACGCATCAGCGCGGCAGGCCCGCATCAACTCGATGCGAATGAGGACCGTTTGCCCGATTCAACCGGCGATTGGCCGGGTGAAAAGGGAAAGCGAAAATACCAGAAGAATGCGGGGTGGCAACTGGTTTTTGGGGGAATTTATTTCATGGGGTGGATCTCGATTTTTGCGCATTACCTCGCGGAGCGTGTCAGCAGAGCTGCGGAGCAGCGTCATATCGTAGCCCACGGCGGAGCCGTGGGTCAACGATCCCAAACCCATTCAAGCCCCGGCAGGGGCGATAGAAATCGTTTTGGGTATTTTTTCTTTCGCTGCTACGCAGCTTTGAAGGCTGGGAAACCGGTGTTCCCACGGCTGCGCCGTGGGCTACTCTCTTTTGCCGCTCCGCGGCTCAATTAAGGCGCTCAAAAATTAAGATACGTACCATTCATAAGCCAGACGAAAAACAGGCTGGACGAGGATTTATGCCCGGAATATCATCACGAACATGAAACAGGATAGGCTGCAAACAAGCCGCCTATTGTCTTCGGCGGTGTCTGTCCCAGTGTGCTAATTAAATTATACAAATTCGAGCAGGCCGGTGTCTATTAAGTGGTATGAATCAAAAGCGTTTCAATTTTGAAATTTGCTCCTTATTCGCTTTCATTGCTGTGTTTTGCTGCACCACGATTCGCGCCCAGACTAATGCCGTGTCGTTTTATAATGATGGCTGTAGCAGAAGCGCCCTAAAAGATTACGCCGGTGCTATTGCTGATTTATCCAAGGCCATTGAGCTTAATCCAACCTTTGCGGACGCCTATTGCGAACGTGGTAGCGCCAAACAAGAACTCAAAGATTACGAAGGGGCAATTGTTGATTACACCAAAGCCATCGAATTGAATCCTCAACTCGCAGTAGCTTACTATAATCGCGGAAGAGCCAAAGACGAACTTCATGATTACATAGGTGCAATCACCGACGATACTCAAGCGATTCAATTGAATCCTCAGTTACCGTATGTTTACTACAATCGCGGCAATGCCAAGCGCGACCTCAAAAACTACGAAGGCGCTATCACCGACTACACTAAAGCAATTGAAGTAAATCCAAAACATGCGGAGGCGTATTTAAATCGGGGTGTCTCCAGATGTTGTCTCAAGGATTTCCCCGGTGCAATAGCTGATGATTCTCAAGCCATTGAGTTAAATCCGCAAACGGCAGGTGCATACTGTAATCGTGGCCTGCACAAGAATTATCTCAAAGATTACGCAGGAGCCATGGCTGATTTCGGCAAAGCTATTGAGTTGAATTCCCGATTTTGGGCTGCTTTCTTTGGGCGCGGATTCGCTAAATATAATTTGCATGACGCTTCTGGAGCTTTGGCCGATTTTAATAAGGCCATCGAATTGAATCCTCAGAATGTAAATGCCAATTTGCGCAAAGCGGTCGAGGAGCAAAACCCGAAGAACACGGTTTTGGCAGCGGAGCGAATCTTCGTCAGCAATAATTACACCGACGGCGTTATAGTGCGCTATCGAGATGGTGTCACACTGAGACAGATTATTGACGAGACCAAGCTCAATGGGAATAACGCTGAAGTATTCGTTTTGCATAGCCTAAGCAACAAAGTCAGGGCGGTATTCGGCGGAGAAGTTAAACCATCAGACAAGCCGACATTCGCTGTGCAGCCAGGTGATGTGATTTTCCTCGCAACCCCATATACACCTTTTTGAGAATTATGCGCCCAAGCTGCATTGCCCGCGCCTGAATTTTCTTTGTTCTGTCACGTTTCAAAATTCTGCAACTGAAAGGAAAGGCAGCGGCGTATTCAAATCGCTGACGCGGTTTCAGCGGCGGGCCGGCGGCGAACCAATTCGAAGTTGCAGAGGCGCGCCTCGGGTGTGTCCGAAGATTCCATCACCAGCTTATTCGACGGGTCGAAAGAGATCAGCAAATGGTCCGGTTTGGGGTTCAAATCCTCGAAGCCGCAGTTCGCCAGTTTTTCCGCCTTCAGTTGCACCAGCTCCGCCATGAGTTGTTTGGAAATCAATTTGTCGGCTAAAGCCTGTTTGGCGTTGACGGCGTGGTAGAAGCTGCCGTCGGCCACGGCCAGCCATTCGTCCGGCCCGTTCCAAAAACCCCAGATGGTGATGTAATCGTATTCCCGGCGGACGAGCGGGTCGCCCTCCGGCGTGCGCAAATGCGCCAACGCCGCATAACGCCGTTCGTCGGCGGCCTGCCGCGTCTGTTCGCGTTTGCGGCCGGTCATGTAAATCGCGCGGGGATAAACCGTCTTGACGCCGTTCCGGCTGAGTTCGAGCGCGAAGGCAAATTCCTCGAACGGACTGTTGAAACCGTATTCGCGCGCCGCTTCCTTGTTGGCTGCGGGGTTGGTCAGCCGGGGCGGTGGGTCGCCCATGCGCGAAACCTTCCAGACCAGGTAGATGTTGTCCTTGGTGCGCGTGTGGAAGATTTGATTGTGCGCGGACAATTTTCGTTTGAGCGTGCGCCGCCAGCGTTCCGGCAGGAAGTAGTTGAACAAATCGGGGTCTTTGCCGACGACCCAGAGCATGCCGCCGGTGCTTTCGGCGCGGCCGCAAATGTAATCCACACCCAGGATGTTGATGGCCTGCAGATGGGCGGGCAGCGGTTTGGCGACGTCCGCTTCAAACCTCCGGGCCATGTGCTTGAGGTAAAGCTGGCGGTTGGCGGTGCGCACGGCCTGTTCGTGTTCGGGCGTCCGTTCGAGCAATTCGTAGTCCACCAGCGCATAGGCAAATTGCCCGTTGTGGTCGCGCAAGAGCGAGTGGTTGGGGCCGGGGCGCAAAATAATGTGTTCGGGTTTCATGTCCACGACGCGGTAACCTTTCTGCCAAAGCTCGTGGGTAATCAGGCTGGTGGCGAGCGCGAGAAACTCCGACCGCCGTTTGCCTTCCAGATGGAAAAAGTCCGCCGTTTCAACCGCGTCCCGCCCCTTGATCCAGCCGTAAAGCACGACGTATTGGCGGAGGATGTCAATTTCCACGCCGGGATGGCGCGCGATTTTCGCGTTGATTTTGTCCTCCGAGCGGCCCGTTTGCCAGAGTTGCAGACGCTGGCTGGGCACGTAAATCGCCAGGGGCCGTTGGGTGCGAATGCGGATGCCCGCCGGGCCGGATTCGCCCTTGCGCAATTCCATCAGCACTGAAAATTCCTCGAAGGGACTGTTAAACTCGGCGTGGATGAACTTGTTGATGGTGAGCGTGTCCATGGGGACGACTTCCCCCACGCGCGACCATTTGACGACCAGATTCAACGTCTTGCCGTTCACCGCGCGCGTCGGCAATTTGTAAACGATGCTGGTGCCCTCGAGCCGTTCGCGTTTGGCCTCGAACCATTCCTGCGCGTACCAGTTTTCCGGCAGCAGATGCCGCCAGAACGGCATACCCAAATGTGTCAAGTAAAGATCGCCGCCATCCTCGGTTTTCAGGTGGAAATAATCCACGCCCAGCAGCGAAATCCGGCTGCACGGCACCAGCGAATCAGGTGGCGACGCCGGTGAAACCAACCCGGTGGCAACCAGGGCAGGCGCACCGGCAGTTTCTTTCTCTGATGACCTGAAATGCTTCATTCATTCCGGGAAAACCCCCGGCACTTTCACTTTACCAAAAAATCAAAGACCCGGCAACCAACGCGCCGGAGCAGTGATGGGTCAGTTTGAATCGTAGCGTCGGCTGTCTCAGCCGGCGGTGCGCTGGGGATCAGCCTTCGCATGGCTACGGCGCGACAGGCAGCGCACCCTACAGCAAACTGACCCACTACCGCCGCAGTGGGTGGCATGTTTTGAAGACTACGCGTATGACTGCAACAATTCCAGCACGCGTTGCAATTCCGCGTCGGTGTTGTAGAAATGCGGCGAGAGGCGGATGTAATTTTGTCCCCGGCGGTCCATCCGCAGCGACGTGATGACGCCGGCGTCCGTCAATTTTTTATGCAACGCTGCGAGGTCTTTGCTGGCTTGATAAAATGAAACGATGCCACTCGAATTTTCCGATTTAGCGTCCGCGTTCAAAACGGTGAATTTTTTCGCCTGTAACGCGGCGACGAGCCACGCGCGTTTACGGAGCAATTCGGCGGCGATGTTGTCCGTGCCGATGTCCAGCGCCAGTTCCATTGCGGCGATCAAGCCGACCAGGCCAAGCAGGTTGTGCGTGCCGGCTTCGTATTTGACCGCGCCGTGGCGGAAGACGATTTGTTCCTGCGCGACAAAATTGGGGTTCCGCACGTTGTGCCAGCCATAAACCGGCGGAGTCAGCTTTTCCTGCAAATCACGCCGCACATAAAACACGCCCGCGCCGCACGGTCCGAGCAGCCATTTGTGCGCATCGGCGGCCAGAAAATCCACGTGCTCCACGGTAGTCGGAAACGCGCCGAGTGTCTGGATGGCGTCAAGGCAGAATAAAATACCGCGTTCGCGCAGAAATTTTCCGATGGTTTCATGTTCGAGCCGGTGGCCGCTGATGAAATGGCAGGACGCCAACGCGACGAGGCGCGTGTTTTCGTCCACCTGTCCCATCACGTCCTGCGGGCGGATGACCCCGAGACTGCCGGTGTTGAGCAGACGCACCTCCACGCCGCGTTCGGCCAGCGCCATCCACGGGTAAACGTTCGACGGATAATCATCGTGGTAGATGAGGAGGTTGTCGCCCCGGCGAAAATTCAGGCCGGCGGCGACGAAGCTCAACGCCAGCGACGTCGGTCCGACGAGCGCGACTTCATCCGGCTGGCAATGCAACAATTGCGCCGTGAGTCTGCGCGCGTCGCTCAGGCGGTCGGGGAAAACCAGGGTTTCCTGATCGCCGGTGGTGCCGTGCGTGGTGTAATCGGCAATCGCCTGCGCCACCCGGCGCGGCAGCGGACAGACGCCGGCGTGCGCGAGAAATATTTTGTCGCGGGCGACGGGGAATTCGCTCCGGCGCAGTTCTTCGTTGGCCAGAATTTCGGTCAGAGTCACAAGGCCAAACTAACTGTGAATCGCTGAACGGAAAAGCCGAATTAAAATCCGCGCAGGATGTTCGAAAGATCGCCGTGTGGACCGTAGATATTCATCCAAAATTGAATGATTTCGTAAGCAATAACCAGCGCAACCAGAAAATAAACGAGGCGCGGCGTCCATTGGGCGAAGGCGTGGAGCTTGCGCGTGCCTTCCTCGCTGTAAAGCTGGTGCAGGTGGCGGAGCGACTCGTCCAGTTTGCCGCTGACTTCGCCGCTGGCGTAGAGGTTGGCGAACATTTCGGGGAATAACCGGCAGGCGCGCACGGCTTCGGAGGGTGTTTGTCCGGCGGCGACCCGCGGTTGCCATGCCTGCACCGCGCGCCGCAGGGCGGGTGAACCGCTGGCCGTCGCGGCCAGATCCCAGGCCCCGACAATGTTCACGCCTGCGCTGATGAGCGCCTCCAGCGCCGCGGCAAGCCGTGACAGGGCGAGATAACGTCGCGCGATGCCGAGCACGGGAACAGGCCGCAAAATGGATTCGACCAACGCGCGCCAATTTTCGCCGTGTTTGCTTTGGGTGGCGTAAATCAGCGCAACGACGACAATATAAAGCGGTGAGAGGATGAGTGCGGCTTTGGCGAACAGGAAGAGCAGGCTGGCATTGAATTGCGAGCGGGCGAACGGGAGCACGATCAAGAAAATGAAGGCGGCGAAGTGAATCAGCCCCACGGGATAAATAAGCTGGGAAATCACCTGCCGGACGACGCTGGCGCGCTCGTTGTAATAATCGGTGAGCGTGCGGAAAGAAGCGTCGAGTCGCCCGCTCTGTTCGCCGGCCGCAATCAACGCCACGTCGAAAGCAGGCAGCCAGTCGGGGCGTTGCAATGATTCCGCCAGCGTCGCGCCCTTGGCGAGTGCGTCGAGCAGGCGTTGGAGCGGTTCCCGATAGGACCGGGCAGGCGGACTGGCCTTGACCTGCTCCAGCGCGCGAATCACGCCGATGCCGGCCGAGGTGCACTGGGCCAGTTGATGATAGAACTCGGCGCGTTGGGTGAATTGACGGGGCGTAACAATCACTCAGTCACAAAGACACAAAGGCGGGAAATTACAAATCTTTTCGCGGCGGGGTGTTGAAATTTGTCCCCAATATTCCATTCCGCATTTACGCGGTGACGCGGTCGAGGCTGGCCTTGAGATCGCGCTTGCTGCGTGCACCGACGAGCTGGTCGGCGACCTCGCCGTTTTGGAAAACGAGCAGTGTGGGTATGGCGCGGACCCCGTATTCGGCGGCGAGGTTCTGCTGTTCGTCAATGTTGACCTTGCCGATGGTCACCTTGCCGTCGTATTCGTTGGCCAGTTCGTCAAGCAGCGGGGCGATCATTTTGCACGGGCCGCACCATTCAGCCCAGAAATCCACGAGCACGGGTTTGGGCGATTGCAGGACTTGTTGCGAGAAGTTTTCCTGCGTGAGCTTGACAATCGAGGGAGAGGCCATAAATCAACAACAACGTCAGGGCCAAGTTCAATTAATTGCCGATGGGCAACATCCAGACCAGGTAAGCCGTGACGGCCAGAGCGGCCACAGCGGCAATCGCGGCGAAAATGGCCAGAACTTTGTCGAACCCGCCGACCGTCGGCGCCGCGGCGGGTCTTGGCGCCATCGGGACCGGTCGTTGTTGGGCGATGGGCGCGGACGCGGCGCGCTGCAGGGTGGATGACGTGGGTACCGGCGCCGGCCTGGGCGCAGACGGTATCGGCGCAGCGCTGGGCGCCCCGGTTGGACCGCCGGGCGGCAGCGTTGGCAGTTTGATGGTGGGCGCGGCGGACGGCTTGGGCGGCAGATTGATGCGGACGGTTTCCTTTTTGGGTTGCACCTTGCCGGTTTCTTTTTTCGGCGGCATGGCGCCCGTGGGCGTGCTCGGATTTTCAGCCATAGTGTTTGCGATTCAAGATAAACGGCATTGCACCACTGTCAAACTTAATTGTGGAAAAGCGACGGCCGTCCGCCACGCCTCCCCGACCCGATGGCGGCGGATTATTGCCGCTCG
Source organism: Verrucomicrobiota bacterium (assembly GCA_050012035.1). Lineage (GTDB taxonomy): Bacteria > Verrucomicrobiota > Verrucomicrobiia > Limisphaerales > UBA11358 > UBA11358. The sequence goes on along the minus strand of JBEKHY010000023.1, from coordinate 50,838 downwards.
CGTTGTTCCCCGCGGTCGCGCCGGTCACCGCCGCTCCAACGCGGTGCGCGCTCCTCGCGGGGGCGGGCAATGTTGACGGTGAGGGCACGGCCTTGAAATTCCTTGTTGTGGAACTGCTCGACGGCCTTCTGCGCCTCTTCGGCCGTGGCAAATTCCACGAAGGCGAACCCGCGCGACTTGCCGGTGGCCTTGTCCAGCATGAGGTTTACTGAGGTCACCGCGCCGGCCTGGGCGAAGTAAGCCTGAAGATCGTTTTCCCCCGTTTGATATGCGAGGTTGCCTACGAATAATCTGTTTTGGTTCATAAAAAATTTGCCCGTCAAAAAACCAAGTGGGAGGACTGCATCGGCAGGATCACTGAATGTCGTTTTCGGTATTTCGGTTTACGGACAATCTGTCTTGTTGACACCAACACTTTCGTTCATTGAACGAGTCACGGCTTTGCTTTATAACACAACCCCGGCCAATGTCAACAAAAAGTGGCGGTGCCCGGTTTGGCTGTTGCCGGGTCGGCGGTGTGCTCCAATTTCGAGTGCAGGCCCGGGCGCGGCCACTGACGCCACCACCCGGGAAACGCGTCAGGCTTTTTCTTCAATCAATTCGCGCCGCGCGCCGCCGAGCAGTTGTTCGATGAAGTTCGTCGAGTAAACGCCGCGCCGGAAATTCGGGTCCTGCAGAATGGCCTGTTGAAACGAGATGTTGGTCTTGATACCGGTGATCAGGTATTCGCTCAGGGCGCGGCTCATTTTATCCATCGCCTCGCGCCGGTCCTTGCCGTAGGTGATCAGCTTGCCAATCATCGAGTCGTAGGTCGGTGGTATGGTATAACCGGCATAGGCGTGTGTGTCCACCCGCACGCCGCGGCCGCCGGGCTGAAAATACATTTCGACGCGCCCGGGGCTGGGACAAAAATCGTCGAACGGGTCTTCGGCGTTGATGCGGCATTCAATCGCGTGGCCCTTGAACTGCACGTCGCCCTGCGAGTGATGCAGCGATTCGCCCATGGCCAGCAGGATTTGATAACGCACGAGGTCAATGCCGGTGACCTCCTCGGTGATGGGGTGTTCAACTTGAATCCGCTTATTGACTTCGAGGAAATAAAAATTGCCCTGATTGTCCACGATGAATTCCACCGTGCCGGCGTTTGTGTAGTGCGCCGCCTCCGCGATTTTGACGGCAGCCTTGCCGATCCGGTCGCGCAATTTGCGGAACTTGTGTTCGATCAGCGGCGATGGCGTTTCCTCAATGATTTTCTGATTCCGGCGCTGGATGGAACAATCCCGTTCGCCCAGATGAATGATGCGGCCTTTTTGGTCGCCGAGGATTTGGATTTCAATGTGGTGCGGATTCTCAATGAACTTTTCGATATAAACGTTGGAATTGCCGAAGGCCTTTTCAGCCTCCGTCCGTGCCGCGTGGTAGCCTTTCACCAGTGAAATGTCGTTGTGCGCCACGCGCATCCCGCGTCCCCCGCCGCCGGCCGCGGCTTTGATGATGACCGGATAGCCGATGCGTTTGGCCACGGCGAGCGCGTCCTGCTCTTTCTCAACAATGCCGTCGGACCCCGGGGCCACGGCCACGCCGGTTTTTTTGGCCAGCGCGCGGCTCACGGCCTTGTCGGCCAGGGCTTGCATCGCGCGCGGTTGCGGGCCGATGAACCGGATGTTGCAACTTTCGCAAACCTCGGCAAAATGCGCGTTTTCGGAAAGAAAACCGTATCCGGGATGAATCGCGTCCACGTCCGACACTTCCGCTGCGCTGACAATGCGGTCAATGCGCAGGTAACTGTCCGCCGCCGGAGGCTTGCCGATGCAAATCGCTTCATCGGCCAACTGTACGTGCATCGAACTGGCGTCCGCCTCGGAATAGACGGCGACGGTGCGGATATTCAGTTCCTTGCACGCGCGAATAATCCGAACGGCAATCTCACCGCGATTGGCAACCAGTATTTTTTCAAACATGATTCAGAACGTGACCAGCGACATCCGGCATGTGACAGGAGAAATCGGCGTAATCTTGTCACGTGCCACCTGTCAAGTGTCACTCAACTTGGCCGCACTTTGAACAGCGGCTGGCCGAATTCCACCGGCTTGGCGTTTTCAACCAGAACCTGGGTGATGACCCCTTTGACCTCGGCTTTGATCTCGTTCATCACTTTCATGGCTTCGATGATGCAAACCACCGTGTCCGGGGTTACCTCGGTGCCTATATCGACATAGTTGGCCGCCTCCGGCGAAGGCGCCCGGTAAAACGTGCCAATCATCGGCGACTTGACTTCAACTTCGCCGGTCACGGGCGGCTGGGGAATGGCGGCGACCGGCGGGCCCGGAACGGGAACTTGCAGGGGGGCGGCCACGGCCACTGCCGGAGGCAATTCTTCAAGCGGGACAACCGTCGTCCCGCCATTGGGACCACGTTTCAGCCTGATTTTGAAATCCTGTTTCTCCATCTCAAATTCCGTGATGGAGTTTTTCTTCATCAGGTCAATGATGGACTTTATATCTTTGAGATCCACGGTTCGATTTTATTAAGACATCCCAAACGGACGACTGATACAAACAGCCCCTCAAGCAAAAAAGCAGAAGCCGGGCTCGACTCTGCTTGGAACATTGTTTATCTGGCAACGAGTCTATTGCCTCAAAACCAAGGCGTCAAGCGCCAAAGTTAACAAATTAAAGTTATCTTAAAGTAGCCTAGAAAATTGCCAAATTAAACGTACTTTTTGGATTCGATAACGTTAACTGACGCTTCTAAGGCCAAAATATACGAATTTTGACCGAATCCAGAAATTTGGCCGCAGCAGACCGGTGCAATGAGTGATTTTTGGCGGAATTCTTCCCGGGCATGGATGTTGGACAGATGGATTTCGATGGTTGGAACCTGTACGGCGGCAATCGCATCGCGGAGGGCGATGCTGGTATGGGTATAGGCGGCGGCGTTCAGGACAATCACATCAAATTTCCCCTTGGCTTCCTGAATCCATCCCACCAATTGGCCTTCAAGGTTGGATTGGCGGAAGTCAATTTCTGCGCCAAGTTGTTTGGCGCGCTGGCGTACCTTGGCTTCGATGTCGGCCAGTGTCGCCCGGCCATAAACGTCCGTCTCGCGTTGCCCGAGCAGGTTCAGATTAGGCCCGTTGAGAAAGAGAATTTTCATAAGCCGTGGCCAGATTAGCCGGTCGCCTGTCCCTTGTCGAATTGATTTCCAGCCAATAACGATGGTGAGACGGAAACTTGCAAGACAGCGCCGTAGGCGCGACATCTTTGTAGAAAAATACCGCCATAATTTCCTAAGCTCCGTAGGAGCGGCATATTCAGAAAATCATTCCCCGCCGGTTTTGAAAATGTATCGCCGGTCGTAATCCACAGCGAACTTTTCCAACAGCTCGATGTATTCCTCGCGGAACGATTTCTTCGCGTGATTTTTTTTGAAGCTCGCTGTTGTGTTCCGGCTTAATGAGGTTTTGCCTGCCTTCGACGGCAAACACGACGTGAATATAAATTTGCGTGTAGGTGTTGGCCATGCGCCGAAGATGCCGCTCCTGACGGAGCTTGAAAACCCTTTTTGTTTGGGTTCTACAAAGATGTCGCGCCTACGGCGCTAACGCAACTGCCCGGCGGAAGACGACAATGACCTTGAAATGGATGGCGGACTGACTGAAGATGGGGACATGCCTGAACACCGGCGACCGGCTTTATCGTCTGAAAAGGGAAATATGTCGATAGTGAGGACTGCCCCAAGGCTGCTCCGTTTAATTTTATTTCAAGCGAGTAAGGTTGAAAAATGAAGCGTCGAACTATTATCTACGTGGTATTAACAATAGTGTGTGGTTGTGCATTGGTAGTAGGCCTTTGGTTTGCCAGTCTGCTCAGTGCCGGCCATTTTTGTGACGCGGTGCAAGTTGGAATGAGTGAAAGCCAAGTTGACAAACAACTACCGTGGTTTTATTCCCAAAAAGTATTAGACGTAAAAGATACACTATGGGCCAAAAGATATACGAACATTCCGAAAAACGGATATGTTGGGCAGTATTGGATTTGGCATCTTCAGCCGGTTGAAGTTATTTTTACAACCAACCATACTGTGGAGATTGCTTTGCCCGCCTATGAGTAGTGTGTAAACGGGGTACCAATTTGGGCGTGAACTCAAATGCGACAACTGACCGCAAGGCAAATACCACCTATTTTTGAGAGCGATCTTGGAGCAGGCATCCGAGCAAAGTGAACGCCGTCCATGCCAGTGCCGGAACGTAAAGGCTGAATTCCACCAATCCCTGCACAAACCAGCCGAGCAATCCGAGGAAAAGGCTGAATTGAAGGTAACTGCCGCTCCGCCACGTGCGTTGACCCACGGTCATCAACGCCAGACCAATCCACGTAACATAGCAAATGCCGCCAATGATGCCTGAATCGGAAAATTGTTCGAGATAATCGTTGTGCGCGAACCGGCTCATCTCAGCTTCAGGCAATTTGTTTTTCGCGTAGGGCCGCTGGAACGTCCCCGGTCCCGTGCCGAAAAGCGGGTTCTCGCGAGTCGTTAGCACCGCCGCCCGCCAGTAATCGAAACGCGCGCCCACGCTGGTGGCGCCGGCGGCAAAGTAATTGTGAAATCGAAACGCGAACACCGCCAGTCCGACCAGCAATACGATCGTCAGCATCGCCCACTTCAAACGCGCGGACCGCTTCAGACGGAAAAACCAGATACCCGCGAGCGCCATGCCAATCAACCAGCCCGCTTTTGAACCTGACCAGAAAAGGCCCAGGCCGCCCAATAGGCAGGTCAGCGCAATGACCGCGGCGCGAATGGGCCGTTTCAGTTGCCGGGTGTTGTTGAAGGCGAGTGCGAGCGACACCGGCAGCAACATCAGAATCACACCGGCCAGTGCATTCGGATAAATCAGCGTGCCCATCACGCGGCCCTTGGCGACCCGGGCGAGAATTGCGGGATTGGCTACATCCACGCCGTTGGTGTTAATAATGACGATGCTTTCGTGTTTCATTGCCAGCAGGATTTCTGGCGGGAAATTGGTCCAGCCCATGCGTTCGCCTTCCATCAGCATCCGGCGGCTTTCGGGAAACTCAAAGAGCCGCTGGTCCACCGCGCGCACGAGGCAAAATGTGAATGCCGCCAGCACGCCCACCAGCAGCCAGCGTAATGCACGTTCACGTCCCACCACCAACGCGCCGATGAAATAACACGCCACGCATCCGCCAAATTGCCAAAGCGTGGTCGTGGTAAGGAAGGCATCCACGGTGTGCCTGGCCGAAAGGAGTTGCCAGCCAAACCACAGCAATGGCAGCAGCCAGAGCCAGCGAGTTTCCTGCCGGCGCCATCTGCCGGAAATCGCCAGCCAGCCGCCGGCCAGCACGAATGGCAGCAAAATCCAATTGCTCCAGTGGGTCGGCCACGCATCCGCCCACCACTCGGAGAGCGAAACCGGCGGATTGATTTTGTGATCGAGGATGACCGGGTTGCCGAACTTCCAAATTGTCAGCCCCAGAAACAACCCGAATACGAGTGCGTAAACTGCGTTCGCGCCAATTAGGCCCCTCGCCCCGTCCTTCTCCCCGCCGGGCGGAGAGAGAATGTCCGCAGGACGGGTGAGGGGTCGTTCTTTCACAAACGGGAATTTCTTACATTTGAAAAATGCCGGGCTAGAGCTGCAATTTGAGCAAATTGACTTCCAGCGCGAGCGCTTCCTGGACGTTGGTGTGCAACAACCGCTGCGTTTGTTCCAGGATTTGCAGGTTTTCCAACGCCTGGCGTGGCGTAATCCGGCGTGCCACAGCTTCCGCCCCGGCAACCTGCGGAAAATTCAGCAGTTCGTCGCCGGCGGCGCGCGCGCGCCCGTCCTCCGTAGCAATGCTACTGCGGAGGGTGGACAACCAGACGTCGCGCAGCCACCATTGCACCAGTAAAATCAAATCGGCGCGCTGCCGGCGGTATTCCGCTTCAATGGCCGCCGCCAGTTCCTCCTCCCATTTTTCGCGCAACTCCTTTTCCACTTCGTCGTAACGCTGTAACGGCGAGCGCGCCGTGAGCGTTTCATCCACGCGCGCCCGGATTTCGCCGAGTTTTTGCAGCAGCGCGTCGAGCAAACGGTAACGACCCAGCAGGGTTTTCTGTTCCGTGGCCGCCAGCGCGCCGAACCGCGCGAGCCATTCCGATTGGGCGGCGTCAAGCGGACGCACGGCCTCGCCGGAAAAATTCAGGCGCAGGCAGCGCGACAGGACCGTTTCCAAAATCCGCTGCGGCTCGGTGGTGAGCAGGATTAAAACGGACTTGGCTGGCGGTTCCTCCAGCGTTTTGAGAAAAGCATTGGCCGCCTGCGGATTCAGCCGGTCGGCGGCGGTGATGACGGCGACCTTGTATTCGGCGTTGGTCGGTTTGAGTTGAATCTCGCGCATCAAGTCGCGCATCTGTTCGACGGTGACGACGCGCGATTTGGATTCAGGCCGGGCCCAATGCACATCGGCGTAGGTGTCGTTGTCAATTTTCCGGCACACCGGGCAGTCGTCGCAGCAGTCGGTCGCCGCGCCGCCGGTTTTGACCGGCTTCCGGCAATTCAACGTCTTGGCCAGCGTGCGGGCGAGCGATTCCAGTTCTTCAAGCTGGTGGCCAACGAACAGGTAGGCGTGGCCGAGCCGCCCGCTCGCCAGCGAGCGTTGGAGCAACTGAACACCCTGCGTCTGCCGGGGAAAATGTTTGAACGCCATGCGATTTTTGGTATGGTTTAAGCAATGACCTGTTTTGTCAGGTCCGATGGCCGAACTTTATCGAAAATTTTCAGGTGGCGATACCTTTTTCTGGCCCGGTGTCCGGCGCCAGACAAGTCGCGACGCCACAGTTCGGAATTCCGCCTTCAGGCGGTCGGGGTGGACTACCGCGTTTGGCCGTCTAAAGGCGGAACTCCAAACAAACTTGCACACTTGCGCCTTTTCGCGTTTCGGGACATCAATTGTCTCATCCATGTTCCATGCAGACTGCGCCTACAAATGAGTCAGGGGAACAAGATTCCCCGAAGTCCGCGCCGTGGAAGGCGCCGGTGGTCAACCGGGCTCTCGCGGACACGCTCGACCAACAGACCGTCGTCGGCAAACTCTGGCACCTCGAAGACGACCGCGTGCGCTGCGTTGCGTGCGGTCATCGTTGCCTGATCCCCGTGGGACGACGCGGCATTTGCAAGGTACGGTTCAACGAGGGCGGCGAGCTCCGCGTGCCGTTCGGTTACGTCGCCGGCGGGTTGGCCAGCGACCCGGTGGAAAAGAAACCGTTTTTCCACGTTTATCCCGGCAGCGACGCGCTTACGTTCGGGATGCTCGGATGCGATTTTCATTGTGGGTATTGCCAGAACTGGGTCACCAGCCAGGCGTTGCGCGATGAGACCGCCGGCACACCCATCGTTGAACTGACACCGGAACAGGTCGTGAACACGGCCCGCCGTTGCGGTGCGCGGCTGGTCGTGTCGAGCTACAACGAACCGCTCATCACCGCCGAGTGGGCGGTGGCCGTATTCCAATGCGCGCAGCAGGCCGGGTTGGCCTGCGCGTTTGTGTCCAACGGCAACGCCACTCCCGAAGCGCTCGATTTTCTGCGTCCGTGGATTGTCGCCTACAAAATTGACCTGAAAGGTTTTGACGAGAAACGCTATCGCACACTCGGCGGCACGCTGGAGAATGTGTGCAACGGCATCCGCATGGTGCACGAACGCGGTTTGTGGCTGGAGATCGTCACGCTGGTTGTGCCCGGGTTCAACGACAGCGAAACGGAACTGCGCGCCATCGCGCATTTCATTGCCTCGGTCAGCCGCGACATCCCGTGGCACGTCACTGCGTTTCATCCCGACCACAAAATGACCGAGCCGTCCCCCACCACCGTCAACCAGCTCATTCGCGCGGCGGAAATCGGTGTGGAAGAGGGGTTGCACTTTGTCTATGCCGGGAATTTGCCGGGACACGTGAGTCATTGGGAAAGCACGTTTTGTCCGGGGTGCGACGAACTGCTGGTGGAACGTACTGGTTATCTGGTGCGCGACTATCGAATCACCCGCGACGGCAAATGTCCGCGTTGCCACAAGATGGTTCCCGGCATCTGGTTTGGCGGCGGGGCGACCGAAGTGAACACGGGCAGTTCGGCGGCGGATTTTCGTGAACGCATGCCGCGCCGGGTGAAACCGAGCTGAGTCGAGAACGCTGTGGTAGGGCGGGCTGTCCCCAGCCCGCCGCCGGCGCGGTGAGGACACCGCGCCCTACCTGAAAATTCAAATCTGAAATGCGGAAATTGTTTCGAAATGGTTCAGCCAATATCCGCGCGCCGGCGGTCGCCGGACGGTTTTATCCGGACAACCCCGTCGAGCTGCGCCGGATGGTCGAGGGTTTCCTGCGCGAAGTAAAAATCACCGCCGGGACTGTGCCAAAAGCCGTCATCGCGCCACACGCCGGCTACATTTACTCTGGACCGATTGCCGCGTCGGCTTACGCGCAACTGGCGCCGCCCGTCCTCCGTAGTCCCGATTCTGTCGGGACGGAGGGTGGAGCACGCGACACCATCAAACGTGTCGTCCTGCTTGGCCCGTCGCACTACGCGTTGTTCGATGGCTTGGCGGCGACCGGTGCGGCGGCGTTCGCGACTCCGCTGGGCGCCGTGCCCGTGGACACCGTTGCCATTCGCGAACTCTGCTCGCGGCTGCCGCAGGTGAGCGTGCGGGACGAAGCGCACGCTGACGAACACGCGCTCGAAGTCCAACTGCCGTTCCTGCAGGTGGTTCTGTCTGAATTCAAAATCGTCCCGCTCCTCGTCGGCGAGGCAAGCGATGACGAAATTGCGGCAGTCATCGAAGCGCTTTGGGGCGGTGAGGAGACACGCATTGTCATCAGTTCCGACCTGAGCCACTACCACGATTATGAAACGGCGCAACAAACTGATTCCGAGACTGCGCGCGCCATTGAATCACTGAACTGGAAAGCACTCGGCGGTGAGCAAGCGTGCGGTTGCCGGCCAATTTGTGGGTTGCTAAGAGCGGCGAAGGAGCGAGGAATGCGGTGTCGCACCTTGGATTTGCGGAACTCCGGCGACACTTCGGGCGACCGCGGCCGCGTGGTAGGCTACGGCGCCTTCGTGTTCACGCAAAACTGAGCCGGGCGACACGAACTGAAATCCGGTTCACGATAATTCGTGCAATCCGGGGTTTAATTTTTTGATGGTAGGGCGCGTCACTCCGTGCGCGCCGTCGTTTGTTTTCGGACGAGCGGCGGGCAACGGAGTGCCCGCCGCTCTAAAGCTACCGCCCGCCTTTTATCGTAGTAGCCTCCTCGCGCCGGCTTCTGCTTCTTCAACGGGTTCGATTCGCCCTTGCCTTTCTTCAACGAAGCCGTTTAATACGTCCATGCAAATTGACTTTGCGCGACGGCGTTGGACAACTTTTCCCAATACAAATTCATCGGCAGGTGGCATTATCCTGTCCGTCAAACCAAGGAACCGTTATGAGTGAAGTGGTACAAAACATGGCCTGGGCCGTGGTTTTCTCGGCACTGGGAGGCATCATCGGCGTCATGCTGATTCTGGCGGCATCGCTCGTCCTGCCCCGCCTGATCGAGCGGATGACGCCCAATATAGATGAGGAAAAGGAAATCGCCCGCGGCAACGTGGCGGTGGCCCAATACTTCGGACGCATCGTCGGCGCGAGCATCATCGGCGTCAGCATCGTGGTGGCGGCTGCGGTTCTCGGCGGCATCATCGCCGCGCTGCACTGAGCCGCGGCGGCGTCACCGACGGCGTTGGAAATCCGGCGATTGATTATAATGGCCAGGTCCGGCATCAGCCTCGAATGTATCCGCGTGAGAACGCGGGGCGTCATCTTTTTGCTGGCGGGTTTGCTGACTGCGGCCTGTGCCTGGGGTCGCGGTGGCGGCGGTTGCCTGGAAGAGGGCACGCTGATTGATACCCCCGCAGGACAAGTCCCCATCGAACAGCTCGAAACCGGCGCAACGGTCTGGGCGGTAATGGACGGTCAACTGCAGCCGGCCACGGTGCAGGCCACCAGCCGGGTCGAGCCGGACGAGTACGTCGAAATTGGCGCGGGCGGCCGAATACTGCGGGTCACGGCGGAACACCCGTTGCAGACCGGGCCCGGAACTTTTCGTGTGGCATCGAGTCTCCAGCCGGGCGACTCGCTTTACCTGCGTGAGGAAGACCAGTTTAACCAGGTTAAAATCGAAACCGTCACTCGCGTGAAAGCCGTCCGGCCCGCCTTCAACCTGCTCGTCGCGCCCGGGGGAACCTACTTGGCGAACGGGGTGGTGGTGCACAACAAGGGCTGTTTTCTGCCCGACACGCCGATTCTGCGCGCCGGCGGAACAGAAACACCCATCAGCGCGGTTCGGCCCGGTGACGAACTGCTGGCCTTCACAACCGGCGGAGAAATCGTCCACACGACGGTGCGCCGGATCATCACTTATGACGTGAATGAATACATCATTGTGGGCACGGAACAGATGACGCTGCGCGTGACCCGCGAGCATCCGTTTTATGTCGGCAACGGGACGTTCAAGACGCTGGAGGCATTGAAAGTCAGTGACGCGATTTTTGTCCTGTCCGGGAACGGCCTGCAGGAACAGCGAATCACCAGTCTGGAAACCGTGTTGGCGCCGACGCGCGTTTACAATCTGCAAACCGACCGGCCGAACACCTATTTCGCGAACGGCGTGGCGGTGCATAATAAAGGCGGCGGGGGCGGCGGCGGTTTTGGCGGCGGCGGTTTCGGAGGCGGTTATCATGGTGGTGGCGGCGGCGGTTCCGGCAGCCCGACGCCTTTCTTTTTGATGGTCGGCCTGTTCATCGTCATTATCGTGCTATCACAACTCGCCCAAAAAAAGCAGAAGGAGGACGAAGACCTGGATTTCCTTTACAGCCGCGCCGAGATTGATGACAAAGGCGTCAAGACCCGGAAGCTGCTCGAATTCCTGTCGCGGGTGGACCAGACGATGGCGCCCGACAAACTGGAAGAACAGGCCCGGTCCACGTTTACGAAATTGCAGGAATGCTGGCAGGCGCGGGATTACGGGCCGATGAAACCGCTGCTGATGCCGGACCTTTACGCGGACCATTGCTCTCAACTGAGCGGCCTGATGGCCAATCACGAAATCAACCGCATTGACAGCCTGCGCGTCGAGCACGTGGACATCGTAAATGTCCGCTACCCGGAGAAGGAGAACGACCGCGAATTCACCGCCCTGATTACCGCCAGCGCCCGGGATTATTACATTGACGATCGCACGCAGGAATTTTTGCGCGGTGACGACGAGCCGGCGCATTTTCAGGAGTTCTGGACATTTCACCGGCAGGACGGCGCCTGGCTGCTGCGCGAGATTGATCAGACGCGCGAGTCCGACGCGCTCAAGGAGGAAAACTTCTTCGAGCGATTCACCGACCTGGGACGGGACCAGGTCTATGGCGACCATGCCGGACAGGCGGGGCCGGCCGGACCGTGGCTGGAAAAGGAAACCGAGACCAAGGCCACACGCATCGAGCGCCTGTTAAATTTTCTTGTCCAGACGGACAAACTCTGGGATCGCCAGGCCATGCTCGAACACGCCCGGCAGGTGTTCCTCCACGTCACGCTCGCACGCGAGCAGGGCGACCCGGCGGCTATCCCGGCGGCGGAATTGTTCCCCGAAGTGGCGAAGAGCCTGCAAAATGAGCTCATCCGCCTCGGTGGCCAGGGAACCAAGTTGGAATTCCGCAATCTTTGTGTGCGCAAGGTGGAGCTGGTGCTGGTGCGGAATTATTCGGACAATACCAAGGACGAATTCACGGTGCGGATCAGTGCCCACGCTCAAAGAGCGGTCCGCCGCAACGGATTGCTGATCAGCCAGGATCCGTATGTGACACCCTGGACCGAATACTGGACGTTTGGCCGGCTCGACAACGAATGGAAACTCAAGGAGGTCGAGCCGCCAGCGCGCGGCGAGGAGATGATCCAGATGGAAAATGTGGACGAAGGCAGTTCGCCGCAACAACTGCAATGGTATTACCAGCAGACCCGCGCCAATTGAACCCCGGTTTTGCCGATGGACACTGAAAACATTCATCCGCACGAACCCGTCCATCACCAAACGACACCGCACCGGCTGGCGCGCCGCGCGTTGTTCAGCTTCCTGCTGACCTTCGTGATTTCGCGGGCGACGGTCTTTCTGATTATGTCCGGGACCATCCCCAACATGTATTTTTTCCTGAAGGGGACGCATGTTCACCACTTGAACTACGGCATTTTTCTGCTGGCGGCGGTGGCCGGCTACGCCATCTTCCGCCGGCCGGTTGGACGCGCCGCCGACATCACCGCGCTCGTATATGGATTCGCCTTGGGGCTGACCTTTGACGAATTCGGCATGTGGCTGCATCTGGGCGGCAGCTACTGGCAGCGCGTGAGCGTGGACGCCGTGATTATCGTGGCGGCGCTGATTGGGCTGGTGGGTTTCGTGCGGTCGCTGGAGCGATTTGAAGCGCGTCATTTCTGGGCGTTTATTTGTCTGGCGTTGGTGCTGATTGGTTTTGGTTTCGTGCTATACTGGTCGGGTAATCACCTGGGCAACCTAGTTGGCCCCGCGCTACACGATTTGGAAATGTCCTCCTCGCCGTGAGGTTGTGATTTGTTCCTTGGCGCGGCGAAGTGGAACGGAGACGGCTCGTTCCTCAGGTGTGGCGACTCGTTTAACTCGTCCCTCCGAATCTGTGTTTATCCGCGTTTATCTGTGGCCAAATTCGCATTTTTTGCGTTGAAAAATTTTCCGGGAACAAAATCCGCCCAACTCCCTCACAATGATAAATCGCTAAAAGCGGGGGAATCGAAAACAGCAAGTAACGAAAAGAACCGTGTCGTGATTTTGTGGGGCGCGGCATTTATGCCACTTCATTGTCCAACGCAAATTGCGTGTTGAAGCAGGCTGAAGCCGCGCTCCCATGCCAAATCAGGACACGATCAAAAAGGAGAAAACGATGAAAACCTTCACTCACCGGACACGGTCACGAAAATCATGCGGCGGCGCGGTTTGATATCGCATTCCAGATGGAAGATTTGTTGCCAGGGGCCCAGCACCGGTTTCCGATCGGCTACCGGCACGGTCAGCGACGGCCCCAGCAGCGTGGCCTGCAAATGTGAATGGCCGTTGCCATCGTGCCAGGCTTGTTCGTGTCCGTAACTGCGGCTGGGGGGGATGAGTTTGTCCAGGATGTCCGGCAGGTCTTCGAGCAATCCCGGTTCGTATTCAATGGTGCCCAGCGCGCCGGTGCTGCCGATGTTGAACACGTGCGCCGTGCCCGTGCGCACACCGGAGTCTTGGACAATCCGTGCCACGTCCGCCGTCAGGTCGTGCATTTGACGATGCCCTTTTGATTCCAGCAGGATTTGTTTTTGGTAAATCATGCCCTTTTCATGCGCGGAATGGGGCCGGAAGGCAATGCAATTTCCAGCGGATATCGGCACATTGGTAGGGCGCGTCACTCCGTGCGCGCCGGAATCGTTGTGTGGACGGGCGGCGTGCAGAGGACTGCCCGCCCTACCGAAGTGTGTTCCGGTTGTCACCAGAGTCACATGGTCCGGGAGAAGACATGATTGAAGCCTGCGCTACTTTTCAAATCGTACCGCCGCACGGTTGACAGGGCAGTGGCAGTCGCTAATCTACCAGCCCAATCAGCCTTGTCGTGTTTGACCACAGACCTTTGCCTGCGGGAAACAGGTTGAGCAACGAAAACCAGACAAGAAAGGCAAACGTATATGAACTCAAAAGAACTGTTTGGGTTGTTCCTGCGGATCGTCGGGGTGCTGGGCGGCATATTTATTGTTCGTCACGCTACGCTAGCAGCTCCCTCGGGCGGGGTGCCGGTGTTCTTGATTATCAAGTGGGTGATTGGCGTGCTTGTGGGCCTTTACTTGATCCGGGGCGCGCCGTTGCTGGTAAGGTTCGCGTATCCAGCGAAGCACTTGATTTGCGAACCATAGTTGACGCCGACCCGGGCGCCGTTGCCGGTGAGATTCGCATAACCGGAGAAGTCCGACAACCCGGCGCCATGGCCGAAGGATGATTTGCGCTATCGGGAAGGCACACGATTTTGCGGCAATCCGAGTGGATTTCCGGGAGCCAGCGTTGTATTTCCAAAACATGGGCCGGACGTTTCATTTCGACTGTCCGTATTGTCATTACCAGGCGCGCGTTTCCGGCGGCGCCGACACCGGCATCAACTGCGTCGTGCAAACCATTGTCTGTCTCGATTGTCGCCGGCTTTTCGACGTGTTCACCCGCCTCCGGTTGCGCGGCAACGAAGAGGAACCGCCGCTTGTCAGCGCCAAAACCAAGTCCGGTCGCAACTTGTTGCCCACCGGTGTCATCATTCCGCCATTCTGGCTGGTGGACAATCCGTGGAGCGTCTTTTCACCCGGACGCCGTTCTTCGGCTCCGCCCAAGCAACGGCGCTGGGCAGAGGTGAAACCGGTTTGTCCCGTGGCCGATTCTCATCGGATTAAAATTTGGAACGCCCCCGGCCGCTGCCCGCGTTGCGGGAACATTCTCGAAAAAAACCTGTTCCCCTATCGCTGGTGGGATTGAAACAGAAAAGAGCAGGGTTCGTCCCAATCTTAATCCTGCTCTTAATCTTAATCGGGGCGAAGTGGGTTAAAATATGAACACGGCCAAAGCGTGGCTTGGAAATCGGGAATTCCCGTGCTTGTCTGCCTCGCCGCTTTGCTGCTAACGTCGTGCCGGGTTACGACTTAGCGAAAAAGTCGCCAACCTTCTATGGCCGAGATAGCCCCAGCTAAGATTCCCCGTCAGCCTTCGGCCGGTGACAAATCCAGCAGCCGCGCCTGCGGGATGTGTCCGGCGATGAGCAGCCGGCCCAGGTTCACCCAGCGCCGGCAACGGTCGAGCACGATGCCGTCGGACGTGGCAATGATTTCGTCGGTGTGCGACAGGACGTGGTCGGGGCTAAACGTGAGTTCCACTTCCATTTTCCAGCCCGCAGCCTCGGCGGCTTCGAGGATGGCCGCCTTGAGGCGTCCGCTGTTCGACACCGGTTTGTCGAGCCACCAACGGCAACGGCTCACGCCCCAGGCCGATGCCGCTTCACCTACCAGGCGCAGAACCGGAAGCGTTTCGGTGACCTTGCGATAACGCCGGTGGATGCCGGCAATATCCCGGCAACAACCGTCGCGGCAAAGCAAAACAATCCCGCCAGACAACGCGCTTTCGAGGACAGTCAACACGTTGTAGCCGTCCAGCCAGAGTTCGCGGCCTGCAAGTTGGTCGGGTTCGACGCGGAGTCGTTGGCGGCGTTGGACATCTTCATTGGCGCAGGCGTAGCGGGAGACGGCATTGCGCTGGCGGCTGGTGAGGTCGTGGCGGTTGCCGACAAGTTCGATGGCGCTGCGCGAGGCGTAACCGCGGTCGAGCAGCCAGCAGAGGTCGGCGGCGGCGGCGCGCAACGCAGGCAGTTGCCGGGCGGCGAAGAGCCGCTCGTCCTGCGGGGCCAGCCCGCGATGTGTTTGATGGCGTGACACGGTAAAAATTATCAAAACGCCCGACAGTTCATTGCGTGACCGGCACGGCGTTGATTTCGATTTGATTGGTGCGATCAATCACCGCCGTTCCGACAATCCGGGAATTTGACAGCAGTGATTGTTGCGATGCATTCGCAGCGGCCTGCTGGAGTTGGCCTCCGGCGCTGCCGCCGCCAAGTGCTCCGAGAAAATTGCTGGTTTGGACCGTCTGTGGCGCACTGCTGTTCGCCAGCACATTCCCGGTGAACACGACATTCTGCTGCAAAGTCCGGTTTGTTCCCGCCACGCGGAAGAAATAATATTGGACGGCTTGCTGTTCGTTTATAGCCAATTGAGCCGCCTTACCTTCGGCTGGTGGTGGCGTGGCTGGCGATTCCCGCGAAATCGGTTCGTTGTCGGCTGTCGCGTGTGCGAGTTGGATGGAACCGTTGTAAACCGAGCCGTCCCGGTCCACGATGGAAATGGCGTTACCGTTTTGTTTCATCGCAAAGGATTGCAGCACGGGCGTGGTCTGGGCGGAGGCGGAATCGTTCCGGAACAGATTCTGCACGTTGGAGGCGCCGGCTTGAACAAATGACAGCGAAGCGGCGAGTTCAGTTTTCCGTTTCTCAAGTTCGCTTGTGGTTTTCAGCGCGGGAGCAGGCGTTGCCGCAGCAACCGGTTCAGCGGCGGTTGCTTTCACGAGTCTTCCGTGTGCGGACTTATCCGCCAAAGCCAGCTCGGTGGGTTTTTGATTCGTCAGTTCCGCAAAACGCTCGCCGTTCATGGTTTCGACCCGCCCATCCGCGAACAACACCGCGCGGCCATTTTTACCCGCCGACGAATACGCCAACACGGTGTTACTCTGTAAACCATCCAACTTTTTTCCAGCGCCGGCGTAAACAAATGGTTTGCCGGTTGCTGGATCAATCAGAACCTTGCTCGTTGCCAATGCGTTCGTCACTTCTTCAAGCGAAACGGGAAGCCGGTCCTTGTTATCGCTGGCATACTGGCGGGTCGCCATGCCGATTTCTTTGAGATTATTCGCGGCGCTGAGATTTTGCGCCTTCCTTTTTGCCGAGCTCAGACCGGGCAGCAGCAGGGCTGTGCCGATGGCAAGAATGCCGACTACACACAAAGCAAACACCAGCCTGCGCCGGAACAAGGCGAGGAGCAGGTGTAAAACACTGCCTTCAGCCGGCTCTCGCCCCGGCGCAGCCTGGGCCGGCGCGCGGCGCGCGGCTTCACCCTGCAAAATGCGCCGGGTCGCGGGATGCAGCTTCAGCGCCTCGCCCGCGTCCGTGCGGCGTTTCTGAGCGTAAGCCCGCAACAGCTTTTCGATTTTGCGTTCCGGTTCCATCTGTTCTGTTAGTTAGACGGGATAACGCCCGGGCTTTCCCGCGCAAAAATTCCGCGCATGATTTCCTCCAGCCGGTCCAGGCACTTGCTCAGGCGCGAACTGACGGTCTTCGGATTCAGCTTCAACGTCGCGCTCAACTCCTCATAACTCAAATCGCCGAAGTAACGCAGTTCGATGATTTCGCGGCACGGCTCGCCGAGCCGGTCCAGGGCGGCGCGCACGCCGGCCATCTGTTCGGTGGTCATCAAAAGTTCGTCCGGACCGGGCGCGTTGGCCGGCGGGTCGGGCGCAAGGCCGGTCTCCGGGTCTTCGGCCTGCAACGAAACGGTCGTCTGCCCGCCGCCGCGTTTGGCGGCTTTCCGCTTTTCACGGTAATCGCGCGCCTGGTTCGCGGCGATGCGAAAGAGCCAGGTCTGAAACCGGCTTTCGCCGTGGAACGAATCGAGGTTTTTGATGACGGACAGAAAAACTTCCTGGCAAATTTCCTCGGTGTCTTCGCGGGTGAACTCGGATGAAAGCTGGAAAATGAAGCGCCCCGCCGCCGCGTAATGGAGATCAAACAGCTCATCCCACGCTTCCGTTTGGCCGCGGCGACAGCGCGCGATCAATTCGCTCTCCTCCGCTGGAATCATCCCGCACATCTTTGACCGGTGATGGGCCTGAATCAACACCGATTTGGCCGGCGGAGCGCCAGGGGAAAGCCGGGCAAATAATGGTGTTAATGCCCGCTACTGGCCCGTGCCCAATTTTTCATTTTCGCCGGGAGCTTTTTGTCCTATACCCCGTCCAACAGCCATGAACTTGTCGGCGCATACCATTCGAGCGCGAAAAAACAGGCTTTCCGGGCAGGGGTCGTTGGCCCCGTTCCCCCATCAAACCTCGAAGGGAGAAATTATGAAATCATTCACGAAATTACTGGCATTTCTGTTTTTAACCTCCGCGGCTTTGGCCCAGTCCATACCTCAGGCCGGCTTGGTGGGCTGGTGGCGGGCGGAAGGCAACGCGCAAGACAGCGCCGGCAGACACGATGGCATACTGCCCTTCGGCATGAACTATGCCCGCGGCAAAATCGGGCAGGCATTTGACTTCGACGGCAGCAGCCGCCGGCGCGTCAGCATCCCCGACAGTCCGGATTTCAAACTGACAAAGGCGCTGACCATCGAGGGCTGGATTTATCCCCGGCAATTTGGCGGCATGATTTTCTTTCGCGGCGATGATCGCCCGGCCCTGGATCCGTGGCAAATCGACCTGCGGTCGCCGGGTTTTGTCGGCTTCCAGATCACGGACGCCCAAAATCAAACCGTGCGCATTGAAGCGCCCATCCAACTCAATCGATGGCAGCACATCGCCGCGACGCTGGGCGCAAAGGGAAACATGAAACTCTTCGTAAACGGAAAACTCATGACTCAGACCAACACGACGCTCAGGCCGTTGGGCGACTTGGAGCCGACGCAGAACCCCGCCCTCGGTATTGGCAATATCGGAGGCACTTCCTACCAGGAACCATTTAACGGGTTGATTGATGAAATGGCGCTGTATTCGCGCGCGCTGAACCAGCATGAAATCCGGGTCATCTACCATGCCGGCGACACAGGTGGCCCGGTTGTATCCAGGATGACTTCGCCGACAGGTAATTTGCTTTTCCGCGAAATTCGCTACAACGGCAGACTGGCTGACGAGGAGGCGCAGTTCACTTTGGACATTGACACCGAGGCCACGGCCGAAGGCTCGGCGCCATTGCTCGAAGGTGACGTGGCGGTATTGCCCGCCAAATTGCCGGACGCGTTGAAAATCGTTCGTGAAGGCAACGCCTACCGGTTGATCGCGTCGCGTCCGGGGCATTTCCAATTCAAGCTGGAGGTGGTCGCCAAAATCCAGCGCGAGGAGCCGTGGAATGAAATTTCCTTTGCCGGTCCGGCGGCGACCATCACCGCCGTCACCGCCCAGGCCGCCGGTACGAACACGGAAGTGCAATTGCTCGACGGGACGTTACTGGAGGCCGTCAGGACCAACGGCATTTCGCGCGTGACCGGTTTTCTTGGCGCCGACCAGACCGTCAGCTTGCGCTGGCAGGGCAAGATTGCTGCCGTCACCCGCAAGGTGTTGCTCACCGTGGATTCCACCATTGGCGTGCAGATCACTCCGGCTGTTGTTAAATACACCAGCCGGTTTCATTACGACGTCGTCCAGGGCAGCGCTGCGCAACTCACGCTAACCCTCCCGGCAACGCAGGCGCTCACGCGGTTGGAAGGCGACCAAATCCGCGATTGGCACACTTCTGTAGGACAGGCGTCGCGCCTGTCTCAAACTAACGACGTTCAAATTCTCACCATTGAATTCATCAAGCCCATTGAGAACGCCTACGACCTCACGCTTTATTCCGAGCAACCCGTCGAGGGCGCAACTACAAATTCCTCTTTGAACCCGCCGCAACCGCTGAACGTCGAACGCGAATCCGGGTCGCTGACGGTTTCCGCCGAGGACATGCTGGTTGAATTCGAATCGCTTGCTGGTTTGCGCCAGGTCAATGCGCCGGACAATGCCATCGCCGCCTACCGTTTCAACGCCCGACCATTCGTGCTGGCGCTCAGGCTCAAACCCATCGAACCGGTCATCACCGTCGCCGACCGCGTGAACGTCCGGCTGGAAGAAACGCGACTGGTGAACTCCCACGGCCTCACTCTCAACGTCGAAAAGGCAGGCATCTACGCGCTCGAGCTGACGCCGCAGTCCGGATTTGCCGTGGCCGATATGCGCGGCGATGGCGTCGAAGACTGGAAGATGAGTGATGGCAAACTGCGAATCAGCTTCTCCGCCCGCGTGCTGGGCCAGCGCCGGCTCGACGTGCAATTGGAACAGGCGCTCAAGAATTTCCCCGATCAAATCAGCGTCATGCCGTTGCGCGTGACCGGCGCAACGAAGGAAACCGCCCAGATTGGCGCGGCTGCTGCGCCCGGCATCCGGCTGCGAACAGCCACGCTTTCCGGCCTGCGCGAAATCCCGGTGCATGCACTTCAACGCAGGACAGGCTCCCAGCCTGTCTCCAGCTCAAATCCGAATGAGACAGGCGAGACGCCTGTCCTGCAATCTGACGAAATTCTCGCCTACACCGCCGAGCAACCCGACTGGCAGCTCTCCATTGCCAGCGAACGCCTCGCTGCGCGCGTTGTGGCCGATGTGTTCAATCTCGTCACCATCGGCGATGGCATTGCGGGCGGCAGCGCGACCATTCGCTACAGCCTCGTGAACCAGGGCGTGCAGGAGTTCAAAGTCCGCGTCCCGGCGCAGTTCAAAAACGTCGAGTTCACCGGTCCCAACATCCGCCGGAAAGAATTGACGGGAGGGACGAGTTACACGAGTTCCACAAACCAAAATGATTCAGGGACTCGCATAGCTCATCTCTCCGGAGGCGACACCAACGATGTCGTCTGGACGATTGGGTTGCAGGACAAGGTTTGGGGCGGTTACACGCTCGTCGTCACCTACGATTATCAATTTGATCCTGCGAAAGCAGAAGCCAGCCTGCCCGTTGGCGGCATTCATGCGGTTGACGCGGAGCGCGAGACCGGTTCGATTGCCGTCACCACCGCCGCCAGTTTGCAACTCAACCCGAAAACCGTGAGTGACACGCTGCATCGCGTGGACGAGGCCGAGTTGTCCGCCGCCGACCGTTCGTTCATCACGCGCGCCGTGGTGCTGGCCTGGCAATACACCGGCAATCAATACGACCTGGCGTTGGACGTGCAACGCTATCCCACGGAACCGGTGCTCGAGGCCGTGGCCGACCGCACCCAAATCACCTCCGTGCTCACCGACGCCGGCGAGATGCTCACCCAGGCTTCATTCATGGTGAAGAACAACGAGAAACAATTCCAGCGCTTCCAACTGCCGAAGGATTCGAAACTCTGGGGCTGTTACGTCAACGGCCAGCCAGCCAAACCGGAGCGCGACAACGATTGGGTGCTCGTCCCGCTGCCGCGCGACGTGAACCGCGACCAGGCCTTTGCCGTGGATATCATGTATGCGCAAACAAACGGCACGCTCGCGGCGCACTGGTCGAAAACGCTCGAACTCAACGCGCCGCGCACCGACGTGCCGAACACCTACGCGGAATGGCAGCTTTTCGTGCCGCCGTCGTTCCGGCTTACCCATTTCGGCGGCAGCATGAACATCGCCCAGGGCACAACCTACGGATTGCTCGACGCGTGGGGAAAATTCCTTGCGTTCTACATTCAAGTCCTGCGCGAAGCAGGCGGCGCGATTCTGTTCATCGGCTTTCTGGCGTTTCTCGTCATCGCGCTCGTGATTTCGGCCGTCCGTCGCGGTTGGAGCGGTTTTTTGACCTTGCTTGCCGTGATGGCCATTCTCGCTGTGCTCGGTGCAATGCTTTTGCCGGCTCTCGCGAGCGCCAAACGGAGGGCGCAGCGCATCAGCTCGGTCAATAACCTCCACCAAATCGGCACCGCCGTGCGAGTCTTTGCCGGTGACAACAATGACCGCCTGCCGGTTTCGTTCGACGAAATGAAGAACGAACTGGGCACGGACAAAATCACTTACGACACCGAAACCGGCCAGCGTTACACCTACCTCGGCGGCGGCATGTCACTGGACAGTCTCAAGCCTGAGTCCGTGCTTGCCTACAGCCCGATTGTCAACGGCCACTGCGTCGTGCTCTTTGCCGACGGCAGTGTGGAGCAGGCGACTACCGCAAGATTTGCAGAATTGTCCCAACGCGGCCTGGTGCAACTCGCCACGCCGCAGGAAATCGCCGCGCAACAGCAACGGCAGGTGATCGCGCGCGGCCAGTTCGTCAATCCGCCCGCCGCTGCGCCTGAAGTTACGCTGTCGGTTCAATCTGTGGCCGCCAACAGCTTCGTCGGCGGGGGAGGTGGCGGTGGCGGATCAATATCAGCGCAACCGCAGCCGGCAGGAGTTCCACCCGCAGTTGCTCCGTTGCCCGCGCCCGCCGTTGCCGGCATCCGTTCGCTCCGCATCGAACTGCCGCAAACCGGCCAGCCGTTCCTGTTCACGAAAGTGCTCAACGTCCGTGATGAGCCGCTTTCGATACGCGCGCGCATTATGTCGTTGCACACGTTTCAGACCATTCAAATGCTGTGGCAATCATTGGCGTTCTTACTTGGCCTCGCCGTGTGGTGGTGGCAATGGCGTCGGGTGGATCGCAACAGTTTCATTCTCACGCTGGCGCTGGCGCTGATCATCGGCTCGGTGTGCAGCCTGCTGGTCCAGTGGCGCGCGTTGCACGACGCGCTCATTGTCGGGTTCCCGGTCGTGGCGCTGGCGGTCATTGCCTGGCTCGTCTGGCGTTACTGGCCGCGTAGTCACAAACCGGAATCGTCTGAACCGCCTGCCTCCGGTTCCCATCTGCCACCCGTCATGGCCGTTATCGCCTTGCTGTTCGCGTTCAGTTTGAACAGCGCAACCGCTGCCAATTCCTCGATCATTTCCGCCAGTTATTCCGGCACGGTAAATGACCGCGTGGCGTTGCTGGACGCCACACTACAAATTTCCGCCGCGAAAGCCAGCGAGGTCGTTCCGCTCTTTGGCGGTGATGTGGCGGTGCAGCAATTCACGGTCAAAAACGGCTGTGCTGATCTTGTCCGCAATGGTGACGGCGTGGCCGTGCAGCTCAACAGCCGTGGTAATGTGACGTTGCAGGTCAAACTGCTCGTCAAAATCGCCGGTGACGTGACCAAACGCCGGTTGACGTTCGGCCTTCCGCCGGCGTTGTCCAGCCAGGTTGCGCTCACGTTGGGCGAGTCCGAGGCGGACGTGGATTTTCCGACGGCGATTTCGTTCAAGCGCATTCTGGACAAGGACAAGACGCGCGTCGAAGCCGTCATCGGCTCCGGCGACCGCGTTGAGCTGCTCTGGACGCCGCGGGTGAAACGGGCTGCGGAAGTTGCCGCCACAGTATTTTGCCGGAACGCCGCGTTGGTGGCCATTGGCGGTGGCGTGGTGAACGTGCGCGCCGCGCTGGATTACCAGATCACGCAGGGTGAATTGCGCCAGGCACGGGTGCAATTACCCGCCGGCCAGCGCCTCCTGCGGGTTGAAGGCAAGGAAATCCGCACGTGGGAAACCAGAAATGAAAATGGCGCACAGGTGCTGATCGTGGATTTGTTGAAAGGCGTCTCGTCGTCTTGGAAATTAACCGTTGAAACCGAAAAGGTCTTGGCGGCGCTGCCGGTCACTGAGCCGGTGGCCGTGCCGCACGCGCTCGACGTGAAACGCGAGACGGGGCTGGTGGCTTTGCAGGGGACCGAGGAATTGGGATTGTCGGTCGAATCCGCGTCCGGCCTGGAACGGGTGGACGCGGAGGAATTCACGCAAGCGGGCGCGGACAAGACCGGCCGGCTGTTCAGCGTGTTCCGGTTTTCCAACCCGGAGTTTGCCCTGCGCGTGCGGGCGGAAACCATCCAGCCGGAGATTGAAGCCGTGGTGCGAAGCAATTTCCGCGTGAGCGCCGAACAGGTCGCACTTTCAGCCACGATTGATTACACCATCAAGCGCGCCGGGTTGTTCGCATTGCGCGTCGCTTTGCCCGACGGCTACCGCGTCGAACGCGTCACAGGAAACAACATCCTGCAACAGGTCGAACACAGCGAGGGCGGCGCACGAGTGCTGGGAGTGACGTTGAAGGACCGCACGAGCGGCGCTTACACGCTCGGCATCGAATTAACGCAGAGCTTCAAGGAACTGCCCCAATCATTGGCTATCGCCGGCGTGCATCCGCTCGATACAGCCAAGCTCACCGGGTTTATCGCGGTTTCTGCCGAGCCGGGCGTGGTGGTGAAAACGGAATCATTCGACGGGCTGACGGAAATCCCGGCGGTGTCCTTACCGGATTACGCCACGGTTGCCGGGTCGGGGAGTGTGCTCGCTTACAAATTCATTTCATCGGAACCAAAATCCGCGCCGGAATGGCAATTGAGCGTGGCGACCGAAACCATCGCCGCCTGGGTGCGCGCCGAAGTCGTCAACATGTTCACCCTCACTGAAACGCTCGTCAGCGGCCGCGCGCTCGTGCGTTACGACATCGCCAACGCGCCGGTCAAGGAACTGCGCGTCCGCGTGCCGGACGCATACAAGAACATTGACATTTCCGGCCCGAACATCCGCAGTCGTGCGCAGGACGGAAACATCTGGCGCGTGGAATTGCAAAGCCCGACGCGTGGGTTCTACACGCTCACGGTCACCTGGGACCAGCCGCGTCCGGCCAAGATGAACACGATGGAACTGACCGGGGTGTCCGCGGAAGGCGTGGAACGCGAGACCGGCTTGCTGGCCATCTCGGTCCCGCAACGCGGGACACCGTTGCAGGTTAGTGAATTGCACGCGGCGGATTTGCAGCGCGTGGACACGGGCGATTTTCCCGAATGGGCCGGCCGCCCCGACACAGCCACCGCCCTGGCGTACCGTTACGCACGCCCGGGTTACCAACTCACACTCGACGTGCAGCGGTTCGACGAGGCGGAAGTCCTGCAGGCGCTTGTGGACAGCGCCCGGTTCACCAGCGTGGTGGCCGACGACGGTCAGATGATGACGGAATTATCGCTGTCCGTGCGGAACAACGGGCGGCAGTTCCTCGAAATTGAGTTGCCGGCGGGCGCAAAGGTCTGGTCGGCCTTCGTCGCGGGCCAGCCGGTGCGACCCAGTTTGCGCGGCGACAAATTGCTGTTGCCCATCCAGCAATCCAGCGCGGACGATGGGGCGATGGCGGTCGAATTGACTTACGTGGGCACCAATGCCTTCCCGCGCGCCCGCGGGACAGTGGGATTTGATTCGCCGAAATTTGACGTGCCGTTAAAGAACGCGCGCTGGGAAGTTTACCTGCCGCCGGATTACGATTATCAGAATTTTCATGGCACGATGACGCGCGAAACCGCCGCCGTGCCGGAAGTGTCCTCGATGAGTTTTTCCACTCTCGACTATTGGCACATGGAACAGGCCAACAAGCAACAGACGCAAGTCGAAGCCCTGCGGGACGTGAGTGAGGCGCGCCAGCAGTTGGCCAGCGGCAACGTGCGCGAAGCCAGCGCGAATTTTAAACGTGCCAAGACGAAGTTTTACGCCGGGAAGGGCGAGGACCAGGATGTCAAACAACTCGAAAAGGATTTGCAGAGCGCCCAGGCCAGCAATCTCATCATGGCCCAGAGCGAATTTTCGGTTCGCAACAACGGGCAGGTTGCGGGCCAGATAAACGCGCCCGTGCAGGCTGGAAACCTTGGTTTGCAATACGACAGTGTCGCAGCCGAACAGCAGTGGGCGAAACTGCAGCAGGCGCAGGAAATCGTGGCCGCCCAAGTGCGGCCCCTGCACGTGAACCTGCCGGTGCGCGGCGCGCATTACGCCTTCACCCAGGTCTTGCAGACGGAACCCGGCAAGGCGATGACGATTCAAATGCAGGCGGCCAACACCAAAGCGGTCAGTTGGCCGAAGCGAGGGCTGACGGCGGTGGGCGCGTTTCTGATTCTCTGGGGTCTGGTAGCCATCGTTTCGCATGTCACCCTGCGTTCCCGTGAAAAAATGAATGAGGACGCAGCCATGGCCTGAACGCGTGATTTCCACCTCCAATGGAGTCGAGTGTGCGGTGTCAACGGGATGAATCCATCTAAGTCAACCGAAAGATTTCTGACGTAATTTCGTCTCTGGCCATCATCCCCGCAGAGAATTCATTTTGCCGGTTGTCATCAGGCTGAAGTGTGGCAGATTCAACCTCAACTGAAGGTGACGTCGGTGCCGTGCGCCGATTTGAATCAAGCCGCCCGCCGGTGCGATGCTCCGGCGCGGCAAGCAGGCTCGACGCTACAAAGGAGAAACTTACTTATGCCAAAGATGCGTGCCGCACAAATCGCCCGTCCCGGCGGGCCGTTTGAAATCGTTGAACGTGAAATTCCCCAACCTGCTGCCGGCTGGGTGCGAATCAAAGTGCAGGCCTGTGGCATCTGCCACAGCGATTCACTGGTCAAGGAAGGCCACTGGCCCGGCCTGCAATACCCGCGCGTACCCGGTCATGAAGTCGTCGGGGTCGTGGATGCCGTCGGCGCGGACGTCACGCAATGGAAACCCGCCCAGCGCGTCGGCGTGGGCTGGCATGGCGGCCATTGCGGCCATTGCGATGCCTGCCGCAGCGGCGATTTCTTCGGCTGCACGGTCGCGCTCCAGATTACGGGTATTTCCTTCGACGGCGGTTACGCGGATTATATGGTCGCTCCTGCCATCGCGCTGGCGCTGGTGCCAACAGAATTATCCGCCAGGGAAGCCGCGCCGTTGATGTGCGCGGGCATCACCACTTACAACGCGTTGCGCAACAGCGGCGCGCGGCCCGGCGACGTGGTCGCCGTGCTGGGCCTCGGCGGGCTTGGCCACCTCGGCGTGCAATACGCGGTGAAGATGGGTTTCAAGACCGTCGGCATCGCGCGCGGCCAGGACAAGGCGCCGCTGGCGCGGAAACTGGGCGCACATCACTACATTGACAGCCAGGCGCAGGACCCGGCGGCGGAACTCCAGAAACTGGGCGGGGCAAAGGTCATCCTCGCCACGGTGACGAACGGTGATGCAATGAGCGCGGTGCAGGGAGGTTTAGGCCTGAACGGGACCCTGATGGTCATCGGCGCGGCGCAGGCCATGCAAGTATCGCCGCTGGTGTTGATTGGCGGCCGGCGGTCAGTGAAGGGCTGGTATTCGGGCACGGCGTTGGATTCACAGGACACGCTCAAGTTCAGCGTATTGTCCGGGGTGCGCTCGATGAACGAGGAGTACCCGCTCGGAAAGGTAGCGGAAGCTTACGAACGCATGATGAGCGGCAAGGCACGCTTCCGCGTGGTGCTCACCATGGGCCAATAAGGCGAAAGCCGAAAGACTGGCTTGCCCCGAAACACCCTACGCGACCGAACCCCGCGACCGCTGCACTCCGCCCGGCTTGCCGCGCCATTCCGGCAGCAAAGTTTGGTCACTTCGCAGAATGGGATCAGCGCGGCCAAAGCGCCGCAGCTATTCTCCGCTGCTCACTTGTTCGTGTCCGCCGGGCGTTCATGATACGGCAGGTGCTGAAGATACAAGCCCAGCAGTTCCCGGTTTTTTTTCAATAATTTCTGATCGCCCGATTGAGACGCCAACACGCAGGCTTTTTGCGCCGTCGAAATCGCCTTCTCAAACCGCCCCGCCTCCGCGTAAGCCGCCGCCAAAGTGCCCACCATGATGGTTACCTGATAATGCGTCCTTCGGCAGGCGCCTTCGGCAAGTTTTACGGCGAGTGCGCCGTTTCTATTGGTTTTTTCAGGACTGGTGGCAAGCGACCAGGCCACATTGTTGTTTACCGCAGGGTCATGGGCTTCTGCGAAGTCCGGTTCGATTGCCAAAGCTTTTTGGAAATGAGTAACCGCTTCATCCACCCGCCGCATCTGTAAAAGAGTATAACCAAGAAGGTATTGGGCATCTGCGAAGTCCGGTTCGATTGCCAGAGCCTTTTGATATTGAAAAATTGCTTTATCCAGCCGTCCCATGCTGTAATAAGCAGTACCGAGACCGGACTGGAAAGGCGCTGATTCCGGCTCAAGGGCCAGGGCTTTTTGAAAATGTTCAACCGCCTCGGCCGGCTGCCCTTGATTGACAAAAGAATTGCCGGCAAAGTAGTTGGCTGTCGCATGGGCCTCAACACTCGCTAATATGTTAAATGCAAGCGAATAGGCCAGCAGCAGGCCCCAGCCCCAGCGCGCGATACGCCGCCACCCCGGCGAACCCGCCAGGGCACGCTCCAAACCCAGAATACCTATGACGGCCAGCAGCGTCAAAGCTGGTAGAAATTCCAACTCGTAACAGCTGCTGCCACAGAAAAAAAGACAGAGGGTCAACGCACAAGTCACAAAAAGCAAAAACACAGCCGCTACAAACCAGCGCAAGACGGAAACCTCCTCCGCCGGCCTGCCGCGCCACGCCAACGGCGCGGCCAGGGCCAGCCACACCAGCGGATAGTTGCTCAGTAGCCCACTGTAGGGTTCTCCCACCCCATAGTAACCCGACGGCAAAGGCGACGGCCGGACAGTTTGCAAAAAGGGGAAATGACCGCTCCATCGCATCGGTTCCAAAAAATAGAACCGGAAGTTGAACCAGAGGTAATGCAGACTGAATTGCCGGGCGGTATTATTCTTGTAGCTGGTCAACTGATAGTGCCAGCCAAATTCGAATGGGTTGTCAAAGCGCAAGGCATTGTAAAGCATCAGCCCCAATCCAACCAGCATCACCGGACCAACCGCCGCCGCCAACAACCACCCAACCCGCCGGCCTGAACCCGGTTCAGTCGCCCCGCGCCATGCTTGAACCACCGGCAGCAACAGGATTATGACCCCAAACAACAACGAGGGTCGCGACCCGATCGCCAACCCATAAGCCAGACTGGCCAGCAACAGCCAGGCAACCTGCCGTTTCGGCCCATGCAAGGCGCGCCAGGCCGCCGCCAACGCCAGCATGGTGAACGCAAACCCACAACTTCTGGCAACTTCATAAACGTCACAGCGCGATAAAACTTCCATTATGCCTGTGGTCAAACCCAGCGCGAGTACGCCGGCCGCCGCCACCCAGATGCTTACTTCCGGAAAGTAACGCCGCCAGACCGCGCGTAATAAACCCGCAGCAACCAGGAAGCCCAACGCAAAAAAGATTACGACCGCATTCTTATGCAGGAGATAGTGGCCGGTCAGGGCTACATACGGCCAGAAAAGCACCAAAGCGGGCGTAATTCCGAAATACAGATATAATTTCCCTTTGTAATAACTCAGCTCATATGCCAAATGACGCCTGTCGCACACATATGATGCATTGATCGTCGGATCATAGGGATCGGCAAGTCTGGCGAGTTCGGGTGGTGCTTCTCTTTTTACGTTGAGTTGCCCGGCGCGAAAACCCTGCACCAGGAGGTTATAGTAGCTGTCCTTTGCGTCTGAATTTGCCAGTTCAAGGAAGAACGATTCAGCGCTCCAGGCAAAGATTCCAATTATCAGGGCGCAAACCAGGCCAAAGACGGTGTGGCGCATCCATTGGATATCACCTTCAGGCACAATCACCTTTCTGGAATCTAATTTTCCGCCGATCATCCAACAGCCTCTTAAAAAAAGTCGGTTGGCTGTTGTGGAGTTGCCGCGAATCAGTTGACAGTTTAGCGGAAGTCATTCAGAGAGAAAGCATAATGCATAAGTTTTGCGCGCGCACAAAAAAAAATGCGTCCCACCCGTTGCTAACGCTGTGAAATCGACCTGTCGTAGCCTCATTAACCGCGAGCGACGACATGACTGACAAATTTCGGATTTTCCGGCGCGCCAGCGGCGTCTGGTACATCGAGGATCGGGAAACCAGATTCCAGCAGAGCCTGCGCACCCGTGACGAAACAGAAGCCAAACGCCTCCTTCAAGCCAAAAACGAAGCCCATCGCCAGCCAGCCATCAACGTCCAGATCGCTCGCGCTTACCTGACCGCCAGTGACCCGAAGTTGGCCGTTTCAGTTCCGCTCCGCGGTTCACGTCATTTGGTCCCGCGTGACTGAGCTTTTTAACGTTAGGCTGGGCGAGTTGCGCCTCAGGCAACTAAACCACGCTAGAGAACCGTCGTATGAGTGAAGTGAAGGCCACGTGGATATTTTGACCGTATGGGATTTCTTTTGCCGCAAAATAGCGCAAGCGAGGCCATCAGCTTGCTACAGGAGATCCCCTTGGCTGCTTTGCCAGGAATATCTCCAGGCGCTTGATTATCTCCTGGTGCCTTTCGGGATGCCTGGTTATTGCACTTTCGACGGTCTCCCTTTCCCTCAACAGCGCGTATCTTGGGTCAATAACGAACATTCTCTTACCACCAACATCACAAGCAACTCCGTTGAAATACTCCAGCGGATGATGTGTGGGGTGTTTATCCCCAGTACACTCGATACGGCCGTCAACGTCCTTGTGTAGGCAGATCCGGATATGATTCCGCGGGATAAACTCCTGGCAAACCATCTTTGCGACCGGGTCAATTCTCGTAAGTTCCAGGTTGCGTCTGGGTTGCCGTTTAGGACCCAGCGCCTCTTCGATGGTTGCCGGGTGGAAAAAGTGATATTTCATCGGGCTCTTCACGCTGAGTTTGGCGCTGATGCGTCGCATGAGGTAATAGTTGTGAGCCCTGGCGGCAGTGACGTGTGCCTCTAAAACCGCCTTTTGGGCGAACATGGACAATTCGGTATAGGTTTCCTGCCACGGGTAATCGTTGGTCAACGTAAAGACGCCCAGCGGCCCCGACAAATACCTGCTTTGGGCCGGAATGTCCTCAAACATGGCCGCGAGTTCAACCAGCCAGGCGACCGTTTCTTCCTTTAGTTCGGCACGGCTTTTCCGAGTCGGGGCGTTGTAATCAAATTCCACCGCCAAGTACCATCGAGGTTCGATTTCTGGGCCTCCCTTCCCATCATCAATCAGTTTCAAATGGAATTGGTTCGCAAGGATATGGTCGAGCAGTCCCATAATGCCACCGGCAAAAGGGCGCTTCAACGCCCCGACAGAGTTTCGTTCTGCAACAACCCGATGTCAACGGTCGCGGGTGACCGAATACGCCATCTTCGCAATGCTGTTCTGGCGTGCGCTAGTCCTCTCAAACAACAATATGCCGACGTGGTCGTGGCCAAACGTCGGCGGCACGCTGCTGCTGGTTTTTCTCTACGCGGTGAGCGATGAATTTCACCAAAGCTTCGTGCCGACGCGCCCGCCGCTGGTCTCCGACGTTTTCATTGACACGGCGGGTGGAGCAATCGGTCTACTCGTGCTCTGGTTTGTGCATCATTTTCGGGGCTGTAGACATGAAAGGGAACCATGAAGCGTCGTGTGCCCCTTTCGGCGGCAGTGTGGGGGAGGGTTGTATGGCAGAACACGAAAAACCGCTCCTGCGGCCAGCCAGCGTGAAAAATCGGCTATATGTCGGCGTCTCCCGCAGACTGTCGAAAATCGCTTGCGAAAAGGCCAAGTGGGGCGCAAGTTTGGAATCGTTAATTTTTTTTAACCGCATGGCAAACAGCGACAGTTACAAAAATCAACCATGCACGCGGTGGTGCACGGACTGCGGCCTAATACCCTTTTGGTCAGCATTCGCCCCATGAGTTCAGTCCACACACCACAAGAGAAGAAGCGATTGTTCTACAAGCGCGACCACTACCCAAAGGGCAAGCACGACAAAGGCTTTCGCCGGGGATGGCCGACAAAGAAGCGCAAGACGAGCCGGTCATTTCGCCACGCAGCAGATACGTTGACCCGGATTACAGTTCTCGATACTGGTGCAGACGCCGACATTCGGCTCATCAAGCAGAGGCGGATGGGAAAGTGGAAAGTCTCGAAGTTGCGGGGGCGAGTTGCTCGCAAGTTTAACCGCCGTATTCGGAGGGTTGGTGCGAAGAAGCAGCGACGTTCGAGAAGAGGCGCAGTGTAAGATTCAGACGACTGTAAAGACCCTACGTTGAGACACCGTAAGAGGAAAAATGACGAAGGCGAGCGGTTTGTTGCCGTGCTGGAAATCCCGCCCGTCACATCGCCGGAAACGGCGGTTAAAGTCACGGTCGCAGCAGAAGTGAGAAAAAAATATGAACACACAAGAATGCCAATTACAAATCACAGAAAAGGGCGAAATCTTTGTCCAGCACCTAACGCCTCCAAGATTTACCACACAGATATCCAAACGCGCCTGCGCCGGCGATGAGGAGTGCGCCAATCAGCCACACGCTGCGTCGCCGCAGGAAGGCTCGGCGTTTCAATTGACGATCCCTCGGAGGCGTTGCGGGCGATCATCAGCTGTCGGTGCGGGATTGACTACCGGGTTGATGTTTGTCGTTTCCGGCATCGTGATTTCCTGTTGAAGGCAATCCGCCGCTGTCCGTTCACGCGAACAGAATCTTACGGGTTGCCCGGAGGCGGGCCGACGGGTTTGTCATTGCCGGATTCAGGGCCGCCATTTTGCGGCGGACGTGCCGGACGCAGTTCATCCGGCGTCAATTGGCCGTCGCCATTTTTGTCGAGCGTCTTCAACTCCGCACTGGCATTGACAATTTCGTTCGAGTCAATTATGCCATCGTGATTCACGTCAAGCGCCTGCATCAATGGAGATGGCGGTGGCGGACGATGACCTTTCATGCCCGGGCCTCTCGGACCGCCGGCTTGTCCAGCCGGGGGCGGCGGGCGACAACAATTACTGTTCGCAGAACAGCCGACTCCAAGCACCGTTGCTCCGAGTGCCAGTATTGCCAGCGTTGTTTTTATTTTCATAGTGTTTTTCCTTTCATGTTTTTGTTTATTAAATCAACCGCAGCCATGCCCATCACCTGGTGGCAACTTTTCCCGAATGGGTTTGAATTTTCAGGGCATCAACTTGGAATCAAACAGGTGTCACAGGCGCACGCTGCAAATTGGCTTTTCGCAAAGCACATTTGGCTCCGCACCTGCCGCCCAGTGAAGCGCCCAGCAAACCGATCAGCAGTGCAAAAAAAGACCACCTGGCTGCACATGAAAGATGGTGTGCTGCCTGGCCGGCGGTTGCTTTAGCTTTTTGTTCGGCCACCGCTTTAATCTTGTCCAATTCCGCTTGGAGATTTTTGTAGGAGGTGGTCCAAGCATCAATGGTTGTCGTGGCGTCCGCTGCGCTCATTTCCGTGTAAACCATCAGGGTGTTTATCGCCTCCATGCGATTGGCTTGAAAGGCGGCGGCATTGACGGGCGCAAATAATTTGGTCACAGCAAAGCCGACTTCGCGTTGGGCGCGTGTGCTGGCCTTGGGCGCAGCATTGGTCGGGATGGATTGAACGGCTTCCTCAACGAAGCTGCAAAGTTGATCGTGGCTACGTTTGGCTACTGTTTTTGCCATATCACGCTCGGCGAAGACAACCGCCTGATGACCGATGCCCAAGCCTTCACCATGAATTTTCATTACCCGGCCCAACGCCAGGCCAGTGCCCAGAGCAAGCAAAGGGAGCGTGATGATCAAAGTGAGACTCCAAACGAGAAAGCCATGCACCAAGCCACTTTTCGGACAGCCGGAGAAACGTCCCGCAACCCATCCACCAAAGGACAAGGCGATGATGGCAAAGAGGCTCCATGCTATGGCCGCTCCCACACTAAAAGTTGCGACCGGATTGGTGTCCGTCATGGGCCTGAAAATCGCCAGGCCGGCACCAACACCTAGAGCGGTCAGGAGCAAATGAATTCCGATCGCGGCAATCGTGCCAGCCAGAACTGCCCCCCAACATAAGGAGTGATGCAAACGGCGGTCACCTGGGGTTTGAATTGTTTCAGCGGTTGTCGGGACTGATGGGTCACAGATCATAGCGTGACAATAAGCTGGGATGCTTTGCGGAATCTATGGGGTATAACCCTACCATGGACAAACTGCATTGGCGACCAGCCGGGAAAGACTGGCAGTTCAAACGACGTTATCAACCAAAGCCGTGGGAAGCACGTCGCCCGCCGGGGTCTTTCGCGCGCAGGTAAGTCCACAGCGTCCAGCCCAACACGCAAGACGCAAAGAAACCGAGGATGACCCAAGTCAGGTTCCCCAATGTTTCGCTCAATGCCTGCACCCGGTCGCTGAAAAGTTTTCCCAGCAGAACGTAGAGTGCGACCCACAGGATTTCGCCAAGGCCGCTCCAAAGGAGAAATCTCCGCCAGGGATACTCGGAGATGCCAGAGGTGACGTTGAGCCAGGGGCCGAGTGGTGTGACGAGCCAGCGACTAAAAAAGACGCCCGTTCCACCCCACTTCCTGGAAACAGCCTCTGCCTTCTTGAGGCTGGCCTCGCCGACCCTGTTCATGCGTCCTAGTTTGTGGGCCAGACGTCGCCCGCCCCAGCGCGCCAGTCCGTAACCAATCTGGTCACCCAGAACCGCGCCGATGCTCGCCAAAACCAGGACCCACCAGAGATTCATCTCACCTTGGACGATTAGGGAACCGGCGCCAATGAGCACGAACGTCATGGGGAACGGAACCCCGACGGCCGATATCGTCGTCACCCCAAACAGCATCGGGTAGCCGCCGCCCGCGAGCGCGGCGAGCACGAGGTCCCGGACATTCATGGTGCGCGTCCTTCCTCGGGCGGTGGCGGCGGATTCGGCGGTCGGGCATGAATGATCGCGTTCGTCAGAACGCCTATGACGTCATCAACTGAATGCTTCTGCGAGCGGGCAATCTTGCTGATGGGGCGCTTGTCCGGCGGCTTGGGCGGCAGCGCCAACGCCTGGTAGAGAACGTAGGGTGGCACATGATAGGAGTGCGCGATGTAGCTGACCGTCATCCAACCATGAATCGGTTCGTCCATGTGGGAACGCCAATACAGCGCCTTCCGCGCAGTCCGCACCGCCGACACCCCCGTGATGGCAACGGTGAGGACAAAGGCCAGCCCGAGCAGCCAATGTCTTCTGATAATCATGACTCCGCTAATTATTCGCGGGGTGGCTGGGGTATAACCGTGCCGTCAATGCCAGGAGGCGCTGCCCGAAGGCTCATTTAGCTGACGAAATCGCACCGCCCTGCGTCTTAAAACGCCGCAGGCCACTTCAGTTAACGGAGCAATAGAACCACAACGACGATGACGAGAATGAGACCGCCCACGCCTCCGCCAATCCAGATGCCACTGGCAAGAACCGGTGAGAATAATAATAGATGCATAGTTTGTCTTTCGTTTTTTGATGGCAATGTATTCACCATCACTTTTCGGGGTACGCTAGGCGATGGGCCGGTCTTTAGCTATGGGGTGTAACCCTACCGTGGATTAGGGGAGGTGCTCACTGGCTGATGACATCCAGGACACCGCTCCGCAGGGCGAACCACGCAAATTGCTGAAACTCGTCGTCCGGTTTTCTCGTGTAGTTTACCTCCCCCTCCTTCATCAAGCCCGCTGCGTCCGGAGCGTTGGAATTCCGGATTTTCAACACGTTCTCCAAGAACGAGGCGACGCGATTGTCGAACCCCTTTTCGGTGCCGGTTTTTTTGTCGAGCACAGCCATCTCCAAATTCCTGTAGATCGCGCGCACCCGGCCGCGAGCCTGGCCGGCGGTCACATCGATTTCGAACGCGGCCTCTTGCGCGCTGCCGGACTTGATCCGGATGTGTTCCGCAATGTCAAGGAACGCATCAAGGCGGGTCAGGTCCATCGCGCTGAGCGAACCGGAATAGTGGAGCGAGAAGTCCGGTGGCGTGATCGGAATCGTCATCAGCACCTTCATCGTTCCGGCGTTCATGAGGTCGCCCTGCCCCTGGAGTTGGATGGCGGCATTCGCTTCACCCCGGGTCGCGATGCCCTCAACGGACATACTAACGGCCCCGAACGTCAGCACGCCGGGATTGGCTCCAGCGGCCACCCTCTCGCAGTATGTCAGGTGCCCGTTGGTGATGCTGAGACTATCCACCTGCAACGGTTGCCGGATTGCGGCCAGCGCCTCGTGCACCATGAGCGGACTCTTCACGAACGGCTCCACCGGCTTGTCGCGATTGACCAACGCATCGAAGGAGGGTCCGGAAAAGTGGACCGACCTGGCCCGGTACGACTTTCCCTGGAGCAGTTCGCCATACGCCAGGCCCAACACTCTGCACTCAGGTACGACCACATGAAACCGCGTCGTTCGAAAATCGTGCGCGGCGAAAAACTCTTCGTCTCCGACCAACGTCCGAAGCTCGGTTCCTTCGGCGATCAGTTCTGAACCCGGCACCGACGCTCGCAGCCGCGCGCAGCGGATCCCGTAGTGCGCCTGGGGGAATTCCACGTCGAGATTCGTCGCATCCAGACTGGCATCAGCAAGGACATCAGCCAGAGCAGCCGTTCCCCAAAGAAGCCGCGCCCAGCGAACGCCCGTCAGCGAAGTCCGGCCGACCTTGAGCGTCGTGTTGGTGACACTCAGTGTGACAGATTGAGCGACCAGGCGATTGGCGCCCACCGCGTAATCCAGTTCGCCGATCCGCAACACGGACCCTGGATGCGCTTCGGCAAAAGCCCGCTCTACTTTCCCTTTGCCATAGCGGTTGAGGATCGCACCACCGAACACAAAGATGAGCACCGCGACGGCGAGGACGACCGCACCAAGGGAAGCCCCCACGTAGACCGACAGCCTCCGCAGCGATAGCTTCCTGCTATGCTTCACGGCTCGTTTGTGAACCCTGTGCTTTGGCAAACGACGGTTGCTCATGGAGGGGGATCAGTCGCGGGCAAAGTCGATGAAACCGCGCTCGACGTCGGTGTGGATGAGTTTGACGTGAACCTGCTCGCCCACGTCGAGACCCTGGAACCCGCGCTCCAGTCTTCCTTCAATGGGCGGCTGCAGAAGACGGACCCACGTGCCTTTCTCCGAGGCGCCGGTGACGATGGCATCGAATTTCTCCCCAATCCTCGTTTCCAGCAGAATTGCGGCGGCGGATTTTATGACCTGCCGTTCAACTTTTTTTGCTGCGTCTTCTGCTTCGGTGCAGTGCGTTGCGAGCGCTTCCAATTCGTCGTTCTCGTAGGGCCGGGAACTTCCCGCCACTGCTGCTTTCAGCAACCGCTGGGTAATCAGATCGGGGTATCGGCGGTTCGGGGCGGTGGAGTGAGCATAGTCCTTGACCGCCAGACCGAAGTGCCCGGCGACACTGGCGCCCGGAAGTTGGACGACGTATTCACCGGCGCCCAGGAGTTTGATGACGCTGAGAGAGAGATCGGGAAAGCGGAGAGGATCAGCGGCTTTCGCCGATACCAGGAACTGCTCCAGGGCCTTGGCGTCGGGTTCCTTGGGCAACGTTGAGCCCCGCTCCGCGGCAAGCTCGACGATCCGGTCCCAGCGTTTGGGGACGCGGACTACGCGCCGCAGCGATGGAAACTGTTTGGACGCGAGGTATCGTGCGGTAACGCCGTTGGCGGCGATCATGAAGTCCTCAATAATATCCTTGGCCCGGTTCTTTGTGTCGGCTTCCAGGTCCTTGAGTTCATCTCCGTCAAAGACCGGACGGGCTTCGATGGTTTCGAGGTCAAGCGCACCGTGCAGGTGCCGGAGCGCCTTCAGTTTCTGGGCCACGCGGTCCTGAAGTCGAAGGTTCTCGTCCAGACCGCTGACCGTGCCGATCCCTTGTGGCATCGGCCCGTTACCCTCGAGCCAAGTGGCCACGCTGTTGTAGGCAAGCTTGGCGCGATTACGCACCGTCGCTTGATAAAGGTCCGAACTCTGAAGCGATCCATCCCCGGCGACAACCATTTCAATGACGATGGCCATGCGGTCTGATTCAAGGTTGAGCGAGGTAAGATCCGTGGAGAGTTTCTCGGGCAGCATTGGAAACGTCTCGGCCACCGTATAGACCGAGGTGGTGTTTTGCCGCGCATGATCATCAAGGGCCGTTTGCTTTTTGACGACCGCGTCCACGTCGGCAATGGCGACCAGGACCTTGACGGCCCCGTCGGTCCCGCCTTGGCGGGATTCGGCAACGGTAAGCTGGTCCAGATCGCGCGAATCATCGTTGTCAATGGAGCACCAGAGAAGGTTCCGGAGATCGCGCCCCGCTCCCTCGGCTCGTGTGGCTGGCCCGTGGATTCCGTCAAGCTCGGCGAGCGCCGGGGGCGGAAAATCTGGAACAAGTCCTCTTTCAAGCATCACCCGATGGGCAATTCTTTGCAGGATCGAGCGGTGCTGTCCGTCGTGTGTATCCGTCATAAATATCACCTTTGTTCCTGTTTAATGTAATCGCTCGCGGGCATGGCTAGGATTGGATAAGGCGAAACAAGCCTTCGGTGTTGGCGCAATTAAGGTTTTGCGGGCCACCGGCAGTGGCGACGGAAAGGGGGGTGGCAATTTGCCCCCACCCTTTGGCCAACTCCGGGTCGCGCCGGCGCATGTCCTTGAGGTAACCTTGCGGGTCAACCGAGTCGGTCAACGCGGCGATCACATCGGTGACAACAAACCACCATTCGTTGTTGTGGATTGTCCGACGGATTTCCTGCCGTTGAAACAGGGCAATCCGAGTTTCGGGATTGGGAGTCATGTCGCTCATAGTCATTCCTCGTTGAACATCCGCCGCTTGAATACCGGATCGAGCGAACCCGCGCCGTGGATTCCGTCAAGCTCGGCGAGCGCCGGGGGCGGAAAATCTGGAACCAGTCCTTTTTCAAGCATCACCCGATGGGCAATTCTTTGCAGGATCGAGCGGTGCTGTCTGTCGTGTGTATCCGTCATAATGTCACCTTTTCTGGAACGGGAGCATGGAGGGAACGTAATCCGAACGCAAGATAGCGGTGGCCGATGTTGAATCGCGGCGCAGGCGTACCGGCAACGGATGGTGCTTTTTTCTATGCGCCAAAGGCGCAACGGAAATTAGCCCAGGGTTGGCTTGTCGCGCCGTAGGCTTTGCGAAGGCGGAAGCAAGACTACCCTGGGTAATCGTCCCACAAAATAATTTCTCCCTCTCCTCCTCGAACGAGGAGAGGGCCGGGGTGAGGAGTCGAACAGAATGGCGCGTCAGGCGAAGCGATATGGATTCACGCTTTCAGCCGAAGCCAACGCCTGAAGCTGCGTTCGCACTTCATCGCTCAACTGAATGGTCACAGCGTTTGCCGCAGCCAACAGAATCTTTGCAGCCTTCGCAACACCTTCATCTTTGCTGTCACATGCACGCTCAATTTCGGGAACGGTCAAGCGCGGGTTTCGGAGTGCGGCCCTAAACGTGCATTGTTTTTTCCACGCGCGTGCCAGGTGGGATGCAAAATGATTTGCGACATCGTAGTTCCAGAACATTTTGGACTGGCCAAGCCAACCGACTATCCAGACTTGGGCGTTAAACATCCTGTCCACACCTGAGTCTAAATCGCCCGCCAGCCTCGTCGCGGCCAACAAACGCACGTCGCTTGGCAAGTTGTTATCACCCATCATTGCGAGCGCATCGGGCGTGGAGACGACGAATGCTTTCTTGGCAGAGTTGAGCCAAGTGTTGATCCAAACGCAGTCGGAGAGTTCTGCAGCATTCTCACCCCAACGTTCAATCAACTCGACCGGAGCGCCATTGCCAGCAAGTGAAGCGATCAGAGCCTGCGTCAGCAATGTCGGCAAAACTGACTGCGATTGTTCAGTTGGCCCGACGCTTAACAGTTGTGCGTCGGCTTCCTCAAAACCTGTCCGCCCTTTCTCTCTCTGAACCTTGGAGACCAAGACGCTCGTCTCCAATTCGCGGCCAATTTGCGGAAGCGTCTCGAACTGCAACTTCCTGAACGCATAGCGGACTTCGAGTTCCGCTATCAGAGAACGGAGCAACGGACTCCGAGACGTTGCCACACGAGCGCGTGCTTGGAGGAACACAACCGGTTCCAGATTCAAATAGCACTCAATCTCCGCGAGGAATACCAAACACCAAAGCATCGGCGGTGATTGCCACTTCTCCGAAGCGTCCGGGTCACTCGCCAGACCGGGAGGCGGCTCTCCCGGTTCGCCGTAGTCTTCGTGTTCAATTTCCCGCTTGATGCAGACGAGAATGTGTCCGAAAGATTTTTGAACCTTGGCGAGGTAGGGCATCGTTTGCGGGGCTGGCAAACCTTCGACGGCTTGGAGTGTTTCGCACAGCGCGCGATAAGCCTGATGATGTTCGCCCGCTTTCCATAGCGCCCAAGCAGCGTCGGTTCGAAAACCGGCGGCTTGTACGTGTTGCGAGAGTGATTCTGCACGAGAAGAGCCATCGGCGAAAAGATCCGCCGCCTTTTTCCAATTGCCTGCGCGAGCCGCAGCTTTTCCAGCTTTGTTCAGAGCAAAAAGGATCGCATTGTCTTCTGTAGTTGGTGGGTTTTGCCAAATCGGGAGGATTTTCTCCCAGCAAGCCAATGCGGCATCGAAATCTTTCAGGTGTAGCAACACAGTCGCTCGCTCATTCTCAATGGTGATGGAGGGCGGCCCTTCCCGTGGCGCGTGCTGGTCAAGCACGGCCAACGCTCCGCGTTTGTCGTTTTGGTATTCGTCACGGATAATCGCAATTCCACGTGCGGCAGCATAAGTCAAATCGGGAACGTTCCATCGTTGCGCGAGAGCAATGCACTTCTCAAAAACGCACACACAGTTCGGCCAGTTCGGCGTTGCCAATTTTGATTCCTCAACCCAGACCGCATCCAAAAAGGTTCGTGCGAATGAGTCGTTCTTCCGCAAGCCTGCCAACATACGCTCCCGCGTTGCGTCCGGCGCGTCCTGTTCAAGGGCGTCGAGCAATTCGTCAAGAAATTGAACACTGGCCGGCCGGGCAATCGTAATCAGCAGAGCAACGCTGATTGGGTCGAAACGCTCGACTCGTCCGGCTTCATCCTTGGACGTCCCCACTTTTTCAAAAATCTCTCTGAAAGGTGGAAGCTTATCCGCGAGGTCTGCTGTTTCTACGATAGCTCGGACGAGCTTCCGCGGTGCAATTGGCACTTTGATCTGGTGGAGAAGAGATCCGAGATAGAGCGTTCGAGCGTATTGCGTGAATTCGGCTGGTGAGTCGGGCATTGGGTCAGATTCCCAGACTGCGAGAGCGTCCACAGCAGTTGTCTCTGGTTCGAGTTGCGCGGCCACTCTGAACTGGAGCAGCCTCAACATGAAGTTGACCGATTTGCTCTTCGGAAAGATTTGCGTTCCGGGTTTGATGAACGCTTTCAACCACGACAACGTTGGGGCAACCGCCGCGATCATTTTCTCTCCCCCGCCTAAAATGCTATTTACGACCACAAGAATTAGCGCCCCGGAACTGCTTACTATTCCATGCATCAACACCGTGCTCGCTTCCCATTGTGTTCGCGGCGTGCAACGTAAGATCGCGAAGCCGATTGCTTCGTGCAGTTCTTTGATCTTGTTCTCAGACCAAACCTGATTTGCGCATCCTTTTAGTAATGGGGATACGCGCATGTATTCGTGATCCACATGCTCAATCCAAGGACCGATTAATTGGTCGTACACATCGCCAGCACAGTGTACAGTGGGTTTCAGTTCCCCGATAGAAATGGCGTGGTCACGACGGAATAGACCGGCAACAAGACTCAAGCGATACAGAAGTTCGCGGTGACCTTCCGGCAACTCCTTCAGAAGCATTCGTGCTTCCGAAAGCGCCCTCCTCACATCAACTGGTTGTTTAAGCACGTCATCGGTGGAAGGCTTAGGCCAGCCTTGTCGGACCAAGTTCTTCATTTGAGCATGCACAAGTTGAACATGCCCGCTTGTATGGATGAGGGTAATCGCAGCCCAGGCTCGTGCGTCCTCTCTCGATTGGCATCCAAGTTGAACCGCCAAGTCAGCGATTTCCTCGTAGATCAATGCAGGCGCAACTTGCGTGCTTTTTTCCTGTAGCCCTATGTGTTGCGACAACCGCCGGGGAAGCTCCTTCTGGCCAGTAATGATCAAGCGGCCTTTGCGTTGGAGAATGGTGTAAAGCACGCCCGCGAAATAATCCTCCAACTGGCGCGAATGCTCCGGTGATAGGTTAATGTCGTCCAGCAGAATGCTGTTCGCCTCCGGCTCGTTCTCCAAGAGAATGGCCAAAGACCGAAATGCATAGGCGTACTGTTCAGGCTCAACTGTCGAGAAACTCACCCACCGCCA
This sequence comes from Verrucomicrobiota bacterium, assembly GCA_050012035.1. Lineage (GTDB taxonomy): Bacteria > Verrucomicrobiota > Verrucomicrobiia > Limisphaerales > UBA11358 > UBA11358. The sequence goes on along the minus strand of JBEKHY010000023.1, from coordinate 9,369 downwards.
TGATCCTCCGCATCTGGTTGCGATCAATTTTGCCAACGTCGTCTTGCCAGTACCGGTTGAGCCAACGAGAACGAGAACACCGAGTTCCTGCAACGTCGCAACCAATTCATTTACGACTTTCGACCGAGGAGCGATGTCGGGAGTTGTAGGCGGAATGCTCGTCTCGACTGGCAAAGAGGCTTGGAAGGGCGTTGTGGGCGAAGACAGACCGAGAGAAGCCGGTAGCAAAGTCGAAGCCGCAGCGCGATTTCTAAGCGTCGTGATCTCTTGGCGGGTCACGCGCTCAGTCGTCTCGTCCTCGAAAACTTCCAGAAAGTAGGCGTAATCTAGACAACGATTGCTTTTCTTTGTGGCAATCGCAAATACTTCCTTGAGCAAGCGGCTGACTACTTTGCTGGACTCAGATGGAGGTGTTGGCGGAACGCGCGATTCTCCGTGGAGGATCAACTTCCGCTTTATTGCTTCCTCAACGATTCCGACCTCCGGGCTTTTTGTCTCCCACACGATTGGAGCAATCAGCTTTGTGCGTACATCCTCAGGTTTGCCTGTCTTCAAAAACCCGATCAAATCTGGCGGCAATTTCGCCTCTGAGACGAGAAACTCGGAAAGCGCTTTGATTGCTGCCGGCTGATTTCCGCTTCGTTTCCACAGGTCCAAACCGGCCACCCCCTTGCCAAAAGGTTCACCTCGCTCCACACCAATTTCGGAACGGGTGACGAAGCGGAAAAACACACGCGTGTCAGGATGAGCTTTTTGCAGCTGCCAAAAATGGCTGATGGCTTCGATTGCTGCGTGAGTCCGAAGTGTGACTTTCGCCTTGGTGTCTTTAATTTGAGCCGCCGTGGCACTTGTCGGCGAAACGACATCGAAGTCTTCTGCGCCTTCAACAAACAGCAATGCCTCGTCTTTCAGGTCCAACCAATCATGAACAGTGTGCCAAATCTGGTATTCGTAACCACGCAATGCCGCCACAGCTTGGCGTCGCGGATTCCCGGTAAGTGGTCGTAGTTTTTTCCGTCTGGCTGCCACGACTCCGGAGTCTTTCAGATTGTCATCGCAAAGTCAGGGAATTCTTCTGTCGACTCCTCACCCCGGCCCTCTCCTCGTTCGGCGAGGAGAGGGAGAATTATTTTGTGGGACGTTTACCCGGGGTAGTCATTACGTTCCAACCCCGGGCTAATTTCCTTTGCCCCGTTGGGGCAATTCAGAATGCATTCTCTCCGCCATGCGATCATTCGCCAAACCGGCGAATGAACCAGGTCTTCACCACCTGGGTCAGCAGCGCATAGCCCAGCAGCATGATGGCCAGATACAGCCAGTACCGCGGCGGGAGCGGGACAAACCCGAGCGTGTTCGCCAGCGGCGAAACCGTCAGCCAGGCACCGGCCGCGACGATAATTATGGAAGTAAGGATGAGCGGCCAACTGGCCCAGCTTTGGATGAACGGGATTTTGTTGGTGCGAATGACATGGATGATGAGCGTCTGGGTGAAGAGCGACTCCACAAACCAGCCGGTGTGGAACAGGGCCGGGTTGTGCCAGCAGTTGAACACGTACAACATCAGGAAAAACGTCAGGTAATCGAAGATTGAACTGATCGGCCCGATAAACAAAATGAAACGCAGGATATTGCCAATCGTCCACTGGCGCGGCTTGATCAGCCAGTCGGCATCCACCCCGTCGGTGGGGATGGTGGTCTGCGAGAAGTCGTACAGGAGGTTGTTGGTCAGCACCTGAATCGGCAGCATGGGCAGGAAAGGCAGGAACGCGCTGGCCCCCACGACGCTGAACATGTTGCCGAAGTTCGAGCTGGCCGCCATCTTGATGTATTTGACAATGTTGCCGAACACCCGCCGGCCTTCCAGCACGCCCTGCTCCAGCACCAGCAGGCTGTTTTCCAGCAGGATGATATCGGATGACTCCTTGGCGATGTCCACCGCGCTGTCCACCGAGATGCCCACATCGGCGGCTTTCAAGGCTGGGGCGTCGTTGATGCCGTCGCCCATGAACCCCAACACGTGGCCCTTGCTCTGGAGCGCGCGGATGATGCGTTCCTTGTGAGCCGGGGCCAGCCGGGCAAAGAAGCTGGTGGCGCCGGCGGCTTCGGCCAGTTCCGTCTCGCTCATCGTCTCGATTTGGGAGCCGAGCAGGAGATGCTCCACCGGCATGCCCACTTCCTTGCAGATGTAGGCGGTGATGACCTCATTGTCGCCGGTCAGGACTTTGACGTCCACATTCAGGCTGTGAAGCCGCTTCAACGCCTCGGCGGCGGTGTCCTTGGGCGGGTCGAGGAAGGCCAGGAAACCCAGCAGGATAAGGTCCGACTCATCCTTGACCGAGTAAACCGGCTCATCGGAGGCGCCCGGCATTTGCTTGTAAGCCAGGGCGATCACTCGGAAGCCCTGACCGTTCAGGTCATCCGCCAACTGCCGGCGTTTGGCGTCGTGCTCGGGCAGAACTTCAATGACCTCCCCTTTGACTTCCACCCGGGTACACAGGCCCAGCACTTCCTCCACCGCACCTTTGCAGATCAGCGTGTTCAACCCGGTTTCATCTTCCACCACCACCGACATCCGGCGCCGCACGAAGTCGAATGGAATCTCGTCTATCTTGCGGTATTTCTCTTTCGCCTTCAGGCCTTCTTCCAGTTCCTGATGGTCGAGGATCGCTTCGTCGAGCAGGTTCTTCAATCCGGTATGGTAATAGCTGTTCAGGTAGCCATACTGCAGCACCTTCTCGCTGGGCTCGCCGTGCGCGTCCAGATGCTTTTCGAGCACGATCTTGCCCTGGGTGAGAGTGCCGGTCTTGTCGGTGCACAGCACGTCCATCGCCCCGAAGTTCTGGATGGCGTTCAGGCGTTTGACGATGACTTTCTTGCGGGCCATCGCGAGGGCGCCCTTGGACAGGTTGACGGTCACGATCATGGGCAGCATCTCGGGGGTCAGCCCGACGGCCACGGCCATGGCAAACAGGAAAGCTTCCAGCCAGTTGTGCTTGCTCAGTCCGTTGATCAGAAAGACCAGTGGCACCATCACGGCGATGAAACGGATCATCAGCCAGGTGAACTTGTTGATGCCCAGATCGAAGCTGGTGAGCTGACGCTGCCCGACGATACTGGCGGCCAGCGAGCCAAAGTAGGTTCGGCCCCCGGTGTGGATGACCACGGCGGTCGCGGAGCCGCTCTCCACGTTGGAGCCCAGGAAGCAGAGGTTGGGCAAATCGAGCGGATTTTGAACGTCGGCCGGCGCCGGAGCGGCTTTCTTCTCCACCGGCAGGGCTTCGCCGGTGAGGGCCGCTTGATTCAAGAACAGGTCTTTGGCGGAAAGCACGCGCACGTCCGCCGGCACCATATCGCCGGCGGCCAGCCGGATGATATCGCCCGGCACCAACAGCTTGAGCGATACTTCTTCTTCCTTGCCGTCGCGCACCAATGTCGCGGTGTTGCTGACCATCGCCTGGAGCTTCGCGGCCGCGTTATCGGCACGCATCTCCTGGAAGAAACGCAACACCACACTCAGGACCACCATTACGAAAATAACCGCCGTTGCCTTCAGGTCACCGGTTAGATAGGAAAGCACGCCCAGCGCCAAGAGCAGGAGGACCAATGGATTCTTGATGTTAACCAGGAGGCGCATCAGGGCCGATTGACGCTTCTCCCGGGCAATCTCGTTCGTCCCGACCTGCTTCAAGCGAGAATCGGCTTCCGCCTCGCTCAGGCCGCCCAGTTGCGATCCAAGCTCCTTCAGGACAGTATCGGTATCGGCACGCGCCTTCTCCAATAGTTCAACGGAATCATGCGCCCCCTTCCCGCCGGGGACGGGCACGGAAGCGATGGCAGGGGGCTTGGCGTCTGCCGGCTTCGAGGGCGCCGGCCCGGCTTCGGATTTATTGGGAGTTGTTGGCACAGTGGACATCCTCTCTGGCGCCTGCCGGGTTACGCCGGTTTGCCTGCGTTGGTTGCGCTCCACTTCCAATTGCGGATTTCCGGCATGTCTTGGCCGTGCTTGTCAATGTACTGCTTGTGCTCGATCAGCTTGTCCTTGAGTTGCTGCTTCAGGTAGATGCCCTTCTCGCCGGTTTGCGGCACGCGATCAATGACGTCCATCACGAGGTGGAAGCGGTCCAGATCGTTCAGCACCGTCATGTCAAACGGCGTGGTGATGGTGCCTTCTTCCTTGTAGCCGCGGACGTGAATGTTATCGTGGTTGGTGCGGCGGTAGGTCAGCCGGTGGATCAACCATGGGTAGGCGTGGAAAGCGAAGATGACCGGCTTGTCCTTGGTGAAGAGCTCGTCGAAATCCATGTCGCTCAACCCGTGCGGATGCTCGGTTTGCGGTTGCAGTTTCATGAGGTCAACGACGTTGACCACCCGGATTTTCAGGTCGGGCAGATGCTCGCGCAGAATGGAGACGGCGGCGAGCGTCTCCAGCGTGGGCACATCGCCACAGCAGGCCATGACCACGTCGGGCGCAACGCCCTGGTCGTTGCTGGCCCACTGCCAGATGCCGATGCCCTCGGTGCAGTGCTTGACGGCGGCGTCCATCGTGAGCCACTGCGGCGCCGGGTGCTTGCCCGCGATCACGACGTTGACGTAATGACGGCTGCGCAGGCAGTGGTCCATCACCGACAGCAGGCAGTTGGCATCCGGCGGAAGGTAAACCCGCACGATCTCGGCCTTCTTGTTCACGACGTGGTCGATGAAACCGGGATCCTGGTGGGTAAAGCCGTTGTGATCCTGGCGCCAGACATGCGAGGCCAGCAGGTAGTTCAACGAGGCGATCTTCCGCCGCCACGGCAGGTGCGCCGTGACCTTCAGCCACTTGGCGTGCTGGTTGAACATCGAATCAATGATGTGGATGAACGCCTCGTAGCAATTGAACAATCCGTGCCGGCCGGTGAGCAGATAACCTTCCAACCAGCCTTCGCATTGATGTTCGCTGAGCATTTCCATCACGCGCCCGGCGGGCGCGAGGAATTCGTCATTCGGCACGGTCGCGGCGTCCCATTGACGCTTGGTTACTTCAAACAGCGCCTCCAGGCCGTTGGAGAGCGTCTCGTCAGGGCCAAAGACCCGGAAATTTCGCTGCTCACTGTTCAGCTTTGACACGTCGCGCAGGAACGGCCCGAGCACATGCGTGTCGCCGATGCCGCGCGCCCCCGGCGTGGGCACGTCCTCCGCGTAGTCGCGAAAATCCGGCATCCGCAGGTCGCGGAGCAGAATGCCGCCGTTGGCGTGGGGATTCGCGCCCATGCGTCGTTCGCCCTTGGGCGCAAGTTCGGCCAGTTCCGGTTTCAGGCGGCCCTGCTCATCGAAGAGTTCCTCCGGCCGGTAGCTCCTCAGCCAGTCTTCCAACAGCTTGAGATGTTCGGGATAGGTGGCCGGGTCGGAGAGCGGCACCTGATGCGAACGGAAGGTGCCTTCAACCTGCAGACCATCAACCATCTTCGGCCCCGTCCAGCCCTTGGGTGAATTGAGAACAATCATCGGCCAACGCGGACGCGTGAGGTTGCCGTGGACACGGGCGTCTTGTTGGATTTTTTTGATCTGCTCCACCGCCATGTCGAGCGTCGCGGCCATGGCCTCGTGCATCAGCGCGGGCTCGTGGCCCTCGACGAAGATGGGCGTCCAGCCGTAGCCGCGGAGCAACTGTTCCAATTCCTCGCGGGTGATGCGCGCGAGCAGGGTCGGGTTGGAAATCTTGTAGCCGTTGAGATGCAGAATCGGCAGCACCGCGCCGTCGGTGGCCGGATTGAGAAACTTGTTGGAATGCCACGCGGTGGCCAGTGGTCCGGTTTCCGCCTCGCCATCGCCGACAACGCAGGCGACGACGAGATCGGGATTGTCGAATACCGCCCCAAACGAATGGCTGAGCGAATAGCCCAGTTCGCCGCCCTCGTGGATCGAGCCCGGGCACTCCGGCGATGCGTGGCTGGGAATTCCTCCGGGAAACGAAAACTGAAGAAAGAGCTTCCGAAGTCCGGCTTCATCCTGGCTGATGTTGGGATAGATTTCGCTGTAAGTGCCTTCAAGATACGTGTTGCCCACGACGGCTGGGCCGCCGTGCCCGGGGCCGGAGACGTAGATCATATCGAGGTCGTATTTTTTGATAACCCGGTTCAGGTGCACGTAAATGAAGTTCTGCCCGGGGGTCGTGCCCCAGTGACCCAGCAGCATGTGCTTCACATCGGCGAGCGTCAGCGGCCGCTTCAGCAGCGGATTGTCGTAAAGATAAATCTGTCCGACCGAGAGATAGTTGGCGGCGCGCCAATACGCGTCCATCTTGCGTAGCAGTTCCGGAGTGAGAGTCTTTATTTTCATGGTTCAACCCTTTTTGTTCACCGCGCCGGGTCCGAGAATGCGGCATACCGAGCGCGCAATCATCAGTTCTTCGTCCGTGCGAATGACACGAACCGTGGCCCGGCTGGCGGCCGTGGAAATTACAGCCGCATTCTCCGCGTTGCGCGCTTCGTTTAGTTCGATGCCGAGAAAACCAAGTCCGTCACAGATGCGCGTACGGATGACCGGACAATTTTCGCCGATGCCTCCGGCGAAGACGAGCGTATCCAATCCACCGAGCGCAGCGGCGAAGGACCCGATCCACTTTTTCGCCTGGTAACAAAACAGCGCCACGGCTTCCGCCGCTCGGACATCATGGGATTCCTGCGCAACCAAATCCCGCATGTCGGAACTGGTTTCCGACACCCCGAGCAGCCCGGACTTGTGGTTGACCATTTCGTAAAACTGTTTTGTCGTCATCTGCTCGGTTCGCGCCAGATATGGTGCCAGGCCAGGATCCAAATCGCCCGAGCGGGTACTCATCACCAATCCCGCCGTAGGAGTGAAGCCCATGCTGGTGTCCATGCTTTTGCCGTCGCGCACGGCGGCCATACTTGCGCCGTTTCCGAGATGCGCGAGGATCACACGGCCCTTCGATGCCGCCGGGTCGCCGAGGCGGGCGAGTTCTTCCATCAGATAAGCATAAGACAGGCCGTGGAAACCGTAGCGTTGAACTCCCTTTGCGTCGAAGCGTCGCGGAATCGGCAGCAGCTTGGCCACGCGTGGCATGGTCTGGTGAAACGCCGTGTCGAAACAGGCCACTTGGGGCAGTTTTGGGTGACGCTGGCGGAACGTCTCGATCAGTTCAATCTCGCGAGGCAGATGATCCGGGTCGTACGGCCTGATGCGATGCAGTTCATCCAGCAATTCCTGGGTGACCAGCTCGGGCACGATGTGTTTCATGCCATGAACCACCCGGTGTCCGACCGCCTGGACCGATTCGAATCCCTCCTGCTTTTCGAGCCAGTCAATCAGAGAATTCGCTGCCGATTTGTGATCGGCGGCAGCGAGGTTGCGGCTCTCCTGCTTTTTCCCGGTCGGATCGTTGAACATCAGATTCGTCCCGCTCAGGCCGATGCGGTCAACCTTTCCATAAAGCCCTCGCTTCAGCGGTTCGCCTATCTGGTACAGTGCGAACTTGATGCTCGATGAGCCGCCGTTGATCGTCAGGATGAATTGCATGGATGCTTTAGGTAATGCCCGCCGCGCGGTTCGCGTCTGTTTATTTATGGGCTTCATCTTTCCGAACCTCGCGCTCCGCCTCAAGCCAATCTTGACCTGCTTGGCCATCGTGGCGGCCCCGCTGCTCGTAGCGTTCATAGGCTCGCTTGGCAATCTGCGGCGTCAAATCAGACGGTGTCTTGGTTTTGACTGGATCAAAAATCCGATACGCGAGCAGTTTCACACGGTCATTCACAAGGAACCACACCAAGGAGTAGCCCCATACCATGAGTGCCCAACCCCAGCCGATGGGCGGCATAAACAATCCATAAACCGCGATCAGGGTGGCCACCACTTGCGTGCCGAACACCGCCACCAGCAGAATCCGCGCGGGACGAATGGACCAGAATGGGCCACGTGTGCGCGTGAGGAAAATTTTGAAATGTCCCGCCACGGACAGTTTCAAATACATCAGCGTCTGGATGAGCGCACGGTCGAGGTGAAAGACCCGTTCACCGATATAAAACAGGCCAAACGAGTCCATCACCCCGATGATGCTCACCACCGTGGCGATTCCCAGCACCAGGCGCATGTTCCAGGTCTCGGGCTTGTTCGAATAGTGAACATTGTCATACGCGATGGACAGGATCGCGCCGTCGTTGAGCAACGCCAGCATCACGATCATCACCGCCGTCAATGGATAAAAATTAAAAATCAGGATCGCCAGCGTCATGAACACCAGCACGCCCAGCGTCTCGGCGATGCGGTAGATCGCGTAGCTGGTCATCCGCTGGAAAATTCTCCGGCTCTCCTTGATTGCGTCAATGATCACCGACAGGCCGGGCGTCGTCAGCACGATGGCCGCCGCCGCGCGCGCCGCGTCCGTCGCGCCCGAAACCGCGATGCCGCAGTCGGCTTTCTTCAGCGCGGGGGCGTCATTCACCCCGTCGCCCGTCATGCCGACGATGTGGCCGCGCTTTTGCAGGACATCCACAATGTGGAACTTGTGTTCGGGGAACACCTGGGCGAAACCATCGGCCTTCTCGATGGACTCGGCCACCTGCATGTTCTCCTCATGCTTTACGTCGCCCAGGCCGGCGGCATCGAGGATATTTGTGCCCATGTCTAACTTTTTGGCGGTTTCCTGGGCGATAGCCAGTGCATCGCCGGTAACCATTTTGACTTTTACGCCCATCGCCAGCGCAGTCGCGATGGTGGCCTGGGCATCTTCGCGTGGCGGATCAAACAGGGGCAACACACCCAGAAACTGCCATTGGCCTTCTCCTTCAGCCCGCGCCACACCTAACGAACGAAAGCCGCGCGCCGCAAATTCGTTGACCGCCTGCTCGACGGCGGGCTTCACCTGCCCGGCATTGGCCGACAGTTCCAAAATCACCTGCGGCGCGCCCTTCGTCACTTTGAATGTCCTTCCGTCCGCAGCTTTGACGGCGGCCTCGGTGCGTTTATGCACCGGGTCGAATGGCTGGAAATGAAGAACCTGATAACCCTTTAACGCATCCTTGTTTTTCAGGCCGCCGATAACGGCCAGATCAATGGTGTCGTTGTTGTCCGCGCGCGACGCCAGCGCGGCATCGAGGATGACTTGCTCGGCGGGGACATTGTTCACGCTGAACGGATCGCCCAGCGTCAGCTTGTTCTGGGTCAGGGTGCCGGTCTTGTCCGCGCACAGCACGTCCACGCCCGCCAATTCCTCGATAGCCACCAACCGGCTCACAATCGCCTCTTTTCTGGCGAGCAGGCGCGCGCCGACCGCCATCGTCACCGACAACACCGTCGGCATCGCCACGGGAATCGCGGCCACGGTCAGCACCAAAGCAAACTGCAACGTGGTGAGGATCGGGTCGCCGCGGA
>JBEKHY010000022.1:0-63327 GCA_050012035.1 Verrucomicrobiota bacterium | reverse complement strand
CACCCTCAAGGAAATGCAGCGATTAAGTCGCCAAGTCTTGTTTGCTACCGTACCCAACCCTCCCAGACGTAAGAAACTGGGAAAGAAAGTTTTGGGCCTTATGTAAGCGCCATTCCCCCGTCAGGGGCGAAAGAGCCAGACAATTTGAAACGCCTTTTCTGCCGCCCCTGCGGGGCTGATGTGTTTTCCCGACCCCCACCCACGGTTGACACCGTGGGCTATTTTCTACCGCGCCTCCGGCGCTGGATGCGGCTACGCCGCATTGCGCCTTTGCGCCTCTGCGTCTTTGCGTTAATTTGTTTCCCTCGGCCGTTTGACGGCAACATCAATTCCCGCCTTGTTTTTCGCGATCATGTTTGCAGGCAAAATGCCACGCCAGAAGACGTTCGGGTAAATCACCGCGCCGCGTCCGATAATGCTGCCGGGGTTCAATACGGCGTTGCAACCGATTTCCACACCGTCACCGAGCAGCGCGCCAAACTTCCGCAGGCCGGTATCGAACGGCACGCCGTCCATCTCCACTTCGATGTTGCCGGGGAACAGTTTGTAGTTGGAAATTTTCACGCCCGCGCCGAGGTGCGCCTTGTGGCCGAGGATGGAGTCGCCGACGTAATTGTAGTGCGGCGCGACGGCATGATTGAACAGCAGCGAGTTTTTGATTTCGGTCGAGTTGCCCACAACACAATCATCGCCGATGATGACATTTTCGCGGACATAGGCATTGTGGCGAATCTGGCAGTTCCGACCGATGATGGCCGGGCCTTTGATCATCACGCCGTCCTCAACCACCGTGCCTTCGCCGATGAACACTTTCTCGCCGATGTAAGCGCGGCCTTCGCACTGGTTGCGCAATTCCGGTTTTATATTTGCTGCGATATAGCCTTCGATTTTCTTGAGGGCGTCCCAGGTGAATTTGCACCCGTCGAAGATGGCAGCGTGTTCGGTCTGGTTGAGGTCAAACAGGTCGGCTGGTTTGAACATGGCGGCAGGTTAATGGAATTTTTTGGAGAGCAAAGCGAAATGCGAGCAGTGTCTTAACCTCGGTTCCCAATCGTAATCTTAATCGAACAGTGCAAGGATTACGATTAAGATGAAGATTCGGTAGTGGTACAATTTGCCTTCAGGGTGGGGCGAGCGTCCCCGCGAGCCGGCTCGTCAGTAGCCTCGCCCCACCGAAACTGTACCGCCACCAAAGATTAAGATCAGGATGATGTCCGGAATGGCAGCATGTTCATCCGGCACTTTTGTCCGGATTTGGATTGGCAGGCGCGCAGAATCCGGCAAATTTTGACGCACGCGTTTTATGCCGTTGCTCGAAGTCAAAAATCTGAAGGTGCACTTTCCGGTGAAGCACGGGTTGTTCAGCGGTGTCCACGAATTTGTGAAGGCGGTGGACGACGTGAGCTTCAGCCTCGAACCGGGGGAAACGCTGGGGCTGGTCGGCGAGAGCGGTTGCGGCAAGACGACGCTCGCCCGCGCCATCGTGCGGCTGGTTGAGCCGACGGCCGGCAGCGTTTTGCTCAATGGCGAGGACATCACGCAGATGAGCGGTTCGGTGTTGCGCACGCGGCGGCGCAAGTTCCAGATGATTTTTCAGGACCCTTACGGCTCGCTCAATCCGCGCATGACGGTCGAGCAAATCGTTGGCGAGGCGCTCGACATTCACAAACTGGCCGGCAGCAAATCCGCGCGGCGGGGACGCATCGCCGAACTGCTGGCGGCGGTCGGCCTCGACCCGGTTCACGCGCAGCGGTATCCGCATGAATTCAGCGGCGGGCAACGCCAGCGCATCGGCATTGCTCGCGCGCTGGCTGTGGAGCCGGAACTGATCATCTGCGACGAACCGGTAAGCGCACTGGACGTTTCCGTACAGGCCCAAATCATCAATCTGCTCCGCGATTTGCAGCAGCAACGCGGCATCGCTTATCTCTTCATCGCGCACGACCTGGCGGTGGTGGAGCACATCAGCCACCGCGTAATGGTGATGTATCTCGGCAAAATTGTGGAAGCGGCGGACGCCAAAACCCTCATCCGCGAACCGCAGCATCCCTACACGCAGGCGCTGATTTCCGCCGTGCCGGAGGTGGACCCGGACACGAAACGGCGGCGGATTGTCCTGCCGGGCGACGTGCCGTCACCGATTCATCCGCCGTCGGGTTGCCCATTCCATCCGCGCTGTCCGATTGCGCAATGGCCGAAGTGCAAAGAGGAGTTTCCGGACTGGCGCGAGGTTCAAAAAAACCATAGGGCGGCGTGCCATTTCGCGGGAACGAAGATTGAGGCGGGTGCGCGGGCGGTTTGAAAACTGGAGCGGGCGAAGGGAATCGATCACTTACCTGCAAGCCGGGACCGGCGAAAAAGTGACAGTGCCGCTTCACCCTGACCTGGCCGCGCACTTGGGCACGCTGACGGGCACGGACAAGCCGGAAGTGTTCATCACGCCGCCCCTGGCCGGATTGAAGCCCGGCGGATGGCACGGGCTTTCCGAAAGCTTCAAACGCATCATGCGCAAGGCGGGCCTGGACGTGGAAACGGTGAAAAGCGCGGGCGCGCGGCAACTGTCCCGGCGCACGTTCCATGCGTTGCGGCACGGCTACACCAACGCGCTGGCGAAGCAGGGCGTTGCGCCCGAAATGCGGATGAAACTCGCCGGCCACAAAACCGAGGCCATCCATCGCGGCTACACGCACCACGAACTTGAAAAGCTCCGCGCCGCCGTGGAAAATTCCGTCGCTGAATTCAAAGTGAGAAAACTGCCCGACTCCCGAGTTGATCTCAGCTACGTTGACCCGCCGTTTAACTCCGACCGCAACTACGAAGGTCCGAGCCGGACGGGCCAATTATGGGGCGAGACCAGGGAGAACTTTTCGGGTTGACGTTCCGCGTCAATCGGCGTAGCAACCGGCCATTTGGAGCAACCATGAACGCGCACTCTTTCTTTAGCCGACTTTGCCACTCCCCAATTCCCCGCCTCGCCGCCGTCACGCTGGTTGCGCTGGCTTGGAACAGCCTTGCCTTCTGCGGCGAGATACATGAGGCGGCTGCGGGTGGTGACTTGGGCAAGGTCAAGGCGCTGCTCAAAGACAATCCAGATTTGGTTTTCAGCCAAGACAACAACGGCGACACGCCTTTGCATGTTGCGGCGTCTGTGGGATCCAAGGATATGGCGGAATTGCTCCTGGCCAGCAAGGCCGAGGTCAATGCCCAGGACAACAACGGCAATACGCCTTTGCACGGGGCGGCATGGAAGGGCTACAAGGACATGGCGGAATTGCTGCTGGCCAACAAGGCTGAACTCAATGCCAGGGACAAAAACGGCTACACACCTTTGCACGCAGCGGCGTTGACCGGACACAAGGACGTGGCGGAATTGCTGCTGGCCAGCAAAGCCGAGGTCAATGCCAAGGACCGCGACGGCGCGACGCCTTTGCACCTGGCGGCGCTTATGGGCTACAAGGACGTGGCGGAATTGCTGCTGGCCAATAAGGCCGAGGTCAATGCCAAGGACAAAGATGGTGGGACGCCTTTGCACGTGGCGGCGTGGAAGGGGCACAAAGACGTGGCAGAATTGCTGCTGGCCAATAAAGCCGAGGTCAATGCCAAGTCCAACGGCAGCGAGACGCCTTTGCACGTGGCGGCGTTTAATGGCCACAAGGACATGGCGGAACTGTTGCTGGCCAGCAAGGCTGAGGTCAATGCCAGGGACAACACCGGCTACACACCTTTGCACGCGGCGGCGATTATGGGCTACAAAGACGTGGCGGAATTACTGTTGGCCAGCAAAGCCGAGGTCAATGCCAAGTCCAACGGCGGCCAGACGCCTTTGCGCGTGGCGGTGTTACATGGACACAAGGACGTGGCGGAATTGCTGCGCCAGCACGGCGGCCACGAATAAACTGTACGGAAACTCACCGGCCACAAAACTGAAGCCGTCCACACCCGCTGAACCTGTCCGAAACAGGGGGATTGACACCTTCACCGTGTCGCCGTGCTGGACAGCCTTAAAATCGAATTGTAACGCCGGCAAACACGCTGAACGTGTTAGGAGTGTGCGTTAGCAGTGGGGTATTTGGAAACCGGCGAAACCGCACAAAACCATTGATTTTATTAGCTCATTTTGAGGTTGGAGCGGGCGAAGGGAATCGAACCCTCGTGTGAAGCTTGGAAGGCTTCCGTTCTACCACTGAACTACGCCCGCATTTCCTTTATTTATGCGACTTTTGTGAGTCGCAAGAAATGTCTTGCATCCCGTTTTTGCATCCCTATAATGTCCGCATGAGCTTAAACGCGCCTGAATCATCGGAAGGCGACTGGCAATACGCTGGCGAAAATTTGAGACGCCGCAAAACATCCGGCGTTTATTATGCGTTCGTCAAAAGAGGCCGCAAGCAATTTCGCCGCTCGCTCAAAACCACTGACAAAGCCTTCGCCAAACGCCGCCTTGCCGACTTGGAGCGCGATATTAACCGGCTCGCGCCAGCCGAGACCGCAAACGTAACTTTTGATGAGGTTGCCGCCCGCTGGCTTGAAACCACGCGACACGCTCTGAAAGCGGGCACGATTCGTCACCGCCAAACGTGCCTGAAGGCCATTGCACCGTTTTTTCTTGGGCACTCCATCCGCAACGCGACGGCGCGCCATTGCGAAGCGTGGCTGACGCAACGCGGCGCAACCATTGCGCCCCAAACTTTCGCCCATGAACTGAACATCATGCGCGCCGTGTTCAAATACGCAATGGAGCAAGGGCTGATTCTCCACAATCCGGCCACTGGCATCAAACGCCGCCGCATCGTGCCGAAAAAACCCGCCGTGCCGACGCGCGAACAGTTTCAAAACATCGTGTCCGCAATCCGCGCGGAGTTACAGGGCAAGGGAAAAGACGGCGCGGATTTGGTGGAACTGCTGGCGTATTCGGGAATGAGATTGAACGAGGCACGCTCGCTCCGCTGGCGTGACGTGAATTTTTCGCGCGGCGTGTTCACAGTCACCGGCGGCGAGCGCGGCACGAAGAATTACGAGCAACGCACCGTGCCACTTTCCGATGAAATGCGCGCCTTGCTGGAACGGATTAAGCGCGAACACGGTGCGGTTGCGCCGGATACGTTCATTGTGATAAACGCGACGGCGCGCAAGTGCATTGAGACGGCCTGCCGTCATGTCGGCTTGCCGAATTTTCATCATCATTCCTTGCGTCACTACTTCGCAACGTGCGCCATCGAAAGCGGCGTGGATATTCCCACCGTCGCGCACTGGCTTGGCCACAAGGACGGCGGCGCATTGCTGATGAAAACCTATTCGCATTTGCAGCAAGCGCACAGCTTGGAGCAAATCAAGCGAGTGAGTTTCGGCGTGACGCCGCGCGCAGAGGCCAAGCCGATTTCTTTGGGCAACCCTGACGAAAAATCCGTTAAGCTGGTCTGATTCACCGCCCGCGCCGATAGTTTGTGTCACTGGTTGAAAGCGGGATTGAACCGTTTCCCAAAAGGAAAAAATCTCGAAAATGAAAGTTGCTCTAAGCCAGAGTGTCTTCCGAATAACAAGCCAAGAAAGACTTGTCCATTCCTGCCCACTGAAAGCATTGTAACGCCACATGCTGAAAAAGGGCTGGAACGTTGTTAGCCGGTAAAATCTTGCCTTCCCGGTTGTTTTCAACTGATAATGGAACGTTCGGTAAATTATGTAAAAACTAAAACTTTAGCGCAGCTTTGGCTGCGGTCTCACTGAAAAACCGCGAATTTTTTTGTCGAGAGACCGGCCTAGCTCGCGCCCAACCGGGGCGCGGCTTGGCGTATCTCTCGACGGGCGCTTCGCGGTGCCTTCAGTGGGGTGCGTTAGGTTCGCGCCCTCTGTGTTCCGTGGCGGAGTTGTGTTGGAAAGAAAACACAATCTACCATGAAACCCATTCAACTTTTTGCGCTGGTGGCAATCACCGCTTGTGGTTCATCCTCCGCATTTACACAAAACTGGACAGGCACAAGTGCGCCTGGTTTGCCGTGGTCGTCCGTCGCCTCGTCAGCGGATGGAACTAAATTGGTGGCGGCTGCCAGTGGCGGCTGGATTTACAGTTCGACGAATTCGGGAGCAACTTGGACACAAACCAGTGCGCCGATTGATAATTGGACTTCTGTTGACTGCTCGGCAGATGGAACCAAATTGGTGGCGGCTGTCAGTGGCGGCTCAATTTACGTCTCGCCAGATTCAGGAACCACTTGGACGGCGACCAGCGCGCCTAGCAATGATTGGAGTTCCGTCACTTGTTCGGCAGATGGAACCAAATTGGTGGCGGCTGTCAGTGGCGGCTCAATTTACGTCTCGCCAGATTCAGGAGCCACTTGGACAGCGACCAGCGCGCCCAACAATGATTGGTGGTCTGTCGCCTGCTCAACGGATGGAACCAATTTGGTAGCGGTTGTCTCCGGCGGCGGAATTTATACTTCGACCAATTCAGGAGCCACGTGGACGGCAGGCGGTGCGCCCAATAATAGTTGGAGTTCTGTTGCCTGCTCGACGGATGGAATCAAATTGGTGGCGGCTGCCCTTGGCGGCGGAATTTATACCTCGACCAATTCGGGAGTAACTTGGACACAAACCAGCGCGCCGATTGATTATTGGCGGGACGTTTCCTCATCGTCGGATGGAACAACAGTTACTGCCGTTAGTGGTGATGGGCTGATTTACGCCTCTACGAATTCGGGTGCAAGTTGGATACAAATGACCGCGCCTAGTTTGTCTTGGTCGTCCGTCGCCTGTTCTGCGGATGGAACCAAATTGGTAGCGGCTGTCCTAGGCGGCGGTATTTACACGTCGCCTTATTCGGGAGCAACTTGGGTTGCTGCTGGCCTGCCCAGTGACTTTTGGAATTCTGTTAGTTCATCGGCGGATGGAACTAAGCTGGCGGCGGTTAGTTTGGGAGAGATTTACATTTCGACCAATTCGGGAGCGACTTGGATTCAGGCCAACGCGCCTTTTGAGGATTGGCAGGCGGTTGCAGGCTCGGCGGACGGAACAAAATTAGTGGTTGTAGGTCAATATGATTCGGATTCAGGTTGCCCGATTTATACCTCGACCAATTCGGGATTGGACTGGGCAGCTTCTTCTTCGTTAAGTTTGCATTGGACTTCGATTGCATCGTCAGCAGATGGAACTAAATTAGTGGCAACAACGGACGGCAATTCCATTTACATCTCGACGGATTCAGGTGCAACATGGGCGGCGACGCCCACATTACAAGGGCGTTGGTCGTCCGTTGCTTCATCGGCAGACGGCACCAAATTAGTGGCCAGTTTATACGAAGTTCCCGGCAACTGTTATGGTGCGATATACACCTCGACGGACTCCGGCGCGAGTTGGACTCAAATCACCATTTTACCGCCCGCCTTTTGGTCACTTCCGTTATGGACTTCCGTTTCGTCCTCAGCGGACGGAACAAAATTAGTAGCTGCATCTGACGCATGGATTTATAATTCAACCAATGCAGGAACAACTTGGACATCGAATTTAGTGCAATACGCAAGTTGGCCTTCCGTCGCTTCATCGGCAGACGGAACCAAATTGGTAGCAGGGTTAGGCTGGATTTACACTTCGGCGGATTCGGGAACAACTTGGACACAAACCAGCGCGCCCGGTTGGTCTCAGTGGTGGGTTGCTTCATCGGCTGACGGAGCCAGACTGGTGGCGGCGGCTGAAGGCGGTTTGGTTTATACTTCATACTCCATTCCAACCCCACAAATAAACATCACGCCAGCATCTAACAACCTCGCCCTTTCTTGGATTATTCCCTCGACGAATTTTGTCTTGCAGCAAAATTCCGATTTGACCACGGCGAATTGGTCAGACGTGACAAATCCACCTGTGCTCAATCTCACAAACTTGCAAAATCAGGTTATGCTACCCTTGCCCGGCGGAAATAGTTTTTACCGGCTCAAAACACCGTAAGGGAGTGCCCGCAACCAGCGCCACGGCTTTTGGCCTTCAAACCGGAACTTGGCTGGCCTTGGCTGGCAACTTTAACATGAAACCAAAAACTGAAAACCAAGACATGAAATCGGTCTATCCCATATACTTATTGGCTGTGTTCCTAGCGAACGCGGCACTGAGCCTGTTGTTGTGCGCAGTGACACTTCACTTCGCGCACAAATACACAGACCAAGCAATTCACAGCACCAATTGGCACGAGCAAGAGTTGCAACGCCATCATTGAGCGCGAGCAACGGCTCAATACGCGCACTCATATCTCTACGTTGAAGAAACCGCCCGTGCCGCGCCGCCGCAACGGGCAGCCGGAGCATGAAGTGATTTTTGACGGCGAATCTTTGCTATTCCCTTCTGGCAGAGACGCCAATCCCTTTATTGCACAACCTTGCGCAGCGTGTGCATCTATGGCAAAAGGAAAACAGCTTTGCCGCTGCCTGAAGCTGTCCCCGTGATTACTGCGTTCGCGCTGTTAAGAATTGCCGGGCCGTTTCCACTGGAAAGTTTTGCGCTGACAGTTTCCGTGTAAGTCCCCGACTTTGGCGCGGAGTCCGTGACTGAAACATCAGCCAAGAATTGAAGGGCAAATGTCAAATCCCCGCCCGCGCCGGTATCATCGAATGAAAACGTGCCAATGTAAGATTCTTTAAATGACTTGACCAATCCCGTCGCGTCCGTCTCTTTGCCTGAAGTGAACACGGTGTTTTCAATCGTATAGACTATTAAATCGGAAACATCCACAAGCACAGTTCCCGCGCTGTTTTCCACGACAAAGTAGCTGTCTGAAAAATTGTCTTCGTCATCCAAAAGAACGAGAAACGAGCCGGGCGGAAAGACTGGCGAGCTATAATTGCCTTCGTTGAACTCATCTTGCGCGATGATTGGCAACAGGCTCTTGCTTGTGATGGATTGCTTCGTTGGTGGGTTAAAAGTTGTCACCGTCCCATTATCTGAATAGGTTGTTTCAATTGTCATTGTGCCGGTGATTGCCACTTTCACAGGGACGATTTTGTCAGCGGCTTTGGTTGTCAACGCGGCGAGTACCACAAACAGAATTAGAGATTTTTTCATTGTTAGTTTTATGTTTTGTGCGTTCATAATTTTTAATTGTGCATTTTTCTAGCACAACTCCGCTACGGAACACAAAGGGCGCGAACCCAACGCACCCCCTGAAGGCACCGCGAAGCGCCCGTCCAGAGATACGCCAAGCCGCGCCCGGTTGGGCGCGCTAGGTCGGTCTCTGGACAAAAAAATTCGCGGTTTTTCAGGGAGACCGCAGCCAATGCTGCGCTAAAGTTTTTTGTTTTTAGTTTTTTACATGATTTCCCGAACGCTCTGGTATTAGACGAAAAAAAGCGGAACGGCAAGGCTTAACAAGGCTGCAAATAATGCGCCGGACTATTTAACGCCAACGCAAGTGAGAAATCCCTGCCCCTGTTTGCCGGAAAGGGCAGAAACCGCTGTATTCCGCTAAATTCCACCGGGGAAAAGTAGATTTTTCCCGCTCATTCCGTCCAAGTAATTATTCCGTCCGGCGCGCATTGCAGCCAAGCGGAAAAGCGTCCATCCGGGGACAGCGCCGCGTAAGCAGCGGTTTTGCCGAAACCTAACGCTTTTAACGCGGAAACCGCCGCCGTCCGCGTTAGTCCGCGTGCCCCGTTAAAGACCGCCGCCAAATCTTCGCGCGTTATTGCCCGCCCGTTGCTCGGCAATGGCCGTTTAACCGGCAGGCTGCCTGTAGCCGGAAACATGGCGGACGCGGCGGAAACGGGCGGAACCGAAGGTGGAACCGGCGGCGCAGCGGGCGCGGAAAATGCGGAAACCGGCGACGGCAAGGGCGGTTTCGTGCCGGTGTTTCCATTTTCCGCGCCGGAATGCGGCGTTTCCGTCTTTTTTTTATCAGAAAACAGCCATGCCAGCGCGACGATTGCCAAGCCGCCGATTAACAACGGCGGCAGAATGGCGGCCAGTGCCGAACCACCAGCGGCGAAGGGCGCGAAAGTTTGTTTTCCGTTCATGGACAACTGAAAAATCCGCCCGTTTCCCGCAATTGCAAGCAGAATCGTTTTTGAGCGCGGCGAACCGGCCAGTGGCGGCGGCACGGCTGGCAAAACTGGTTTGCGCTGGCCGCCGCTGTGCTTCTCTTTGGGCAACTGGACGCAACATTTTGCCTTGCGGCCTTGCGCGCATTTTGGGTTTTTATTCCAGCAATGGAAATTCTTACGCTAAACCAAGACTCGTTCTTGCCCAAAATTGATTTGGGAAATCCCTGTCAGATTGCCACGTCGGAAATGAGAAAATTTTACACGGCGATTTGCGCGGGCAAATGGACGCCAGTAGCCAACGGGCAGCCAGATTGGGCAATTAGGGCGCTTGGTGAGTTTTGCCGGTGTTGCGGAACCGGACTCCGCAATAAATCATTTGGCTATCGGGGTTTGAAGTCTGATTTTTCACAAACCGCCGAATCTTTTGTTGAATCCGATGGGGCGCAACTTGGAGATGGCGAAGATGAATTTTATGAGCCAGACGCTGTTGAGTTTCGGAGACCGACGAACCCTATACAATTTTGGCAGGCATTGACGCGCGGAAAGTTGACCCCTTTGGACTTGCCGGTGCCAGACACCGGCGAGGAATTTTATATCCCGCCTACAGCGCGGGCGTATCTGACTATCTTCTTAATGTGGCCAGAAGTTCACGCGCGCAAAACCGTGCGGCAGATACACGATTGGCTTGTCCAGATGAAGGCCATCAAAAAAACTGAAAACACGAAACTGAATAAGAAAGGCATCATTTACAGACCTTACCCGCACAACACCCGCACTTTGCTAAATCGCATCGGTTTTCCCCTCACTGACAAAGGCGGCGCGCCGAAAACTGAAGTGTCTAAAATTGCCCAGCCGAAAAGCGACTTCTAGGGTTATTTCACCTCCGCCCATAGTTATCTGATTGCCGTCCCTGTAATCTGGGGCATGGCGAAAAAAAACAAAGTCCAAAACAACGTGCCGAAACTCGCGCTGTCCCGTGAGGAAGCCGCGCAAGCTCTCGGTGTTCATCCCATCACCATTTCACGCCTGACCGAGCGCGGCTTGCTTCGCCCATCGCGCGCGACTCGCCGCCCGCTTTATACGCCAGAGGAATTGCAACGCTTCTTGCGCGACACGGCCAGCAAGCCGGTGGAAGCCGGGCAGCGTTGAACCGCCGCCAAAAGCAAACAGCCATGAGCCTAGAATTTAGACCCGTGAAAGAAGGCCGCGCCGTCGCCGATTGGGTAAAGGCGTTGAAAGGCAAGTCCGGCGTTTATTTAGTCCGCGAGCCGGGCTTCTTGGGCGAAGTGCTTTATTGCGGCGAATCCCACTCTGGCAGGCTTTATTCAACCTTGCTGCGGCACTTTCAACATTGGACGGGACCGACCGCCGGACCGACATTCCCGGTGTCAAAAGTTGAAGTTGCCGTAGTGCGTTGCCCCGCCGCCCGCGCCCTCGACCTGCAAAACGCCATGATTGCGGAGTATCGCCCAAAACTTAACGTCACAGAAAAGCCAAAAGGATTTTGGGAAACTATTATGCGCGGCTGATTTTAACATGGGGAGTAAGAGACAATTTTTGCCGTTTGGTTTTCTCACTGATTTGACCGGACGGCGGCACGGCACGCGCAATTACTCCCCTGCGCGTGCCGCTTGTTTTTTCCGATGAACCTAGCCGAGTTAAAAAATCTGCTGGCAGCCAAAACGGGATTTGAGCCAAAGCCATCTGGCAATGGCTACTTGTGCCGATGCCCTGCGCACGAGGACAAAGAGCCGAGCTTGAAAATCAGCGAAGGCCGCGCCGGTTTGCTTTTGAAGTGTCATGCCGGATGCACTTTTGAGGCCATCACCGCCGCGCTTGGCGTCAAGCCCGCCGAACTTTTCAACAGCAACGGCAGAAACGGCAATGGTGGATCGGCACACAAGCCGCGTTTGAAAATTGAGACCGTTTATGACTACCACGACGCGGAAGGCAAATTGCTGTTTCAAGTGTGCCGACTTAAACCGAAAGATTTTCGGCAACGCCGTCCAGACCCGAACCGCCCCGGCAAATTCATCTGGAATCTGAATGGCGTTGAACCAGTCCCGTATCGGTTGCCGGAACTCATAACGTCAGTGAAAGCTGGCGAGACGGTTTTTATTGCCGAAGGAGAAAAGGACGTTGCCAGCCTGGTCAGTCACAAATTCACCGCCACTTGCAACGCGGGAGGCGCAGGCAAATGGCAAGACGGCTTCGCCAAGTGGTTTGACGGCGCAAAGGCCGTTGTTGTCATCGCTGACAAGGACGCGACCGGCCGTAAGCACGCCGCCGCCGTCGCCGCGAATGTCCGGGGCGAGGCGCAATCGGTGAAGGTGATTGAATTGCCCGACATGGCAGGCCGCACGGTGAAGGACGCGCACGATTTTTTCGAGGCCGGAGGCACGGCAGACCAGTTGCGCGAGCTTGCCGAGGCCGCGCCGGAGTTTGAACCGCCCGCCGCGCAGTCACAGGCCGAACCCGACGACGCGGAATTGACCCCGAACGATTGGTTTAAGAAAAAGTTTCCCGCGCTGGCAGAAATTCACGGCGAACCCGTTTCTTTGAAGTCCACGAACAACCGAACCAAAGCCAGTGACCTTAACGAAAGTTTCATGGCCGCGACTTTGGGCGAACACGCGAACGCCGACACACCAACGGTATATTTGCGCGGCGAAAATCGTTTTTACACCTACACGCCCGCACGCGGGATTTACACGCTGGCGAGTGAGGAGGACATTTCCGCGCGGCTTTCGGACTTGCTGCTTGCGTGCGCCCGCGCCTGCAAAAAAGATTGTGACGTTGACGCGCTGGAATTTTCCTTGCGCGATTCATCCGCGCTGGCGGGCGCGGTGAAGCGGGCAAAGTCCCTCCTCACAGTGCCAGACAATTTTTTCGCAGGCGGCATGGAGGAATTTTTACCCGTTGGCAACGGAGTCTTGCGAATCAGTGATCGCACGTTGCTTCCGTTCTCGCCGAAATATCATTTCCGCAACAAGGTAGCAGTCAATTACGTTCCCGGCGCGAAGTGTCCGACCTTTGAAAATGTCCTTTTGAGCAAGTCGCTCGACTTCGACGACATCAGCCTTTTGCAGCGCGGTTGCGGCCTTGCGCTTGTCGGCAGGAACATTTCACAGGCCATGTTTATTTTGAGCGGCACGGCGGGAGCGGGCAAAGGCACGTTTATCCGCGTCCTGAAAGACATCATCGGCGCGGAGAACATCGGCAGCTTGCGAACCGAGCATTTGAACCAGCGGTTTGAGATTGGCCGTTTGATTGACCGCCCGTTGCTTTATGGCGCGGACGTTCCCGCGAATTTTTTGAGCAAAGAAACCGCCGCCATGCTGAAAAGTTTGACGGGGGGCGACCCGATAACGGTTGAAATCAAAGGCAGCATGGTCTCACCGTCACTCAATTGTGAATTTAACATCTTCGTGACGAGCAATTCGCGGCTGGTGGTTCACCTTGAAGGCGACGTTGCTGCATGGCAACGCCGCTTAAAAATCATCCGATACGAAAAACCGAAGCCCGCGAACGTCATCCCCGACCTCGACAAAAAGATTTTGGAAACCGAGGCGTCAGGCGTTTTGAACTGGATGCTTGACGGCCTTTACGCGCTCCGCGCCGCAAACTGGCAGCTCGCATTGTCGCCCGTCCAAAAGACGCGCGTTGATGAATTGTTGCTGGAAAGCGATTCGGTGAATGTGTTCTTTGCCGAGCGATGCGTTGCCGACAGCACCGCCTGGGGGTTGCCCGTCCCGAATGCTTTCGCGGCCTACTCTGATTTTTGCATGGACAGGGGCTGGAACCCGGTTGACCGCTACCGCTTTGGCCGTGAGTGCGTGGAGGTTGTGCAGCGGCTTTTCCGGCTCGCCACAAGGCACGACATCAAAGGACAGGACGACAAGCGCCAGAAGGGATGGAAAGGCTTGCGCTTGCTGGGCGAGAATGAATCTACGCCGGAATGACTTCGTTTTTCTGCTTATCCCCCCTTTCCCCAAAATCAGAAGTGGAAAAAATGTTTCCGAAGTTTCCGCGCGGATGCTTCGGAAACATTTTCCCAACTCCCATACTTTGAAATCAAAGTGCGCCAAAACCGCAGACCGAGCGGATAACGTCACGAACACCGCGAAAGCCGGAAATGCCGTCTGAACGTCAAACGCCGAAAACCATTTCTTGAAAAGATTTTTGCATCCCGTTTTTGCATCCCCACGCACTAAAACAGAGGGCGGCCAGTTGCCGCCAGTTGCCGCCAGTGAAAAACGCAACTTCGCCAAACCCATTGGGAACATTGGCGAAGTTGCGCGAAGTGACTTGCAGTTTCGGAAAGTTATTTTCTGTCAAAAATGCCTGATTCAAATTGGAAGGCTTCCGTTCTACCATTGAACTACGCCCGCCTCCGCGCTGCGCGCTACGGCGTGGCAAGCCCGCCTCCCGTAGTAAATTGAACCTGCCCGTCGAGCCGTAGCCCGAAGGGCGAAGGCTGACGCGACAAGCCCGCAGGCTTGCAGTCCACGCATCTTAACGAGTGCAGTGGTTTTGTCAATTCGCGCGCGTCATCGTCCTCGTTCTCGTTCTCGAACCCATTTCGTTTACGAAGGACGAGGAGGATTTTATCGCGCTTGCCTTGTCATTTCCGCGCGTGTATCGTCGCCGCGCATGGCAGCGTTGCTTCTTACCGGCGGGCGCGTCGTGGACCCAGCCAACCGTCTCGACGCCAAAATGGACGTTTTGATTTCGGAAGGCAAAATCACCGCGATCGGCGACGACGCCGCGAAAAAAGCGCCGCGCAGCGCCGAACGGATGGCGGTGAACGGCCTCGTCGTTTGCCCCGGTTTGATTGATTTGCACGTTCATTTGCGCGAACCGGGCCAAACGTCCAAGGAAACCCTCGCCACCGGCACCGCCGCCGCCGCGCGCGGTGGATTTACTTCGGTCGTCTGCATGCCGAACACGTCGCCCGCGATTGACAACGCCGGCACCGTCGCGCTTATCCACGAACGCGCCGCGCAGCAGGGTATCGTCAACGTCTTTGTAGCCGGCGCCATCAGCAAAAACATCGCCGGCGAAGAACTCGCGCCGATTGGCGGCCTGAAACGCGCCGGCGTCGTGGCCATCACCGACGACGGCCATTGCGTGCAAAACAATGATCTCATGCGGCGCGCGTGCGAATACGCCAAAATGTTCAATCTGCCGGTGATGGACCATTGCCAGGATTATTCGCTCGTGACCGACGGGGTGATGCACGAAGGCTACTGGAGTACCGTGCTCGGCTTGCGCGGCTGGCCCGCGGCGGGCGAGGAAGTCATCGTGGCGCGGAACATCCTGCTCGCGGAATTGACCGGCGCGAAGGTCCATTGCCAGCACCTGAGCGCGGCGGGCAGCGTGGCGTTGCTGCGCGCGGCGAAGAAACGCGGCGTGCCGATTTCCGGCGAGGCTTGTCCGCACCATTTCACGCTGACCGATGCCGCCGTGGCCGGCAGTGAAAAATTCTGGGCAACGGACGGAAAAACCCTCAACTCTCAACTCCTTGCCGCGCCGAAGCCAGGCGAAGGCGGGTCAACCCTCAACTGGCCTTCCTACGACACCAATTTCAAAATGAACCCGCCGCTGCGCTCCGCGCGCGATCGCGAGGCGATTCTCGAAGGCCTGGCCGACGGCACGATTGAAATTTTGTGCAGCGACCACGCCCCGCACTGCGATTATGAAAAGGAAGTGGAATTCGACTACGCGCCATTTGGCATCACGGGACTGGAAACCGAGCTGGCGCTTTCGCTGATGCAACTGGTCCATGCCAAACGGATTTCGCTGCCGGACATGATTGCAAAATTCACGGTCAACCCGGCACGGTTGCTCAATTTGAAAAAGGGTATGCTGAGTGCCGGCGCGGACGCGGACGTGACGGTTTTCGATCCCGATGCTGAATGGGTTTTCGAACGCGCGGCGACGGCGAGCAAATCGGGCAACAGCCCGTTCTACGGCTGGAAACTCAAGGGCCGGGCCGTGGCCACGATTGTCGGCGGCAAAATCGTCTGGTCCGAAAAGTCCGAAGCAGTGGCGGCGTGAACCACGGATGGACGCGAATCAACACGAACTGTTTTTACCCGAAAGACGCTCGTGTGCTGAATGGATGCTCGCTATCCTTTCCCCGATAAATGTCGCACCAGCCGGACAACATTTTTGCCGGGACACAGGTCGTGTCGCTGGTCGAAGTGCGGGGAACGAACAATTCTCTAGTTCACCCACGCGGCGCGGTTGGTGTCGTCACGCGCACGCCGACGGGTGACCAGAATCAATTTCTTGTCCGTTTTCCCGATGGATTCGAAGCCTCGCTCACTCGCGAACAACTGGATGTTCTGAAACACTTCAAAGATCGCTTGCAGCCGGTGGGGCGAGACTCCGTCGAGCACTCCAATGATTTTGACCTCGAGCAATTCATAATCTACCGCTGCGTCACTGGCTCGCGGGCGTATGGGTTGGACAACGACGAATCCGACACCGACCGGCGCGGCATCTACCTCGCGCCTGCCGAACTGCAATGGTCGCTCTTCGGCGCGCCGGAACAATTCGAGGACAACGCCGCGCAGAGCTGCTACTGGGAATTGCAGAAGTTCCTCACCATGGCGCTCAAGGCGAACCCGAACATCTTGGAATGCCTCTACTCGCCGATGGTCGAGAAGGTCACGCCGCTGGGTAAAGAACTGCTGGACTTGCGTCAGGCATTCCTGTCGCAAATGATTTTCCAGACCTTCAACGGATACGCCATGTCGCAGTTCAAAAAGATCGAGCAGGACATTCGAAATTCAGGGCAGATCAAATGGAAACACGCCATGCACCTGCTGCGCTTGCTGCTGACAGGCGCAGCCACGTTGCGAGATGGTAGCGTGCCAGTGCACGTCGAGGCGCACCGCGAACGATTGCTCGCGGTCAAACGCGGCGAGATGCCGTGGGCCGAAGTGGACGCCTGGCGAAAAGAGCTGCACCGCGACTTCGAACGCGCCCTGGCCGAAACCAAACTGCCCGAACGCCCCGATTACGAAGCGGCGAACCGCTTCCTCATCAAAGCGCGGCAGGAAATGGCGAACAGCCAATGACCGGAGGTTTATGGCCAAGGTAAGAAATCCAACGTCATTTTGCGCGCAGTTCGGGGTCGATCTCACCGCACTCGAAGCGGCGGGTGCCTTAAATCCATTGCTGAACGTCGACACCAGATTGTTCATCAATCCGCTGTCGCTCGATTCGAGCCAGCATAGGGAAATTAGCGTTGGCGCTTCGCAGCGCTTTCGAAGATACCTCGAAACCTTGGTGAAACTTTTGAAACTCTCTTCCGAGACTGATGACGCTCCGTGGCGGCAGGCAGATCGGTTGGTCAACTTCCATGAAATCGCAGCGACTTGTCTTGGATATGGTGCTGCATCTATTCACGGCAGTGCGTTTGGACCAGAAAAGCGACTGAAAGTCCTTCACACGGCTAAACAGATCATCCGTCTGGGAGTCGAAGACCCTGAGGTTTTTCTGCTCATTCCGCTCTTGGAGGAAAACATCGGTCCCGACTTGATAAGCGACATGGTGACGCGAATCATCCTCCCCGATCTTGCGGAGTATACTCAGAGAGTTCTGGCTTCCTTCCCCCTTTCACGAAGCCAGTTTAAGTTCGATGAGAAGGCCTTCGACCTTCCACGGAATCCCTTCGTCAAAAGGCTGACGCCAGTGTTGCTGGTCCCAAAGGATATCCTCAGCAAGCTGCCGGTAGCGACGGATTGGAGTGAAGTCGCCGACGCCGCAGCGAAGAATGCCGCGCTTCGTCACAAGGTGAACCATTTCATCGGAAATATTTGGCAGGCTAAAACCCGGCGTGACAAAGCACGGCTCAGATTCAACGTGCTCAGGGACAGAAACGCGATCGAAGCGCTCCTTGCGGCGGTGCACTTGGGCAAACACGATCCTTACAACTTTGAAGATGACCCATTGGGACTGGTCGGATGGCGGAGTATCTTGGAAACTGTCGCGGTTCACAACCCGCTCAGAATTGAGCGAGTAACGCCGTGGGACTTAGAAAAGGTGTTCGGAGTAGTTCGCTCCATAGTTGAACAGTTCAAATTCTTGGTTGAAAAGAAGGGGCACGCAAAACTGCTCTGGCACAATCTCGAGCCCCACCACGAAGACGTCGCCCAGCGCCTGTTTTTCGGGATCGCCTACTCTTACTGCAAGGCAAACAACTTGGACGTCATTCCTGAAGCAGACACGGGAAGTGGCGTCGTTGACTTCAAGTTTTCTGTCGGCAGTCAAATAAAAGTACTCGTGGAGACGAAACTCTCCACCAACTGGAAACTTGTTGGCGGATACGAGAAGCAGCTTGAAGCATACAAGGAGTCAGAACAAACGATGCGGGCGGTTTACCTCGTTATTGATGTCGGAGGGATGGGAAAGAAGGACGAACGCTTGGTCCAAGCCCGTAACGAGCGCCGATCGAAAGGCGAGCCAGTTTCGGATTTGGTTTTTGTTGACGCGATTATCAAACCGTCTGCGAGCAAGCGATAGGAACAAACGTCGCCACTATGCCCATTGATCCACGCCTTCACCGAATCGTCGCGGCGCAGCCGTATCCGCTTTTGTTTGCCACCATCAGCGGCGCGCACCTGTACGGGTTTCAGTCGCCGGACTCGGATTTTGACCTGCGCGGCGCGCATGTGCTGCCGCTCGAAAAAGTCGTTGGCTTGGACGTTCGCGATGAAACAGTCGAGGACAGTCGTGTGATTGACGGTCTCGACATGGACATCGTGAGCCATGACGTACGGAAATTCTTCGGCCTGCTGCTCAAGAAGAACGGTTACGTGCTGGAACAGCTTTTCTCGCCGCTCATCGTCCACACCACGCCGGAGCATGAGGAACTGAAAGCGATCTGTGCCTTCAAGCCGGTTGCGTCGAACGACAGTATCCCTTTTCCCGCGCCCGGCGGTGTTATCACCAAGCATCACTCGTATCACTACTGCGGTTTCGCGGAAACACAGTGGAAGCTGTTCCTCAAAGAATCGCCGCGCCGGGTGAAGCCGCTGCTCTACGTTTATCGCGTGCTGCTCACGGGCATTCACCTGATGCGCACGGGCGAAGTGGAGGCAAACCTCCTGACACTGAACGAGGAGTTCCGGTTGCCTTACATCGCTGACCTCGTGGCGCGAAAGCTGGCCGGGCCGGAAAAGTCAAAGCTGGAGGATGCCGACTTCGCCTTCCACGAAACGGAATACCAACGGTTGCGTGGTGAATTGCAGGCGGCGCATGAGGCCAGCAATCTGCCGGAGTTGCCGAGCGAGGAAACGCGGGCGGCGTTGAATGAGTTGCTCGTCAGAATTCGCACCAAAAAGTTTTCGCGTTGAAGACAATTCGTGTTGTTTTCCACCTTCGCCAAGGCTACGGTGGACCGGCGTGTTTATTCGTGATTTGCCGCCGTTTTTCAGCTAATTTCGGTCAAATTTCGCAGCAAAAAGCACTCGCAATTGGTCTCTGATTGAGCTATAATTCTACACATAAATGCAACGCCAGACGACAACCGAAACCCGGCCATGGCCGACCCTCGCGGGGCGCTTGAGTCATCCGCTGACTTCACGCGTGGAGGCGGTGCGCCAGCTCCAGACCACGATGCCACTTACGCCAGTCGCGCAAAACGTCTTGAAGCGGAGCAACGGCGGCTCATCCAGTGGGCCAAAGAAAACGGGAAACTAGGTGCCAGTGGTCGTCTTTTGCCTGGCTTGACCCGGGGTGGTGAGCATCAGGTTTTTTTCCAAAAAAGAACCCGCCGCTATGTCAAGGCCACCCTGCCAGAGCGCCAAAAGGGCTATGGCATCGCCTTGGGCTCTTTTGACCGTGGCGCAACCCCGTCCGAATATCTCGACCGTCTTGATCTGCAAAATCGCATTTTCGATGATAACATCCGGCTTGAGCGCATTGTGTTAAAAAATGACAAGCCAATCATTGTCACCTCGCAACCGGCCATCAAAGGCGTTGCGCCCGCCCAGATTGCACTGGACGAATTGATGGTGGGCAAGGGCTACGAAAAACTGGCGGATGGCGCTTATTACGACGAGCGGGCCGGCTTGCTGGTTTTCGACCTTTTCCCCCGCAACGCCATTCAGGCTGCCAATGGCCACATTTATCCCATTGATCCGGTCATCCAGCGCATCACACCGGAATTTGGCCAGTTTTTGCGTGAACATCCTGACACGATCAACCTGATTCCCGGGTAGACATACCCTGCAAATCCCGTTTATCTTGTCGGAGGAAATCGCACAATCCGCGTAATCCGCGGTTAATAGTAGTTGAAAGTTGAGGGTTGGGGGTTGAGAGCCGGCTCGACGGAGTCTCGCCTCACCGGACGGGCGCCCGGCAGTGCGTCCCTACCAAGATTCGTTTTCATTCGCGTTCATTCGCGAAATTCGCGGATCCAAGTTTTGCGTTCTTTGCGCCTCTTCGCGGTTAAAATTTCTTTCCGTTGTTGCGCAGCTCACCTAGCATCATGTCGTTTTGGTTTCCATGAAAGCAATTCTGGCACTGGAAGATGGCTCGGTGTATCACGGGCCAGGCTTCGGCGCGCGCGCGTCCGCGTGCGGCGAGGTCTGCTTCAATACTTCGATGACCGGCTACCAGGAAATCCTCACCGACCCGTCCTATAAAGGCCAGATTGTCACGATGACCTATCCGCTCATCGGCAATTACGGCGTCAACACCGTGGACGTGGAATCGTGGCAGCCGCACGTCGCCGGCTTCGTCGTCCGCGAACTTTCGCCGGTCGTCAGCAACTGGCGCGCGGATTCTTCACTCGCCGATTACCTGGAGAAAAACGGCGTGCCGGGAATCCAGGGCCTGGACACGCGGGCCTTGACCAAAAAGCTCCGCGTGCGCGGCGCGATGAACGGATTCATTTCCACGGGGGAAATTTCGGACGCCGAAGCCGTCAAGCGCGCGAAGGAATTCGTCTTCGTCGGCGTGGATTACGTCAAGGAAGTCACGCACAAGAAGGCGTTTCGCTGGGATGAAAAAGACGAGCAAAGCGCGAATTTCAAAGTTTTCCACGGTGATTTGCACGCGGGAAACGCGCTAGTCACTACAAATTATGACGCGCTCCTTGATAAAGCATCGGCACGGAATGCGCGCGACCCGCTGCCGCCCGCGGACATTCCCGTTGTCGCCCTCGATTACGGACTGAAATACAATATTCTGCGCCGGTTGCGGCAGCACGGTTTCAGCGTGCAGGTCTTGCCGGCAACGGCCTCCGTCGCTGACGTGCTGAAGCACAAACCCGCGGGCATTTTTCTGTCCAACGGCCCCGGCGACCCGGCGGTGCTGGATTACCTCGTGCGCGAAGTAAAGGCGCTCGTGGACACCGGCATTCCGATTTTCGGGATTTGCCTCGGCCACCAGATTCTGGGCATGGCGTTTGGCGGGAAAACCTTTAAATTGAAATTCGGCCATCGCGGCGCGAACCAGCCGGTAAAGGATTACGAGACCGGCCGGGTGGAAATCACCGCGCAAAACCACGGTTTCGCCGTGGATGCCGCAAGCCTGCCGCCGGACCTGGCCGTGAATCGCATCAATCTCAACGACCGGACCGTCGAAGGCCTGCGGCACAAAACCAAGCCGGTTTTCTGTGTGCAATATCATCCCGAAGCTTCGCCCGGGCCGCATGATTCGACGTCGTTGTTTGCTGAATTCCGCGCCCTGATTGAGCGGCGGGGTTGACGATAAGATTTCCGTTTGACTTGGAACGGGCAGCAGTCATAATCGGTTCACCGTAACTATGGCGAAACTAGTTATCCTGACTCAAGGCATGACCGACCGGGTGCATGAGTTGAAAGCGGATCGCACCACCATCGGCCGCGTGGAGGATAACATGTTTCAAATCGCCGAGGCGTCCGTTTCCAGCCATCACTGCGAGGTGCTGTTGCGCGGCAAAGACGTCGTCATCAAGGACCTCGACTCCACCAATGGCACGTACATCAACGGCGAAAAAATCACCGAAAGCGTTTTGCAGCCCGGCCAGACCTTGCGCCTCGGCAACGTGGAACTGAGCCTGGACACCGGCGCGGCGCCCGCCGCCGGGGCGGCTCCGGCACCCGCTCCCGCGCCAAGTCGCGCCCCAAAACCAGTGGATACCACGATGGTTATGCCGCGTGGGGTGAGTTTGGGCGAATTGGAAAAGGGCGGCGGCGGACGCCCGCCAGGGTTCGATTCCGGCAAGGAATTCTCCAAAAAGACCAACAAGGTCAACACCATCTTCCTCATCATCGTTATCGTGGCCGGTTTGCTTATCATCGGGCTTATCCTCTACTCCTTCTCGCTCGCCGGCGGCCACAAATAAAAACGGGCTCGCCACGAACCGGCTGGCGATTCCGTGACTTCAGGTAGGGTCGCCTCGCTCGCCGCGGCGAAGCTTTGGCGCAGCCGGGCCGAGGCGACCGGCGGAAGTTCCGCCTCCTAAACGGACGGCCCGGCGAGCCGTCTCTACCAATTTCAATTCGCGGCAATTCGCGAAATTCGCGGATAATCCTTTCTGGCTCCCCGTCTCCGTCTCCGGTATGCTCCGCCATTATGTTCGAAACGGTTGAAACGGAAATTGCCACCGCCACGGAGAAACTTGCGCACCTGCGGAGGTTTCTTTGACGTGCCCGCCGCGCAGAAGCGCCTCGGCGAACTCAATTCGCTCATGGCCGCCGACAATTTCTGGAACAACCGCGAAAAGGCGCAGGCGCTGATTGACGAAGCCAATTCCCTCCGTAACAAAATCGAGCCGCTGCTTCACGCGGAAAAACAACTGGACGATTTCCGCGTGATGCTCGAACTCGGCGAAGCCGAACCCGCCGACGCGCAGCCGAAGGTGCAGCAGGAATTGGAACGCGACCTCGCAAAGTTCTTGAAAGACCTCGATGCGCTGGAATTGAAGGTTTTTCTCAGCGGCCCCCATGACCGGAAGAATTGCATCCTGAGCATCAACGCCGGCGCGGGCGGCACCGAGGCGCAGGATTGGGCGGAGATGCTGTCGCGCATGTATCAACGCTGGGCCGAATCGCGCGGCTGGGAGGTCGAAGTGACCGACGCGCTGCCCGGCGAAGGCGCGGGCCTCAAGAGCATCACCATGTTGATTCAAGGCGAAAACGCTTACGGTTTTGCCAAGGCCGAACGCGGCGTGCATCGGCTGGTACGAATCTCGCCGTTCGACGCCAACAAACGACGCCACACCAGCTTCGCCAGCGTGGACGTGATTGCGGAAATTGAAGAGAACACGGAGCTCGAGATTCCGCCGAACGAATTTCAAATTGATACCTTCCGTTCCGGCGGCAAGGGTGGCCAGAACGTGAACAAGGTCGAAACCGCCGTGCGCATTACGCACATCCCGACCGGCCTGGTCGTCGCGTCGCAAACCCAGCGGTCGCAGCATCAAAATCGCGCCACAGCGATGCGGTTGCTGCTGTCGCGGATTTACGCCCAACGGCAGGACGCGCAGAAGGCCGAGATGGAACGGTTCTACGGCGAGAAAGGCAGCATTTCCTGGGGCAACCAGATTCGCAGCTATGTTTTCCAGCCCTATCGTATGGTGAAGGACTTGCGCACCGGCGTCGAAACCAGCAACGTGCAGGCGGTGATGGACGGCGACCTTGACCAGTTTGTGAACGGCTGGCTCCGCGCCGGCTGTCCGGCCAAGCGGATGCAGGGAGTGAAAGATGAAGAGGAATAAATTTGGGAGGGACGGCGTGCCGCCGTCCCTGTAAAAAAAGAAAGATGGGACAGCAAAATGCCGTCCCTCCCGGTATGGCGAACATCCTCGACACCATTGTTGAGCAAAAAAAACGCGAGATTGCGCAATTGCCCGCACGCTTGATTGCCGCGGGCGATTTGCGTGACGCGCTGCTCGAACACGGCGAGAGGCGCGATTTCATTGCCGCATTGCGCCAGCCGCGTCATGGTAACATTGCGCTGATTGCTGAAATCAAAAAGGCGTCACCATCCGCCGGTGTCATCTGCCAGAACTTCGATTCGGTCCGCATCGCGACGGAATACGAAGCGGCAGGCGCAAGTTGCCTTTCGGTTTTGACGGACGAGAAATTTTTCCAAGGCTCGCTGGATCATCTCCGCCAAATCCGCGCGGCGGTGAAGCTGCCGTTGCTGCGCAAGGACTTCATCATTGATGAACGGCAAATTCTCGAAGCCATCGAATGGGGCGCGGACGCCATCCTGCTCATCGTCACCATTTTGAATGACGAGCGATTGAAGAAATTCCATTCGCTGGCGACCGAAGCCGGACTGGCTGTGCTGGTGGAAGTTCACGATGAGGCGGAGTTGGAACGTGCGCTGGCCACCGGCGCGAATCTCATTGGTGTGAACAACCGCGATTTGAAGACGTTCAAGGTGGATTTGGGCACGACGGAGCGTCTGGCAGCGGAATTAAACCGTAGGACAGGCGTCTCGCCTGTCTCTAAAATTCAAAATGGAGACAGGCAGGATGCTTGTCCTACGCTCGTCGCCGAAAGCGGCATTCACACGCGCGCCGATGTGGAGCGATTAAAGCAGTGCGGCGCGGACGTGATTCTCGTGGGCGAATCCTTGATGCGCGGTGGGGATATCAAGTCGAAGATTCGCGAGTTGATTGGGTAAGGACGCCACGCTGCGGCGTCCGCGGACGGCCCGGCGGGCCGTCCCTACCTGCGTTTTTTTGCCAACTGTTTCGCCAGCCGGATCGCGGCAATCATGGACGACGGATTGGCTAGTCCCTTTCCGGCAATATCATAGGCTGTGCCGTGATCGGGCGAGGTGCGGATGAACGGCAGGCCGAGCGTCCAGTTTACCCCGGTGTCGAACGCCACGGCCTTCAACGGCGCGAGTCCCTGGTCGTGATACATAGCTACCACCGCGTCGAAATCGCCGCGCAGGGCGTAGTAGAATACCGTGTCACCGCTCAACGGGCCGACGACATCCAGTCCATTTTTTTGGGCGGCAAGAATCGTCGGCGTGATGACTTTGATTTCTTCGTCGCCGAATTCCCCGCCTTCGCCCGCGTGCGGGTTGAGGCCGCAAACGGCGATTTTTGCGCGCGGCAGTCCCAAATCGCGGCAGGCTTGCGCGGCCAATTCGACGGCCAGCATGATTTTTTCCGACGTGATTTTCCGGGGAACCGATTTGATCGAGGTATGAATGGTCACGAGCGCCACGCGCAGCCAGCGTCCGTGTTCGTCGTGGCCGAGCAGCATCATGGCGTAACGTTTCGTTTTGGCGGCTTTGGCAAATAGTTCCGTCTGGCCGACGAATTTGTGTCCGGCGCGGATGATGGCTTCCTTATTGACGGGCGCGGTGACCACGGCGTCCAATTCGCGGCGAAGACAGCGTTTCGCGCCGTCGCGCAACGAGGCAACGGCGGCATTCGCGGCGGCCGGCGAACCGGCGGGCAGATGTTCCGGCAGCGGCTCGGAAAGCGGACTGGCGACAAAAATTTTCCCGGGTTCATTGCCGCCGGAAAATTTTTCCAACGGCAGGTTGGTTCCCAGCTTTTCGTTCAGCCGACGAACGTAACTTTCATCGCCGATGAGCAGGTAGCGCGCGTCGTCAGCGGCGTTTTCGGCGGCGAGGGCTTTGAGGGTGACTTCGGGGCCGATGCCGGTGACATCGCCCAGCGTGATACCGATCCAGTTTTTCATGGGGCAGAAGAAACGTGCGCGTGAAACGTGAATTCACGCCTCACGTTTTGAGTTTCGCGTTTCAGAAATAGCGGATAAACGTTTTTTTCTTCAGTGACTCAATCCATTGTTTTTGAAGTCGGGCCTGTTCCTGCGTACGAAGGGTTTTGTCAATGTCATCGCGGACTTCGGTGAGCGGCCGGACGTGGGCGGGGCGGGTTTGCTCGACGAGCATGAGGTAACAGGCTTCCGGCGTTTCAATCACGTCGCTGACCTGGCCGGGCTTGAGCGCGAAGGCGACTTCGGCGAGTTCCTGGCGCAGCACGGAGCGCTCGACCCAACCCCAATCACCGCCCTGACTGCGTTGCGAGCCTTGTGAATAAACCGAAGCTATCTCGGGAAACGTCGCGCCTTCCTTGATTTTGGCCAGGATTTCACGGGCCAGGGCCGGCGTATTGGTGTCATCGTCGGCGGTCTTGTTGAGCACGATCATGCGTAGTTTGATTTCGTCCTCCACCTTGAAATCGTCCTGATGGGCGAGGTAGTAGGTTTCGACCCGGTAGGGCGAGATGGTGATTTCGCGCGAAACATTCTGGTGGCGCAGTGCCGACTCGATGTACTGGTCGCGGACGTTTTGGCGGTATTGTTCATACGTCATGCCCTGCGCCTGCAAGGATTTCATGGCCGTTACACGGTCGCCGAACTGCTCGCGGAGCCGGTCCTGCACCAGTTCGTCCACCACGCTGTCCGGCAGTTTGTTGTATTTGGTCTCGAATTCGTGCAGGATCAACTGGCGCTCCACCAATATCTCCAGGCTGTTGTCGAGCGCCTCGGCAAGTTTTTGCCGAAAGACCTCCGGCTGCACGGCGTATTCCCGGCGCAACGCATCCTCCGCCGGCATGGTGAACTCCTCAACCTGCGCGTAAGTGATGACCGTGTCATTCACAATGGCCTTGACGCCGTCGGCCAGTTCCGCGCGCAAAGGCAGGCCCAGGCACAACGCCGCCACCCAAACCGGAATCAATCGGAACCCATTCATCAAATCGCGCGCATACTAACAATTGCGTGCGGCGGGTCAAGCGCGGCAGCTCCCTGGCAGGCCCGGCTTTGATTATTGCAGTGTCGGTGCGGTCCACCGTCCGTCCCGCGGCGCGGGACTACGGAGGACGGGTGTGCCGATTATGCGCCATAGGCTCGACGCAACGGCAAATCAGGATACCACCAACCCATTCAAAACGATTTCAAGCAGTCGAACCAATACATAATCAGCGCCATGATCACAGAGAAAATCACGCTCGCCACGATCGACCATTTCAAAAATTCTCTATGCTTGCGGCGCGCTGCCGGGCCGCCCATGCCCGGCAACAGGTAATAACGCTCATGCTCTTTTTTGGCATTTGAGAAAAACATATGCTTCTGACCCCGCCTATTTTAGCACACAACCCGCTGTGATTGCAAGCCTAAAATTTACGGTGCAGAGGCAATTGGGGCGGGTAAAGAAGACCGGCTGGTCGTCTGCGGCCGCGCCGGCCACCACGACATCCGTTGTCAGAGCAGGTCGCGGCCCTGCCATCCAAATTGTAAATCAGAAATTCGAAGCCGCCACTACCGCTTGCGGTGACCGGCAATAATCCGCTACCGTCCCGCCTGTGAATCTCGAAGATCATTTTGGGGACGTCATCCGCAAGGCGCGCGCGATGAATAATGTTTCGGTGGTCGCGGCGGCAAAGGCTGCGGGAATTTCCGAAGCTGAACTTTCTGAGCTTGAAGAATTCGGACGGTCGGCGAAGAAAATAAATTTCATCGCGCTGGGAAAGATCATCGGACTGGATCCGGCCAAACTCGAAGGCATTGCCAATGGCTGGCTGCCGGGGCTGAAGGATTTGAGCCAATGGCGCGAACTGCGCGTGTTTACCACTGCCGGCGAAGGGCTGACGGTGAATTGTTACCTCGTCTGGGACGAGGTCACGCGTGACGCGGCGTTGTTCGACACCGGTCTTGACGCGAAACCCGTCCTCGGTTGCATTGTCGAGAACCGGCTTCAGCTCCGGCACGTTTTCATCACGCACTCGCACTACGACCACGTGGATGCCCTGCCAAAAATCCGCGAAGCCTTTCTGAAAGTGCGATTGCACAGCGGGTCCAAAAACGCGCCGGTGGACCAGCGCAACAAGCCGAGCGAGATCATCCACCTCGGCGGGCTGCGCATCACGCATCGCGAAACGCCCGGCCACGCGGAGGACGGCGTGACTTACATCGTCGGCAACTGGCAGGAGGACGCGCCGCACGTGGCGCTGGTGGGCGACGCGATTTTCGCCGGGTCCATCGGGCGCGGCAACCAATCTTGGGATTTGGCGCGGCAAAAAGTGCGGGAACAAATTTTACGTCTGCCGCTGGAAACCCTGCTATGCCCCGGCCACGGTCCGTTGACGACCGTGGCGGAGGAAAAGGAACACAATCCGTTTTTTTGATTTCGGTTTGGGATTCACGATTTTATTCACGGGCGGTGCAAGGCCGACCCCGCAGAACCCCGACACGCCGCGTCGGGGCGGTCTCCAACGTTGAACCTCGAACCTCAAATAGCGAGTGCCAAACGGCGAAGGATGAGGACGAGGACGGGGAGGAAAAGAAATTTTTACTACCCGGCGTAAAATGCATCCACCTTGGCTGCGACGTCTTTGTAACTGATGTCCATCTCGTAGAGGATTTTGAATTGTTCAACGGCTTCCTCTTTTTTGCCCATGTTTTCGAGCACACAGCCGAGGTTATAGACGAGGTCTTTCTTTTCGTCGTCGAACACGATTTTTTCCTTGACGGCGTTTTGCAACGTGCGGGCGGCCAGGTCGAACATCTTCCGTTTGGCGAAACACTGGGCGAGCAGGCTCATCGCGGCGATGCGTTTGTGCGGATTGCCCTGCGCCTTCTGAAATTCCGCAATCGCCTCGCCGATTTTGCCCGCCTGAAAATACAGCACGCCCATCTCAAACCGGATCGCCAGGTCCGTCGGATACTTTTCGACGCGTTTCTGGCATTCGGTGACCTGGAAATTCAGTTTTTCCGCCTGGATTTTGGCCGACTGTTCGGCAAAGTCGGACGCGGCGGGATCGAGCTGTTCCGTTTGATAATCAAACCGCCGCGCGACGGTTTCGGCGATGGCGCGTTCGAGCGACGGGTCGTTGCCCATCTCGGAATTTCTAACGCGATCATAAAGTTCCAGGGCGCGTTCGAACTGCTTTTTCTGCGTGTAAAGTTCCGCGAGTTGGCGCACCAGCTTGAGGTTGTCCGGCTCAGTTTCCAGGCGCGCTTCGTATTCGCCGATGAGCCGTTCGGCCACGTCCTCGGCCTTGACGACGCGCTTTTCCTGTTCGAGCGAAACGGCCTCCTCTTTGTCCTTTAAAATGTCGCGGTACGAACCCTGCCCGCCTTCCAGCGCGCTGTAACCGCCCTTGTCCATCGTCTTGCGCGCCGACAGGTTTTTCAACGCCTTCGCCAGTTCACCGTCGTTGGGTCGCGCGCGCAAGAGTTCGCTCAGAATTTGTTCCCCGCGGCTGGCGTCGCCGCCGCTGGCGGCGAGCGCTTCGGCAAATTCAATCGCCAGGCCCTTGTCCTTGGGCGAGTTTTTCAGCAGGGTTTCGAGCGACAACACACCCGTGCGTGGCAGGTCCAGCGCCTTGGCGGCGTCAACAATGATGCGATGCGCGGCGGAACTGTTCGGGTCGCCATTCAAAATCTGTTCAGCGATGGCGAGCGCCTCGGCGGGATTTTTGCTCATCGCCATCTTGGCCTTGGCCACCTGTGGCGAGGAGCCGGCGCCGCTAAGCATCCTTTTGAAAAATCCGCTGCCGCTGTCGCCGGCCTTCCGGAATTGCGCCTCGCGCAACGCCTTGCGGCATTCAAAAAGGCCCGGCTCTTTTTCGAGTACCTGGTTGAACAGCGCAATGGCGTAGTCAAGATTTTCCCGCTGCGCGGCTTCGGTGGCCTTGGTGTAAATTCTCCGCAGGTCAGCGGAAATTTCGTTGATGGTCTTTTCTGGCATAAAATATAAATCGTCCGGACGGTGGAAAAATCAACCCCGAAATCCTTCGGGTCAACCGCACTGCGCCTTGTGCCGGAGCGCGTGATCCACGAGCACCAACGCGGTCATCGCCTCCACCATGGGCACCGCCCGCGGCAACACACACGGGTCGTGCCGTCCACGGCCCTGGAGCGTGGTGTTGTGAAATTGCACGTCCACCGTGTTTTGCTTGTGCATGACGGTGGCGATCGGTTTGAACCCGACCCGGAAGAAAATCGTCTGGCCGTTCGATATGCCGCCCTGAATGCCGCCGGAAAAATTCGTGGTCGTGAAAACCTTGCCGCCGCGCGCGCGGAACGGGTCATTGTGCTGGCGACCGGTCAGCAAAATGCCGCCAAAACCTGACCCGATTTCAAACGCCCTCGACGCGGGCAGGCTCAACATGGCCTTGGCGAGGTCGGCTTCGAGCTTGTCAAACACCGGTTCGCCCCAGCCGGCCGGCACCCCGCGCGCGACGCCTTCGATGATGCCGCCCACGGTGTCGCCGGCCAGGCGCATCTTTTCGATGAGCCGGATCATTTTCGCCGCCGCCTTTCGGTCGGGGCAACGGACAATGTTGGATTCGACGTCCTTGAATTTCACCTTGTCCGGGTTCACGTTGGCAACAAGGCGCTGGACTTGTTTGACGTAGGCCAGGGTTTCGACGCCAAACCGTTCGCGCAAAATCTTCCTGGCAATGGCGCCGGCGGCGACGCGGCCGACGGTTTCGCGCGCGCTGGCGCGGCCGCCACCCTGCCAGTTGCGGATGCCGTATTTGGCGAAATAGGTGAAGTCCGCGTGCGACGGGCGGAACTTGGTTTTCATTTCGGCGTAGGCGTCAGGCCGGGCATCCTCGTTTTTGACCCACAGACAAATCGGGGTGCCAAGGGTTTTGCCTTCGAACGTGCCGGAAAGGATTTGCACCGTGTCGGATTCCTTGCGCGGTGAAACGATTTTGGATTGGCCGGGCCGGCGACGGTCCAAATCGGGCTGGATGTCCGCCTCGGAGAGCTTGAGGCGCGGCGGGCAGCCGTCCACGACCACACCCACGCCGCCGCCGTGGGATTCGCCCCACGTCGTGATGCGAAACAGATGTCCGAAGGTGCTGGCCATGCTGGGATAATGCTAAAAAAGCGCCGGGTGGTCAAATCCCGGTTCGGTCCTAATCTTAATCGTAATCTTAATCATAATCGTCCCGAGAGTAAGATTAGGATTAGGATTACGATCAAGAGGTTGTTTCAAATCCCGCTTGAAACTTGAATCTTCAAACCGGAAACTCAGGCGAGCATGAATCGCATCGTTGAAAAGTTTGCCCGGCTCAAACAGTCCGGCAAAAAAGGCTTCATCGTCTATATCGGCGCGGGCGACCCAAAGCTCACCGCCACGCGCGAATTGGCTGTCGCCTTCGACAAGGCGGGCGTGGACATTCTCGAACTTGGTGTGCCGTTCAGCGACCCGCTGGCCGACGGTTTAGTGAACCAGCTTGCCGCGCAGCGCGGTCTGGAGTCCGGCACCACGCCACCGAAAGTTTTGGAAACCGTCGCCGCCATCCGCAAGCGCTCGCAAATTCCAATCGTCCTCTACATTTATTTCAACCTGATCCACAGAGTCGGGCTGGAGCGGTTCGTCAAGGACGCGGCCAAAGCTGGCGTGGACGGTTTGCTCGTGCTCGATTTGCCGCCGGAGGAATCGGACAACTACGAATCACTCATGCGCCAGGCCGGTCTCTGCCACATTTACCTGGTCGCGCCGACCACGCCGGATGACCGCATGGAATTCATCGTCAAACGCGGTAGCGGTTTCATTTACTACGTCTCGCGTGAGGGCGTGACGGGGATGCAGAAGCAGGTGGCGTCCAATCTCGCGCAACAGGTCGCCAAAATCCGCGCGCACACGAAACTGCCCATCGCCGTCGGGTTTGGCATCTCAACACCGGAACAGGCAAAGAAGGTCGCGTCCGTTGCGGATGCCGTGGTCGTCGGCAGCGCCGTGGTGAACCAGATTGCGAAGCACGGCAAATCGAAGGATATGGTAAAGCGCACGAGCATGTTTGTGAAATCGTTGAGAAATGCTATAAAATGAAATTGTATCCGCGAATTTCGCCAATTTACACGAATTAAGAAAAAAGAATCCGAAACATTCGCGATAATTCGCGTAATTCGCGGATAAAATTATGAAAACAAAACCCGACACCAAAAACCGCTTTGTCATCATCATGGCGGGCGGGCGGGGCGAGCGGTTCTGGCCGGTCAGCCGCGAGACAATGCCCAAACAATTGCTCACGCTGCTCGGCAAACGCTCGTTCCTGCAACAGGCCGTTGACCGCGTGCTGCCGCTCGTGCCGGCCAAAAACATTTTCGTCATTACCAACGAGGCGCAACTGCCGGAAGTCCGCAAACAGCTTCCGAACATTCCCAAAGCCAATCTCATCGCCGAGCCGATTGGCCGCGATACCTGTGCCGCCGTCACGCTCGGTGCGGCGTTGGTCGGTGCGCGTTCAACAACGGGCGTGATGGCCGTGCTGCCCGCCGACCACGTGATTCCCGAGGAGAAAAAGTTCCAGCAGGTTTTGAGCGATGCGTTCAATCTGGCCAGTCGCGGGCAGGCCATCATTACCATTGGCATCAAGCCAACTGACCCGGTGACGGGTTACGGTTACATTCGAGTGGGCGAGGCGTTGCCGCCGCCGCAAGGTATGAAGGCTTACAAGACAGTTTTCCATCGCGCCGAACAATTCGTGGAGAAACCGCACTTTGACAAAGCACTCGAATACGTCAACAGTGGCCAATATCGCTGGAATGCCGGCATGTTCGTCTGGTCGTTCGTAACCATCACCGAAGGTTTGCAGAAACATCAGCCGGAGATGTACGCCGCCTGCCAGCGCTGGTTCAAGGTAGTGAACAAACCGGCGAAACTCGCGAAAGTTCTGGCAAAGGAATATCCCGATATCAAAAAAATCTCGATTGATTACGCGCTGATGGAGCACGCACAAAACGTGATTGTGGCCGACGGCGCGTTTGAATGGGATGACCTCGGTTCGTGGACGGCCCTGGCGCGGCATCTCAAAGCCGACCCGGAAGGCAATTGCGCCGTGGCAGATTTCATCCACGTGGACGCTGCGCGCAACATCATCTACGACGCGCGCACGAAAGACCGGCGCACGCCAATTGCGGTGGTCGGTTTGCGCGATTCGATTCTGGTTCAGACGGACGACGCGGTATTGCTCGCGCACAGAAGCCAGGCGCAGAAAGTGAAGGAGTTGGTCAGGAAACTGGGCGAGGACACGAGGTTGAAGAAATTGGTTTAACCGCGGATGACGCAGATTGACGCGGATAAATTTCCGGCGCAAAATCCGTTCATGGGCACGCTTTATTACGGCGACGACCTCGACATCTTTAAGCGTTATGAGCATCTACGATGAGCGAGAAAAATCTGCTTACAAAAATTTCCACTCCAGACCGAAAGATTCACAAAACCCGTTTATTCTAAAGTGGTGGACTCCAGCTCATGATGATTTGCTGCGTGCGCGGATAAAGAAAGATCAGTGGATTTGGTATTGGAGCATTACTGAAGACATTCTTCGCATTACGGAGAAAACGGCAGTCGAAGAATGGAAACGGCGAGACCCATTGTGTTTGACTCGCGCATGGTATAATACCCTGATGTATTTTGCTGTTTCTCGCGCTGAGGAATTAGGGTTGACGCGTGTCATTCGTCCGGCGCAAACGAAAATCTGTATTCTTTGCCACCAGAGATTTGTTGAAGATTCATTACCTGTTCCGATTATTAAGCGATTAGGAGTGGAAAAATTGGAATTCTGTGCCCCGTGCGCCAGTAGCGCTTTATTTAATAAAGGAGATATGAATGCGTCTAGTGCCGCAATAATTGATTATCTTAAAGAACTTGCTGGTCTGCTTCAGCGCATTCCGACGCAGGAATTTGGTGATGGATTTGACGACCTGATTGATTTGACTACCGAAGAACGATTGACACTGTTTAAACTTCTGTTGCAAAAACCTTCACTCTACCGTGTCAAACAACTTTATGGTTCTTGGCTAAATGCGCTGATTAAAGCTGGAATTTTGGAAAACGGTGCAAGGCCAACAAGTCGCGGCACGCAATGTTTGGCCAAAGATGGTCACGTCTGCCTATCGCTTGCGGAGAAAACAATAGACGATTTTCTGTCTTCCAGAGGAATTCCGCATAAAAGGGAAATCAAATACCCAGAGGGAAATTTCCGAACCGACTTCACCATCAAAGGGATTTTTATCGAGTATTTCGGGCTGATAGGCAATGCCGAATATGAAGCAAAGATGAAACTAAAACAGAGTCTTTGTAAGAAACACAATGTGCAGTTGATCTCGATTTATCCACAGGATCTCGTGAGCGCGCGAAGTTTGGAGAAGAAGTTTAGTGCCGTTTTGTAAAATAACAGCATGGCAAGAACAGTAAATGAACTGAAACAGCGCAAACGTCCCGGCCCACATGCAGCGGGCGGATTACCTTGGGCGGGAATGGATAGTTTTTTTGATCATCGCGTGCAGGCTATTCTCTTAAGTCGCAAAGAATATCTCGGATGGCCAATTAGATGTTGGGAAGCAGTTGAGGAAGTTACACGTCGGCATCATCCGATACCTGGCAGGGAATTCCCCCGGCTATCGCAGGCAAGAGATGAAGATGAAGAACAAAGATTGCAGCGCATCCGTTGGACTGATTTTGCCAACCGTTACAATCGCGACCCGGATTTTGTTGCGCCATTATTTGCAGCGATGACATCGTTCCACGCGCTTCAGCCAAGGGCTTGGCCGCTGACACGTAAATTGGCTCGTCTTTCCGTACTCTCCGAATATGAAGGAAACGCCGATACATCCAGGCCTGCCCTTCCATTGCGGAATCCACGCAAAGCAGAAATACTTAAGAAATGGTTTGGGAATGACATCGCGCCAAGCCGGATAAGCATTGAATTGAGCAGAGAAAGAAAACGACGTTTAAAGATTCATGCAAAGTGGCAGAATCATTACGACTATTTGAATCAACAATACGACAAGCGGTTTCTAACCCATACATCAACCCCCAAATAACTGTAATAGTTGCCCATTCGATCTCATGGTTAAATGCGACCATGAAGATTTCGTTCAAGCGCGAAAGCAAATGCAGTTTGGACTTCACCTGCGA
The DNA here is from genome assembly GCA_050012035.1 of Verrucomicrobiota bacterium. Lineage (GTDB taxonomy): Bacteria > Verrucomicrobiota > Verrucomicrobiia > Limisphaerales > UBA11358 > UBA11358. The sequence continues at coordinate 28,429 of JBEKHY010000022.1, read as the reverse complement.
GCCTTTCGGTTTTCTGAAAAAAGTCTGGAAAGTGCTAAAACGCTGGTGGGGTATTTAGCCAAATCAATTTTCCCACAAACGCAACTTGACCTTTTTCTCACGTAAGGCATCCTATCCGACTCGGTTTTAAATAATGCAGCACATCAGGAACATTGCCATTATTGCGCACGTGGACCACGGCAAAACAACGCTCGTGGATTGCCTGCTCAAGCAGTCCGGGACGTTCCGCGCCAACGAGGCCAAGGCCAGCGAGGAGCGCATCATGGATTCGATGGACCTCGAACGCGAGAAGGGCATCACCATCCGCGCCAAAAACGCCGCGTTCAAATACAAGGAATACCACATCAACATCGTGGACACGCCCGGCCACGCGGATTTCGGCGGCGAAGTCGAGCGCATCATGAACATGATTGACGGCGTGTTGCTGGTGGTGGACGCCGCCGACGGCCCGCAGGCACAGACGCGCTTCGTCCTGCGCAAGGCGCTCGAAGCGGGCGCCAAGCCGATTGTGGTCATCAACAAAATTGACCGCGAGAATGCGAACCCGAGAAAGGTGCTCGACCAGGTTTTCGAGCTGTTCATTTCGCTCAACGCCACGGACGAACAGCTCGATTTTCCGTTCGTTTATGCCAGCGCGAAACAGGGTTACGCGCTGGCTTCGATTGAGGATTTGAAGGGTGAGACAGGCGGGACGCCTGTGCTACGTTCCGGCACGATGGGGCCGTTGTTCGACGCCATCGTAAAACACATCCCGCCGCCGCGCGCCAAGGCGGGGGACGGCTTCCAGGTTCTCGTCGCAAATCTGGATTACAGCGATTATCTCGGCCGCATTGCGCTCGGCAAAATCATGGCCGGCAAGGTGAAGGTGGGCGATGAGGCTTCCTGTCTGCATGGCCACGGCAAAATTACCCTGGGTAAAATCACGATGATTTATCACTTCGAAGGCCTGAAACGCATCGAAGTGCCGGAGGCGCACGCGGGTGACATTGTGGGCGTAACCGGTTTCGAGGATGTGTTCATCGGCGAAACCATCGCGGACAAACCGGAACGCGGCGCGCTGCCTTACATCCCGATTGACCCGCCAACCATCCAGATGGAATTTGCCGTGAACGACGGCCCGCTCGGCGGCCAGGACGGCAAGCTCGTCACGGCACGGCACATCTGGGAGCGGCTGCAAAAGGAAACCCGCACGAATGTCGCCTTGCGCATCCGGCAGACCGCTGACCCCAAGATTTTCGAGGTCGAAGGCCGCGGTGAAATGCAAATCGCCATCCTGGTCGAACAAATGCGGCGCGAGGGCTACGAAGTTTTGGTTAGCCGTCCGGAAGTGCTCTACAAAAAGGACGCCGCGGGCAACCTGCTGGAGCCGATTGAAAAATTGTTCCTCGAAATCCCGCAGGAATTCATGGGCACCGTCATGGAAAACCTGTCCGGGCGCAAGGCCGGGATCACGAGCATGAACCATCACGGCGACCAGGTGACGATCGAGGCGCTGATTCCCATGCGCGGCCTGATCGGGTTCGAGACCGACCTGGTGAACCAGACGCGCGGCCTCGGCGTGATGAGCCACCTGTTTCACGAATACGGCCCCGACCGCGGGGAAATTGCCGCGCGCAAGAACGGCTCGCTCGTGAGCATGGAAAACGGCCAGGCGATGGCCTACGCGCTGAACATGATCCAGGAACGCGGCCGCCTGCTGGTGGAGCCGGGCGACGCCATTTACGCCGGCATGATTGTGGGGGAAAACGCGCGCGATAACGACATACCGGTGAATCCCTGCAAGGCGAAACGGCTGACCAACATGCGTTCGCAAGGCGAGGGCAAAGGCATTCAACTCAGCCCGCCGCTGAAACTTTCGCTCGAACGCGCCCTCGAATACATCGGTTCGGACGAATATGTGGAAGCCACGCCGAAAAATCTGCGGCTCCGCAAAAAAATCCTCGACGAAACCAGGCGCAAACGCGCCGAAAGGTCCCGGGTGATAAAAGTCCTGGCTGAATGAGCCGCCGCGGCGTGAAAAACCGGTCGCCGGACAATTTCTGTTTCAAAACCCGCAGCTCCTTTGCTAAAACATCAGCGTGGCCTGCGACAATGCCGATGTGAGTTCCGTTTCGAAAACGAATGTGGGTTCGGCCTCGTCCCGGTGGTGGCCGGGTGCTTTGATTATTCTGCTCGTCTTCCTCGCTTATTTTCCGGCGTTGCGCGGTCAGTTTTTTTGGGATGACGAACGTAACATAACCGGCAACGTGGCGCTGCGAACTCTGGATGGCTTGCGGCGAGTCTGGTTTGAGTTGGACGCAACCCAGCAATACTACCCGCTGACCTACACCAGTTTTTGGCTGGAGTATCACCTGTGGGGGTTGAATCCGTTGGGTTACCACACAACCAACGTGTGTCTTCATACGCTTAACGCCATCCTGGTCTGGTTGGTCCTGCGTAACCTTGGTGTCAGAGGAGCATGGCTGGGCGCGGCCTTTTTTGCCTTGCACCCGGTCCAGGTTGAATCGGTGGCTTGGATAACTGAACGCAAGAACATACTCTCGGGATTTTTTTACCTGAGTTCGATCTGGGCTTGTTTGAAGTTTTGGCTGCCGGGGCAAGCGACTGCCAACTCCGATGTCACCCCGCTTCGAGTTTCAGACACCAGCCATGGACCGTGGAAATATTATGGTTTGGGACTGGTGCTCTACGTGTTTGCCCTTTGGAGCAAGACGGCCACGGTTGCCTTGCCGGTAGTCATCTGGCTGCTGCTGTGGTGGAAGTGCGTCAAAGTTGGGTGGAGAACCATTTGTCGGCTGCTGCCGTTTCTGGCCGTTGGGGTTGTAATGGGGCTGGTCACGATGTGGGTCGAAAAAAACCATGTGGGCGCGGCGGGGCAGGAGTGGGATTTTACATTATTGGAGCGATTTGTCCTGACCGGTCGGATGTTGTGTTTCTATCTTGGCAAGTTGTTTTGGCCGTATCCATTGATGTTCTATTATCCGCGTTGGGATATCCACACGTCGCAACTGACGGCATATTTGCCGGTGCTGGCGACAGGAATCGGTCTGTTGATTTTGTGGCGGAACCGCAACGGTTGGGGGCGACCGGCGCTGTGCGCGATGGGATATTTTATCGCCGTGCTTTTCCCGGTGCTCGGCTTTTCCAACGTTTACTTTTTCCACTTCTCGTTTGTATGCGATCATTTCCAGTATCTTGCCTGCATCGGGCCTTTGGTGCTGGCAGCGGCGGGCGTCACCACCGTGCTGGACTTTTTTCAGAGACGAGGTCCGTTTCTGAAACCATTGATCTGCGGAGTGCTGCTGGCGGTGCTTGGGGCGCTGGCATGGCGGCAGACCTGGCTTTACCGTGACGACATAACATTGTGGCGTGATGCGGTGGCCAAAAACGAGAATGCCTGGAATGCCCACATTTTTGTGGGTAACTACCTCTCCGATGCCGGGCGGTGGGAAGAGGCGATGGTGCACTTCCGCAAGGCGATTCAGATCAAACCGGACGACGCAATCGCTCACAACAATTATGCCCTGGCGCTCTTGCGGAGCGGAAGGCTCGATGAAGCCGAGGCGGAATTCCGGGAAGCAATAACACTTCAACCGGATTATTATCTGGCCCGTGCCAATTATTGCACCCTGCTTCTCCGGCGCGGGAAGCTCGACGAGGCGGAAACGGAAGTCGGCTGGCTGCTGCTGCTGGCACCCGACAACCCCCAGTCCTGCTATCGTTATGGCCAATTGCTTATGTTACGCGGAAAACTCGATGATGCGGAAACGCAACTGTCAAAAGCCATTCGATTGGATCCGGATTATATACCTCCCCGTCTGACCCGCGCGCTCATCTTCCGGAAACGAGGCCAACTGAACGAGGCCATGACGGAATACCGATCCATTTTGCAACGGGTTCCTTCTTCCGAGGAAGCTCGCCTCGGCCTGGCAGATACCCTCCGCCTCCTGGGCAGACCGGACTAAGCCATCCCATGCTACCGTGATGTTTTGCGGGTCAGCCTGAACAACACCGACGTCCGAAACAGATTGGGAATGGCCTTGATTGAACAGGGAGACTTTGGAGCCGCCGGATCGGAATTTTCATCCGTGCCAATTCACAAAATTCGCGTCAACTTTTCCGGGCGGGCTTGCCGGTATATTCCATGCCGATGAGGCAGACGTCGTCGGCAAATTCGTGGTCGACGGAAAAGGAGCGGATGGCTTCCAACAGCGCGTCAAACAGTTCCCCGGTGGACATGGCCAGCCGGCTTTCCACGTCCAGCATCATCCGCTCTTGCGAATACAATTCTTCGTTGAGTCCCTGCACTTCATAGAGGCCGTCGGTGAACAGCATCAGGAGGTCGCCGGGCTGGATGGCGAGTTCGGTGGTTTGATACGGCGAATCTTCAAACAGACCGAGCGCGGGCTCGCTGCGGCCGGAGGCGTTGGTGAGCGGTTCAACCTGGCTCATGGCGCGGCGCACCAACAGCGGCTTGGGATGGCCGGCGTTGGCGAAGCGCATGACGCCGGTCTGCCAGTTGGCCACGAGATAAAACGCGGTGGTGAGCATCAGCGAGCCGGTGCTCTTGAGGATGCTGCACAAATCGGAGTTGAGCTTGCGCAAAAACATTCCCGGCTCGCGCGCCAGCGGCTTCAATTCCTCCGCCAGCGCGCGGACCATGGCGGTGACGAGCGCGGCGCGGATGCCGTGGCCGGTCACGTCACAAATGAAGACGGCAGCCTCGGTATCCGAAAGCGCGGAGACGTTGAAAAAATCGCCGCTGACGGTTTCGGCGGCCTGATAGCGATGGACGAATTGAAACGCGCTTTGTTCGGGCGGGAGGTTGCCAGGGAAAACCGGGTATTGCTGCGGCAGGATGGCGAGTTGGATTTCGTGCGCCATGCGGAGGCTTTCCTCCATGAGCTCGTTTTTGGCGCGCAATTCCTCGCGGCTGCGGGCCAGCTCGGCATTGGCCCGGCGAATCTCTTCCTCGGCGAGCTGTTGCCGGGTGACGTCCCAGAAGATGCCCTGTAATCCGATGAGCTTTCCGTCTGCACCATAGAGCGGTGTTTTGACGACCCGGGTGATGCGCTTTTCCTGTCCCAAGGGGTGATGTTCCTCGGTGATTTCATAGGTCTGGCCGGTTTGCATGACGCGCTGATCGTCCCGGGTGTATTGTTCCGCCAGCTCCTTGGGAAAAAAATCAAAATCCGTTTTGCCGAGGATGTCCTCCAGCTTGCAGTGATAATGCTGGCAGTATTGTTGATTGGCGAAGGTGAACCGCCCTTTCAAATCCTTCCGAAAAACGTTCTGCGGCATCGTTTCCACCAGGGAATGATAAAGGGACTCCGAGTTCCGCAGTTCCTGCTCCATCTGTCGGCGGTGCGTGATGTCCACGACCGTGCCTTCGTAGTAGAGCAACTTGCCTTGCGCGTCGCGCACCGCACGGCAGCTTTCCGAAATCCAAATGACGATCCCGTCCTTGCGGTTGATGAGAGACTCGAATCCCTTCAACGTGTCGTGTTCCTCCATGAGCCGGATAAACTCCTCGCGCCGCTTCGGGTCAACGTACAATCGCGTCCCGATGTCCTGGATACTCGCCATCAATTCCACCGGCGACTCGTAACCGTAGATGTGCGCCAGCGCAGCGTTGGCCAGCAGATAATGCCCGTCGGGTGTCGTGCGGAAAATACCTTCGACGAGATGATCGAAAATGCCGTAGTAATTGTTCTTTTCCTCGATCAACGCGAGCCGTTCGTGCTGGCGCTCGATCGCGCCGCGGATGGCGCGCCGCAAGCCGGCGGCATCGAAGGATTCCCTGGCCAGATAATCCTGGGCGCCGTTGCGGATGACGTCGGCGGAAAAAATTTCATCGGTCGCCGTTCCGAACGCCACCACCGGCACGCACGGCGCCCTGGTGGTGAGCGATGTGACTTGGGACAGGCTGGTCGCGTCGGTTGCGGGCAGTTCAAACAAAACCGCGTGAAAGGAATTGGCGGCCAACGCCGCCAAACCGGCGTCCACCGTGGGCTTGGTCGTGACCTCAGCCGCCTGGTCGTCGGCGCACAGCAGGTCGGCGACGGTGCGCACAAAACGCTCGTCTTTTCCGATAAGCAAAATTTTCAACGGTTCGGTTTCCATAATGCACCTTGGCTCCGCGGCATCGCCAGAGGCCGGAATGACCTTGTGGCCCGCCCATGAACATACAGGGTTGGCGCGCGCCCGCAAGCGAGTTGCGTTCGCCGGGGATATTTGGTTATCATGCGGGCGGATGAAATGGCGTGCCGACAGTCGCGGGATTCATTTCCTCAACTTTTCTGTTCTCCGACTTGAATGCCCGTAGTGATGCACGGCGCCTTTTGCCAGATTTGATTATGAAAAGCTATCAGCCAGCGGATATCCGGAACTTTGCCATCGTCGGTCACGCCTCGTCGGGCAAAACCATGTTGAGCGAGGCGATGCTCATGTGCGGCGGCGTCATCTCGCGCATGGGCCGCATTGCCGACGGCTCGACCGCGTCGGATTATCACGTCAGCGAAAAGAACCGGCAGATTTCGGTTTCGGCCTCGCTGTTGCACACGGAATGGGCGGGAAAGAAATTCAACCTCATTGACACGCCGGGTTACCTCGATTTCATCAGCGAAGGCCTGGGTGCGTTGCGCGTCGGCGATTTCGCGCTGGTGGTGGTCCATGCCCAGCACGGCCTTGGCGTCGGCACCGAACGGGTCTGGGATTATGCGACCGGCTACGGCATCCCGAAAATGATCGTCGTCAACGCCGTGGACAAGGAGAACGTGGATTTTGACGCCGTGGTCAAACAGTTGCAGGAGCGGTTTGGCCGGCACGTGTTTCCGTTGAGCGTGCCAGTCAATCCCGGTCCGGGCTTCAACAAGATTTTGGACGTGCTGCGCAATGAAGTCGTGACCTACGCGACCGATTACAGTGGCAAATACAAAGAGGAACCGGCCTCCGGCGAGTGGCAGGCGAAAGCAAAGGACCGGCACAGTCAGCTCATCGAACTCATCGCGGAGTCCGACGACAGCTTGATGAACAAGTTTTTCGAGCAGGGCAGTCTTTCGGAGGAGGAATTCCGCAGCGGCATCCACGCGGCCATCCAGAAGCAGCAGCTCATCCCTCTGTTCTGCACGTCGGCGGAAAACAACATCGGCGTGGCACGGGTCATGGATTTCATCGCCAAGTACGGTTCATCACCGGTGGATCGCAAAAAGGTCAAGGCTGTGGATGCCAGCGACAAAGAAGTCGAGGTGGCGCTCGATAGCAGCGATCCGGTCCTTTACGTTTTCAAGACCATGTCCGAGGCGCATTTTGGCGAGCTGTCCTTCTTCCGCATCTACTCGGGTTCGGTGTCCACGGGCATGGATTTATACAACAGCGATCGCAAGGCAAACGAGCGCATCGGGCAAATTTATCTGCTCAACGGCCAGAACCGCGAGGCAGCAAACACCCTCGGTCCCGGCGACATCGCGGCCGTCGTCAAACTGAAGGTCACCCACACCGGCAACACGCTTTGCAGCGCGAAGAAACGCGTAACGCTGCCGAAGGTGGTGTATCCCAAGCCGAACATCCACGCGGCGTTGGTCGCCAAGGTGAAGGGTGAAGAGGACAAAGTCGCGTCCGGCCTCGCCGCGTTGCACCAGGAAGACCCGACGTTCCTTTACGTGGTGGACGCGGAACTGCATCAGACGATTATTTCCGCACAGGGCGAACTGCATCTGGAGGTGGTGGCCGACCGTTTGCGCCGGCGTCACAATGTCCACGTTGAACTGGCCGAACCGCGCGTGCGTTACCGCGAAACCATTCGGGCCAGGGGCGACTCGAAGTACCGGCACAAAAAACAGACCGGCGGCGCGGGGCAATTCGCCGAGGTGTGGATGCGCATCGAACCGAAGCCGCGCGACACGGGCATCGAGTTCACCAATTCCCTGGTCGGCCAGAACGTGGACCGCGTGTATGTGCCTTCCGTTGAGAAAGGCGTCAACCAGGCGTGCACGGAAGGCATTCTCGCCGGCTATCGCGTAGTGGATGTAAAGATTGATTTTTACGACGGCAAGATGCATCCGGTGGACTCGAAGGACATCGCGTTTCAAATCGCCGGTTACTTTGCGTTCAAGGAAGCCTTCACCGCTGCCAGGCCGTGCCTGCTGGAGCCGATCAACACGGTGGAAATCCGTATTCCCGAGGATTGCATGGGCAAGGTGATGGGTGACCTGTCGAGCCGGCGCGGGAAAATCCAGGGCATGGATTCCGACGGCGCGTTTCAAGTCATCAAGGCGCACGTGCCGGCCAAGGACCTTTACCACTATTCCAGCACGCTGCGTTCACTCACCGGCGGCCGAGGCGTGCATGCGGAAGATTTCAGTCACTATGAGGAAATGCCGCGCGACGCGGCAGAAAAGGTGATTGAAGAGGCGAAAAAACGGAAAGCCAGCCCCGAGCCGCATTAAAGCGGCCGGAGCGAATTGCCGACGCGGCGCTCAGTGAACGAGCGCGGCTTCGTTTTTGATTACGGCGGAATAGAGCGCGTCCTTCAACTTGGCGCGCTTGAACTTGAGTTCGTCAATTTCCTGATCAGTGGCGAACTCGACTTCTTCTTCAATCCGGCAGATTTCGTCGTCGAGCTTGTGGTATTCCTCGAACATCGCGCGGAACTTTGCGTCCGCCAGCTTGAGCGAACGGATGGTTTCACGATGTTCAGGGAATTCAGTCACGAAGGGATGATGGATGTCCATTGGAAGTCCTCCAGGTTGAGGTTTGGCCTGCCGCGCCGAAGTACGGCGAAGACAGGCGGTGCTGCACTGCATGGTTCGTTCCCATGACCTGCAGTTATTAAAGCCCAGTTCACCCCGTTTGGCCAGCCAAATTTTGAAAAAAATTGAAATAAATTTGCCCGGGTGATGGACAACTGCCGCCTTTCCGCCTTTTCAAGACCGCGCCGATGGCTTAATTTGTCGCTATTCTCGTTCCATGCCGAGTGTTTACATCAAAACCTACGGTTGCCAGATGAACGAGCGTGACAGTGAGGCCGTCGCCGCGCAGCTCGTGGCCAAGGGCTATACCCTCGCGCCGTCCGAAGCCGTCGCCGACGTCATCCTGCTCAACACGTGCAGCGTGCGCGACCTCGCCGAGCAAAAAGCGCTCGGCAAAATGACCGCTGTCATCGGCGAAACCCGCCGCCACCGTCCCGATGTCGTGCTCGGTTTCATGGGTTGCATGGCGCAAAGCCGCGGACGGGAACTCATAGACCGGTTGCCGGACGTTGACCTCGTCCTCGGCACGCAAAAATTCCATCGTGCGGCGGATTACCTCGACGAAATCCTCGCTGGTCGCCGTAAAAAAATCGTGGACGTGGCGGCGGAGCAGGGCAGCGAAGCGACCATCCGCGAGCATTTGCTCAACGGCAATTCGCAAAGATCTGTCACCGCGTTTGTCAGCATCATGCAGGGCTGCAATCAATACTGCACGTTCTGCATCGTGCCTTATACGCGCGGCGAGGAACGCAGCCGCAGCATTCCCGACATCGTGACCGAATGCCGCCAGCTTGTGTCGCAGGGCGTAAAGGAAATCACCCTGCTTGGCCAGATTGTCACCAGTTATGGGAAACGTGAAAAGCGTGGCGAGTGGCGCGTGGCGCGTGACGCGGGCAGCTCTTTCCTGTCACCCGTCACTCGTCACCCGTCACCCGTATCCCCCTTCGTTCAACTCCTCGACGCCGTCCACGAAATCGAAGGGCTGGAACGCATCCGGTTCACCTCGCCACATCCGAAAGGTTACGGCGACGATTTGATTGAGGCGTACGCGCGGTTACCGAAGCTCGTCGAGCACGCGCATCTGCCCGTCCAGAGCGGCAGCGACCGCGTCCTGAAATTAATGCACCGCGGCTACACCCGCGCCCGTTACGTCGGCATCATTGAAAAATTGCGGCGCGCCCAGCCGGAAATTGGCATCAGCACCGACATCATCGTCGGTTTTCCCGGCGAGACCGAGGATGACTATGAGCAGACCCTCTCGCTCGTGCGCGAAGTGGAATTTGATCAGGCGTTCATTTTCAAATACTCGCAGCGCCGCGACACGCCCGCCGCCGGAATGCCCGGTCAGGTGCCGCAAAAAATTCGCGAAGAACGCAACCAGCGGTTACTCGAAGTCATCAACGAAATTGCCAAACGCAAATACGGCGCGTTTGTCGGACGGCAGACGCAGATTCTGGTGGAAGGGCCGAGCAAAAAAAATCCGGCGCGGATGACGGGCCGAACGCGCTGCAACAAGATTGTGGTGTTTGACGGCTCGGAACGGCATCGCGGCCGGCTCATGGACGTGAAAATCACCCGCGCCGGTTCCTTCACGCTCTACGGCGACCCGGCAATAATCAACATTTAACAAATATGAGAAAGCCGCGCATTTCCACATTAATTAACCTAAGCCAGTTCGTTTTGTTGCTGATGTGCCTTGGATTTCTTGGGTATGCATTGATAGATAATTATTTTTTGAAATCGGAAGCCAAAAGATATGCGACCACGGCTGGATTTGACCAAGCGACGCGCAACTTTTTACGTGGCGATTATTGCCTTTACGAGGTTAAACCATTTAAATTTGATTTTAATGATAAAGATTCAGGGACTGTTCCTACAGACGGGGCAATTGAATCCGCCGATAAAATGGATGGGCAATTTCGAATCTACTACTTTTTGGTAGACCAGGGATTCCCGAAAGGACATCAGGAAATTCAGCAAGCATTTGTTGATGGTCATAACCAACATATGCACCAATTCTTTGAACATCCCGAGTGGTTTGATAAAAACGGACAACGGATTCCATTGCGTGAATTACAAAAGCAAACAACACATTCAGCCGAGTGAATAAGCACTTTTGAATTTTTCGTGTCTTTTTGTGTCCATTCGTGGTTAGCTTTTCACCATGAAGCTGTCGTTGTTATCCATCCTGCTCGGCTTGGGCGTGAGCGTGCCGCAGATTTACGGTCTGACCAAACCGGCGCAATTCGCCGCTGCCGCACGCAAGTTTCCGCGCAACCTGCCCGTCGGCATCTTGTTGATGCTGCTGGGCACGGCATGGTTTTTGTGGAACGTCAACATCGAACCGATTGCCGATTTCTCGGCCTATAAGAAACCGATGATGGCCGTGTTTGCGGCGGTGGGCATTTTGGCGTGCATTTTCGTCCAGGACTTTTTGGCCGTGCGCGGTCTGGCGGTTTTGATGTTGCTGCTGGCGAAATTGATGGTGGACACCGGGCGTCCGCATCTGGGCGAGACGCCGTGGGTGTATGTGATTCAAATCTGGGCTTACCTGCTCGTCATTGCGGGCATCTGGTTCACGATCACGCCGTGGCGGCTGCGCGACCTGGTGAATTTCGCCACCGCGAACGAAACCATCGTGCGCATCGGCAGCGGCATCCGTTTGGCGTTTGCGGTGTTCGTGATGATTCTGGGGCTGACCGCCTTTCGCGCGATGTGAGCGCCACCCGACCCAGGATTCTGGTCATTCGCGGCGGGGCCATTGGAGATTTTATTCTCACCTTGCCGGCCATTGCCGCCCTGCGCAAACAATTTCCCCGGGCGCATCTGGAGGTGCTCGGCTATCCGCACATCGCCCAACTCGCCGTGGCGGGCGGTTTGGCAGACCGCGTCCAGCCCATCGAGGCGCGCGGACTGGCCGGCTTTTTCGCGCGTGACGGCATACTTGAACAGAACCTGATGGATTACTTCTCCGAGTTCGACTTGGTGGTTTCGTATCTTTATGACCCGGACGAAATCTTCAAAACCAACTTGCGCCGCTGCCTGTTCGGGCAATTTATCGCCGGGCCATATCGTCCGAACGAAGCGGAATTCATCCACGCCACGCAGGTCTATCTCAAACCACTGGAACGGTTCGCCATCTTCGATGCGGACCCTGTGCCGCGACTTAACGTGGGACAGGCTTCCCGTCTTCAGGGCGCGCCAGAGTGCCCTGATGGCGCGGCGGCGGCCAGCCTGTCTCAAACTGGAGACAGGCAAGATGCCTGTCCTACCCTTGCCCTTCACCCCGGCAGCGGCAGCGAAAAGAAAAACTGGCCGGAAATCAAATGGACGGAATTCATCGCGCGGTTGACGGGTTCGACGAAGCTGGACCTGCTGTTCGTGGGCGGCGAGGCCGAAGGCGGGCGGCTTCAGCGGCTGGCGGCGGCCGTGCCGCCGGAGCGGCGTCGAGTGGCGCGAAGCCTGCCGCTCCCGGAATTGGCGCGGTGGCTCCAGTCGTGCGTGGCCTTTGTCGGACATGATTCGGGTATAACCCATCTGGCTGCTGCGCTTGGCCTGCCCTGCCTGGTTTTATGGGCTGACGCGCTCGAAGAAGTCTGGCGACCGCAAGGCGAGCGAGTGGTCATTCTGCGGGAACTGACCGGGGTCGGGGCCATCAGCGTGGAAAAAGCGGTTAATGAATTGCGCAAACTGGTCGGTGGATGATCGGCTGCGCCCTGCCCCCGATTTAAGAATCGTCCGCTGTCTTTCTGCACGCCGCAAATCAAGTCCCGCCAAACCTTGTCCTGCAATCCAATCGTCCAAACGATGTATTAGGTGTTTCCATCGGAGGGATGAGCTATGCGAGTCCCTGATTCAGTTTCGTTTGTGGGACTCGTGTCACTTGTCCCTCCAGTTTAGTGAATCCAACCGGCGGCTTGCGCCAGCTTGACCAGCAGATAAGCGATGACGCCACTCGCGGGCAGCGTCATGATCCACGCCCAGAGGATGCGTTCGACCACATCCAGCTTGAGATGATTCAAGCCTTTCGCACAGCCGACGCCCATGATGGACGTGGTGACGGCATGGGTGGTGGACACGGGCATGCCGAAATACGCGGCGGTCACCAGCACGGTGGCGGCGGTGGTCTCGGCGGCGAAACCGTGCACGGGATGGAGCCGGACCATTTTGTGTCCGAGGGTTTTGATGATGCGCCAGCCGCCCACGGCGGTGCCGGCGCACATCGTCAGAGCGCAGAGCACTTTTATCCACGCGGCGATGGCGAGCGGCTGGTTCGCTTCCGGGGGAGCGGTGTGCAAGAACGACAGCCAGCCGGGGAGATGGTCGAACAGGCCGCTGCTGGTGCCGGTCAACAACGCCAGCGCGATGATGCCCATGGTTTTTTGCGCGTCGTTGGTGCCGTGGCTGAACCCCATGTAAGCCGAGCTGAGGAGCTGTAGTTTACCGAAGGTCTTGTTGACGGTGGCCGTATGCCAATTGCGCAGGAGAAAATAGAGCAGACCCATCAGCAAAAAACCGAACACCAATCCACAAATGGGTGAGGAGACCATCGGCAGAATAACCTTCCACAGGAGGCCTTTGCTCAACCACCAGTGCTCGGAATTGGGAACGGACCAGACCAGAACATGCCAGTCGTTGCGTGCGGCGGCCAGGCACGCGCCGCACAAGCCGCCCACGAGCGCGTGGGACGAACTGGCCGGCATTCCAAACCACCACGTCAGGAGATTCCAGGCAATGCCGGCGACCAGCGCACAAATCAGGACTTCGGACGTGGCGACCTGGGGATCCACCAGGCCGGACGCGATGGTGGTGGCGACCGCCGTGCCCGCAAACGCGCCGATCAGATTTGTGACCGCCGCCAGCATGACGGCCTGACGCGGCGTCAACACCTTGGTGGCGACGACGGTGGCGATGGAATTGGCCGTGTCGTGAAAGCCGTTGATGTAGGTGAACACCAACGCCGCGAGGATGACGAGAAGGATGAGGGTCATCGCGCCGGTCAGGAATTTTTCAGCACGATGTGCATGACCACGTTGCCGGCGTCGCGGCAGCGGTCAATGACCTTCTCCATCAATTCATAAAGATCGCGGATGACCATGGCGCGCAGCGCGTCGTAGCGGCCGCTGTAAAGGTCTTTCAACAGGTCCATCATCAGCCGGTCGGCCTCGTTTTCGAGATACTGGAGTTTGGTGTTCAACTCGTGGATTTTCTCCAGATGCTTCATGTCCCGAAGCTGTCTGACCATGGCCAGCACCACGTCGGTGGCCTGTTCCATAATTTCAATCTGCCGGTTGAAATCCACGCCCTGGATGTGCTGATAACCGAGGTTGATGCGTTCCGCCAGTTTCTCGACGGTCTTGGGAATTTTGCGCAACGTCAGCGCCAGCGCCTCGATATCCTCGCGTTCCAGCCCGGTCACGAACGTTTTCACCAGTTCGGCGGTGATTTGCTCGGCGATTTTTTTCTCCTTGCGCCGCGTGAGCATGAGATCGTCGAGACTTTTGGCGGAAGTTGGTGTTTTTAGCATTTCAATGACCAGCCGGACGCTTTCGTGGGCTTCGCTGGCGGCGTCTTCCAGCAACTGATAAAAGCGGTCGGCCTTTCCGAAGAGCATTTGGAGCGAGAACATGGTGGAAACAGGATCTCGGAAATGCGTCAAAAGTCCATTCATTTTTGGCAACGCCCGCACGCAAATTTTCTCAGAAAAATGCTTGCCCGCAAATGGCGGTGTGTTATATTTGACTAGAACATTTCGAGACAAACGTCATTCCAAGACACTATGGCAACGACCTTCGGACAGTTTTTGAAAGAAAAGCGGCTGGCGCTGGATCTGAGCCTGCGTGAATTTGCCCGGCGGGTGGCCATGCAGCCCTCCAATTACTGCAACGTGGAGGCCGACGTGCTGCCGCCGCCGCCGGCGGAGACGCTGGACCGGTTGGCCAAAGCGCTCGGTTTGAAAAAAGGCGCGCCCGATTACGCAACGTTTCACGACCTGGCCGCCCGTGGCCGGGACGAAATTCCGGCCGACGTGGAACGGATTGTGAAGGAAAACGAACTCATCCCGGCCATGCTGCGCACGATGGAATACGAGCAGGTGAGCAAGGAACAACTCCGGGGGATCATCGAGGACCTCAGAAGTGGCCGATACAAGAAAAAGTCCAAAAGTTAGGGAATTCCGGCTCTTTGAACTGGAACGAATCGCCGCCAACGCGCTCGCCAAAGGGCCGCAATGCATGCGCGGCCGTCGCGTGGACATTGAACGGTTGGTGCTGGAAACCTTCGGCCTGAAAATCATCGCCTTCCATGAATTGGCGCGGCGCTGGAAAACCTATGCCTTCATTGACACGACCGGCAGGGCCGTGTTCGTGGACGCCGATTTAATTGACAACGTGCAACTGGAAAAGAAATATCGTTTTACCCTTGGCGAAGAGCTGGCCCATCTGCTCATTCATCCGGCGATATTCGCCAACTGCAAAACCATTGAACAACGGCTGGCCGTCGAGGAGGAATTGAACGACGTGCGGCGCGACCGGCTGGAAAACAACGCCCGCGCCCTGGCCTCGGCCATTCTAATGCCGGAAGCCACCGTCCGCCCGTTCGTGGAAAGTCAGATTCAAAAATTCACCGACGAGCACGGCCACGTGCTGGTGGACGAACTGGCCAGCGCCATTTCCCATGAATACGACGTGAACATCAAACCCGCCCGGCGTCGGCTCAAATTGCTTGGCTACCATCGCAGCCACGGATGGGAATTGGATTGAATATGAACTCGCTCGACTACATCGCCACCGGCTTTACAGCGGATCGCCAGGCACAATTTTTTCAGTTGGACAATTTTTAGGATGCTTAGGGCATTGCCAGACTTCGCCTTTCCCGCGTCGCACGCGGCGATACTTTGTGCGGCCGTCCACTTTGCAAACAGGAGCGTTCCTAAAAGACGGGCGCTCGTCTATGTTCCGCAGATAACCTTCGCAATTCGGGTTGGTGCAGCCAACTTTCATTGCCTGGAAATCCCACGTGCCATGCTGCTGGCGTTGATTCACAATCTGTATCGGCCAACCGCAATGGGGACACACACGAGGCGTGCCATCTTCGTGAATCGCAGCCTGGCGGATATGCTTTGCCTGCATGTCTTGAAGGCATTGCTTTGCGTATTGAGGAGCGTGAATCCTGTGGACTTCCTCGGAGCGACCGCGATTGCTCGACCAATTCATGCTGCCGGTGTAAATGATTTGCTCATCTATTATGACATCCTTCCCGTGGACACCGCTCGCCGACACGACAACTGCTCCCAAGTCCCGTAAATTCTTGATGACTTTATCCACGTAGCTTCGGTTTTCTACCTCAGCAAGTGGCGGCGTGACTAACGTCACTTTGAGGCCGCGCTTCAGCGCCGCTCCGATTAGGGGCTGAATTCTCGGCCATCGGTATTCCCCGAAGTAAGGAGCGAGACCAAAAATGGAGTCTGACGCTGCGTTAAGGTCTTTGGCAAATCGGTCGAAGAACGAAGTTTCGTCTAGGTGCTCAAATGTGTAGCCCGTCTGTCCACGCGGAACGCTCCACCCTGCCTCGCGAACGTATTGGTCAAACACTCGCTGGAAGCGTTCAAGTTTGATTAACTCAAGGACTGAAATTAGATCGGCCCGATCTGTGAGAAATTGCCACAATTGACCGAGACCACTCACTGGCCTCGCATGTGCGTTCAACCATTCTGAAGAACCGACGAAAATGAATTTATTCTTCGCTCGTGTAACAGCTACGTTCAGGTCGCGCATGACTTCACTTGCGTCTCGAGGGTTACACAGCCGTGCGGACCAGTAAGGCTCATCGAGCACCGAATCGAATATGATCAAGTCGGCTTCGCCTCCTTGGAACGTGTGGACTGTTCCCGCTGCCACCCAGTCTTTCAAGCCCAAATCGGCAATCAACTTGGTAAGAAGCCGCCGTTGCGCGGTGTAAGGCGTGACGATCCCTATTGGCGGCGCGACGTCGGGAAGAGGTTTTGGAAGTTTCGCGGCGGCCAAGGCTGCAATTTCCACAGCCACCGTAGCGGAATCGAAGTTGAAACGACTGAGACTACCCGGCTGTTTACCGCTCCAACAGTGCAAGTCAGCGGTGTCCACGATGACGAGAGGATTTGCCGGAAGAAATTCTAACCAATCCAGTGATTCCCGCTCACTTACCGTTGGGTGGTCATTCAGACCGCCCACTTTGCTGTAAACCAAGTATCTTGCAACGTCTGCGATTTCTGTCCGCATCCGCCGTTGAGTATCGAGTTTCGCGACAACATGAAAATTGGGTCCCTTCTGTGAGTTTTTGGCGACGTCAGCGAGATCGAAAGTATCTTTGCCCAACCTCGCATCACCAACCGGCGTATCGCCCCGGACAATGGGTGGAAGCTGTAGGAAATCGCCAACAAGGATTACGCGACGTGCCGCACGTCCCGCTGCTAAAAAGATCAACGGGGGCAGCGCCATTGAGATTTCATCGACAATGACTGCATCGAAACTTTGCCCCTCAAGCGACCTTCCCGCATTGCCAGCATACAGGCTGGTCAACGTGCAGAACACTGCGCGAGCTTCAGCGATTATCTTCTGCTCTAGGTGGGACATTTCCTCCTGTAGGGCGCGAATTCTCTGTTCAAGTGGTTCGAGTTCCGAAGCTAACTTTGAGAGTTTTTGCTCGGCGATTTCCCGGGTGGGGCACTTGTTGCAAACGGCCTGTTGCCGTTCCAGCGCCGATACAAGTTCGGTGACCAGTCGTTGCGCTGTCGCGATTTCATGTTGTAGCAATCCGAGAGCTTTCTCCGTACTTTGGAGTTGCTTTTCGGATTCTTGGAATCCGTGCAACGCTTTCGCAGTTTTCGTCGCCCGCCAAAACCAAGCCCGTTGCGCCCGTTCAAGCTCCGCGCGGCTCTGTTGCAAGACACGCTTTGCACCTGTAATTGCTGTCTCAGTTTCCTTCCGCTTTGCTTCATGCTGCGCGAGGGAGGCCTGAAGTTCGTGCTGGCGGTTGGACAATCCAGCAAGCCGCTCCCACTCCGCCACTGTCGCGCGCCATTGACTGCTCTGGTCAACGAGAGGTTTCGTTTTCCTCGTGAGTTCCAAGATTTCGTCAGTCAGTTTTCGTCCTTTCGCCTCCACGACCGCATCGAGCCGCACATCTGGAGGAATTTTCTCACCAGTAGTGATGCCGGTTTTTGCGACACCTATTCTTAGAATCTTGCCGTCGATTACTGCAGGATGTCCAGCCAACGGTCCCTTCTTGCGTTTCTCCGACTCCGGTTTGACCGCTTCGTAGAGAGCTTGATCAACCGCTGCATGAGTGTGGCTGGATACAAGAACTCGCTCGCCGGCTTCGATCAGAGCGGTGACCAGGTGAGCGATCGTATAGGTTTTCCCAGTCCCCGGCGGTCCCCAAATGTATGTCAAAGGAGAGCCGCAAGCTTGCTCGGCAATCCGTCGTGGTTGGCCGTCGAAATTTATCAGAGCAGATGTCGGGCAGAGCGTCGCAAATCCAAGCTTGGATCTATCCGGGTGAAACGTCATCACGGCCAGCGGACTTACAAGCACAGGGTTCTGCGCTGTCTCGTCCAAAACCTGTGCGAGCTTACGAAGCAGCGCCGTATCATCAATGATGAGCGTTGCGCGATGAATACCCGGAGGAAGCGCCGCCGTGGTCTCGACGCAAAGATCAATGCGATCGGCCTGTTGACCAATCACCGTCACCATGAATTCATCGGTCGCCGTCTTGAGTTTTCCGGACGCCTCTTCTGGAATTCGCGTTCCGTCGGCAATAATGAACTGAAAAATGGCCTGTGTCTGGCCTCGCTTCTCAATCAGTTTTCCAGCCAGCACTTCGTAACTCTGTGAACTGCCATCCTTTTCTAAAGCTGTAAGCTCCGCGCGAACGCCTTCTGCGAACCAGGCTGCAAGCGAACTTGCGTCAGCAGGCGGACGTTCTGAATCAATGGCTGTCATGCGGTTTCTCCGCTTGAAGTGGACCGCAATCTATCAGGCGCGTTAGGTCACAACAAGCCGCCAGAAGGCTGCCCCAAAATTCGCGGGGATTCGCGAAATTCGCGTAAAAGAACTTTTGCGCTTTTTGTGCCTTATTTGCGGCCATCCCAATTGCGTTTTTCCGATTGAGCGCTGCACCGTAATCGTGGACAGGACGGCGCGGTCGTTGTAAGGTGCGCGCAATTATGGCACTGGCGGACATCAGACGGGAATACTCGCTCGGCGGCCTGAATCGCGTGGACCTGGACGCGAATCCGGTCGCGCAGTTCAACCAGTGGTTTGCGCAGGCGTCGGGCGGCAGCCGCTGGCGGAAAATCGGCATCGCCCTCTACAAACTCTGGCACGCCATCCTCGGCCACGTGCCCATTGACGTGAACGCGATGGTGCTGGCAACGGTGGACAAAGCCGGACGGCCTTCCACCCGCGCCGTGTTGCTCAAGGGCGTGGACGAGCACGGCTTTGTTTTATACACGAATTACGACAGCCGCAAGGGGCTGGAGCTGGCCGAAAATCCGAACGCGGCGCTGACGTTTTACTGGCCGGATTTGGAGCGGCAGGTCTGCATCACCGGCACGGTGAGCAAAATAGCCCGCGAAGAATCGGAGGCGTATTTCAAAACACGGCCGCGGGGCAGCCGCCTGGCGACGTGGGCATCGAACCAACGTGACGTCGTCAAAGACCGTGCGGCGCTCGACGCGAAGTGGAATGAAATGGCGAAGCGATTTTCCGGTGACGTGCCGTTGCCGCCGAATTGGGGCGGTTACGTGTTGAAGCCGGAGCGCATCGAGTTCTGGCAGGGCCGGCCCAACCGGTTACACGACCGGTTTTGCTACACGCGGCAGACGGACAATTCGTGGAAATTGGAGCGGGTGTCGCCGTGAACGAAAGCGGGCGGCCGATTATTTCTTTGGGTCGCCTGACGGCTGCCCTTTATTGTCCGGGTCGGAAACCAGGTTGGTGTCGGCTTCCACCAATTCTTCCAACGTGATGAAATTCATGCCTGACGTGGCCCGTCGGGCTTCAGGTTGAGGCGCTTCGACCGGGATTGGATTGGGCGGCGGCGGTGTGGCCGGCGGGGATGAAGGTGGCGGGGTGGAGGTTGATTTCTTTGCCGCCATCTTTTTTGTGACCAGGATGGTCTCGTCGTCGTCGGCTGAATAATTTTCCTGCTCCCGCACGCGGGCGGTTTCCGCGAGCAACGATTCCCACTGGCGTTGCACGGTGCGTTTTGGAGGTGGCCGGAATGGGATCAGGCGGAATTCGCCATCGGTCAAGGACAGCAATTGATGAAACGCCTTTTCTCCGACCAGTTTCCCGGTCGAGGCGTGAACAATGGTGCCGCCCTCAATGTAAATCTCGCCGGCGATTTGCCGGTTCCGGACTTCAAAGACTGAGGAGTTGCCACCCAGGCATTCCAGTTGGATGACATCGAACAAACCCGTCTCGCTCAAGGTGCTGATAAAATCGTTGCTGTCCGACCACCGCAAGACGTTGCTCAGCATGTTGAAAACGAGCCTCCACCCGTCCTCGTCACCCGGTTTTAAGAGGAATAGTTCCGCGCCGTTGGCCAGGCAGGCAGCCCGCCGGCTTTCGTCGCTTTGCGCCGTCAGGATGACTTTTTTGACGTTGGGATATTGCTGATGAATGATGCCCAGCAACTGAACGCCGTCCAGCAACGGCATGCCGATATCCAGCACGACCAGGTTAATCAGCTTTTGTTGCAGGATGGCCAGGGCCTTGTCGGCGGAGGGGGCCGTATGAATTTCCCAGCTTTTTTCCGTTTGGGCGCCAAACAGCTCGGTGATCATTTCGAGGAAGGCCAGGCTGTCATCCACGAAAAGCACGCGATAGGTTTTCAGGCTGCCCGCGGATTCAGATTTTTGTGCCGGGGCAGGGGAACAAGCCCCAGCCGGTGACGATACGGTTGCCTGGGGCGCCGCCGCCGGGGCGGGTTCGGATATTTCCAGGCGCAACTCCACCAGGCCCAGGCGCAGGATCTGTCCGGGTTGCAGGACGGCCTCGGAAATTGTCTTGCCGCCGATGAACGTGCCATTGGTTGAGCAAAGGTCGCGAACGACCAGTTCGTTGCTGCGCAGCAACACGTCGCAATGCTGGTTGGAGACCGACTTTTCGACGATTTGAAACGCATTCTTGTCACCGCGCCCGATCGTGACCCAGCGCCTGCCCAGTTCGTGCGACAAACCAGCCAATCCATCGCTAATGACTACAAGCTTCGACATGCAAACCCCTGAAATTTTTTGTCAGAGTCGTTATTGTTATACGCTGCGCGTCCAATCAAAAGGTGGTTTCAACAAAAACTTTCTCAACTTAATTCCGGATAAAGCAGGCTGGTCTTGCGAAACCGGCGCCGGGACTTGTGCCCCAGCCGCAGTGACACGTAAGCAGTGTCCATGCCGCCGGAGTTGGAATATCCAACTGGGAACGGCTTCGACGGTCGGGAACGTTTGAAAATTATTTTGCCGGTTCGTTCTCGCCGGCGGCGTCTTCCTTGTCCTCACCGATGACCGGCGCGATGGCCTGGAGTTTGTCGCCGGATTCCAACTCGATGAGCTTCACGCCCTGGGTATTGCGTCCGGCCTCGCGAATGTCGCTGACGCGCGTCCGCACCATCTGGCCTTTAACGGTGATGAGCATGATTTCGTCGTTGTCGCGAACCGTGAGCGCGCCGACAACGCCGCCGGTTTTTTCGGTGACCTTCATGGTGATCCGGCCCTTGCCTCCGCGCGATTGCTTGCGAACCCCGCTCTCGGCGTGAACGAGGTATTCATCGAAGGGAGTGCGTTTCCCGATGCCATTTTCCCCGGCGACCAGGAGGGTCGCATCCGGAACGACCACGGCCAGCGCGACGACTTCATCGCCTTTCGACAATTTGATGCCGCGCACCCCGGCGGCGGGCCGGCCCATCGGGCGAGCGTCTTCCTCGTTAAACCGGATGCTCATGCCGTCGTGGGTGATGAGGATGACGTCGTCCTTGCCGCTCGTCAGCTTCACGTCAATCAACGTGTCACCCGATTCGATGCCGATGGCGATGATGCCACCCTTGCGAACATTGGCGAAATCGGCCAGCGCGGTCTTTTTGACCGTGCCTTGCTTGGTCGCAAAGAAGACAAACCCCGGCTGTGCCCACGTTACGTCTTCCTTGTTCGCGTCGGTCCTGGAAAGCACACGAATCAGTGCGGCGATGGTCTCGCCGGTTTTCAATTCGAGGAGGTTGGCGATGCTGCGGCCTTTAGCGGCACGGCCCATGTCAGGAATTTCATGCACACGCTCGACATAAACGCGTCCGGTGTTCGTGAAGAACATCAGGTAATCATGCGTACTGGCGGTGAAAAGATGCTCGATGAAATCACGTTCCTCGTCGGTTGCGCCCTCGCGCGTGGTCATGCCGATGACGCCCTTGCCACCGCGGCGTTGCGCGCGATACGAACTGATGTTCGTGCGTTTGATGAGGCCGTTGTGCGTGAGCGTGATGATGACACCTTCATTCGCGATAAGGTCTTCGATGTTGATTTCGCCTTCATCGGGCACAAGATCAGTCCGGCGCGGACCCGCGTATTTTTCCTTGATGGCCTTGAGTTCGGTTTTGATGATGGCCAGCACGCGCGCTTCCTTGGCCAGAATGTCCATCAAATCCTCGATGCGCTTGAGCAGTTCCTTGTATTCGGTTTCGACCTTGTCAATTTCCAGACCGGTCAACTGGTAGAGGCGCAATTCCAGAATGGCATCCACCTGCCGTTCGGTGAGCGCGTAGCGGCCCTTGATCAGGCGGGATTCGTTGCGAATCAGAATGCCCCAGCGTTCGACCTGCTTTTGCGTCCACTCGAACGCGAGCAATTTGACCCGGGCCTCCTCGCGTGTCTTGCTGCCGCGGATGATTTTGATGAACTCATCCAGGTTTGCCAGCGCGATGAGATAGCCTTCGAGAATTTCCGCGCGTTCTTCGGCCTTCTGCAACTGGAACCGGGTGCGGCGCAGCACGACTTCGCGCCGGTGCTCGATGTAGCAGTTGATGAGTTCCCTCAGTCCCAGCGTCTTGGGCCGGCCATGATCAATCGCCAGCATGTTGACGGCAAAACTCGTTTCCAGCGCCGTCTGCTTGTAAAGGTTGTTGATGACCACCTTCGCAATGGCATCGCGCTTGAGTTCAATGACCACGCGCGTGTTCTCGTCCGATTCATCGCGGATGGCGGTGATGTCGGTGAAACCTTGTTCCTTTTCGTTGACCAATTCGGCGATGCGCTCGACGAGCAGGGCGCGGTTGACACCGTAGGGAATTTCCGTGACGACGATGTGTTCCTTGCCGCCCTTGAGCTGTTCGACACCGACCTGGCCGCGCACTTTGAGGCTGCCGCGACCGTTCGTGAAATAGTCTTTAATGCCTTCCAACCCGCAAATCATGCAGCCCGTCGGAAAGTCCGGGCCTTTGGCGAACTTCATCAATCCCTTGACGGTGATGTTCGGGTCGTCAATCTGCGCGCAGATGGCGTCAATAATTTCGGCGAGGTTGTGCGGCGGTATGTTTGTGGCCATGCCCACGGCAATACCCGTGCCGCCGTTGACGAGCAGGTTCGGAAACGCCGCGGGGAAAACGGTGGGCTCGGTGCGGGTTTCGTCGTAGTTGGGGACGAAATCCACCGTGTCCTGGTCCATGTCCTCCATCAACGCTGCGCCGAGGTGCGTCATGCGCGCCTCGGTGTAACGCATGGCGGCAGGTGGATCGCCTTCAACGGAACCAAAGTTGCCCTGGCCGTCCACCAGCCGTTCGCGCATCGCCCACGGCTGCGCCATGTGAACGAGCGTCGGATAAATGACCGCTTCCCCGTGCGGATGGTAATTGCCGCTCGTATCGCCGCAAATTTTGGCGCACTTGCGGTGCTGGCGGTTCGGAAACAACGAGAGATCGTGCATCGCCAGCAGGATGCGCCGTTGCGAAGGTTTGAGACCGTCCCGTGCATCGGGCAGCGCGCGCGAAATGATCACCGACATCGAGTAGTCCAGGAATGAATTCTTGATTTCCTCGGCGACGTTGACCTTCGCAATTTTTTCGCCGGCGGCAAACAACGGCGTGTTGGTTACCGGCAAATCGTTTGAATCTTTCTTTTCCGCCATAAAATTTTTTGTAGTCGCAACCTGCAGATTGCGCGCAAGCCGACGCCTGCGGTTTCATTCAAATCAAATGTCCAGATTGCGCACGTTGAGCGCATTATCCTCGATGAACTGGCGGCGCGGCTCAACTTCCTCGCCCATGAGCTTGGTGAACATTTCCTCGGCCTCGACGGCGTCGGTAAGGTCAATGCGCAGCAACTTGCGCCGCGCCGGATCCATGGTCGTTTCAAACAATTCCTTCGCATTCATTTCGCCGAGGCCCTTGAAACGTTTGATGGATAGTCCGCGCCGGCCGACTTCCTTCACCGCCGCCAGAATTTCCGGGATGGAGAACAGCGGCTTGACGGTCTCGCGGTCGCCTTCACCTTCGCGAATTTCAAACAACGGCTCGTCCTGCCCTGCGTAGTGCTCGACACTGAAACCTTTCTTGCCGAGTTTCGCCAGCAATTCGACAATGGCCTTGCTTTCGTGCAGCTCGACGTGATGCGCGCGCCGGGTCGAACCGTTTTTCTTCTCGGTGGCCGTGGCATCGCTTTCTTCCTCACCGCCGAACAATTTCAAATCAGCGTTCTTCGCACCGAACTGCGCCAGTTCCTCCTCGGTATGAAAATAATGGACCGTTTCGTCATTGCCATCGCGCACCTTGACCAGATGTTTCGGCAGGTCACCGGTCCTTTTCTGGCGATGCTCGACGTATTCGGCGAAATCACCGCCATGGCGTTTCAGGGCGTTGGCATATTTGTCGAGTGATTCGAGCAGTTCCAGAATTTCCGCGAGTTGTTTTTGGGAAAGCTCGTTTTTATCGGAAAGATTCTTCAAACGGACTTCTTCCGTGCCGAGTTCAATCAGGATCTTGTTCAGTCGTGCATCGTCATCCACGTATTCCACACGTTTCTTGCGCGCGATTTGATAAAGTGGCGGCTGCGCAATGAAGACAAAACCATTTTTGATCAGCATCGGCATCTGGCGGTAGAAAAACGTCAGCAACAACGTGCGGATGTGCGAGCCGTCCACATCCGCGTCGGTCATGATGATGACCTTGTGATAGCGAAGCTTTTCGAGGTTGAACGCGCCTTCGCCTTCGCCGTCGCCGATGCCCGTGCCGACGGCGGTGATCATCGTCCGGATTTCGTTGTTCTGCAGCACCTTGTCCAGGCGCGCCTTCTCGACGTTAATCAATTTGCCGCGGATCGGCAGAATCGCCTGGAACTTCCGGTCGCGGCCCTGTTTGGCCGAGCCGCCGGCGGAATCACCTTCGACGATGAACAACTCGGTGTTGGCCGGATCGCGGTCGGAACAATCGGCGAGTTTACCCGGCAAACCGCCGCCGGTGAGCGCGCCTTTGCGGACCGTCTCGCGGGCTTTGCGGGCGGCTTCGCGCGCGCGGGCGGCGAGCAGGCCTTTCTCAACAATTTTCTTCGCGACCCCCGGATTGGCGTCGAAGTGCGTCATCAGGCCGTCATAAACCACGGACGAAACGATGCCGTCAATTTCCGTGTTCACGAGCTTGACCTTCGTCTGCGACTCGAAGCGCGGGTTGGGCAATTTCACGCTCAGCACGCAGACCAGGCCTTCGCGCACGTCATCGCCGGAAATCGTCGGGTCTTTTTCCTTCAGCAAGTTATTTTGCTTGGCGTATTGGTTGATGGCGCGGGTGAGCGCGGAGCGAAAGCCGGTGAGGTGCGTGCCGCCGTCCGTGTTCGAAATGGAATTGGCAAAACATAGAATCTGGTCACTGTAGCTGTCCGTGTATTGCAGCACGCAATCCACGAACACGTCTTCCTCCTTGCCACCCTCCAGCTTGGTCAGGCGCTTGCCCGTCAGGACGATGGGCTTCGGGTGCAACGGCTGCTTGCTGCGTCCGAGCTGTCGCACGAACTGCTCGATGCCGTCGCGATAAAAAAACGTCTCGGTTCTCTCGTCGCGCTCGTCGGTGAGCACGATTTCCGCGCCGGGGTTCAGAAACGCCAGTTCGCGCAGGCGGTTGGCGAGGATGTCGAATTTGAACTCCGTCGTGATGGTGAATATTTCCGGGTCGGGCTTGAAGGTGATGAGCGTGCCGGTGCTTTTCGATTTGCCGATGACTTCCAGTTTTTGCGTGGTCTTGCCGCGCGCGAATTCCATTGAATAGACCTTGCCGTCGCGCGAGACCTCGACGCGGAACCATTCGGCGAGGGCGTTGACGCACTTGGCGCCGACGCCGTGCAGGCCGCCGGAATATTTGTAGGCGCCCTGGCCGAACTTGCCGCCCGCGTGCAGGTTCGTCAGCACCAACTCGACCGCCGGCATCTTCCACTTTGGGTGCATGTCCACCGGGATGCCGCGCCCGTTGTCACGAATGGACACCGAACCATCCACATTGATCGTCACCTCAATCTTGTCGCAGAAACCAGCGAGATGTTCGTCAATCGAGTTGTCGAGCACCTCGAACACGCTGTGATGCAAACCGCGTTCGTCCGGGTCGCCAATATACATGCCCGGCCGCTTGCGCACCGCCTCCAGCCCTTCGAGTTTGTCTATCTTGGAGGCGTCGTATTTCTCCGCCGTGACCGTGGCTGCCGGTTGATTTTTTACCTCAACCGGCCCGTTTTTTTTCGCCATAAATTCTTTCAAAAGCTCGTTTGCGAGCGCCAAATTCCCAGTGCGATAATCGTAAGAAAAATGTCATTTTCGCACAACGATAATTTACGCGATTTTTGGCCCGAAAACACCATTAGTTGTGGCAAAACCGGCAACCCGGCCAAATATATTGTGTTCGCGCAAAATGCGTTTAAACTCCGATTTTGCACACGAATTTGCCCTTGAATTTTGCCCCATCGAACCTTGCTTTCGTTCCGCACATGGCAGCACACGAACGGGCGTGTTCCCGGTGCCGGTCTTGCGCTAATACGAATTCGGGCCCGCCGCGGGCCGCATTGACCAGGGCTATGGTGACCGCCACCGGGTTTGCACGTGGGCGGGACTGGAAGGTATGGACACTTTCATTTCTTGATGTAAGCTTTTGGGCAGAATGAAGATCACTGAAGCCTTGCTCGCGGAACATGTCGTATTCCATAACATTTTTGACCACATCGAACACGTCCTGCCGAAACTCAAGACGCTGGACGAGGTAAAGTCGCTGGCGGAATTGATGGAAAGCCTGTTGCTCGCACACGGCAAGACCGAAGAAGATTTGGTGTTCGCGCCGCTGGACCATTGTCTGGAACAAATCGGCCAGCGCGACACTTTTGAAAACGAGCACCATGAAATTGACGCCAGCCTGTTGAAGGTGAGGGCGGCGCGGCGGCTGCCCGAGGCGCGGCGGCTGTTGACCGTGGCAGTGCTGGCCTCGCGCCGGCACTTTGACCACGAGGAACGCATTGTTTTCCCGCTGGCCGAGAAAGTCATGAAAAGTGAAACCCTGAGGGAACTGGGCAAATCCTGGATGAAAAAACGGGAAGCGCCGACGGTTTGAATTCCAAACTCAAGCTGCCGCGAATCTGGCGAGGGCGGCATTCACGCCTGCCGTCAAGGCCGTTACCCGCGTCGGCAGCGGAAAATCCGACGGGGCTTCGAGGGTGTAGCCGAGTGGCGATTTGTGCCTGATGAGATAAAACGCCTCGGCCCACTGCGGGCGCGTGCGCGGGTCGAGATTGGGGCGGATGACGCCGTTTTTTGCCGGGCGGTCTTCGATCATTTCCGATGGGTCGATCGGACAAATTCTTCGGACGGCGCCGATGATGGTTTCCGCCAGGGACGGTTTGCCGTCGGGATTTTGTTCGTAGAGATAAAAGCCGTGCGACTCCCAATCTTCGTGGAGGCAAAGATACACATCGAACTGCGGCTGGCGTTCCAGCCAGGCGATGTGTGCGCGGACTTCGGTGGTTTCCAAATGCCGGTAATCGCGATTCAAATCCTTGCCGCCGGCGTTCTCGCGCCGGTTCAAAACAAAACCGGTCGGGTTCAGGCACGGGCAAAACCACAGTTCGGCATTTGCCGGCCACCGGTCGTTCTGAAGCAACCGCAATGCGGCAAGTGGGCCGGCGGGTTCGTCGCCGTGAATGCCGGTGCTCAAGTAAATCCTGGTTGAGGGTTGAGAGCTGAGGGTTGACGGTGGCGGGCGATGGAGGGCGAGCAGTTTGAATTCGCCTTGTTGGCCGAATGTCTCGACCGCCCAGCCGTGCGTTTGGGCGGCGGTTTCGACCTCGCGCAAAATGGCGTGGATGTCAATGGTTTCGCCGTGGTAACCGCCGTGATTTTTGCCGAGCCTTTCCACGCGGAGAATTTCACGCAAAGACGCCAAGACGCAAAGAAAATCTGTGAACTTTTCTGAAAGCCCGTAGGGCTGGCATCTCTATAGTGAGACAATCAAAAACGGCCCAAGCTCCGTAGGAGCGACATCTTCTCACCAATGACGGAATATGCCGCCCCGACGGGGGAATGGCGCTTACATAAGGCCCAGCCTGCGCAAGCGTGCTCGGGTGCGGCGCACAGCGCGTTTGGGGTGATCCTGGAAGTGGCGGCGCGGCAAGTTGAGCCGTGGGTATTTGTTTT
>JBEKHY010000021.1:0-64811 GCA_050012035.1 Verrucomicrobiota bacterium | reverse complement strand
GTTGGAGCAGCAACTGCACGGTTCGCTCATTGCCTTTGGCAAATACAGGACGCATATTGCCCAAAAAGCATAATGCACCTCCGTAAATATGTCGAATTATTTATGCGCGGATATATAGCAAACCAGATTGAGCGAATCCCGATCGAAGACATCGGAACTTACAGCCGGATGGCGCTTTCCGCCCGCCCCGAAAGTTTTCGGGCTTGACATCACCGGCCCGGCGTGGTCAGTTTGTCAGGCGCACCACGCGACACGAACATGATTACCCGGAAAGAGTTCAAGGTGCTGCTGCCATTGGCTTGTGCATGGTCAGAGGAGCAGGAGCGCATTATCCTCCGCGACGGCGTGCCGCTCTCACCCGCTCAGACCACTGACGCCAAGAGCATCGGCGTTGCTCATCCAGAGAAAGTCAGGTTGCTGAAGGTCACACGTATTCCCATGCCACAGAATCCCGCCCTGCGCGACGCCGTTGATGCCATCCAACTCATCTCGCCGCACACCGGAGGACTGACGTTGAGATATGGCATCTTCATCCGGGCGGACTGTTGGGATGACCGCCGGTTGCTTTTGCATGAGCTTGTCCACACTTCACAGTATGAGCGGCTTGGCGGATTTCAGCAATTTCTCCAGCAGTATTTATTTGAGTGCATCACCATTGGGTATCCGGCTGCACCGATGGAGCATGAGGCAGTTACTACGACAGCAAGATTGTGTGCCTGACGCATCCCTCCAGCCAGCTCCGGTGGTCGCATTCAGTTCCGCACTCGCAGTTATCTTCCGGGCTTGGATACTGTGTGAGTCCGGCTTAGAATGATTTCGATTATGAAAAAATCTCTAGGCGCAAAAACTCTGATTTACCCGACGCCGGTGTTTGTGGTGGGAACCTACGACCAGGAGGGCAAGCCGAACGTGATGACCGCCGCGTGGGGCGGCATCTGCTGCTCGCAACCCCCCTGCGTTGCGGTGTCCCTGCGCAAGGCGACGTACACCCACGGCAACCTTCTGGCGCGGAAAGCCTTCACCATCAGCATCCCGTCAGAGGAGCACGTCCGGCAGGCAGATTATTTCGGGTTGGTTTCCGGCAGAAGTGTGGACAAGTTTGCGGCCACGAAGTTGACGCCCGTAAGAAGCGAACTGGTGGATGCTCCGTATGTAAAGGAGTTCTCTCTGATAGTGGAATGCAAGCTGGCCCACGTCATCGAGCTTGGGCTGCACACGCAGTTCGTCGGCGAGGTCATGGACGTGAAGGCGGAAGACAGCGTGATGGCCAAGGGCGGCCTGCTTGAAATCACCAAGGTCAAACCACTGGTGTTTGCGCCGGACACGCAGGCTTATTACGGAATCGGCCATTTGGTGGGTCAGGCGTTCTCGGTCGGCCAGGGCATTTGAGGCCAGAAACTCAACCGCGATTTCTGCCATGTCCTGATTTCAGTTCCGCTTTGCGGTTGTTCGTCCATCCGATTGACGAGGGGAAAGCTAATTTGCGAGGCACTCAAGAGAGAGAAGCAGTGGTGGAGCTCTCCGTTAGAGCGTTCGTCCTGGTTTGCATCGTGGCGAATGGCTGGGGCATCATTGCCGTCATGCGAAAAATGCGGGCCTCCTGAGAAACCAGACGCGCAAGTTCGTCGATATTCAACGAAACGTCTCATTTTTATTTCTTAAATCATTGCCCAACTCAAGGACAGTTGGAGTACGAACAATGCGCTGGAGCCGGTGTTTATCGGAAAATTGCGCGGACAATTTCCTTGCCGGCGAAAATCCAAATCACCGCCGCCAGCACGATATAAGGGCCGTAGGGTATTCGTGAAGACCACTGGCGCCGGCGCATCGCGATGAGCGTGACGCCCACCACCGCGCCAATCATCGAGCTGAGCATCAGCGAAAAAATCACGCCCGGCCAGCCGATGAACGTGCCAATCGCGCCCATGAATTTCACATCGCCCAGACCCATCGCCTCGCGCGGCAGCACCATACGGTCGGTTACCACCTCCATCCGCGGCACCGCCTCGGGGTTGAATTCGGCGTCGCCGATTTTGAGCACCGATGGCGTCAGGCGCACAGACACGTCGCGCCAGGTCCCAAATTGCATTTCCACTTTTCGGGCAATGAAACTGATGGCGTCGGTCTTCCGATAGAAAATCTCCCCGCTTTCAAACATTATATCTTTCCGACAAAGCCAGGCCCCGGCGGGCGAGAAAACCAAGTAAGCCCGAGTGGGAACTTCAGTCTTCGGTCTTCGGATCAATGACTCAAATAGCGAGTAAAACCAGTCAAAAGGCAGCCAAAGCGGATTCCACCGCGTGCCGATTAGCAGTGCCGTTTCGCGTGACGATAGTTGGCGTTCCAGTATCGTTTCCAGGTGCGGTACCGCGGCGCGATTGAACAATTCCTTGCCGAATGGTGTCTTGAGGACGACTTGGGTCGCGGAAACAGCCACCACCGCGTTTCGGTAGCAGCGATCTATCAATTCAACGTTCTTCGCCTGAAAAGCAAACCAACCGGTACGCCGGCAAAGTTCTTCCAAAGACAAACGTTTGGGCGGAAGCAGAATGGCGGACTCCGTGAATACCATGCGCGACTCCGCATCGAGATCCAGAACGAATTTACCAAAAAGCAATTTTCCCAGCCGCAAAATCGCGTAAATAATTCCTGCTCCCACCGCCGCCCCAATCAAACTGCGCAGCATGCCCTCACCCAGCGTGTGCGCGCCCTGCAACGATGGCAGGAAAAATGACGCGGCGAAACCCGCCACCGCACCGCCCAGCGTGATTTCATCCGGAATGATGAAATGCTCGAAGTCAATGAACGTCGCCGCGATCATCCCCGCGATGAAGGCCGAATAAACCAGCGCCAGGGCCGCCGAGGTTTTGCCGAACGCCAGCCAGCAAGCCAGGAACGCGACGCCGGTGAGCAGTTCGACGACGAAGTAGCGCGGCGAAATGGGCGCGCCGCAATTTTTGCAGCGGCCACGCAAGGCCAGCCACGTCACCAGCGGAATGTTCAAATGCCACGGAATGGAATACTGGCAGTGCGGGCAATGCGACCTGGGCGTGATGATGCTCAGGCCCAGCGGCAGCCGGTAAATGCACACGTTCAAAAAACTGCCGACGATGCAGCCCAGCACGAAGAAAACCAGCGACCAGAAATGGAACGGCACGAGCGACCAGTTGGCAGTCCACGGTCGCCAGTCCCCAGTCAAAAACACAACCCCAATGACTGACATAAATCCACTCATTTGACCGTGAACAGCGGACCATAAACTGTGGACTGGATATATCATTTGAATTTTCGGCCACGCAGGCTGGATTGCTTGAGGTAAGCCATGAAACCTGCGAGGAGCCGGCCTGCTTCGTCCGCACAATTGTAAAGCCGGTTGAATTGTTCTGGAACGATGTATTGTTGGTCCAATGCGACGTAAAGATGCGACTTCACCTCTCCGCAGGAGCCTTTTGATATTGAAAGAAACCGGGTGAATTCCCTGTCCCCACCGCGGTCGAATCCCTCCGCAACGTTTCCCATAATTGAAACCAAAGCCCGTTGAATCTGGTCCCGCAATCCAAAGTCTTTCGCAAACTCGCCCGTCTTGGCGCGCACATAAACCTCTTTGGTTAATTCGCGCGCCTTTTGCCACGCGAGGATATCCTCAAACTTCTGAATTTTACTCATGGTCAACCTTTCATTTTCGACCGCGTCAACGGCCGTGGACTTTTACTGCTGGCTGTGGACTGTGGACTGATAAACTTCCGCTTCCAGCGCGCGGCGCATCACCTTGAGCGGCGCGGGTTGTCCGGTCCAGATTTCAAACGCCTTTGCGCCCTGATGCAGCAACATGCCCAGGCCGTTGGCCGTTTTGCAGCCCGCCGCCTTCGCCGCTTTCAGCAGGCCGGTTTCCGCCGGGCGATAGACCATGTCATAAACCGCGCGGGCCTGGCGCAGCGGGAATTGCTTTTCATCCAGCGGCAAGGGATCGTTTTCCTTCAGGCCGAGCGGCGTGGCGTTCAACAACAAATCCACCGGTCCCTTGGGAAAGCCGAGCACGGTTTTCACCCGTGGATGCCGCTTGCGGATTTCCCCTGCCACCGCTTCAGCCTTCGTCTTCACGTAATCCACCAGAAACAATTCGGACACCTTTTCCACCGCCAGCCGTAACGCCGCCACCTGCCCCGCCCCGCCGGTCCCGAGCAGCAGGACTTTCGCGCCCGCCAGGTCCAAGGCCAAATCTTCCCGCAACGAACGGGCGATGCCGTCGGCGTCGGTGTTGAAGCCTTGCGACCGGACCTCCGGTAGCGCAGGCCTCTGGCCTGCCTGGTCAGATTTTGCAGGCGGGACGCCTGCACTACGTTTTTTAGCGTCAGGCGACAAATCTTCCGAAAAATGGTGCAGCGGCCGCCACTGCCCGCCGGCCTCGCGCGCCTCGAACCGGATGGTATTCACTGCGCCCCACGTCTTTGCCGATTCATCAAGCTCATCCACGATTTCCATCGCCAGCACCTTGTGCGGCACCGTCAGGTTCAAGCCGGAGAACTGCATCGCCTTGGCGCCCGCAATGGCGGCACGCAGGTTGTCCGGGTGCACTTCAAACGCGAGGTAGCGCCAATTCAGGCCGAGCGCGGCAAAGGCGGCGTTGTGCATCGCGGGCGAAGCGGAATGGCGGATGGGAAAGCCATAGACCGCGCACAAGCGCGTCGCGGCATTGATGGCGGGTGTGACCGGTTCGGACATGCAAAATTTATACGCAACCACGACGCGACTTCAAAGCGCAAAGTCCGTGCCCGGTAAAACACGGTGCATCTTGGCGCCACCCGATTGCAAAGGGGCCGGAGCGCGGCGTTTACGCCGCTTCATGGTTCGGATGTCCGCAGGCCAATCGTTTTGTCCATGTCCCCTGGGCCGTGAAGCGGACTAAAGGCCGCGCGCCCGGGGTAGTGGGCAGATGGGGCCGGGGAAACCTCGCCTGCGTGTTGCATTATTCGTGGATGGTGATGGTGTCACCCGGTTCGAGCGGCACATCGGCGCCGTTCAGCAGCATTTTCGGAGCGAGTTTGGCGCTTTCGCCCTGGCGGGTCAGAATAATTTCCTTCGGGTCGTGCTGACCAAGATACTTCGCCGTCGCGATGGCCTGCGTGAGCGTCAAACCCTCCACCCACGGCACGTCGGGATTTTGCACCGGACCAATGACCGTGACGCCCGGCGCCTGGGCCTGCGCCTGTTGTTGCCGCAACGCGGCATTTTGTCCGGCCAGGTAAGCCTCCCGCGCCTGGGCTTCGGCCTTCGATTTCGTCACACAACCGCAAAACAGGACGGCGCTCAAAAGCAAAATCACTGATACACCACCGACGCAAAAGATTTTCCGCCACCCAACCATTTTAATGCGATTTCTTGAGGATTTTCCCAAAGTCCCCTTCCGTCGGTTCAATCTCAATCCGTTGGCCTTCGGTCACCGCCGGAGTCGGTGACGGGACCTTGCCCTTCTTTACCATTTTGGGCGCAGCGGCCAGCGGCGGCAAGGGCGCGGCGGTGGTGGCTTCAGCCGGCTCGCTATCCGGCGGTTCGGCGCTCTGGCCGGGGATGAAGAAATTGGTCCGGTTCTCCAGCCATTTGGCATAACGCTGAAACGACCACATGCCGTTGTCGGCACCGGTTTCAATGGCGGAGATGATTTTGAAAAAGTCGCGGGTGCGGATGAAATTTTTCACCGCGTGCGTCGCCACCAGAATCTCGCATTCAGGCACGCGGATGTTCAGGTCCTGCCGGAACCGGAGCCGTTGCGAAACGACCGCGACCAGACAATCGGCCAGTTGTGCGCAGACGGCGCTTTGAATTTCCGCCGGGAAAGCCGAGGCCACGCGTTGCAGCGCCTCGGCGCAGGTCGAGGAATGGACCGTCGCCAAAACGAGGTGGCCGGTCTCCGACGCGCTCAACGTCAGGCGCATCGTTTCCGGGTCGCGCATTTCTCCCACCATCAGCACGTCGGGGTCTTCGCGCAGCGCGTCCAGCAACGCCTGCTCAAAACTCGGCGTGTCCCGTCCCACTTCGCGCTGCCGGATATAGGCGCGGCGCGGGCGGAATGAATATTCAATGGGGCTTTCGACCGTCACGATGTGGCGGCTCTCGGTCAGGTTAATCTCCTGAATCAACGCCGCGAGGGTCGAGGATTTGCCGCAGCCGGTCGGCCCGCTGACCAGAATCAGGCCGTGCGTGTTTTTAACGAGTTTCTTGAGGTCGGGATGCAGGTTGAGTTTTTCGACCGTGGCTTGAAAGGAGCTGAGCAGGCGGATGGCCAGGCCGACCCCGCGCGCGGTGTGTAAAATATTAATCCGGCAACGAACGCCGCGAACCGTTTTGGACAAATCAAACGAACGCCGCTCCAGAAAAGCCGGCCACTGCGTCTCGCCGATGAGTTCCCGCGCCACCTCCGACAGCTCTTTGGGCGCGATGGGTTCGCCCGTCACCCGCAACGCGCCGCGCACGCGCAATGCCGCAGGCATCCCGCCTTCCAGATGCAGGTCGCTCGCCCCATTGGCCGCCGCCGATTCAATCAATGTTTCCAATTCCATTTGCTTTGACCTGTTTTATCCCACACGCCGCCCGGCGAAAAGTTTTTTCAGGGCTGCATGACGGATTTTTTCCAGGCCGCCACAGCGGATTTGATTTCTAAAGCACAATTCGCGCCGGGTTTGACAAAGCGTGGTCTGAACCACGGGAACAGCCCGATCAAATCGTACGTCACCAGGATCTGCCCGTCACAACCTTCGCCGCTGCCGATGCCGATGGTCGGAATAGAAATGCGCGCCGTGATCTCCGTGGCGACCGGCGGTGTCACGATTTCCAGGACGAGCGCAAAGGCGCCCGCGTCCGCCAGCGCCCGAGCATCCCCGAGTAGCGCCTCGCGTTCAACTTCCGTTCGGCCTTTGATTTTGTAGCCGCCTTCTTCGCGCACGTGTTGCGGCAGCATGCCCAGATGGCCGCAATACGGAATTCCCGCCGCGATGATTGCGCTGACTTGCGGAAGGATGGAGCGGCCGCCCTCCGCCTTGACTGCCTCGGCGCCCGCGGCGACCAGACGCCGCGCGTTGGTCACCGCGGCGTCAACGGTCTCATAGCTTCCGAAAGGCAAATCGGCAGCAAGCAACGCCTGTGGTTGGGCACGGGCGGCGGCGCGGACGTGATGTTCCATGTCGGCCATCGTCACGTGCGTCGTGTCAGGGTAGCCGAGCACGACCATCCCCAGCGAATCACCAACGAGAATCAGCGGAATGCCCGCCTCGTCGAGCAGTTTCGTCATCGAAAAATCATAGGCGGTAAGCGCGGCGATTTTCTCGCCGCGCGCTTTCATGGCGCGGATGACGTCAACCGTGATTTTAAGAGAATTCATGCAATCAAGGCAGGGACGGCTCGCCGAGCCGTCCGCGGACGCGCGGGCCGCGCCTCCCTACCTTTGAAAACTTTTCAGCAACTCCTCCGGGCTGGTCGTCGCGGTGCCGAATTTGCCGACGACGATGCCCGCCGCGTGATTCGATAGAATCGCCGCTTCGAACGGTGACGCGGCCCCGGCAATCGCCAGGGTAAACGTCGCGATGACCGTGTCGCCCGCGCCGGAAACGTCGAATACCTCCTGCGCCACCGTCGGAATGTGAAACGGGCTTTGTCCGCGCTGACACAGCAACATGCCTTGCTCGCCAAGCGTGATCAACAGCACCGCCGGGCGCAGTTCATTGAGCAACCGTTCCGCAACGAGCATGAGGTTTTTGTCCGCGAGCGGGTTGGCGTTACGCGTTTCATCCGGCAGGTTCGCCAGTTCAAACGCCTCCTTGCGATTGGGCGTGATGAGTGACAGCCCGCACAAATTCAGGTGATGCACCGGCTTGGGGTCGAAACTGAGCCAGATGCCCCGCGCCCGGCAGAGGTTTTTGATTTCGTTCAGCAACGGCTGGGTCACGACGCCTTTGCCGTAATCGCCAACAATGACGGCAGCCGTGCGCGGCAGCTTTGCCTTTAGACCGGCAAGCAGCCGCCCGGTTAATTTCGCGTCCAGGCCGTCGCGCGTTTCGCGGTCAATGCGCACGACCTGCTG
The DNA here is from genome assembly GCA_050012035.1 of Verrucomicrobiota bacterium. Taxonomy (GTDB): domain Bacteria; phylum Verrucomicrobiota; class Verrucomicrobiia; order Limisphaerales; family UBA11358; genus UBA11358. The sequence goes on along the minus strand of JBEKHY010000021.1, from coordinate 56,737 downwards.
TTTGTGGGCCACAATGCGGGTTTTGACGCTCGTGTGCCGCGCGGAATTTTTCACCAGACCGGCGCAACCGATTTTTTGTTCAACCAGAAGCTTATTCAGTTGGCGCGCGGCATCGTCCTGGCCGATTGCGCCGAAAATTTCCGTCGGCACGTTCAACGCGGTCAGATTGCGCGCGACGTTGGCCGCGCCGCCAGGCATGAAGCTTTCGCGTTCGAAATCCACGACCGGCACCGGCGCTTCGGGCGAAATGCGCGCGACGCTGCCCCAGATGAACTGGTCGAGCATCACGTCGCCGAGGACGAGCACGCGGGTTTTTGCCGCGGCATTCACGATTTGCCGCGCACGCGACAGAGACAATATTTTCTGGCTCATGTTTTTTTTATCCGCGAATGACGCGAATCTTCACGAATTTTTTTGGCAAAGGCGAATTCGCGTCAATTAGCGTAATTAGCGGATTCATTTTCAATCTAAAAATGCCGTCAACGGACTTGTGGCGCTGGCGGTTTCCTGCGCCGCCGCCAGCCCGGCTTCGTAGGCGGCGCGGCCGGCTTCAACCGCCATCTTGAACGCGACGGCCATCCGGTTTGGGTCGCTCGCAACGGCGACGGCAGTGTTCACGAGCACGGCGTCTGCGCCCATTTCCATCGCCTCGGCCGCGTGGCTCGGCACCCCCAACCCGGCGTCCACCACGACCGGCACGGTCGCCTGTTCGATGATGATGCGGATTTGGTCGCGCGTTTGCACGCCGCGATTCGACCCGATGGGTGAGCCGAGCGGCATGACGGTCGCCACGCCGACGTCTTGCAATCGCTTTGCCAGAACCGGGTCGGCGTTGATGTAAGGCAACACGGTAAAACCGTCCTTCACCAGAATTTCGGCGGCCTTGAACGTTTCCATCGGGTCGGGCAGCAGATAACGCGGGTCGGGATGGATTTCGAGCTTCACCCATTTCGGCAGGCCGGCAGCCGCGGCAAGGCGCGCGAGCCGGACGGCTTCTTCGGCGTTCATCGCGCCGCTGGTGTTGGGCAGCAACAGATATTTTTTCGGGTCAATGAACTCCAGAATGTTCGCGAACGGGTCGCGCTGGCCGGACAAATCGGCGCGGCGCAGGGCGACGGTGACCATTTCCGTGCCGCTGGCGGCGAGGGCGTCGCGCATGGCTTCGGGAGACGAATATTTTCCGGTGCCCATGATGAGCCGCGAACGAAACGTGCGCCCGGCGATGGTCAATGGCTGATTCGGCAAAGACATCCCAACCAATTTAGGAAAAAAACGCTGCTTGTCGAGGCGCGAAGGGGAATATTAAACACGCTAGGTCAATTTGTGTGACTATGTATGCTGTTTGTAACTGGAAAAATCCATACTCCATTGGTGTCCTTGATTCCGCCCATCTTCACAAGCATCTCACTGACCTGCCCATCTACTAATTCCTTAGAAGTGACGTACCGCGCCCGAGAATAACCTGTGATGACCAAAGCGGCGAGAACGCAGACGAAAATACTCGAAGCAATCAGTAGCAAACGGCGATTCGGTCGGTAATAGAGCCAGATGCATCCCGCTATAAGCGCAACACCAACCCACTGTCCCACAAGTCGGCTTACGTCAATCGTGAAAGTTGCGACCTTATGCGTTGGAGGATCGAGGATAAACGAATATCCCCACGAACACTGCAAGTCCTGGAGGGATGCACCTGGAATCTGCAATGTGGAGGTGTATATCCAGGGTGGAAATATCCCCATCAAAACAACAGCGGCTATCCCAAATTGAAGTAGTCTCCGAGGGTTGGCGATTCGATCAAAAATCTCTCGCTTTGTTGTCCGCACGATAACAACCGCAACTTGAATCGGCCAAGCAAGGAGTATGGAAACAATCATTGAAAAGATTGTCTGTTCGGAAACGACAGCCAATATATGATTGAATGTGGTATTACCGTCAGCAGCAAAATTGACCAGCCAGATCACCCTCTCAATAGGTGTTCCACCCGCTTTGTCCGGTATGATCGGGAAGCACCAACTGGCCAGAAACAATGCGAGCGCGATCCACAACCAGAGTCGGTAGTCGGTCTGGAAACGAATATTTTTCATGGTGTGCTCATGCACACCCAGCAGATATCAAGCCAACGCTGACTTGGCCTGCTGCGGCAAGCGGATTGGCCGACTTCCGGTTCATGGATCGGGGATAGCCCCTTAGCGGGCCATTGGCAAGCGCGGTTCTTCCATTTCGGATTGGCGATTGCGGATTGCGGATTGGGAGTGCGGCGACAGGTCGCCGCTTTTAAAGCGCGGACACGTCCGCGCACTCCAAGTTTCCCTCGCGGAAAGCCAAGGCCGCCACGGTTTTCCGCTTTCCGCTTTCCGCTTTCCGCTTTAGCCTGAACCCATGTTCCGTCCGTGCATTGACCTGCATGAAGGCAAAGTAAAGCAAATCGTCGGCAGCACACTCAGCGAAGCCGGTCGTACGCGGACGAATTTTGTCTCCGACCGCTCCGCCGCATGGTACGCGGAACTTTACAAACGCGCCGGCCTCACCGGTGGCCACGTGGTGATGCTCGGTCCGGGCAACTTGGACGAGGCGTGCGCCGCCATTGCCGCTTATCCCGGCGGGCTACAGGTTGGCGGCGGCATCAACGCCGGGAATGCCCGGAACTGGCTTGAAGGAGGCGCCTCGCACGTCATTGTCACGAGCTGGGTTTTCCGCGAAGGCCGCCTGGAGGGGGAACGGCTGAAGGAGCTGGTCAGGGTCATCGGCAAAGACCGGCTGGTGCTGGACTTGAGCTGTCGCAAACGCAAAGACAATTATTTGGTCGTGACTGATCGCTGGCAGAAATTCACGGAACTGGCCATTTCGCCGGACACGCTTCAAAAGCTGGCCGGAAGCTGCGCGGAATTTTTAATCCACGCCGTGGACGTGGAAGGTCTGTGCCGGGGCATTGACCGGGAATTGGTTGAAAAACTCGGCCAATGGACGCCGATTCCGACGACCTACGCCGGCGGCGCAAATTCGCTGGCGGATTTGGAGGAGGTCACCCGGTTAGGCGGAGGGAAAATTGATCTGACGATTGGTTCGGCGCTGGACATCTTTGGAGGCACCACCGTTCTTTTCGCCGATGTGGTAAAATTCAACCGCCGCCAGATGGAAAAATCCGGCGGCGGTTGAGTGTCGAAAAAATCACGATTTGATCACATCAATCTTGGTCGGCGTCATCATTTCCTTGCCATCCTTTTCCTTGACGGTGCCGGTAACAGTGACCTTTTCCGAACTGCCGCCGCAAATCGGGTCATGCGCGGCCTTGCTCACCTTGTTTTGTGTCAGGTAGTAATTGACGGTTTTGCCGTCCTGCATGACTTGGACGACGTTCTGGCACGATTTGGTTTCGTGCAGTGTACATTTGCCACAAACCATCGTGCCGGTGATGGTGACTTCCTTGCTGGTGCTGTCGGTTGCCAACACCCGCATGGTTAATCCCGCCAGCAAAAGCCCGGCGGCCAGAGTGGTAACGAATTTTTTCATAGATTTTTTGGATTCAAGTTAACCGGAATATGACAACACGGTTAAAAGTTCCGTTCAAGCAAATTAATTGTCCGGCATTTGCACGGCAAACAGTTCGGCGATGACGATTTGAAATTCGGGTATCAATTTCTCCGTCAAGACCTCGCTGCCGGCCAGGATGCCCTTCAACTGCAACCCGAATTCCGAGCTGTGATAAATTTCCACGTTGTCATAGCGCGGGTCCACCATCCACAACCGCGGCACGCGAATCTTTTCGTAGAGTTCCTTTTTGACAACCGTGTCGGTGCGATGGTCGTCACGGCTGATGATTTCCACGGCGAGCCAGAGTTTGCCGGTGGCCGCCGTCACCAGCGCGAGGTCGGGACAAATCGCCGTGGACGGCGAAACCCGGACTCGCGTGCGCGGCGCCAGCAGTTGAGTGCCGGACAGATTCGCCACGCTCGCCGTCATCAGCGCGTGCAAACGGTCGCAAATCGTTTCGTGACGCGCGCCCGGCGCGGAACGCGGCAGCGAAGCGCCATCGAGGATTTCTTCATACGGCCGGCTCATGGGCCTTAGCAAAGCAGGGTCCGGCGCGATCGGCAAGCGGCGTTTTTTGTTCAAAACAGAACTTGCCACTGCCGCCACCGGCAGGTAAAGTTTCCGCTCTTTTGAAAACAATATGGCAGTGAAAATTCGCATGAAGCGTGTCGGGGCGAAGAATGCCCCGTTTTTCCGCATTGTGGTGGCGGACGGTCGCAGCCCGCGCGATGGCAAATTCATCGAGCAACTGGGCTCATATCAGCCGCTGAAAAAGGGTGACAATTTCACCCTCAAGCTCGAACGCGCCAAATACTGGATGAGCAAGGGCGCACAGCCGAGTGAGACCGTCGCCAGCTTCATCAAGAAGGCCGGCAAGGCGGCCGCGGCGGCTTGAACTTGATTTTTGGCGCGATGCAGGAGTTTCTGGAATACGTCGTCAAAGGACTGGTGCAATACCCGGACGCCGTGAGGGTCACGCCGGTGGACCGCGCGGGCGTGACGGTTTATGAGCTTCGCATGGACCAGTCGGACGTGGGCAAAATCATCGGGCGGCAGGGCGTGACGATCAACGCCATCCGCTCGTTGTTGCTGGCCAGCAGCGCGAAGCAAGGGCTGCGCTGTTCGGTGGAAATTATCGAAGACAAGCCGGCGAGTTGAGTTGGAGTTCAGGCCTTGGCTTGTCGGCTTGGACATTGAATTGCGGGAACAAGCTGAAGCTTGGACTCCAACGGGCATGAAAATTGACGTGCTCACTTTGTTCCCGGCCATGTTCGCCGGGCCGCTCGACGAAAGCATCGTCAAACGGGCGCGCGCAACCGGTCGGTTGGACTTGAAAATCCACAACCTGCGCGACTGGGCGCACGACCGGCACAAGACCGTGGACGACCGGCCGTTTGGCGGCGGACCCGGGATGTTGTTGAAGCCGGAACCGCTCTTTGAAGCGATTGAGAGTTTGAAGCGTGAACAGACGCGCGTCATTTTGCTGTCGCCCGCCGGGCGGCCATTCAACCAGGCCATCGCGCGCGAACTGGCGGAGCAGAAAGATTTGCTGCTCGTCACCGGCCATTACGAGGGCTTTGACGAGCGCGTGCGCGAGAAACTCGCCGATGACGAGCTGTCCATCGGCGATTACGTGCTGACGAACGGCGCGCTGCCCGCGATGGTGGTGATTGACGCGGTCGTGCGGCTGCTGCCCGGGGCGCTGGGCGACGACGAAAGTGCGCACGACGAATCGTTCAGCCATCCCGCTTTTGCGGGACTGGAATATCCGCAATACACGCGTCCGGCGGAATTTCGCGGGATGAAGGTGCCGGACATTTTGATTTCCGGCAATCATGCCGAGATTGAAAAATGGCGGCGCGAACAGGCGAAGTTGCGGACGAAAGAACGAAGACCGGATTTATTAAAGTGACACGGGACAAGTGACAAGGGCCAAGTGACAGGAACAGTAAATCGTGTCACATGTCACCTGACATCTGTCACCCTGAAAAGTTTATGAACCAGGCATTGCTGGAAAAAATTGAATCGGAACAGTATCGCAAGGACAAAACGGATTTTGCGGTGGGTGACAGCGTGCGCGTGCATACCAAGGTCGCCGAAGGCGACAAGGAACGCATCCAAATCTTCGCGGGCGTCGTCATCGGGAAACGCGGACGCGGTCTGAACGAAACCTTCACCGTTCGCCGCATCAGCTACGGCGAAGGCGTGGAGCGCGTGTTTCCGCTGCATTCGCCGCGCGTGGACAGGATCGAGGTCGAACGCAAGGGTGAAGTCCGCCGCGCGAAGCTCACCTACCTGCGCAAACGCCTCGGCAAGGGCGCAACGCTCGTGCGCGAGAAGGAAGAAAAGGCCGCGACCGAACCGGCGGCCGCCCCGTAATCCGGATTTCTTAACAGTTTAAAAGGCGAGGTTTATATGCCCCGCTTTTTTGCTGCCATTCCCGGCTGGATTGGTTAGACTGGCTTTCCTATGAGCAGGCTAGCCGTTCAATTCCTGGATCAGGGGTTTCATCGCGTGCTGTTCGACGCCATGCCGATGCCGGCGTTTGTGGTGAACAAGGATATGTGCGTCTTTGACTACAACGCAGCGGCGGCCCGGCTATTGAGAAAGGACAGGAAACTCGTCATCCGCCGGCGCAGCGGTGAAGTGCTGAACTGTGTGAATTCGATGGAAGGCCCCGGGGGATGCGGCAGCACGCCGGCGTGCCGTGATTGTGTGGTACGCAAATCCGTGCAGACCGCGGCGCGCGGTCGTCGTGTCATCCGCCGGTGGGCGCATATGGAACTGGTTCGCAAAGGGAGAGTTTCCAAGGTGAAATTACGGGTGAGTTGCCAAGCATTCACTTACGGCCGAAGTTCGTTCGTACTTCTGATTCTTGAAGGCTTGAACGACTGAACCCGCGGGGTCATTTCATCCAAGCAGGGTTTTGGCTGCGCTTCTTTATTGGTGGGGCGAGTGTCCTCGCGAGCCGGCTCGTCAGTAACCTCGCCCCCCCCGATCAAATTTCTTTCAGCGCCGCTATGTGAATTCCCAGCGCCCTCGCGCCGAAACATACCAGGAACACTTTCTCAACCGATTGGTTCCGCTCCAGAAAATATTTCACCTCGCGCACGGCAATGCGCGCCGCGCGTTCCATGGGAAAACCATACGCGCCGGTGCTGATGGACGGAAACGCCACGGTCTTGATGCGGTGTTGTTCCACGAGCGCGAAGCAGCTTCGATAACAGCTCGCCAGCAGTTCATCCTCGCCATGATTGCCGTCCTGCCAGACCGGGCCGACGGTGTGAATCACCCATCGGGCGGGGAGCTTGTAGCCGCGCGTGATTTCGGCCTGGCCGGTGGCACAACCGCCGAGGGTGCGGCATTCCGCCAGCAATTCCGGGCCGGCGGCGCGATGGATGGCGCCATCCACCCCGCCGCCGCCGAGCAACGTCGTGTTCGCCGCATTCACAATCGCGTCCACACGCTGCTGCGTGATGTCGCCGGCGATGACGGCGATGCGGTTTGAAACGGTTTCGTTGGTCATGGCTTGTTCTTAAACACAATCCGTCTGTTCTCTCACCACTCACGGTGACATCTTCACGTTGCCGTGGCAAACTTCTCAGCCCGGCAAGACCGAAACCTTGACCTAATCGCCAGCGCGTTGCGCAATGGTTGTGCCTCTGGCACCCAGATTTGTTTCGTAACCAAGACTGTCCGGTTTCCTTTGCAGAAAATGGGCATGGATGAATGAAACTCTGCGTCTCCGTGTCTTTATGGCAACCGTATGCCCTCTGTCTTGGAGCCAGTAACAATTGAACATCCAAATTTTAATGCGATTGTTTACTTGATACAATGTAAAAGGCAACGATTCTTTGCCTTTTTGTTTTAAGCCGGCAATCGCATGGAAAACCGAAAAGACGAGTTATTTGAGACATCTGGAAAATTGGTCAAAGAAGGCGTGAAGCCGCACGCCTGCGTTTTGGCCGGTTTGGATCAGTTCTTCCGCCATCGTCTCCCAGTCGCTCAATTTTTCGTTGCCATAAGCCTCGTATTTCCGCAACGTGTTTCGCAGACATTCCCATTGTTCCTCAGGCAGGATATGTTGCAATTTCAATACTGCTTCCCTCAGTACCGGGAGGCTTTCGTTAAAGAAAACATCATAGTGCGGAGGTTTCGGCAGCGAATCCAGCTTGGCTCGTTGTTGGGCGCTGACAGCAAGGAAATCGTCCTTAGCTTGAGTGATGCGATTTTTGTTAGTGAGGGCCTCGGCAGCCATCTGGGCACTGCGCCCATTGCGAAAACCAATCCAATAACTGCCGAGCAGAGTGACGAACCAGCCTGCAATTGTAATGCCGGTTTGGCTCATATAATTTTCACCGCATTCCTGGTTGTGGCTTCATGGTTAGGTGCATATCAGCTTGGATGGCACACAGGATTCAGCCCGCCTGCCTTGACCGTCAAGAAATTGCCTAAATCCGATTGTCAAATCAAGCCGCCAACTGTTCAAAGGTAACATGGTCGCCCTGCAACAACTTTTCCATCGTATCCCGAAAGAGATTCGGGTTCTCCCGGTTGTTGAAGCGGAAGGCGATTTCGCTCAAGTAAGCCGGAAGGTGTTTGGCGCTGACTTTATGGTAGGAGCCAATAAGACTGCGCTTGAGCAGGCTCCAGACGTTTTCAATGGCATTGATGTTGTCTTCGCTGGTGACTTCGCCTTGGGCCTTGTTGACTTTCTTGTGCGGAGCGATGCTGCCGACCTTGTTGTAGGAACTGAGCGAATCGGTAATGACCATTTTAACGTTCTTACCCAAGTGGCTCTCAATGAATTTGGTGAGACTTTCCTTGTCCATCCTGGCAATGGTGTCGAGTTGGACTTTGCCGCCACGTTCAACCATCCCGACCACGCCGGTTTTGCCCGTCGCGCCGCGCCCCACTTTTCCCCGCCGTTTACCGCCGACATAGGCGTCGTCCACTTCAATGACGCCGTTCAAGGCGATGTCATCCTGCATGGCCTTGCGGATGCGGTGGCAGAGATACCACGCCGTCTTGTAGGATATGCCCAGTGTGCGTTTAAGTTGGTTGGCGGACGTGCTTTTTTTGGATTCGCACATGATATAAACGGCCAAAAACCATTTCCAGAGCGGCAAATGGGTGTCGTGAAAGACGCTGCCCGCGGTCACGGAAAACTGGTGGCGGCAGTCGTTGCAATCGTATTGGCTGCGTTCATGGATTTGCGAGATGTTTTTGGACTGGCAGCGCGGACAGCACGCGCCGTCCGGCCAGCGCAGGGCTTCCAGATAGTCGCGGCATTGTTCTTCGCTGCGGAAGTCCTCAATCAGTTTAACCAGGTTTGTTTCCATATATGAGCGGGGTTGTCAAATTTTGGCAGCGGTTGAAGAAATCCAGTGCTGGCCTTCTTCGAGCGGGAGAATACTATACGGAAGGGGGATTTGCCCCACGCCGTGCAATAACTCCACTAGGAATGGCAGGTTGGTGCGTGTGTCAATCTGCCAAAGATTTTCAGCAAGCATTTTGGAACCTGAAACGGTCTTTACGCTGGCTTTTAGGCTGGCTAAAAGCTCTTGCCAGTCTTGTTTGGGCTGGTGTGGTCCGCCGAGGTGTGGCGGTGTTTCAATCAAAACGAGTATAGCATTCATGTTATGAGCAGAAAGAATTTGACCAAGTTACCGGCGCGAAAAGTGATTCGGCGGCTTTTTCCAAAGCCCGTAGTTCGAGCAGTGGAAAAGTCAATGAAATCAAGTGGTTCTCGTGCATCACGGGAGAACAATAAATGAACCCCAACCTTGTGTCAAGTAAATAAGCGCGAATTTTAATTGCTCACCTGTAATTGGCATTTATTTGGCCGGATATGATTAGGGAGAAGGCATTAAAATTCACAAAATATTTCTTGGCAATTTTCAGGAAAGGCGTAAAAACGGAAATGTTGTGCAAAAAGTTCCCGACAAATGCAAAGAAACCTTAAACTGGCTTTGATTCTAGCAGTCTCGCTCTTTCCGACCGTGCAAATGTCACGCGCAGCGGGCGTGACAAACATCACGCGTTCCCGCCCGACCGCGCGCTGAATTGATAGCGTGAAATTATGCTTATGACAAAACGCCATCTAGCCATCGGTGTGCTGTTCGTGATTATTGCGACTAGCATTGCAATTTTCTTGTTTGGTGTGATTAAGCGACCATTCAATGCTCGAACAGAGGCGAGCAGATCCACGATAATTGATGCAAACGTAAATGGCAGCTCTCCCACAAACGCGGTTCGGGGCCTGCCTTTCACGAGCACTTCCGCAAGTTTGGACCGGGCAAAACAGCTAATTCGCAACCTTCGAAGCATCGCTACGAAGACCAAAGACGTCCAAGCACTCTTCTATGGAAATGCTGCCCTTTTTGCGGAGTTGCGAAAGATCGGGCCAGATGCCGTAACGGCATCACTTGACGAAATAGCCGACAAGACTTCGCCTGAGTCATTGAGAATCCTCTTGATTGAAATGGTCACATCAATGGCTGGTCGCAATGACGATCGTGTGGGTCAAGTCCTGATGACAATCATCACCGACCCAGAGGAGGTGAAAGCTGTGAAAATGCAGGCTTTGCAGTGGATCCCGGTGACGGGAAACCAGTCCGCCGGAGCAAAACTTTTGGAAATGTTGCCAAAGCAAACCGATTCCGACCTGGAGTTCGGGATGACGCGGGCACTGAGGGGGTTTCAGGTACCGGGAAGCCTCGATATCCTCCGAGCCGAGCTTGCGGATGGGAAAGAGTATCTCACACGGGTAGCTGCGTATCACGCGCTGGCGAAGCAGGGCGGGCACGACGCACTGACCGTATTGCAGGATTCAGTTGCTGCCCGGCTGGCAACAGGCAGTCAAGAAAGCCATCCCGAAGAAAACACGGTTTCGCTCCACGGAATACTCGCGCTCGGCGAAATACCCGATGTCAGTTCTCTGCCTATCCTTGAATCAGTCGCGAAGAACCCTGCAAATTCCGTCTCGGTGCGGAACACAGCTATCCAAACAATTGCGACTATTGGCGGCTTGGAGGCAACGCAGTTTCTGAGACATGCGTTGCAGGACGAGTCAAACGAATCGGTTTTGGTGTATGTCGCGCGGGCCATATCCCTCGCTGGGGAGCGGACGGACGCGAGCGCTTGCCTTGCGAAAGCTGCGACCGTGTCGGATAGCTACACGAAAACGGAATTACAAAAGGCTGCCAAAGAATTGCAGCAAAAGGGAACACGATGAGCACAACAAACGTTCAGATGAAGAATCGCAGAATATTACTATGGATCGTGGCGGTGTAGTGTGCGCTTTGCGGGATGCGCGCGCAAGCCCAAATTGATCCTCAAGCAGAGAAAGGCGACGCAGTGTTTAGGAATTTGGTCTTTCTGGGTGTAACCGTTGGGCACACTGCTATTTACTATGGGTATTACGTTTACGCTTGGGACAATCAATTTCGACATTGCGTCATTCAGGCCTCCGGCACTGGTAGCAGCTCTTCCTATACGGTTGATTACAGGCCATTTGACTACGAAAGTTATCCGCCTACGTTCTTGGGTGGAAACACATATTGGGGAGCGCGAAACCGCAGCAATCTAAGCCCCGCAACTTGGAATGGCAGCGCCAACTCAATGAGTGCTGCTCGAAGAGACTCCATTATTACTGAAGCGCAGGCGCTTATCGGAACTGGGTATTGTTGGTATAATATTTGGGACAATTGGCTTGGGCTTGATGGAACTGTAAGCTGTGAGCCGCGATCGGCATACCCAACTTACCCAAGCTACATCCGGTGCGACGGAGTGGTTCAATGGGTTTATGAACGGGTCGGATTTAACATGGGAGACCGTTACACTTCTATAATTGATGCTAGTCCGTATCCAATCGACCGCATGGGGAGAATGTATGTAGCCTCTGTGGATACACCGTCAACGGTTCTCCAAGACTACGCCACATATTTTACAATTACGACTTCAGACAATTCCTCAACCCCCACAATAGTTGAGGTGGTTTGGGGGAACGGTTCAGACAGCATGTATTGGTCGCCAATAACAATAAACAAAGACACAACAGCGACAATCTCCTACAGGGGTATTGACCTTGCGAACCATAAAGAAGCTTGGAAACAGTTTTCTTATTCCCCACCTGACACCACTCCGCCCGCGATTAGTGTATTCAATGTAAGTCCGCCCACGACTACACTCGGTCTTGGTTTTACCATCAACTACACGGTTTCCGACAGCGGTGGATCAGGTCTCAAGCAAGCGGCATTGTGGCGTGCCAACATTGATGGCTCGGCTACTGATTCCAGTTGGAGGCAGATTGGAAGTGCGGTGGCTCTGTCTGGCAATGGCCCATACAGCAGCACATTTTCCGATACGCCTACGGCTGTGGGCAACTACTGGTATGGCATCCATGTCATCGATAATGCCAACAACTACATGGACGAACGCATTGCCGGGTTGGGGCCGAAAGAAGTTACGGTTACGTCGCCAGACACGACTCCGCCGACGCCCAACCCGAGCACGTGGGCCACCGCGCCTTACGCCACGGGCACCACGTCAATCAGCATGACCGCCACGACGGCCAGCGACCCCAGCGGCGTGCAATACTACATCCACTGCTTGACTACCGGCGGGCACGACAGCGGTTGGCAGGCCAGCCCGACCTACGTGGACACCGGGCTTTCGCCGAACACCACGTACACGTATCAGGTGATGACGCGGGACAATTCGCCCAACCAGAACCAAGGGAGTTACTCGGCCTCGGCGGCGGCGACGACGCAGCAAACGGTTGACACGACTCCGCCGACGCCCAATCCGAGCACGTGGGCCACCGTGCCTTACGCCACGGGCACCACGTCAATCAGCATGACCGCCACGACGGCCAGCGACCCCAGCGGCGTGCAATACTACTTCCACTGCTTGACCACCGGCGGGCACGACAGCGGTTGGCAGGCCAGCCCGACCTACGTGGACACCGGACTTTCGCCGAACACCACGTACACGTATCAGGTGATGACGCGGGACAATTCGCCCAACCAGAACCAAGGGAGTTACTCGGCCTCGGCGGCGGCAACGACGCAGCAGGTGCCGGACACGACTCCGCCGACGCCCAACCCGAGCACGTGGGCCACCGGGCCTCACGCCACGGGCACCACGTCAATCAGCATGACCGCCACGACGGCCAGCGACCCCAGCGGCGTGCAATACTACTTCCACTGCTTGACCACCGGCGGGCACGACAGCGGTTGGCAGGCCAGCGCGACCTACGTGGACACCGGACTTTCGCCGAACACCATGTACACTTACCAGGTGATGACGCGGGACAATTCGCCCAACCAGAACCAAGGGAGTTACTCGGCCTCGGCGGCGGCGACGACGCAACAGGTGGCGAACAATCCACCGCAATTGAGCGGCATCGCAATGACCAATGGCGTGTTTCGTTTCGTTCTGAATGGCCCGGTTGGAAGCAACTACGTTATTCAGGTTTCGTCGAATCTTATGAACTGGTCGGCGATTTCCACCAACACAATCCCTGCGGGCGGTTCAACGAACCTTAGCGACCCAAGTGTTACCAACAAGTCTCGGCGGTTTTATCGGGCGGTGCCGGTTGCCGGCGTAGTTGCTGGCAGGATAGTCGCTTGGGGCAGCAACAGTTATGGGCAGACCAATGCTCCCGTCGGCACGAACTGGACAGCAGTTGCCGGGGGCTACTATCATAGTCTGGCATTGAAGGCTGACGGAACGGTGGTCGGCTGGGGACAGAACGACGACTTCGAAACCAATGTGCCCGCGAGCTTGAGCAACGTCACAGCAATCGCGGCTGGCTGGGGAACAAGTCTGGCTTTGAAAAGTGACGGCACGTTGAGAGGTTGGGGGTGGGATGGCGGCTATGCGATAACCAACACTGCCAATTCTATGTCCAATATCACCGCCATCTCTGCTTGCTGGGATTGTTTGATGGCCTTGAGGACCAACGGCACAGTTACGGTTTGGGGCCATAGCACATACGGGGAAACCAATGTCCCGGCGGGTTTGAATAACGTGGTGGCCATTGCCGGAGGCGGTTACTTCTGCATGGCGCTCAAAGGTGACGGAACCGTGGTGGTTTGGGGCAGTAATTTTGCCGGCCAGACCAATGTGCCCACGGGCTTGAGCAGCGTCAAGGCCATCGCTGCCGGCAGAGATCACTGTCTGGCCTTGAAGCATGACGGCACGGTGGTAGCTTGGGGAGATAATACATCGGGTCAAACCAATGTGCCTCCAACTCTTGCCGGTGTGTTGGCTGTTTCTGCCGGCAACTCTCACAGCCTGGCTCTCAAGGCTGACGGCACGGTCGCGGTCTGGGGTGACAACTCCAGCGGCCAGACCAATTCGCCGGTCAACCTGACCAATGTTGTCTTTATCTCTGCCGGTGGTTTTCATAATCTGGCAATCAAAGTCGGGTCACCATGAATGACACTCAGGGTTTTGGCGCTGGTGATGCCGTGAACCGCGAATGAAGTTCCCACCCATCCAAACATTCGGACCAACCACCGTCTGCCGGCTTCTCCTGTGGATGTTGGTCTTCTGGAACGTTTCGCAAGCAGACGCACTTACCGCCATGGATGATTCGGCAGCAACATTCCCGAACTCTCCCGTTGTGATTGCTGTGCTGATAAATGACTTCGTTTCGACCAGCAACGCCACCGCCATTCTCCGTATAACCCAGCCAGGCCACGGGCGGGTTATCATCAATTCAACTGCGGTTACGACCGCCGAGTTGACGCCGTTGTTTCAATTCGCCGCCACGCAGCTCAGCAACACGGTCGTGCAAGTTGCCATCACCAACCAATATCCGTGGTATCTGACGAACGGCGTGTGGGTGGGCAGGGCGGTCAATGACAATGACTGGATCAGCGGCTTTTTTCCCGGCGCGCTCTGGATGATTTATGAACACACGGGCGACACGAATTATCGTGTTTGGGCTGAGCAGTGGATGGCGGCCATAGCGACTGAGCAGTTTTCCACGAATACGGATGACGTGGGGTTCATGATCAACACGAGTTTCGGCAACGGTTACCGGCTGACCGGGAATCCTGATTACAAGGCCGTGCTGCTTCAAGCGGCCCAGTCGCTGTCGAATCGTTTCAATTCCGTCGTCGGCTGCCTGGCGGACGACCGGCTGCTCACGCCGCCGCCGTTTGAGGTCATCATGGACACGATGATGAACTCGGAACTGCTCTATGTCGCACACGATCTGGGCGGGGACGCGAACCTCTTGAACATGGCCGTGAGCCACGCGGGCAGAACCATGACCAACCATCTCCGGGCCGACGGCAGCACTTATCACCGGGTGATGTATGATTCGGTCACCAATGGCTCGGTGTTGTTCAGGGATAATCGTGCGCTTCCTGGTCAACCGCTTGACACGTGGGCGCGTGGTCACGCTTGGGCGACCTATGGCTTCACGATGGCCTTCCGGGAAAGCGGGGACACGCGCTTTCTGGACACGGCCAAAGAGGTTGCAGATTTTTACATCAACAATGCCCCGGCAGACTACGTGCCTTACTGGTATTATCCCTCCAACGGCGTCAATACAAACCTGCTGAGAGATTCGTCCGCCGCTTCCATCACGCTTTCGGGACTCCTGGATTTGAGCCAGCAAGTCACCAATGCTGCAGACGGTGCAAAATACTGGCTGGCCGCGCACAATCTTTTTCTCTCCCTCAGTTCCACGAACTATCTTGATGTGGGCAGCACCAACGCGATTCTGCTGCACGGAAACCCGGTGGATTTCAACACCGACACCTCGCTGATTTACGGCGATTACTATTTCATCGAATCATTGAAGCGTTTCAATGACGTATTCAACCAAACGACCCTTACCTACATCCCGGCCACGAACTTCACCGGCACCGATTCATTCACGTATCAGGCGTGCGACAGCAGCGGCGCAAATTCCACCGCGACGGTCACGGTTACAGTTGGTTTCATCGCGCAAATATCTTGGTCGCCCGTGACCTCGCTGCCGGTGATTTCATTCCCGACCGCCGCCGGAAAAACTTATTTCGTTCAATATTTGGATAATCTTGCTTCGCCGAATTCCTGGAACCTTTTGGTCACGAATGTTCCCGGCTCCGGCGCGGTCATTTCCATCAGCGATACGAATCCGCCCTCGCGCCGCTTCTATCGTGTGGGGATGGTAACGGAATAGGAATTTGCCGGATGCTTGGTTATCTTTGAACTCGCGGCGACCGCTTTGGAAGCCAGATGTTACGAACTTTTTTGACATCGTTAAAAATGGCCGAATTGGCGGCGTAAGGTTCCCAGGCGTCTGGCCGGACTGCCATCGTATTTTGTGACCAAATTGCCGCGCTCTGATCATAGGGTTGCGACGAGGCTGGCCGTTTTCAGATTTTCAAGGTGCTTCAGGATTTTTCACCACGCTGGCATCGTAAAGAGGCCAGTTCTTCGTTCTGAATCCGGATGTCGTAGCCCAGCGGCGAAAAACTACCGCCCACGATTCTATCGCATTGCTCAAGGAACCCTATCCATCCCAGTATCGCCGATTGTGCTTGGATTCGGATTGCCGCAACCGCGAAAGCGGAATTGAAAGCGCCAACCGGCTATGGCAGTAACATCGAAACGAACGCAACCGCACACATGCGAAGGGGTGACAGTGACCAAAGCATTGTGAACATTGAAGAAAACGAGGATTTGCTTGTCATTATTGACGGAACTCGAAACAGGCCAAAACAGGCCAAAATCAATACACCACTTTGTTTGATGTGGCTGTTTTGCTGGCTTTTGTAAAATAGTGATTGATTTATGGTTGACATGCAAGCATCCGGGGAGCGTGTTACGCGCAGACAGTCGCTACTGAGTAGCACACAAACGAAACGCGAACCGATAAACCGAACATCCGCCCCGGCCAGCGCGTGCCGTATCGCAAAGGCTGTCAGCGCGAAATTGACGAGCGGCGCGGCTACGTGGCTCGGTTGCTCGCTCGCGGTGTGCCAAAAATGACAATCCACCGATACATCAGACAAAAGTTCAATCGCCAATGGCGCACAGTTGACCGAGACATTACCTGGCTCACACACTTGGAATGGGAACCGGAAGAAAATTGGGATTAGGAGTCGAGTCGGTAAGGCATAATCCCATCAAACGCGGGAGATGCGGGGCATTTAATTGTTTGTGGAACGGCTAGGGGAATTGGTTTGATAAAGCCCAATCTCCGTCGGCAATACGTTTGTCAACCCCATGTCGTCATGGGCTTCTGCGTAGCCCGGTTTGATTGCCACAGCTCTTTGGAAATGAGCAATCGCCTCGTTCACCCGCCCTTTCTGGAAAAGAGCATAACCAAGATTGTTATGGGCTTTGGCATAGTCCGGGCCGATTTCCAATGCTTTTTGATGTTGAATAATTGCTTCATCCAACCGCCTTTTTTGGTAATAAGCCGTGCCAAGACTGTCGTGGAAAGCCGCGGATCCAGACTCAAGTGCCAGGGCCTTTTGAAAATGCTCAAACGCCTCATCCACCCGCCCTCGACTGACAAGATAATTGCCGGTAAAGTAGTTGGCCTCCGCAATGGCTTCGACACTCGCTAACAGGTTAAATCCAACCGCACAGGCCAGCAGCAGGCACCAACCCCAGCGGGCGATCCGCCGCCAGACCGGTGTACCCGCCAGGGCACGCTCCAAACCCAGAATACCAACGACGGCCAGCAGCATCAGAGCCGGTAGAAAATCCAACCCATAGCGGCTCTCGGCCTAAAGAAACAGGCAAATGGTCAACGCACAAGTCACAAAGAGCAAAAACAAAGCCGCCACAAACCAGCGTAAGACGGAAACCTCCTCCCCGGGCCTGCCTCTCCATGCTAACGGCGCGGCCAAGACCAGCCAGATCAGTGGATAGTGGACTAGTATTATCCCACCGTAAGATTTTCCTGCCCCATAGTAACCCGATGGCAAAGGCGATGGCAGGACAGTCTGCAGAAAGGGGAAATGACTACTCCATCGCATTGGTTCCCAAAAATAGTACCGAAAGTTGAACCAGAGGTAATGCAGACTGAATGGTCTGGCGGTAATCGGCTGGTAACCACCCTGCAACTGATAGTGCCAGCCAAACTCAAATGGGTTGTCGAAGCGCAAGGCATTATAAAGCATCAGCCCCAACCCAGTCAGCATCACCGGACCAACCGCCGCCGCCAACAACCACCCCACCCGCCGACGTGAACCCGGTTCCGTCGCCGCACACCATGCCTGAGCCACCGGCAGCAACAGGATTATGACCCCAAACAACAACGAGGGTCGCGACCCGATTGCCAATCCATATGCCAGACTTGCCAGCAGCAGCCATAGAACTTGCCGTTTCGGCCCATGCAAGGCACCCCAGATCGCCGCCAACGCCAGCATGGTGAACGCAAACCCACAACTCACCGCAACTTCATTAGCATCACACCACAGTGATAGAACTACCAGCGTGCTTGCAGCCAGGCCCAGTGCGAGTATGCCGAGCGCCGCCACCCAGACACTTACTTCCGGAAAGTAACGCCGTCAGACCGCTCGCAATAGACCCGCAGCTACCAGGAAACCCAACGCAAAAAAGATTACGACCGCAGTCTTGTCCCCGAGATAATGGCCCGTCAGGGTCACATACGGCCAGTAAAGCACCAATGCCGGCGTAACCCCAAAATACAGGTATATCTTCCCTTTGTAATAACTCATGTCATACACGTCACTTATATATGCCGCGTTAACAGCGGGATCATAGGGATCGGCGAGTTGGGCAAGCCCGGGTGGCGCTTCTTTTTTCAGGTTGAGTTGCCCGGCGCGAAAACCCCGCACCAACAAATTATAGAAGGAATCTTCCGTACGTGGACTTTTGAACCTCAAGGCGCCCGGTTGAGCGCTCCAGGCAAAAACTCCAATGACCAAGGCGCAAACCAGGCCAAAGACGGGCAGCCGTCTCCGCCACGATTTGGTCTCCGTGATGACGCGCACGACTTCCAGCCCCCTACGACAACCTTCTGCTGATTGCGGGTGTTTCACGGGGTGGTCTTGGCTTCTTCATGGAAAGCCCGGCCGGATTTATACAATTCCAGCAACTGTTCATCTCGCGCCGCAATTTCCTTCTGCCCCTGCGCCAGAGCCATCGCCAGGGCCTTCTGGGCGGTGGCAACGGCGGCGTCGAAGCGTCCGGCTTCGGCATAGGCAGCGGCGAGAGTCCTGATTAGAACATCCTCTTTATACTGGGTTTGTTGACAGGCCCGTTCGGCCAGACGCACCGCCTCGTTGCCATTGCGCAAGCCGGGGTCAGAAGCGGTAGCGAGCAGCAACGCGAGGTTGTTCAGGGCGGTGACTGAATTGGTGTCCAGTTCGAGGACCCGTTGGTAATGATTGATTGCGTCTGCATTTTGGTGGTTGCCTTGAGTAATTATGGCCAGTTTCAATTCAGCACCCACATATCCGTTTTGGTGCCATTGACTCAGGGTCTCCAAGTTCGCCGGTACTGCGCTCTTCCATTTGAAGACGTATTGGCCCAGTCCAGACCGCGCTGGGTGGTGGAAGTCTTCAAAGATGACATGGTATCGCCAAGCTGCGGCGCCGGTGGACAGCACCATCAGCACGATGGTCGTCGGGATAAGAACCGGAAACGTTTCGCGCATCGCCCAAGCCGGGCCCGGCCCGCCGGACGACTTGCCGGTTGCGCCTGACCCCGCATACTCCTCCCACCGCTCACTCAACAGAATCAGACTCAAGGGCAGGACTTCCATGAAAATGCGAAATTCATTGAGCCCGCCATACAGCAACTGCCCGCCCAAGAACACCAGAATCACCGTCATGTAAGGCAGGAACCGCCTCCGCCAGCCCAGCACCAGCACCGCCACCAAGGTTCCCGCATTGGCAAAAATGACGTGATTGATGGTGGGCGAAAGCAGCACCTTGAAGTTGTAATTCAGATACGTATGTCGGAGCAACTCGGCCAGGTTCGTCGCATTCCCCATCGACAAACCGGCTACGTCCAGGTGCAGCAGGTTCAGCAGAACCTTCTTTCCCAGCACATACACCGCCACGATGCCGGCAAAGGTCAGAAGCCGCTTCCCCCACCTCCAGTGACTGGCGAACAGCACCAGCAAGGCGCAGACCAGGACCGTCTCCTTGAAAAAACAACCCGCGCACGTCGCGGCGGCCATCAGCCACATCTGTCGGCGCTCGAAGAACAGGACGGCCAGGGTGAAAAACAGCGTGGCCGGCATGTCCCAGGGATAAAAATACGGGCCGGCGGTAGGCGTAAAATTATACATCAGCCCGGCGAAGATGCCCAGGTTGATGAACAGCGAATGGCGCAGGGCAAAAATGACGGCAAGGAACAACAACAGCAGCCAGAAGGCATGATACAGCCCAAAAACATTCATGAGCCGCTCCATTTGTACCTCGGTGGCGTTGTGTTCCTTAAGGGAAAAATCAATCAGCGCACCGGATAACAACAATCCCGACAGGCGGCCCTTCCAGGCGTCACCTATTATCAGTTGGTCCAGCCGGTAGAGTTTTTCCGAACCTGCCGTGAACACATTACTGCTAATCGGGTCGCCACAAACAAAGTAGTTCCTGACCAAAAAGAAGTACGCCACGCACAGGGAAAGCGCCACAAACAACTCAACAAACAGAAGCCGCCATTTTGTCCCGCCCTCACGGACGTCAAATTTGCCGCCCAATGCCAGCCCGTCGTCGCTGTTGCATGAGTTCATGATTGTCGGGGATGAACTTTAGCACAACACACAGAGAACAAAAGCCCGTTTCACTTTCACCGGTCGCAATACCCGCAACGGGACACGACGGTTTACCGAAACTACCTTTCTCTAAAATCGGGCCACCCACACACGGACAGCGAACACGAATTCCCCCTGCCTCGGCACACCGCCTACACGGGTCTTGGCCGCACAAAAGATTCCTTGTTGCCGGACACGCTCGCGGCATCCGACACCAAGCACGGCCAGTGTCGGCGGTGACGAGGCGTGACTGCCGACGGCCTGCCGGTGGCACTCGGCGACCGCCAAGCCGGAAGCGCAGTTCGCCAGCCCGACCGCAACCGGCATGGCACTCGCCACGATGCCCGCCTAGCGTCGCCAGTTAATCCAAGACGTGCTTTTCAAGGGCGCTTAGTGAAAAAAAACGACCGCCAGCCCCGGCATAGAGGCTGTTGGACAGGCCATTGATTGACTTATGATTGATTTGTAGGCGTCGTTTGGGGAAAGCAAGCAAGGGAAAGGAAAAGCACCTATCAGCACAGTCTCGGAATGGCCTAAGCGGGAAAAAACACCGTGAACATTGGCCGAAACGCGGCTTTCGCTTGTGTTTGCAAGGCGGTGACAGTGATGGATTGAAACCGCCGACCGTGGCCAGATTCAATACACCACCTTGTTCAGTGGATATTCGATGATGCCTTCCGCGCCGGCGGCCTTGAGCTGCGGAATCAATTCGCGCACGACATGCTCGTCTATGATCGTCTCCACGGCCACCCAGCCCTTTTGACTCAAACTGGAAATCGTCGGGTTCCGCAGCGCCGGCAGATTTTTCAGCAGCTTCACCAGATTTTTTTCGGCGACATTCATCTTCAAACCGACCTTGGCCTCCGCCTCCAGCGCGCCTTTGAGCAAAAGCGCCAGCGTCTCGATTTTTTTGCGCTTCCACGGGTTTTTCCACGCCTGGTAATTGGCAATGAGCCGCGGTGTCGAAGTCAGCAGCGTGTCCACAATGCGCAGCCGGTTCGCGCGCAGTGACGCGCCGGTTTCGGTCAGTTCCACGATCGCGTCCACCAGTTCGTGCGCTTTCACCTCCGTGGCGCCCCACGAAAATTCCACCTCCGCCTTTACGCCATGCCGGCGGAGATATTTTTTGGTGAGATTGACGACTTCGGTGGCGATGCGTTTGCCCTTCAAATCTTTCACCGATTTGATGGGCGAATCTTCCGGCACGGCCAGCACCCACCGCGCCGGCTGCCGCGTCGCCTTGCTGAAAATCAATTCGGCGACCTCACGTACATTCGAGCCGTTCTCGACAATCCAGTCGTGACCCGTAATGCCGGCGTCGAGATAGCCGTGCTCGACGTAACGGCTGATTTCCTGCGAGCGGATGAGGCGGATCTCCAGTTCGGCGTCGTCCACGTAAGGCACGTAGGAGCGGCTGCTGATGGTAATGTTGAAGCCCGCCTTGGCCATCTTCTGGAGGGTGGCTTCCTGCAAACTGCCTTTCGGCAGACCGAATTTTAATTTTTTGCTCATTTTGCTGCTGCAAATCGCGTTTCACGCGCGTAACGGGATTAATCTGCCAAGTCCGGCGCGGAAACGCCACTTTCTTCTTTTCCGATTTCATGTGGCCACTAATTCTTCTTGGACTTCAATCGAAATTTCCAAATCACCATCGCAATCACAAGCGCATAAAGAATGTCATTACAAATTTCAGCAACAGGAATTATTTCCACAAACATCGGCACACCATGACGAATCGGCCAAAAGCATGAAATAAGAAATCCCGGATAAGATAAGCTGAAACCCAACAGACAAATTGCCTCATGTAAAGTAATTTGGTGCGGAGGAGAATTTTCGTTCCAATCAGGGCTTTCTTTTTGATAACTAATACTGGTGTAATGGATCAATCCTGCTAGAGCAATCCATATCAAAACGCCTACAAATATTTTCCACTTCATTTTCATTTCACGTTCTCGATCATCCATTCGCCATTCACCTTTTTGAGCGAGAAAGCGTAATGCCCCGACACCGCGCCGCCTCCATACCAGGTGCCAATGGCCTCGACCGTGCCATTCACCGGTTCCGAAGCTTCCACACCGAGAATCATCGCCGGCTTGTCCGTGTCCCGGTCAATCGGCGTCCGGTTTGGATGAAGTTTCGCCCGTTTGCCCGGTTTGATGGGCGGAACGTGATTCGGAAAGTCCCGCCGGAGGGCGTCAACTTCGGCGTCCTCCCCCTGAAGAAAAATCGCGGTGTATTCACCGCCATCCCAAAAATGTCTTTGCAGCAAATAGCCATACACCGCCTCGTCAATCTTGAATTCGTCCGTGTCTTTGAGCTGTTGCGGCCGAGCACTCCGGCGCACTCCCGAATACGGGAGCGAAGCGCAGCCAGCCAGCAAACAAAGGGTAAGTGCGCCGAAAATTAAAGCGGCTTTCACAAGCGATTCGCTTTTGATCTCATTTTTGTTCGTCCGCGTCGTCATGCTCGTTCCCGACCTCGAAATCACACGGAATCGAGGACGAAGGACGAGAACAGGACGATTACGATTTCCAAATCACTTTTCGCCCTTGCACGGAAATTTGCCCGCGGGCGATGGCTGCCACGCATTTCGGATACAATTCGTGTTCCGCCGCATGAATTCGCTGATGCAACGTCTCCGGCGTGTCGGTGTCCAGCACCGGCACGGTTTGCTGGCCGATGATGGGGCCGGAATCCACGCCCGCGTCCACAAAATGCACGGTGCAACCCGTCACCTTCACGCCGTGGTCCAGCGCCTGCTTCCACGCTTCGAGTCCGGGAAACGACGGCAACAATGATGGATGGATGTTCACGATGCGCCCCTCAAATGCGCGCAGAAATTCGCCCTTCAACACACGCATAAATCCCGCCAGCACCACCAGGTCCACCTGCGCCGATTGCATCACGCTCACAAAGGCGCGTTCGGATTCCTCGTCCAGTTTCGTGCGGAATTTCCCCGGTGGAATAAACTGCGCCGGAAGCTTCCGGTCGCGTGCGTGTGACAAAATCCCCGCGTGCTCGACATCGCTCAAGACGACGGCCACTTCCGCCGGAATTTTTCCCGCCGCGATGGCCTCGGCGATGGCGACAAAGTTCGAGCCTTTGCCAGAACCCAGCACGCCCAATTGGAATGGATGGCTCACGGCGGTTTGAATAACAGAGCGAACGGCTAAAACAAGTTTGAAACGTGGCAGGACAGGCAACCCGCCTGTCTCCATAATTTTTGACGGCTCGCCGCGCCGTGCCTCAAGCTGCAACTCCAAATACACCTCAATGGCGTAATTTCGAATACCAGAAACAGGCGCGACGCCCGTCCTACATCCCAAGTCAGCTTCCTCCACCCTGCCCCGCCGGCTCATACACCACGCCCATGAACAAAATGGATTTGGTCTGGTCGTCAACAATGACAAAGAGGAACGGCCGGTCTACAATCATTTCAAACGGCTCTTGCGGCCGGAGAATCGCTGTTGCCCTTATGATTCCCACCGTCACCGCCGCCGCTTCCGTGCCTTCCTCGCTTACATCGACGTAACTTTTTTGCTTCACCTCACTCACAAACAATGGCTCGTCGGCCATCGCCGAAAAATCGGCGGCGGAGCTGAAGGCGCTCCTCATTCCCAAAGCCTTGAGCGGATCGTTGAGCAACACTTCGTATTCCATTTTGAACCGGGGAAGAGCCAGCGTACCTTCGCGGTCCATAAATTGCGGCCGGATTTTATTCCGCCAGGTTTCGCCGTTCAAACTGGCAAGGAGTTTGGCCGGACTGGAATTGGTGGCCGGCAAAAAAAGATGCATTTGCAAGCGTCCGCCGGCATAAGGCAGTTGCACGACTTGAAAACCCTCGCCCGCTTGATAGCTGAAATGCCCGCGCTGCCACATCATCGGCACCTGCTTTTTACCGCTGGGCGAATGAAACACCTGCGGCCGGGTTTTGTTCGTGTCGAATGGATGTTCCCAACTGCCTTTGAAATAAATGGCATTGGCCAGGATCACCCGCGTGAGCGGTGGAAATGGAAACTGCACCACATTCTTTATCTTCCCGCGCGTGCTTTTGTCCGCCCAACTGTTGATGGCGTCCGCCGACTTCGGATTGCCGAAATCCACGCCGGCCAGTTTCGCCGAGAAAAAATTCTGGTTGGCCAAAACAAATCCAGGTTTCAGCCGGACCCCATCCTGATACCAAATCGCATTGGCCAGATCCAAAATCACGTTGGTCTGCGAATTCAGGGACTGGTCCAGATTTTTGCAGGCCGCATTCAATGTCGCCGGTGGCAGACCGCTTGTTTTCAAAACGCGCTGCATCTCCGTTTTCGTTTCGCCCGCCGCGCCGTTGCCGACCATTTGCAGCACGCTCGAAACGCTGAACGGTGAAATGAAGACGTTGGCATTCGGCTGTTCCGCGGCGATTTGCTTCAACAAGTCGAAGGCAAAACCCGTGTTAGCGGCGGCCGGCTTTGCCTGCTCGGCCGGTGAATCAGCCCACGTGACCAGACTGGTAAAGCAGATTAAAAGACTGACCCACAACTTATGACGATTGATTTGCGGGACGTAGGCAACGTTCATAACTGCACTTTTTGCGTCAAGCTGCTCCTGCCCGGTCAGGCTCGTCAAACTGAAATTCTGCCGAAATTTTAACACCCCACCGGCTGGCACAAACAGAAACCCACACCGAATTTTCTGCGTGCTTTTATACCGTCAAATGGTTTTCATTGGGGCATGACCATTTGGATTCTGGCTCTGGTGCTGCTGGCGTCAGTGGCTGCGCTGGGTTACCGGCAGGGGGCCATCCGCGTGGTGTTCTCGTTTGCCGGCATCGTTTGTGCCGTGTTGCTGGCGGCGCCGCTGGGAAAATTCCTCAAGTCATTGATGTTGCACGCGGGCATTCATAATCCGACCGTGCTTTGGGCACTGGCGCCGTTGGAAGCGTTCGTGCTGGTTCTGATTGTGTTCAAAACCGCGGGTTCGATTGTGCATCGCAAAACGGACCTGCATTACCGATATGGGCCCGATGAGTTGAAGTTCGCGTTATGGGAGCGGTTGAATCGCCGGCTGGGTCTCTGCCTGGGCGTGTTGAACGGCACGGCTTACTTCGTGCTGATTTGCTTTATCCTTTTCAATCTCAGTTATTGGACGGCGCAAATCGCGTCCTCCGACACTCAAACGCGGACGATTCGGCTGCTCAACCAGGTTGGGCGTGATATGGAAGACACCGGCATGGACCGGGTTGCGCGCGCCGTTGCCGCATTCCCGGAAAATTATTATAAAACGGCCGACCTGGCCGGCCTGCTTTGTCAAAACCCCCAACTGAGCAACCGGCTGGCGCGTTATCCGGCGTTCCTTTCGTTGCTGGAGCGCGACGAACTTAAACGACTCGCTCAGGACAGCACTTTCACCAATGCCGTTCAAGGCGGCGTGCCGTTGGAGGAATTGTTGCACGACGAACCGTTGCGGGCAATTTTGCAAAACATCAGTTTGACCGACGCCATCTGGGAAAACGTGCAGATCAACCTGGATGATCTGAACGTCTATCTTAAAACCGGCAAATCGGCCAAGTACGATCCGGAAAAAATTCTGGGCTGTTGGGATTTTAATGCCAACACGACCGCGGCCACGTTGGCCCTCACCCAGGCAAAGACCGCACCCGGCGAAATGATCCGACAAAAGGAATTCGCGCGCCTGTGGTTTACCAACTATTTACAGACCACTCTCTTTGCGGCGTCCGATCATCAGGCATTCCTGCACAACCTGCCGCGCTTGAGATTGTTGTCAGCGAGCGAAACGGCCACGTTGCACCTGTGGCCCATGATCATTTACCTGCTTCGGCGCGGTTCGTTGCCGGACACGGATGCCTCGATGCTGACGGGCCGATGGGAAACTGCCGATGACGGTTACACCTTGTTGTTCACGAATAACGGCAAACCCGACCCCCTGAAAGTCCAAATCAAGGAGGGCCGGCTGACCATGACGACCTGCGACGGGGATATATTGGTGTTCGACCGCGTGGACTAGATTTCTGACATTCCCTGCACTTTTTGAGACACTGTGGCGTTTGTCGCCCGGGAGCCGCGCTAAGGTGTCTGCCATCCCGGCTTTGCCCCGTCCCTTCTCAAACGGCCTGCCAATTGCTGCCCGTCAGGCATGGGTGTGTCGCGCATAGCCGTCATCGCAGCCATCAGCCTTTGGGGACTGTGGCCATTCAGTTGTTCGAAGACTTCGACTTCAACGACGGCGAAGCAACACACACCAGGCCCAAGCCCGGTGGTAACGAATTCAAGCCCGGCAATTTCCGCACCCGCGAACGCCAAAAACCTCGGTGAACTCGAGCTGACCAACCTTCGCGAAACCCATCTTGAACTGGGCAGAGGCCGGAGTTGCACCATCACGCCAAAAATGCTCGACCGCAACACTCTCCAGCTCATGATTGCACTCCAATCCAGGAGCGCCGATGGCAAAACAACGAGTTTTATTGTCACCCGGGTGTTCACCCGCCCCGGCCAGCCTTTCGAGGTGGCGGTTGGAGACATAGACATCACCCTCACACCGAACATTGCGCAGGAATAAAAAGGGCGCAGGTGCAAAATCCCACGTCGCGCTGACGTTTCCCCCCTTCGTGGTCAATGCGTGCAAAACAGCCGCACTAAATTCACGACCGCCACGCACAGAAAGGGCACAATCACACCGCCCAGGAGATCGAGTCGGTTGATACGTGCGTCATTGATCGGCCTTATCGCGGCAATCGTATGGTAAAGTTTGCTGCGATTGACTTGGGCCGTGAAAATACTCATGCTTCTCCATTAAGCATTACCGGTGCCAAGGTCAAAAATACCTGAAGTCAAAAACCCCTGTAAACAAGTCCTTTATGCGAAAATGGTCGGGGCGGTGAGATTTGAACTCACGACCTCTTGCACCCCAAGCAAGCGCGCATACCAAACTACGCTACGCCCCGAACCAATGTGGGCATTCTACCCGTTCCCCCAGCGCTTTCAACCCCGAAAATCACCGGACATGACGCACATTTGCGATTTCTGCCGGAGCGCCGGCCTCCGATCCGGTGATTGGTTTATTCCAACTTAAACGTCTGCTTGGAAACCGGTAGCCCGTCAATAATCCCCATTTACCGTTTGTCTGGTGGCTGAATAACCTTGGGACGAATGGGCGGCGGCACCGGAATTTTCGGCGGCGCAGTGGGTCGCGGCTTCGGTGCCGGCGGCTGCGGCCAACGTTTTTCGGCATACGTAGCTACCTGCCCCGCCATTTCCTGCACCGATTGGGCAACTGGCGCAACTTTTTGCATTGTCTCAGCCACCCCTGGCCCGAGCTTCCCGGTTTCCTTCGCCAGCCAGTCTTCGGCCTTCGTGGCCAGCTCGCCGATCTTGGTTTCCGGGAATTTCATTTCGCCGATGTTGAAACTGCCGAGCGATTCCAGCGCCTGGCCGATGGGGCCCGCCGGTTGTCGCAACTGGCTGCCCGCCATTTCCAAAGTCTGATAACCGTTCACTATCCAGTCCAGCCGGCCGCTCTCAATGTCCAGCAACAGTCCATGCACGGGAATCCTCGGGCCGATGAGCGGGCTGTGTCGGACAATGTCCGCCGCCTTGATGACGTTCTGCCGTTCGCTGCTGAACATCCCGAAGAACTCATTGATGTTGTCCGGCAACAGATGCCGCTCGATGCCCAGCTCCTTCAACTTGTCGAGCAACTGCATCGTGGTCGTTTTGCAAATCTGGCAATCCGTGTGGCCGATAATGGCAATTTCTCTGCCGCCTTTGACTGCGCAGGCCAGCGCCAGCGACCGCATGGTGCTGGAGAGCGGGCCAGTGATGATGTTGCCCGCGTTGCGCAGCCAGATGAACCCCTCCGCCGGCAACGCCAGCGCGTTGGGAAAATACGCGTTCAACCGTGGGTCAACGCACGTCAGCGCGATGACCGGCAGTTCATTCTCGAAATCCGCCGGATGCAGACCGGCTTCCTTGTCACCGGCCACCGCCCTGTGATTCGCGTCAATGATGGCTTCAAACAGGCGCATAAAGAACTATTCTGCGTTGTCTAAAATGGTTACCCCGCATCGTCCACATTTTCCTGTTGCTAACACGACTTTCGCATCGGAACCAAATATGTCTCGTTTACAATTCGGACAGCACAATCCAAACATCCGCTTTTGTCGCTCTTCGCGAATACTGATGACCAACAAAATACAGTTAAAAATAATCATTGTGGCCACTGTAAGGAAAGTTATGTCACCAGAAGAAATACTTTCACCGTGAAACGCCAACAACCATAAACAAAACGCAAAAGTTGCGAGCCAAAAAAGAAACCAGAAACCAAGGCGTTTCGATACTTTTTTTGACGCTTCAAATTTCTGAATAAATTCTGCCCGAATCATAAATTTCAAGCCGACTTCTTCCACGGCTGCAACGGCGGCGAGTCAAAGGCAGGCGTGGGCAACGGTGCCTTTGGCATCAGGAACCAGAGCGCGAGATAAATAATCACGCCGGCAAACGCCGTAAAAATTGTCGCCAGCACCCAGATCACGCGCAGACGAAACGGCGACCAGCCCAGATGTTCCGCCAGCCCGCCGCAAACCCCGGCCAGCACCCGATTATTTTGCGAACGGCAGACGTTCATAGTTTGTGCCCGCAGTTCAGGGCCTATTTCCAGGCATAGGACTCCAGATAACCGCACCCCGCACAACGGAAAGTTCGAATCTCAACTATTTCCCTGCCCCGCAAACTCAGGCCAAAAAAACCCACCTCCGGCAAGCCGCTGACCCACCTGGACCTTCCAGCACGGGATTGACTCGCTTCCGGCACGTAACCCTCCAGCATCTGCTGACCGCACTTCGGACATTGAAGTTGCTTGTCCATAAACGCATTCTTTTGTGGGACGCGAAATTTCCGCCCCGTTATTATTACTCCTTTTCGCCTTTCCCCATCGCCTTTTTCAACGCCGGCACCTGTTCGAGTAATTTCTCGAACTTCACGCCGGTCAGGCTTTCCAGCACGGGCGGCAACTGGCTGATGATGGTGGTCACGTCGCTGGTCAGTTTGCTCGCGCCGCCGCCGGGACCGCTGCCGCTATTGATGATAACCATCTTTTCCATCTTGCTGAGCGGCTCGCTGATCTTGCCCGCCACTTCCGGCAGCACGCGCACGATCATTTCGATGACTGCCGCCTCGTTGTATTGCTTGAAGCTTTCGGCCTTCACGCGCATCGCTTCGGCGGTCGCCTTGCCTTGCGCCTCGATGACGGTGGCTTGGGCCAGACCGCGCGCCTTGTTCGCTTCGGCCTCGGCAATACCGGTGGCCTTGACGACGTCGGCACCGGCAAAACCGGTCGCCTTGGTCGCGGAAGCGGAACCAGCAGCCTCGGTTTCCAACTGGAATTTCTTCGCGTTGGCTAAGGTTTCGACTTTGTAACGCTCGGCATCGGCGGGCTTTTGCACCGTCGCTTCGAGTTCGCGCGATTTGCGCTGGATTTCCTGCTGCTGCAACTCGATTTGCTTTTGCTTCTCGATGATTTGCACCTGAACTTCCTCGGCCTTCACAAGCTGGCCGGTCTTGAATTTCTGCAAATCATAGGCGAGGTCGGCCTGCGCCTTCTGCTGGTTCACCGTGGCCTGATATTGCGCCACGTTCGATTGATAATCGCGTTGCGCCTCGGCAATTTTCGTATCGGCGGCAAACTGCGCTTCCTGCCCGGCCTGCTTCGCCTGCGCGGAACGGATTTGCGAATCGCGGTCGGCCTCGGCCTGGGCGATGATGGCGTCGCGTTTGACCTGGGCGATGCGCGGTTTGCCGAGGGCGTCAAGGTAACCTTGTGCGTCGCGAATGTCGCGGATGGTGAAGCTGACAATGCCCAGCCCCATGTTGCCCATGTCGCCAGCGGCCACTTCCTGGACCTTCTGGGCGAAGGCGTCGCGGTTCTGGTAAATTTCCTCGACCGTCATGGTGCCAAGAATGGCGCGCAAATGGCCTTCGAGCGTTTGCGTGGCGATATTTTTGATGTCGTCAACGCCTTTGCTCAAAAATTGTTCCGCCGCGGTGCGGATGGAGACATCGTCGCCTTTGACCTTGATTTGGGCCACGCCGTCCACCTTCACCGGCACACCTTTGCTGGTGTAAACCTCCGGCGTCTGCACATCAATGGTGAGCAGTTCGAGCGACAGGACATCCACCTTTTCGAAAATCGGCCAGACGAACGTGCCACCGCCCTTGACGATACGGAAGCCGACCTTCGTGCCATCCTGCTCACGGTGCTTGATGCCGGACACGACCAGCACCTGGTTCGGCCCCACCTTGGTGTAACGGCTGAATACCATGTAAAGCAGCAGAAACACCACGATGACGATGACGACCGCAGCGATGATGACGATGCCGCCCTGCATGAAGTTCAGTTCGGCCAACATGGGCGTGAGGTTCAGGTGCATAATGATTTAATGAGGTTGAGTTGTTGGGTTCTAAACCGACGTGACGTAAAACTGGGTTCCAACGATACGGGTGATTTTGACCGTCTTGCCATTGGCCACCGCCACGCCGTTTTCCCCGCGGGCCGGCGCCGAATAACGCGTTCCGCCCACGACATAGGCAATTTCACCCACGCCGTTTTCCGGAATGGGCGTTATGACATTGGCTTCCGCGCCCACCAACTGAGCCACGTGGGATTCGCTGGAACTTTGTGTGTGGCGAAACACCGAGCGCAAAAATACGAGCAACACACCCGCCACCGCCAGACCGCCGAGGAGGGAGAGCGGCGCGCTGAACGCTGCGTTGCTCGTTTTGGGAAACTGCGTGAAAATGAGTCCGAACCCGCCGAAGGCCGTTATGAAGGAGGCGATGATCGTGGGGCTGAAAATGGAGATGCCCGGCGCATCGCTGGCGTCCGCGCCCGCCTCCACGTGACCGCCACTGCCCGCCACGTGGTCGCCATGCCCGAAGAAGTGCCCGGCCATGACACTGATCAGGGTGAATATCAGACCCGCCACCAGACAGATTCCATAGACAATCATAAGACCTCGCTGAATTGTTGTTGGTGCGAGTAAAATCCCAACCCGCCTCCAACGCAAGCAGGAAACAAAATCCAGACTTTAGGGTCATAGTTCATGCGTCGTGTGTATCAAACACCAGCCTGACCGGAACCGCATCTATAATTTGGGGCAGTGTTTGTAAGTGTTTGGTTGGAGTTCACGCTTTAGCGTGCCGGATATTTCCAAAATCGTCCTCGTCCTCCTGCTCGTTCTCGTTCTCGATTTCCGGTAATTTTCGAGGAGGAGAACGACGACGAGAACGATTCCCCCTGCTCCAAACGCTTCCCGCTTGCCAAGCGGCCCCGGCTTTTTCATCGTCTGCCGATGCAATCCTACGAACTGCTCCGCGAGGTTTTTGATAAAACGACACCCAAACAGGTCGCCGCCGACCTCGGCCTGTCGCTTTCGATGGTCTATAAATGGGCCGAACCGCCGACACACGCCGCCGGCAGCGGCACCGGCAACCCGCTCGACCGTATCGAAGCCCTGCTCAACAGCACTGGCGACCACCGGCTCGTCCAATGGATTTGCCAGCGTGCCGGCGGGTTCTTCATTCAAAATCCCAAAAATATTCCGCACCCGCACTACCTGATTCCCGCCACCAACCAGATCGTGCAGGAATTTGCCGACCTGCTCCACGTCATCGCCACCGCCACCGCCGACGACGCCATCACGCAGCCGGAAGCCCAACAAATCCGCGCCCGCTGGGAGGAATTGAAAGCGGTGACGGAAGGATTTGTGGCGTGTTGCGAGGAGGGGAATTTCGGCGGCATCCGCAACCACGCCGCCAAACGGACGGCATCGGCTCAACCGGGCACGTAGGACAGGCATCTTGCCTGTCTTTAACTTGTTGAGATCATAAGCACGGAGACAGGCAGGATGCCTGTCCTGCTCTGGCTGCGGCGGCAAGCCGCTGCGCATTTCGTATTTTTCCGCATCCGTCGGATTCTCGACAAACCGGATTGACATCGCGGTTTAGCCGTGGCTCAACTCATGCCTTCTTTGACCGTTGGCCAAAAACGAAAGGACCCGACCCATGCAATCAACCATCACCTGCGGAAAGCACCTCGCTGAACACGCGAATATTTCCGGCTCCAGGTTTCACGACGTGAATTTGTCGGGAGCCGATTTCAACGATGTGAATCTCGGCAAGGCGCGATTTCACAATATCAATCTGAGCGACATTCAGGTCTCGGCGGCCAACCTGAGCGGCGCAAAGTTCAAGCACATCGGCCCGCCTCCCGACCAGGACGGCATGCAGGCACGTCAGCGACCGGTCACGTTCGAGGAAGCTATGCTCTGCGACAGCATTTTCCGAAACGTGGATATGTCGGGCGTCAAAATCATCAACTGCAACCTTGAGGGAATGACCATTGACGGTGTGCTGGTCACAGATTTGCTGAGAGAGCACAGAGGAAGGAACAGCTGACCGGTGTGCTGCCGCGAACTCCAATTAACACCGATGGCTCGCGAGCCGGTCGTCTTGTAGCCGCAAACTTCAGCTTGCGTGCCTGCGCGACATAAATGTCGCGGCTACATCAGTTTCCCAACAAGTCAGGATTGACATCACTATTCCGGCTCGGCTCAATTCTTGATCGCAAGGCATCATCATCATGTCATACGTTGGTTCAGCTACGATTGAAATTCACCGCGAAGACATCCGTTCGCCAGTCGCAACATCCCTGATACTGGCCCTCAATGCGGAGCTGTCCACGCGTTATGCCGAAGAAGGCGCCAACCATTTCAGACTGGATCCGGATGAGGTTGTCGCCGGGCGAGGAGCGTTCTTCGTTGCCTACGCCAACGGCAAACCCACCGGGTGCGGAGCCATCCGCCGGCTGAATGACGATACCGCCGAGATCAAGCGGATGTACGTCACACCCAACAACCGCGGGCGAGGAGTCGGTCGCGCGATTCTTCTAGCACTTGAAACGGAAAGCCGTCGCCTCGGCGTTAACCGCATTGTGCTTGAGACGGGCGAGCGCCAGCCGGAGGCACTGGCACTCTATGCGAGGGCGGGTTTTGAGCGGATTCCGGCGTTCGGTGAGTATATCGAATCGCCGCTAAGTGTCTGCATGGCCAAGAAGCTTGCGAGTTGATGCTTGTGCCTGCCCCGAAAGCCTTCGGAATTTCCTGACAGGCCGGGATTGACATCGCCGTTCCGGCGTGGCTCTGTTCTCAGCAGTCAGGCACGATGAGCGTTGGAATTTCAGTGCGGCCGGCGACCGTGGCAGATGCAGAAGCAATTGCACCTCTGGTGGAAGAGTTGGGTTATCCGGCAGAAGGCAAAAGCCTGCGCAAACGCCTATCGAGGCTGGTTGGTCGTGGTGACGATTTGGTGGTGGTGGCGCAATCTGAAAGTGGGGAGATATGCGGCTGGCTTCAGGCACACAGTTCCGAGGTTTTGGAATCGGGCTTCCGCGTCGAGATCGTCGGACTGGTTATCGCGAAAAAGATGCGCCGCTGTGGCATCGGACAGTTGCTGGTCGAATCCGCTGAGGCGTGGGCTGCGCAAGTGGGTGCCGGGGCAATTGTCGTGCGCAGCAATGTGAAACGGGCGGAGAGTCATGGGTTTTACGTTGCGCTTGGTTATGCGAATACCAAGACTCAGAACGTGTATCGAAAGCGAATTACTTGATGGCCGGACAAATCGGATGCAGCAAACCACGGGTGCATCCCGCGCCTGCGGGATTCTGCATTCGTAGTTGACATTGTGGTTCCGGCGTGGCTCAGTTGTCTGGTCGTCAGGCGGTTCCATCCTGACCGCGAGGTCACAACATGACAAAGACAGTTCAGGTTTACGACTTAACCACAAAAAAACTGTCGTCCATCCCTGCATCCGAGCTCGCGCCGGGCATGATTGAGGCCGTGGTCGCGGGCATCGGCCTTGTCTGGGTCGCAGCCGCAAATGTTCAAATCGGCGGGCCGTATCGTCACCCCCCATTCACCGAAAACATTCGCCAGCGTCTTCGCCGTATCAAGGCATCCCTGGATGAAGTTTTCCCGAAGACGCTTGAAGCGTGGGAGGATGGTTTTCGGAAAGATCTTTATCCCAGGCAGGAGATTGCCATTTGGCTCCACATCGCCTCGACCTACCAGCGATGCACGGCCGCGACAGCACTCACACCCCAGCAGCGTCGCGACTACTTCCAGGTCATCATTGCCTGCTCGACCGGTCCAAGAGAGCAGGTGTTCGAAGTTGTCCAGCTTACGGCCATCTCTCGTCAGGAGGCCGAGCGCGCGGTCGAGCTTTACTATTCACCAAACAAATGACCGCGCCGGCTGACAACATCGCAAGCTGGCAGCCGGTTGACATCACTCCGCGCTGATTAAAAGGGGTGCGCCGACTGCCATCCGCGGCGACATCGGTTTTCCGATAAGTCAGGATTGACAACGCAGTTCCCGCATGGCGCTGTTTCAGCCATTAGACCACTATGGAATATCGTAGCCAAAACAACGGTTTCCAGACGTTTTTGGAGCATTGGGGATTTTTGCTCACCGTTCTGCTTGCCGTCATCTTTTCGCAAGTTTTGCTGTTTTTCTTGAACCTGAGCGGCCTGCCGTGGATTTATTTTTTCTTCGCGAGTTTGGCTCTGCTGATATCCGGAGCGACCTTGATTATTTATGCGAAGCTTCCGGTTTACCGGAGCGGCCGGTTTTTCACGTTCGGGGTCAAGTCAGTGCCGGAGAGTTTAGCCGGATTCTATCGGTGGGGTTGGCGAACATTTTTATTCGGTGTGGTCTTGTCGCTCTGCCTGTTATTATCGAGACAATGACGCGGCGCAATTAGATCCGTCCGGTGATAATCCTTGATGGAAATTCGCCAATCGGCTTTGATAAACCCATGCCGACAGCCGCACTGGAAAAATCTCCCGTGCAAACTCTGCGGCCTGATACCAATTGGACAAGCGTATGAAATGCCCCGCATGTTCTGCTGAGTTCCCCCTGACGTGGCGGCGTTATCTCACAGCGCCGCTCGGCAGGTTTCCGTGTCCCTGCTGCAAGAAACCTTTGGCCGGAAAACACCGCTGGTACTATTGGCCTTTAATGGTGCTGGGGTGTTGTGTCTGCGGAGTTCCGTTTGCGTATCTTGCCGGCACGCGTTTTGGATTGGTGGCTGGGACCGGAGCGGGCATCGTTGGCGGCTTGATTTCTGGAATCCCGTTCGACAACTACCTGGAGAGCAGGTTTACAATTCTGGTTGTCCGACAAGACGGTGCGGCGAACGGGAGCCATTCGAAGCTGTAGCCCGTGCATACTTTGCGGCCTGATCCCCGTCAGGCGGCATCGGGCGTGACGATTTGATTGCACAACTGTCGAAAGAGCTATGTGAAATTCTATCCTGAACCACGTAAATACCTATGAAACTACATCCTGACATTTATTTGACCGTATTGCTCCTGACCGTTTGCATCTCAACCTTGCGCGTTGGCGCCGGAGAGAACCAGCCGACCAACAATCCCACCGGAACCTGGAAAGTGACGCCCGCGCCCAAGTCAACTTATTCGCCGACTCTGAAACTCAAGTTCGAAGGCGACAAGTTAACCGGTACGCTTACTCGTAATACCGGGACCAAAATCGAGGAATTGGCCATCCAGGACGGGAAACTCAAGGGAAGTGAAATCACTTTTACCGTTCACTTTTTCGCGCAAGTGTTGAGCAAGAATGGCGTGCCCCAGCCACCCGACACGAACTACATGTCGCATTGGAAATTTCAAGGCACGATCAGCGGTGACATCATCAAAGGCAAGGTCGAAAAGGAATCTTCTATCGCGGGCATCCGGACGCAGGAGTGGGAAGCCAGGCGCGTCCAGGAATAGCTCATCAAGAGCGAGGATTTTTGTCCACGCATTTTTGAACAGAAGCAAACGAAGGGAACGGAGGGAGAAAAATGGTTCTCTTCATTAACGTTGTTCCCTTCGGTTCAAACGAATGCGACGGTACGGTTTCGGACCAGTGAATCCTTGATAAACATTCGCCAATCGGTTTTCATGACCACATGCTGACAGCCGCACTGGAAAAGTCGCCCGTGCACAACCCCATGCACATTCTGCGGCCAAATACCGGTTAGACAATTGAGAGAAGCCTATGAGCAGCGTCCGTTCATACCGTTATCGAGTCGTTGACGTCTTTACCGATCAACCGCTGGAAGGAAACCCCCTCGCGGTGTTTCCTGACGCTTCCGGAATCGACGATGTGACGATGCAAAAAATCGCCAAAGAACTGAACTTGTCGGAGACGACCTTTGTGGTTCCGGCAACCCGGGCCGATTGCGCAGTGGGCGTCCGAATATTCACACCGATGCAAGAGATGGTTTTCGCCGGCCATCCCACCATCGGCACGAGCTTCGTGCTGCGGGACGAGGGAATCGTACCGGCGAACCGCGAGCGCTTTGTGTTGGAGGAGAAAGTCGGCCCCGTCCCGATTTGTGTGGACACAGGCCCACGTCCGTTGATCTGGCTGCGCACCCCGCCAATCAACGAGGGAAGGACCTTCGACCGGGCGGTTTGCGCGCAGGCCATCGGACTCGACACCCGCGATCTGCTCGAGGTAACTCCGCAACTCTTGAGCGCGGGTAATCCTACTGTCTTCATCGCGTTGAAGGACAAAGACGCGGTCGATCGCGCCTGGCTCGATTCCCGCGGCTCCGCGGCTCTCAAAGGGGGACTTACGGAGCCGATGTGCGTGATGGTATTCACGCCCATCCGCGAAGGAGCCTACTCACGCATGTTCGCTCCCGAGTACGGCATCGCCGAAGATCCGGCCAGCGGCAGCTCGGCGGGTCCCCTGGCCGCATTTATGATCCGGCACGGCCTCATAGCGAGCGCCGCGGGCACGCGGTTCATCAATGAACAGGGAACGAAGATGAAGCGCCGGAGTCTTCTGCACGTTCACCTCCACGGGGACCGGGGTCAGGACGGGATTGATGTCGGTGGCAAAGTCACGCCGGTAGCAGAAGCCACAATGAGCCTTTAAGCTGTCCAATGTGGGCGAACGCAGTGGATGGACACGGATTTGAACCTCAAAGAGACACAAAACGCACAAAACTTTTAGCGCCCCTTGTCCATCCTCCGCAGTAGCTCTGCTACGGTGGACGGGCGCCTTTTCGCGGTCATCTCTTAGTTGCAAGCTTCAGCTTGCGTTCCCACGCAACATGAATGTTGCGGCTACACCGTTTCGGCGATAAACCTTGATGGCAATTCGCCTGCTGCCTGTTAACCTGCATCCGCACATGAGTAATACGGTTATTGGCATCGTGGTCATAGCCAGCGGAGTTCTCAGCGCGCTCGGCGCCGTGCCGATTCGTCTCAGGACGCGCCCGGTCAATCGTTATTGGGAACGCCGCCCCACGAAATACACAAGACTCAGTTGTACCGGCGGTGCCGTGTTCTTCATTTCCGCTGGCAGCCTGATTATCTGTTATGATGTGTTGCCGGAGCGATACCGGGTCCTCTTTGCAGGGCCGGCCATGTTGGGCCTCGTCGTAGCCATTGCCGCCCAGGCGCTTGACAAACAATCGAACCGCACTCCCACCATTGCATTTTTGACAAATCCGGATGAACCGGCGCGTCGGACCAGCGTCAAAGGATGGATTATTGCAGCGCTCGGGGTTCTATTTTTGTTCTTGATATTGTCGCTGTGCTTTCGCCATTGAACACCGTCTGAAATGAACCTTTCGAAAGCAGTCCTCGGCGGCTGCGGGGGCCGAGCCCGGGCGCGAATCGTTGGGTGTCTGCACACCACCTTCACCCGATAACCGGCCATCGTCTGCGCGTCGAAATCAGGGCCAAGCAGGGAGCCTTTGTATTCAGCCTTTTCCTTCTTATGACCCGGTGTCTCAGGGTTTCCGTTCGTATTGCTGCCGCAAATCGTTGGGTAGGTCGTAAAAATCGACTTTGGTCATTGCGATTCCGCCATTATCGGGCGTATAGCTGATGATGATTCCGTCCGACACGACCTTTTCCACAAACACATTCTTATAGGTGTTTCCAGTAATGGTCCTGAGTTGAAAGGTCGGCGCCACCTGCGCCCGTGGACTTGACGATCGGGTCGCAGCAGGTGCCGGGGTTGGCTTGGGAATTGCCGGTGCCACCGTTGGTTTTGTCGGGGTTGGCGCTGCAATCGCAGGAGTGATAGCGGCGGGCGCCTCAGGAGCAGGAGCAGGGGTTGGCTTGGGTATTGCCGGTGCCACCGTTGGTTTAGTCGGGGTTGACGCTGCAATCGCAGGAGTGATAGCGGCGGGCACCTCAGGAGCAGGAGCAGGGGTGGTCGCCAGAGTCGTTGCGACCGGTGCAGCGGTCACAGCAGTTTCAGTCGCAGGCGCGGCGGCAGCGGGTGTTTCAGCAGCCGTAACAACAACAGTCCGAGCTTCTTTTGCGGAGGTGATAGTGACAGGAGCTTCAGTCGCAGGAGCGGTAGCAGTTGGAACTTCGTTTGTGGGCGCAATAATAGCTTGAGCAACCGGAGCAGCGACAGCCGGAGCTTCGTTTGTATGAGCGGTGACAGGAGTTTCAGTCACCGGAGCGGCGGCAGCGCGTACCTCAGTGACCGGAGCAGCGGCAGTCAGAACTTCATTTGTTGGGGCGACAGTGACAGGTGCTTCAGCCGCAGGAGCGGTAGCAGTTGGAACTTCGTTTGTGGACGCAGCAATAGCTTGAGCAACCGGAGCAGCGACAGCAACGGGTGCTTCAGTTGCCGGAGTGGCGGTAGTGGGTGCTTTAGTAACCGGGGCAACGGCAGCCGGAGCTTCGTTTGTGGACGCTGCAGCAGCTTCAGCAACCGGCACAACCGCAGCCGGAACTTTATTTGTTGGGGCGACAGTGACAGGAGTTTCAGCCGCCAGAGCGGCGGTAGTTGGAACTTCGTTTGTGGGCGCAACAACAGCTTGAGCAACCGGAGCAGCGACAGCCGGAGCTTCGTTTGTGGACGCAGCAGCAGCTTCAGCAACCGGAGCAGTGGCGACCGGAACTTCGTTTGTTGGGGCGACAGTGACAGGTGCTTCAGTAACCGGGGCAGCGGTAGTCGGAACTTCATTTGTTGGGGCAGTAGCGGTGGCTTTAGTTTTCGGAGCAGAAGCTGCCACGGGAGTCGTTTCGGCCGGAGCAATAGCCGGAATTTCAGTTGTGAGAGCGACAGTGACAGAAATTTTAGCCGCTAAGGCGGCGGCAGCGAGTGCCTGAGTAAGCGGAGCAGCGGCAGCGGGAGTCTCAATCTCCGGCGCAACGGCAGCCGGTGTTTCATTTGTGGGAGCAGCAGGGACAGCAGCTTCAGCAGCAGGGACAGCCGGTTCGGTGGTTGGCGAAGTCGCCGCATTGGTGGAAACCGTCTCGATTACATTGGTCGCGGATCCGCCGGATGGCACCACTACGGTCACCGAATTTGTGTCCGCTGCCAGTGGCGGCCGGGTTTGCGAATTGTCCGGCTTCTTCGACTGTTGTTCCAAAGCCGCGCGGGGCGCGGCTTGGACCCTGGTTTTGCTCGCGCAGCCCGAAACGAAACTCACGCCAAGGACGACGCAAAAACCGAGCGAAATTGTTGCTTTCATGAAATGCTCCATCGGGGTGAAACCTAAGCAAACAGCCTGCCGTCGCGCGTGGAAAGGCCAAATTCCAAACCCTAAACCCTTAACCCCCCGGATAATCGTCCTGTTTCGAGGCAAACCAGATTGCACAAGGACATTTCAGCCGTGGATTGGCCTTAGACATTCAGCCTTTGGCTTTCCACGATGACCCGGCGATTACTCGCTTTGCCGATTCATTCAGAATCCAATGAAGGCTGCCGACCACACGGCGGCCGCCGGAGCCGATGCCTGGGCGCGAATCGTTGAGTTTCTGCACACCACTTTCACCCGATAATCGGCAGTCGCTCGCTCCAGAATTCGCAGCATGTCGGGCGGGTTTATGACGGAGGCAGGGTTTCAATCACCATACGGATCTCTGGCGGCTTTCTGCATCCCTTCACATATCACACCCGGAGCTGAAATCAATTGCCGAAGAGGCGGAAAGGTTGAGGGTTGAAAAAGCAGTCGAAAGTCAAACCCCGAGGGACGAGAACGAAGACAAACGAAAAAACGGTCGAAGGTTGAATGACGCGAGTGGAAAGCCCGTCAGGGCTGGAATCTTTGTAACCGTTCAAACCCAAAAGACATCAAGCCCCGGCGGGGCGGCATCTTCTGGAAAGCGGAACGGATGATGTCGCACCTGACGGAGCTCGTTTTTATTTTTGGAATGCAAATTACAAAGATGGCGCACCTACGGTGCTGGGAAACGGCACGCTCCACCGGGAGGCTTTCAATCCGCGTCACCAGCGGTCAGATGAGTCGAGGGTCGAAGGACGACCGGTCCCCGAAATGTCGGGGTTGACATTGTGAGTCCGGCATGGCTGAGTTTCTGGAGGTCTGATTGCATTCGGAGATTATGAGAGTTTCAGGTCCATCGTTGCGAGCGCTATGGGCACTTCTCTGGCGGTCTGTCGTCCTGTTTCCCTTTGCATCAGTCTTGCTTGCTGTGATTTGCGTTGCTTGTTTTGGCCTGATTGGTTTGCCAATAGCCGCCGGTTTTTTTGTTTGGAGTTCGGATTGGTGGTCTGCAGCTGGTTGTGTCGCACTTTGGATTCCGGCGTTTGTTTTTGTTCGGTGGTTCTGAAAGAGGGAGCGTTCAGATTCTTTCAAGCACGACGGAGATTTGGTGTGAAAACGGTGGCCTCACCTGTAAGCCGAGCCAACAGATATAAGCGGCCGGTTGTCCTCCCCATTTCAGGCGGTCAATTTTTTCTTCAAGCTTTTCGAGTCGGGCCAGGATTTTGTTTTCCTCGCGGCAGTCAGAGGGCGGCCAACACCGCGGCAGTGCTCCGCACCCGTCCCATCCGGGGGAAAATCTGCGTCACGGTATGCTCGTGCTGCGCCGCCGTGAGGGCCGCCATGGCGTCCTCCACGAAAATTTGTTCGTAACCCAGTTCAAACGCCGTTCGGGCCGTGCTCTCGACCCCAAAACAAGTGGCAATGCCCGTCAGCACGATGGTCGTCAGCCCGCGCCGGCGCAGTTGCAGGTCCAGGTCCGTGCCGTAAAAGGCGCCCCACTGTCGCTTGGTGATTACATGGTCCGACGGTTGGACCGGCAAATCCGGCGCGAATCCGGCCGGCTGAGGCGGCAGCGCGCGCGGCGGTGTCAAGGGTTGGTCACAAATGGGATGCAAACGATCCTTGCCATCGGCCGCCGTGACGACACGCACCCAGACGATGAACCCGCCTTTTGCGCGGAGGGCCGATGCGAGTTGAGCTGTGTTTTCCACCACGACCCGGGCATCCCGAGGCTGAGTGGGAAGCGAGACGATCAGGTTTTGCAGGTCAATCGCCACCAAGGCCGTCCGCGCCGGCAACAATTTCAATTTTTCCATAGTCAATCTCTCCTTATTAATTCGGTTTCGGTGAATTCCTCCACGCTTTCGGCGCTGGTCCCTACCGCGCCAGGTTCGGATAAAGCCGGGCGCCGATTGTCGTGAGCGCGACCAGGGCAAGAATCAAGACGCCAAAATCCGCGCCGACGCCGTAGGCAGTCACGCCACCCTGAATCATCAGCGCGCGTATCGCGTCCACTTCGTAGGTCAGCGGATTAACGTGAGCCACCGCCTTGAGCCAGTCGGGCATGATGGCGATGGGATACATGGCGTTGCTGGCGAAAAACAGCGGCATGGTCAGGATTTGCCCGATGCCCATGAAGCGTTCCCGCGTTTTGACGATGCAGGCGATGATCAGCGAGAAGGTCGAGAACACCGCCGCGCCCAGCAGCACGGTCATCGCCACACCGAGCAATGCCAGCGGATGCCAGTTCATCTTCACGCCCAGCGACCAGGCCAGCAGATAAACGATGCACGCCTGGGAAAGTCCGCGCACGCCCGCCGACAGCGCCTTGCCCAGCACCAGCGCCGCGCGCGACGCCGGACTGACCAGCAATTTATGCACCAGACCCAGGTCGCGTTCCCAGATGACCGCGATGCCGTAAAAAATTGCGATGAACAACACGCTTTGCGCCAATACGCCCGGCGCCAGGAAATCCATATATCGGAGGTCGCCGGTGGGAATGGCATGAATGCGCGTGAATACTTCGCCGAAAACCAGCAGCCATAATGCCGGTTGAATGGCCCGCGTCAGCAACTCGGTCGGGTCATGGCGCAACTTGCGCAGTTCCATTTCCGCCAGCGTCAGGCATTGACCCAGCCAACGGCCGATGGGGTTAACCGAGCCGGGCAAGGTTGCGTCGAGTTTGGGAGATGTCACGGTAGTTCCATTCATGTTCGGTTTCCAAAGAATTGCCGGTGAAATGGGCGAACACTTCGTCCAGCGTCACGTCAGCATGGCCGATGGACCGTTTCAATTCCGCCGGGCTGCCCAAAGCCGCCATCCGGCCCAGATTCAGAATCGCCACCCGCCCGCACAAAATGTCCGCCTCGTCCATGAAGTGGGTGGTCAGGAAAATCGTCATGCCATATTCGCGCGCCAGCAGCCGCACCTGCCGCCACACCGCCTGCCGCGCCACCGGATCCAAACCCACGGTCGGCTCGTCCAGAAACAACACCCGCGGCCGATGCAGCATGGCCATCGCCAGTTCCAGCCGGCGCACCATTCCACCGGAATAATTCCGCACCTGCCGACCAGCGGCCTCCCGCAGTTCCGCGAAATTCAGCGCCTCTTCAATGCGACTCCGCCGGAGTGCTCGTGGCACACCGTAAAGTTTGGCAAAGAAGAGCAGGTTTTCGTAGCCGGTCAGCGCGCCATCCACCGAAATCAGTTGCGGCACGTAGCCAATGGAAGCGCGCACGCGCGCCGGCTGGCGCCGGATGTCAAAGCCGGCAACCGTGGCCGTCCCCGCCGTTGGCGGCAACAAGGTCGTCAGCATTTTGATGACGGTGGTTTTGCCGGCCCCGTTTGGTCCCAGCAGACCAAAAATTTCGCCTTCGGCGACCGTTAAATTCAGACCGTCCACCGCCGTTAAATTTCCAAATCGCCGGGTCAGGCCCGCTATTTCCAAAACCTTCATGCTACGCTCCTGCGGGTTTTGCCTTCGGTTGCCGTCTGCAACCCGAAAACGTTGTGCAGCGTGCGCATCGCGCGTTGGATGCTTTTTTGTTCGGGAACCGAAAGCACTCTTAGCCAGCCGGCCAATTGCAACCGTATCTCGCTGCGCACCTTTTCCAGCGTCGCCTGGCCCCGGGCCGTGAGGGTCAGCGCGATCCGGCGGCGGTTGGTCGAGACCGTCTGTCGCCTGACCAATCCGCCCGCGACCAGCCCGTTGATCAGACGCGACATGGCCGGCAGGGAAAGCCCCAAATGCCCGGCCACCGCCGACAACGATGAATCCCTGACCCGGTTCAGGAAAATCAGGGTGCGAAATTGCGGCAGCGACAATCCCGTCGCATGACGCCGGCGGACCTGGTCGCGGATAAACCGCATCACCACCGGCACGGTCTCCAGCACTTCGCGGGCGCAGGATTCAACGATGCGTTTCATAAATAATTGCCTTTTGCAACAGTTGCATTGTGTCAATGATAACACCGCGGTCGCTGCTGTCAAGGTGACGACCGGCGCCCGTCTGGAAAATATTTTCCGTTCTGTGGTTGTCGCGGGCATTCCCAAAGCCCGTCAGGGCTGCCGAATGGATGAGGGTTGAAGGTTGAGAGTTGAAGAAGCGTGGGACAGGCATCTTGCCTGTCTCATTCTTTTCCCGATTCCAGAGACAGGCGGGACGCCTGTCCTGCTTTGGCGGCGGATTATCCCCCTGCCCTTTTCTTCGAAATCGTGTGCGTCGCGTGGCCGTAAAAGGCGTCGGCGCATTCCATCAGTGTTTCGGACAGCGTCGGATGCGGATGCACGGACAGCGCAATGTCCTCGGCGGTCGCACCCATCTCGAGCGCCAGCACAGCCTCGGATATCAATTCGCCCGCGCCCGCACCCACGATGCCCACGCCCAGCACGCGACCGCTTTCAGGATCAATCAACATCTTCGTCAAGCCGTCCGTGCGGTCGAACGTCATTGCCCGGCCCGACGCCGGCCACGGGAATTTGGCCACTTCGTATTTCACGCCGCGTTCCTTCGCTTCGGCTTCGGTCAAACCGCACCAGGCGAGTTCCGGATCGGTGAATACCACCGCCGGGATAATGACATGTTCGAACACGCTGTTCTCGCCGTTGATGACTTCGACGGCAATGCGCGCCTCCTTGTGCGCTTTATGCGCCAGCAAAATCCCGCCGGCGATGTCGCCGATGGCGTAAATGTGCGGGTCGTTGGTTTGTTGGTGCTCATTGACCTTCACGAAGCCTTTTTCATCCAATTCAACCTTGGTGTTCTCCAGACCGAGGTCAGCGCTGTTCGGCGCGCGGCCCACGGCTACCAACACGCGGTCGTAAAGCTCGGACAATTTCTGGCCGTT
This sequence comes from Verrucomicrobiota bacterium, assembly GCA_050012035.1. Lineage (GTDB taxonomy): Bacteria > Verrucomicrobiota > Verrucomicrobiia > Limisphaerales > UBA11358 > UBA11358. The sequence continues at coordinate 12,011 of JBEKHY010000021.1, read as the reverse complement.
GTATTCCATCTCCACTTTGATTTGCTTGCCGGCGGTGGCCATTTTCACGACCTTCGCCTTGAGCCGGATTTCCTTGAACATTTTCTTCGCGTTGGCGACGACGGGCCGCGCAAGGTCGGGGTCCGCCCCGGTAAGCACATTGTCGAGCGCCTCGGCGACGGTGATTTTACCGCCGAGCGCGGCATAGACGGTGCCCAGCTCCATGCCGATGTAACCGCCGCCGACGACCAGCAGATTTTCCGGAACGTCCGGGATTTCGAGCGCTTCGGTGGAGGTCATGACGCGCGGGTTGCCAAGGTCGAACACCTTGGGCATGGCCGCGAGGGAGCCGACGGCGAGAATCGCCTGCTCGAACTGGATGAATTGCTGCCCCTGCCCCGTCTCGACGCGCAACGTTTGTGAGTCTTCAAAATAACCGCGTCCTTGAATCACCTGCACGCCGCGCATCTTGGCAAGCGTGGCGACGCCGCCGCCGAGTTTTTCCAAAATGGATTCTTTCCACGCGCGGAGTTTCGGCAAATCCACCGTCGGCGGTGTGAACGTGATGCCGCGGCGCTCGGATTCCTTTGCAACGGTGATTTGGTGCGTCGCGTAAAGCAATGCCTTCGACGGAATGCAACCGCGATTCAGACAAACGCCGCCGAGCCGTTTCTCGCGCTCGACGAGAATGACTTTTTTGCCGAGATCAGCGGCATAAAACGCCGCCACGTATCCCCCCGGCCCAGCGCCGACCACGACGATTTGAGTTTTGATCGGGTCCATAATTAAATTCGTCCTCGTCCTCGTCCTCGATTTTTTTCTCGTCTCGTTCTCGTCCTCGATTCCTCATCATCCATTTCCACAACCCGGTATTTCACCGGTTCCTCGCGCAATTGTCCGGGCGTGTCGAAATGCTCGATCAAACCGGTCAACGTCGAAACGATACGCAACAACAGTTGCTTTCCATCTTGAATTCTTTCCGTCGTTGCCACCTGTTTGGCAACCAATGCATCCAGACATGCGGCGCATTCAGTCGCCGAACCGCGCGCATCGTCAAAGAATTTCGCCCGCACCGGACGCTGACGCTTGCCGTTGCCTTCCGCTGTATTGAGTAACGCCGAAAGACTGGCCCGATCCAGTTGATCGCACACCTCGTGGGTCCTGGCTTTGGACGAAACTTCATCCAACAATGGCGTCACCCAAGCGATGAACCGCAATTCCAGTTGATAGGCGTCCAACTTCTCATGATCAAACACTGTAGTCATCGCCGTCGCCCTTTTCTGTTCGATACAAGTTCATAAGATTTCGAGGACGAGGACGAGGAGGAGGAGGAGGACGATTAAATCCTCACCGCGTCCTCGCTAAAGTTCTCCATCGCCTTCACCAAATCCACGATGAACCGCGCCGCTTCGCCGCCGTCAATCACCCGATGGTCGTAGGACAATCCCAGCGGCGTCATCATGCGCACCTCAACCTTGCCGTCGCGCACCACCGACTTCATCGCGCCGCGACCGAGACCGAGAATGGCCACCTGCGGTTTGTTCACGATGGGCGTGAAATGCGCCCCGCCGATTGCGCCTTGATTCGAAATCGTAAACGTGCCGCCCTTGAGCTCCTCGGCGGTCACTTTCCGGTCACGGGCCTTTTGCGCGAGCTGTTCCAGTTCCTTCGCCAGCTCGAGCATGGTCTTTTTATCCACGTCGCGGATGACCGGCACAATCAAGCCCTGTTCCGTGTCCACTGCAATGCCAATGTGGAAATACTCCTTGATGACAATCTCGTTGGCCACCTCGTCGAAGCTGGAATTGAGGACGGGATGTTTCTTCAACGTCTCCACCAGCGCCTTGAGCACGAACGGTGTGAGCGTGAGCTTGACGCCCTTCTTTTCGTATGCGGCAGCGAACTTCTTGCGCAAGGCGTTCAGTTGCGTGAAATCGGCGTCATCGAACTGCGTGACATGCGGAATCGTGGTCCAGCTTTCCGACAGCCGGCGCGCGATGACCTGGCGCAACGGCGTCACCGGTTTCTTCGTCACCGCCCCCCACTGGGAAAAATCAATCTGTTCGGCGACGGGTTTCGCGGGCGCGGCGGTGGCAGCGGTTCTGGCCCTTTCTGCCGCCTTTTGCAGACGCGCGATGTAAGCCCGGACATCGCCGATGCCGATACGACCTCCCGCTTCACTGCCGCGAACACGGGATAAATCAATGCCCAACTCGCGCGCGAGCTTGCGCAAGGACGGCGACGCGATCGGCGCGGCCACACGTGCAACCGTGGAAACTTGTTCGTCCTCCTCCTCGTCCCTTGCCGAGGCGAAGCGCAGCGAAGACTGGTCGTCCTCGTCCTCGATAGTAGTTGGCCGGCGAGACGCCTGCGCTGCTTTTACGGCAGGCGCCGGTTCGCCACCGCTCAAGGCAAGGAGACGCTGGCCGACGCTGACTTTGTCGCCGGGCTTCACGTAAATCTTGGCGACCACCCCGGCCGCCGAGGATGGAATTGAGGCCACGGCCTTTTCGTTTTCCAGTTCCAGGATGGCCTGGTCCCGGACAATCGTGTCACCTTCTTTCACGAAGACGTTGACCACAACGCCGGAATCCGCGCTTTCACCCAACCTGGGAAGTTTAACGTCCATAAATTAACAGGCCGAGTACTGTCGCAGAATTAGTTGCAGTTTTCCAGAAATAAATTTCCGCATTCGCGCACCTTTTCCCAATCTTGCGCCTTGCCGGGGACAATTTTGAAAAACGGATACAGGCGGATGCGCCAGACTTGCCAGCCGGTGGAAAACAACCATAAGGAGAGCATGATTTGTCTCTCAATATTGTTCGGCCAGAATCGTTTTCGCTTCCTTCAAATTAATCTTCGCCTTATGCCCGTGTTTCTCCAGAAGATTGAGTAGGTTCGCACCGTTTAGTAACACAAGCGGTTTGCCTTTTGCGAACTCGTAAGAATCCGGGCCGTAGTCGGATGTTGTCACGAGGATTCCTTTGCTCGCGCCTTCGTTTAGCACAGTGCCATACAAATCGCGAACGGCAGACACGCCGACCGTGTTTGTGTAACGCTTGGCTTGTATTACCGTTTTGCCTCCACGAATCACGTCAGGATCGAAGGCGACAGCATCCACGCCACCATCTCGGCTGGCTTGGGTGATTTTAACTTCTCCGCCGGCCTGCTTGAATTCCTGCTCGAACAACTGACGGATCAAATGCTCGAATTCCTCCCAGTCCATCGCTGCGAGGTTCACCCCTTCATTGAGTTGGCTGACAACTTCGTGGGATGCAACGAAACGCTTGTCCTCCCGGCTGATTGTGAGGACAGGTGCTACTGGCGTCAAACTATGCAGCTTGGAACTGCCAATGCCTTTCAGGGCCTTGAAGCAGGTCTTCGGTTCAACATTTTGCAAGTTGATTGCCTGGAACTCATCCTTCTTAACCTGTATGGAAAGAACACAAGCGTTGGCTTCTTTTCCCGTGGCTTTGTCCACTGAATTCACCCAGCCGTTGAACGAGACGGCAGCAATGGCATTGACAGCATCTGCATCGAAAAGCTCGTGCAATGCTCGGAGGCAAATCTGATAAAGTGCGTCATCGTAAAGCTTGTTCGATTCGTTCTCCGAGAGAAACGACTCGGTAAAATCATCCTTGGACTTGACGTATTTTACCTCTTTCAGTCGCGGCAGAACCCGTCGTGTCTGACCTCGCATGTCCAACGAAATGCCATAATCTGATTCGCAATTTTGTCAGGACAAGTATTTCAAACATCCAATCGAAGCAAGGCTATTCTCGAAAACACGATGGCGGATGCCCGCCGCCCGTCCAAATACCAAAAACGGCGCGCACGGAGTGACGCGCCCTACCTTCCGGCTCGCGGGAATCAGCCTTCGCCAAGCTTCCGCCGTCACCAAGGTTATGGCGGACAAGACGGCGCGACAGGCGCTCACCCCAACAAACCAAATTACTTGCTGATGCCCCGTTCGCTGGTGCGGATGAATTGGACGAGGTGTTTGATTTCCGGCAACGGCGGCAGTTCGCCCTCGATTTTTGACAGTGCGTTGGGAATGGTGAGGCCTTCGCGAAACAGAATTTTGTAGGCCGAACGCAGGGCATTCTGGGCGTCCTCGGAAATTCCATTGCGCTCCATGCCGACCTTGTTGATGGTGCGCGTCTCCGCCGGGTTGCCGTCGGCAATCATGAACGGCGGCACGTCCTGCACCACCTTCGAGCAGCCGCCAATCATCGCCAGTTTGCCGATGCGGCAAAACTGATGCACCGCCGCCAGCCCGCCAACCACCGCATGGTCCTCGACGGTCACATGGCCGGCGAGCGTGGCGACGTTGGACATGATGATGCGGTCGCCCAGCGTGCAATTGTGCGCGATGTGGCAGTACGCCAGAATATTGTTATGCGAGCCAACGCGCGTGACCTCGCCGTCACCGGTGGCGCTGTGGATGGTGACGTATTCGCGGAAGGTATTGCCATCGCCGATTTCGGTGCGGGACACGCCGCCCTTCCACTTCAAGTCCTGAGTTTTCAGCCCAAGGCACGCGAACGGAAAAATTTCGTTTTCCTTCCCGAGTTTCGTGTGGCCATCCAGGACGACGTGCGAATGGAGCTTGCAGCCTTCGCCGAGCGCCACGTGTTCGCCGATGACGCAGTAAGGGCCGATTTCGCAACCGGAACTGATTTGCGCCTTGGGATGGATGATGGCCGAGGAATGAATCATTTCACACTTCGCGGAGCATGAACGTGACTTCGGCTTCGCTCACAATGTCATCGCCGACCTTGCAAACGCCTTTGGCCTTGCCGATTTTACCGCGCACCTTCGTCAGTTCCACCTCGATGATCAGCATGTCGCCGGGCACCACCGGCCTGCGCCATTTGACGTCTTCGGCGGACATGAAATACGCCGCCTGACTCACGAGTTCAGCCTGTTGCAACAGCAAAATCCCGGCGACCTGCGCCATCGCCTCCAGTTGCAACACACCCGGCATGATGGGGTGTCCGGGGAAATGTCCCTGAAAATACGCCTCGTTCATCGTCACGTTTTTGACGCCGACGATTTTGTTGCCTTCGATTTTCAGAATGCGGTCCACCATCAGGAACGGCGGGCGGTGCGGCAGCAACTTCATGATTTGCTCGACGTCCATCGCGCCACCTTCGGCCACCAGCGGCGCGGGGGCGGCGACTTTGGGCGGCGGCGGGGCGAACGTCTGCGCGGCGCGCAACGGCCTTTGCATCTGCGCGACGATTTGCCGCACCAGCTCGCAATTCGCCGCGTGGCTCGGTTTGACGGCAATCAAATGGCCGCGGATGGGCCGGCCGAGCAGCGACAGATCACCGACGATGTCGAGTATTTTGTGCCGCACAAATTCGTCGGGATAACGCAGCGGCTCGGTGGTGAGCACCGCATCGTCGCGGATGACGATGGCGTTCTCCAGGCTGCCGCCCTTGATGAGGCCGTTTTTGATGAGGAACTCGATTTCCTCGTAAAAACAAAACGTCCGCGCGTGTGACAATTCCTTTTCCCAGGCCTTGGGCGTGATTTCGGTGCTGAAAAACTGGGTGAACCGGCCCTTCTTGTCTGTGCTGGTGCAGGAGATTTTGAAGACGTCATCGGGAAACAGCGACATCATCGTCTCGCCCATCTGCAACTCAATCGGCTCGCTCGGCGAATACGGCTCGCGCTTTTCCGCCAGGGGCGCGATGCCGGCGTCTTGAATGATCTTGCAGAACTCGCGCGAACTGCCATCGGCGATGGGCGGTTCGTTGGCGTCCAATTCCACAATGACGTTGTCAATGCCGCAACCGGCGAGCGCGGCCAGCACATGCTCGACGGTATGAATTTTCACGTTGCCCCTGGCGAGCGTCGTCGAACGGGCCGTTTCGCCGACGTTTTCCACGCGCGCCTCGATTTCCGGTTTGCCTTCGAGGTCCACGCGGCGGAAGCGCACGCCGCTGTTGGCGGGCGCGGGCAGGAACGTCATGTTCACCCGGTTGCCGCTGTGCAAGCCGATGCCGGAGAAACTGGCGGGGCGGTTGAGCGTCTGTTGGTTAAGCACGGGCGGATTAGACAAAAGGCCAGCGTGTTTGGCAATCCGTTTTGTAGGACGGGCGTCTCGCCTGTCTCGCTTTTTCAAAACATCCGATTTTGGTGAGGTTAGTTGCCGACACAAACCGCCCCCGACCGAAGGCGTAATGCTTAAAGATGGAGACAGGCGAGACGCCTGTCCTACGTCTCCGGCAACTGTCCGTCACAATCTTTCAACGGCATCATTCCGGGTGCGGATGGAACAGGCGAAACACCTGTTGCATGCTGGCATTAATGGCGGCATTGACTTGGCTTGTCAGGAGGCATTTCGCAAACACAAGTGTAAAAGATATGAGAGCATAGCCTGTTCCGTGCTGCCATCCGGGCTCACTAAATCAAATCCGCCGCCAGCACGCGCACCGTTTCTTCCAACGACGTCTGGCCGTTGATGACGCGGTATAATGCGTTTTGCCAGAGCGTTCTCATGCCGCATTGAATCGCGATTTCTTCCAGGGCCGAGGTCGGCATTTTTTTCAAAATCGCCTCCCGGAACGGTTCGTCCACGACCAGCAGCTCCGTCACCGGCAGGCGCCCGTAGAAACCGGTGCCGGCGCAATGCTTGCAGCCGGTGCCTTGCCGGAATTGCGCCTGCGACCTCAATTCTTCGGGCAGGACCCGGAGCTGGCTCGGCTCCGGCTCGTAAAGCTGGGAACAATCCGGACAATTGCGGCGCACCAGCCGCAGCCCCATCAGGCCGAGGATGCTCGACGCGAGCAGGAACGGTTCGATATCCATGTTGATGAGTCGCGTGAACGCGCCGGCTGATTTGCCGGAATGGATGGTGCTCAGAACCAGATGCCCCGTCAGGCCGGCCTGCACCGCGATGGCCGCCGTTTCCGGGTCGCGGATTTCGCCCACCATGACGACCTGCGGGTCCTGCCGCATGATGCTGCGCAACGCCTTGGCGTAAGTGAAGTCCTGCGCGGTATTGATTTGCGTCTGGCTGATCCTCGGCAGGTTGAATTCCACCGGGTCTTCCACCGTGCTGATGCTCACGGTTGACCCGTCACGCTGCATGATGTGGCACAGCGCCGAATACATCGTGCTCGTCTTGCCCGAACCGGTCGGGCCGGTGAACAGGAGCAGACCGCTGGAACGTTTCAACAGGCGCACCAGTCCTTTCGCGGCGGCGGCGTCAAAGTTGAGCGCATTCAAATCAAACCGCCGGTCGTGCGGATCGAACAGGCGCACGACGATTTTTTCGCCGCGGGTCGTGGGAAAAATCGAGAGACGCAACTGCACGCCCTCCAATTCCGGCCCGGCCACCACCGCGCCGTCCTGGGGCGTGCCGGACTGGTAACTGGCCAGGTTGGCCATGACCTTGAAGCGCATGGAAATTTTTTCCAGCAGCTCCAGCGGCAGGTGCGCCACTTCAATCAGCACACCGTTGACTCGCGCGCGCACGGCGATGGCTTTTTCCCACGGCTCGATGTGCAGGTCGCTCGCGCTGAGTTTGATGGCATCCCGCACCATGCAATTGACCAGCGCACTGATTTCGAGGTTCTGCGCTGCCTCTTCCGACCGCAGATAATCCAGGGTGTAGTTCATACCGGCGTGCGTCTGTGCCGGAGAGTAAAAGCGCCGCTTTTGAATTGCAAGGAATGGATTCAAGGCAGGGCGCGTCACTCCGTGCGCGCCGTCGTTGCCATTCGCGGCGGGCAGAGGACTGCCCGCCCTACCAAAATAATTTCATATTGACCCACCTTCGGATTTGAATTGCCGGAGCGGTTCGCGGCCTTAAAATCAAACTGTGACTCAAAAGCAATTTTATGACTGGCAGACGGCGGGTGGCGGCGACGATGTTTCGCTGCTCATCGCCACGCTGGAACGCCGCGAAATCCCGTGGTGCATGATTGGCGGGCTGGCGGTCAACCATTGGGCGAAAGAACCAATGGCGACGGCAGACGTGGACGTGGTCATCGCCGCCGGGCGCGTCGAGGAAGCGGTGAAAGCATTGCGCGCTGCGGGCTTCACGGCCAAAAAATTCAAATGGTCGGTCAACCTCAAAGGCCAGTCGAAAGTGCTGGTGCAAATCAGCACGGAGGAAGTTTATCGCGAATTCCCCGAGCGCTCCGTGCCGGCGGACATTCACGGCATTCTCATGCGCGTGGCAAGTTTGCCGGACACCCTGCGCGGGAAAATTCTGGCCTGGCAGGACCCGGAGCGTCGTACCAGCAAACGGCAGAAGGATTTGTTGGACATCATGCGCCTCGTCGAAGCGCATCCCAAACTTAAAAAATTACTGCCTGCTGACCTGGCGAAGAAAATCAAAGGATAAAATACGCCGTTTTTGCCAGGTTGTGGGATGAGCCAATTTTGCGTTTAACTTTCTCTGGACAAACATCTTTGCCAGATTAAGAATCAATTCCGTGAAAAAGGATAGACTGCAAAACCTGCTTTCTACTTAAATGTTAGGCGGCAGCATAGGACACGCATGGCAAACAAACCTCAATCGTTGAGCCAAGGGCAACAAACCGAGGTAACCAAGATACTGCGCAAGCAAGTTCTCACGTGGACTCTGACATGTCTTGCGTTACTCGCTGGGATCATGGGCGTGAGCCTTTGGCAAATCAAAGCGCGAGTGGAACGGAACATGGAGTCACTCGTAGCGGCGCAATTTGAAGAACCGAGAATTCGCCAGATCGTCCAGGATGCAGCAGCCACACAAGCAACTAATGTGATGCTGCACCAAATCCAACCCGAAGTAGATCGATTCAAAGCTGAGATCACCAACCGGTTGGCTGAACTCGAAATCCTTGTGGCAAAAACCAAGGTGCTTGAACAGCAGAGTCAAGCGCACGAGAAAAAGATACAAGATGTATTGGCGGCACTGCAAAAAGCCCTAGAGGAAAGTCAGGCGACGCGGGACAAGATTGTCGGGTTGCAATCCGATATCGTCAGGATGCAGGAGTGCGCGGCGAGAATTCAATACTACGCACTGAAGGGCAGGAACGTGTTCCCAAATCCATACCAGAAAGAGATGGTGGAGGCTCTCAATGAAATGCTATTGATCGCAATTCCTGATCCGGCTCAGCGGTCGAAGTTTATTACAGACTTGGGCGGTCCAAACTTATGATTCCAAAAGGGACGCCTCCTCCTAAGTAGATAGACGCACGACATGGTGAGGTGGAGGCAGTTATGAATTTCCATCTACTTCTGTCATTGCCCGCCGCAGCGGCGGTTGGTTTGCTAATACAAGGATAGGCTGCATTCTCCGCGCCTTTGCGCCTCTGCGTTAAATCCCTTGCCGAATTGCCGCTTGCCGGGCGGTTTTCCTGAATTAATCTGTCAGCATGGCTTGGTTCATTGACCGGCATTGCTTTCTGCTCGCCGTGATGTTTTACGGGTTGAGCACGGTGTATTCGGTTTTCCTGTGGCGGATGGGCTTTCGCAAGGATGACCACGTGAATTATTTCCTGCTGCTGGCTGCGTTCGCACTGCACACCGTCGCCATGTTCAAACGCGGCTTTTCGCTGAATCAATGCCCCGTCAACAATCTTTACGAGGCCACAACATTCTTCGCATGGGCCATCGTCGCCGCTTACCTCGTCGTCGGATTGCTGCCGCGACTGCGATTTCTCGGCGCGTTTGCGTCGCCGGTTTTGTTTGGCATCGGCGTGTTCGCGCTCATGCCCGCGCTCGATCCGCCACCGGGGCCGAAACCGGAATTCTCCGGCGCACTGACCAGCCTGCACGCCGCCACCAGTCTGCTCGCCTACGGCGCGTTTGGTTTCGGCGCGGTGGCCGCGGGAATGTTTTTGACGCAGCAGCATGACCTGAAATTTCATAAACTCCGCGCCGTGTTGTCGCTCCTGCCGCCGATTCAACGGCTCGAAACCATCGCGGGCTGGCTGGTGCTCGCCGGCTTCATTCTTTTCACCATCGGCCTTGAGGCTGGCCGCTACCTGCCCCGCCCCGAAAGCACGGGCTACTGGACAGATCCCAAAGTCGTCTGGTCCATTTTCATGTGGCTGGTTTATCTGGCCTTGCTGGTCCTGCACCGGATGCGCCTGCCATCCAGCCGCGGCTTTGCCATCGGCATCATCGGCGCGTTTGTGTTTCTGCTCCTGACCTTCTGGGGCACCAACCTGCTTTCACCCCTGCATCATCAATGAAAACAAGGTGGCATGTGACACGTGGCATGTGGCATGAAATAAATTTGTGCAGGAGGTGCCTTGTCACTTGTCACCTGTCACGTGTCACACCCCGAGCATGAACATTGTCGTCCTCGGCCTCAGCCACCACTTGTCGCCCGTCGAATTGCGGGAACGATTCGCTTTTGCCGAAGCGAAAATCCCCGACGCACTGAAATCGCTGCGCGAATCCGGCGTTGCCACCGAGGCGGTGATTCTTTCCACGTGCAATCGTGTGGAAATCTACGCCGCCACACCGCTTACGCCCGACGCCGCGGTCATCGAATTGAAAAGATTTCTTCAGCAGTGGGGCGAGACTCCCGGCGAGCAGGCAGGGTCATCGCGCCGCGATGACCGGACGGCACGGCGTGCCGTCCCTACCAATATTGGTGATGAACTCTATTCCTTGGCCGAGCCGCAAAGCTTGCATCATCTGTTCAAGGTTGCGTGCGGGCTGGACTCGATGGTGCTCGGCGAAACGGAAATTCTCGGCCAGCTCAAGCAGGCTTACGCGCTCGCACATCGCCACGGCCATACCGGCGCGCGGCTCAACAAGGCGTTCCAACGCGCCTTCAACGTGGCCAAGCACATCCGCACCGAAACGAACATCCAGCGCGGCAGCGTGTCCGTGGCGTCGGTCGCGGTGGAACTGGCGGAGAAAATTTTCAGCTCGCTCAACGGCCGCGAAGTCATGGTCATCGGCGCCGGCGACACGAGTGAAAAAACCGCCCGCGCCCTGCTCTCGCGCGGCGCGCGCAGCATCATCGTCGCCAACCGTTCGCCTGACCGCGCGGTGGCGCTGGCGAAGGAGTTGGGTGGACGCGCCGTGCAATTCGGCGATTGGGCGGCGGAGTTTCAAAAGATTGACATTGTCATCAGCAGCACGGCCGCGCCACACCACATCCTCGACCGCGCCCGGCTGGAGCCGCTGATGAAGTTGCGCCATCACCGGCCGTTGCTGCTCATTGACATCGCCGTGCCGCGCGACATTGATCCCGAGGTGAATTTTCTGGAGAACGTTTATCTTTACAACATTGACGATCTGCAAGCCATCGCCGATGACTATCTCCGGTTGCGCAAAGTCGAGATTGAGCGCTGTGAAGCGATTATTGCTGAGAAAGTGAAAGCGCTGCTCACCGCAAAAGACGTTCAACCACGGATGGGCACGGATGAACACGGACAAAAAATGAAAACAATTTACCCAAAACCCAGCCCAACGTTTGGCAAACTGGTTAGTTTCCTAGTCTCGATTCTTTGCCTGACTATAATGTCCCTGAAGGCACTTGCCACTGATTTGACAAACGAATGGGCGAAGGCGAATTGGGCTTACAAGCAAAGTGATTTCCAAATTGCGCTGTCACACTATAACGAAATTCTCAAAATTGATAGCAACAATGTGGCGGCACTCATTGGCAAAGCCGGTGCTTACCGAGGCCTTAAGCAGTTTGATGCGGCAGAGAATGCTTGCAATGAAGCAATCCGACTCAGCTCAAATAATCTCAGTCTTAGTTTGGCATTTCTGTATCGCGGATACGTCCACACACAAACAACCAATTTGAACCAAGCGATAGATGATTTCAGCAAGGCCATACAATATAATCCAGCCCTTGCAGATGCCTACATCCATCGAGCCAACGCCTTTCTCTTGTCGGGGGCGTATGATCCCGCAATACAGGACTGCAACATGGCAATCATGTTATTACCGGGAGCGTGAAATACTTTACACTGAAGCGTAGCGAACATGGTTTTCTTGAAAATAGCGTTTGACCAGAGAGCGATGAGCTTGGGTGGAACGCAGATAGGCTCGAACGTTGC
>JBEKHY010000020.1:0-67116 GCA_050012035.1 Verrucomicrobiota bacterium | reverse complement strand
ACCCGCCGTTGATGTCCTACTTTCTGGCGGGGGTGGCGGCTGTCTTCGGCTGGCACGAAATCGCTCTGCACGCTGCCTGCCTGGTCGTGGCCTTCACGGCTGCGGCGGGCATTTACGCTCTGGCCGAAATGTGGTGTGCCCGGCCGCTGCTGGCGACGTTGGTGGCGATCTTCACGCCGGCTTTTCTGGTCTCGAGCACGACGTTGATGTGTGATGTGCTGATGTTGAGTTTTTGGGTTTGGGCGGTGGTGTTGTGGGAACGGGCCTTGGCTGCCAGTGAGCGAAGCCGGTGGCGATTTGTAGGAGCAGGAGTGCTTGTCGGCTTGTCTGTGTTGACCAAATACAGCGCCCTGATTTTGTTACCGTTGTTGGCCATCTTGAGTCTGCTGCGGACGCGCAGATTGGGGTGGTGGTGGTTGGGGCTGGCGGTGCCACTGGTGATGGCGGCGGGATACGAGTGGCTGACGGCCAGGATGTATGGCCGGGGACTACTATTTGCCGCGACGGGTTATGTTCAGACATCCGGGATTGAGTATCCTGGCGGTTGGAAAGCGAAAGGGATAGTTGATCTGGCGTTTGCGGGAGGCAGTCTGCTGCCGGTGTTGTTCTTTGTGCCGTGGCTATGGCAGGGGCGGGCGTTGTTGGCGGTTGGGGTCGTGCTTTTGGGGATATCGCTGGGGATATGTCGGTTTGGTGGCAACCTTGGGCTGCTCTTTCCTTGGGGAAATCCCGAACTGTTGAATCGCTGGGACTTTCTGCTTCAAGTGGGCGTATTGACTGCGGCCGGGGTGCATTTGTTATTGCTCGTCGGGGCGGAAGCCTGGCGTCGACGCGACATCATTTCCGTAATGCTCATTCTTTGGATTATCAGTGAACTATTTTTTCCGACAGTGCTGGACTGGAAGTTGGCGGTCCGGCGTTTTCTGCCGATTGTTCCAGCGGCGGCGATCCTGCTGGTGCGGCGCCTGGGGGCGACACGAGGAAACGCTGTGACGTGGGGAGTGCTGTGGCCACTGATTCCCGCAGCGGCTATCACATTGAGTGTGGCCATGGCTGATTATCAACTGGCCAACTCGGCCAGAACCGCGGCGAAACAAATCACAGTCCAATACAGACCGATAGGCCACGAGCTGTGGTTTGAGGGAGGATATGGGACGTTTCAATACTACATGGAAAGACTTGGGGGCCAACGGATAGATATCGGGCGGTCATTGCTTCAACCGGGAGATGTTGTCATTGTGCCATGGTTCAATAACGCAACTCTTAGACTTCCGCTAGGCAGCGTAGGATGGCTTGGAGGTCTGACATCCAAACCGTATTCCTGGATGAATCCGTATGGCGACGCAGAAAGCAGTGCTGCAGGATTCTACGGTGCGGATTCGGGGCCTGTCCCTTTTGCGTTCGGAAGACTTCCCGATCAAGTTTACTATGTCGTAAAGGTTTTTTCCACAGTGCAATACTGCACGCAACCCGCCAACTGGCGGGAAGTGCAGGCCGGCGGCGTGCCGAGTTTTACGAACACTTCCTGCTCGATCAAAGGCAATCTAAGCTTACGACTGAATCCGGAGGCGGCAGCAAAGCTTCAACTAGCCAGCCAGTGTAAAGCAGACGGGAAGATCGAAGAAGCGATCCAACACTACCGCGAAGCCTCGGACGTGGACTCCAATAACCCCATAGTATTGAATAATCTTGCTTGGCTTCTGGCCGCCGCCGACCGGCCGGAATTGCGCAATGGAAAAGAAGCGGTGCAACTTGCCACCAGAGCGGTTGGGTTGACCGATTACCGAGTGCCACACCTTATTGTGACCCTCGCTGCCGCCTATGCTGAAACCGGTGACTTCTCCCATGCAGCCGAATTGGCCGATACCGCACATGCCCTTGCCCTGGTAACGGGCCAAAACGAAATTGCTGCGGAAAGTGACAAATTGTTGACGTTGTACTCCTCCGGCAAAACGGAGGATGCCACTCTTGCTCCATGATGCGCCGCCAGCCTTGGGGCTGGGAAATCGCACCCGAAGAGCAGGGATAGTTTGTTGCCGGTAACGTTTTTCCAAAACCGCCAATGATACGGAGCCTATTGCGGCATTGCGCGAAAATATTTGCGCGGGGTTTCCGTGCCGTAATAGTACCATTCAATAACCGAACCGGAATTCGTTGCAACGGCCAGTGAAGTCCGGTCAATCTGATTGGTGAGGACTCGCAGGAGGAAACTTGCGACAGCATTGATGTTTCCCTGCTTTGAACGTTTACCCGTGCGGAGCATCGGCTCTTGATCGAAAAAAACGCATATTTGCGCTTTTGCCAATGAATCGGCTATTTGCGAAAACGGATTTGGAAACACCCTTCAATGACCCTTAATTAAGTCAAGCTACGCCAGGCTTACCGTTTTGCCGGTGCGGGCCGCCTCGTAGATGGCCATCATGATTTTCACGTCGCGCAGACCCTCTTCACCCGGGACCCTGGTTGGCTGGTTGTTCAAAATGCATTGCGCGAAATCGTCCATCTCGGCCGCAAACTGGTCAATCTCCGGCAGATGAATTTCCTGCCGGTCGCTGCGTTGTCCCCGGATGCCGCTGTAAAGGAACGCCGGATCCAGCTTGAACCACCCCTTTTGCGCGTAAGCGATGAAATGAGCCAGTCCCGGTGTCCGATACGTCGCGCTGCAATAGGCGATGACGCCGCCGGGAAATTTGGTTTGCCAGACGATGGACTCCTCAACTTCCTTGAACTTTACCGGGTCAGTGACGGTTTCAATGGCTGAGACGAGCGCCGGTTCTTCACCGGTCAGATATCGCGTCGCCTGTAACGCATAAATGCCGACATCCATGAGCGGTCCGCCGCCGGCCAGAGCGCGTTTGAGCCGCCATTGCGTCGGATCGCCGATGGGAAAACCGAAGCCTGCCTCGATGATTTTAACGTCGCCAAAAACTTTTTCCCGCGCGAGGCGGACGCATTCGAGGTTGTTCAGTTCAAAGTGTAGCCGGTAGGCAATGGCAAGCTGGCGCCCGGCCTGTTTGCAGGTGTCAATCATTTCCTGGCATTTTTCGACCGACACCTCCATCGGCTTTTCGCAAAGGACGTGCTTGCCCGCTTTCGCCGCCTTGATGGTGTGCTCGGCGTGCAGCCCGTTCGGCGTAACGACATACACCACGTCAATGTCCGGATTGTCCGCCATTTTTTCCATGTTGTCGTAGTTGTAGATGTTTTTGTCGGAAATATGGTATTGCGCCTTCCACTCTTCCGCCTTGGCGGGATGGCCGGTGACGATGCCCGTGAGGCGGCAATACTTCGTCTTTTGCAACGCGGGTGCGAGTTGATAGGTGCTCAGGCGGCCCAGACCGGCAAGGGCGAATCCAATTTTCCGGTCCGGCTCGGCGGCGCGAACCCGGGAAGCCAGGGCGCCGGCGAACGACACGCTCGCGGCGGCCAGGGCGGTGGTTTTGATGAATTCACGGCGGGAATGGAGTTTCATTTTCATGGTTCAAGATTGTTGGCATTTGCCTTTATAGCGCAATTTGGGAAATTGCTCGCTGCCTTGGCGGCGGGTGGATTAAACTGCGCACGATGACACGGAGTCAATCCGAAAAATTTTTCGCCGAGGCCTTGAAATTCATCCCCGGCGGCGTCAATTCGCCCGTGCGCGCCTTCCGCGCCGTCGGTGGCCAGCCGTTCTTCGTCAACCGGGCCAAAGGCGCGCGCGTTTGGGATGTGGACGGCAACGAATTCATTGACTATGTCTGCACCTGGGGACCGGCCATTCTTGGCCATGCTCATCCCAAAGTCATTTCCGCGGTCAAAGCCGCCGCTGAAAACGGCGTAAGTTTCGGCATCCCAAACCCTTACGAAGTCACGATGGCGAAACTCATTTGCGAATGCGTGCCGAGCGTGCAGAAGGTGCGCATGTGCAATTCAGGAACGGAAGCGTGCATGAGCGCGATTCGCCTTGCGCGCGGCTTCACCCGGCGCGATAAAATCATCAAGTTCGACGGTTGTTACCATGGCCATGCGGATTCGTTGCTCGTGAGGGCCGGTTCCGGCGCGCTGACGTTCGGCCATCCCGACAGCGCGGGTGTGCCGGCGGCGTTCACGCAACACACCGTTGTCCTGCCATTCAATGATGTTGACGCAGTGAAAGCCGCGTTTGCCGCGAACAAAAATCAAATTGCCGGCATCATTCTTGAGCCGGTTCCGGGCAATGCCGGAGTTTATCTGCCAAAGCCGGGCTATCTCGAATTTCTCCGCGAGATCACCAGGACCAACGGCACATTGCTGATTTTTGACGAAGTGATGACGGGTTTCCGCGTGGCATGGGGCGGCGCGCAGGCACGTTTCGGCGTTACCCCGGATTTGACGTGTCTCGGCAAAATCATCGGCGGCGGCCTGCCGGTGGGCGCGTTTGGCGGACGTGCGGACATCATGGATTTGCTCGCGCCGCTAGGACCGGTTTATCAGGCCGGAACGTTAAGTGGCAATCCGGTGGCGATGGCGGCAGGCATCGCGGCGCTGGAAGAATTAGGCAGGGATGCGCGGCCCGCGCGTCCAGACGGCTCGGTGAGCCGTCCCTACCAACATTTGGAACAACTGGGCACTCAACTGGAAGCCGGCATGAAGGACGCCGCGAAATATGCCGGCATTCCCGTTATGTTTAACCGTTGCGGCTCAATGTTTTGCGCCTTCTTCACCAGCGAACCGGTTTGGAACCTGGCCGGTGCGATGAAGAGTGATCGCGCGCGGTTTGCGAAATTTTTTCATGGAATGCTGGCCGAGGGCATTTATCTCGCGCCGTCGCAGTTCGAGGCCGGTTTCGTTTCCACCGCGCACACGTTGGAGGACATTGACCGGACGATCAAAGCGGCGGCAAAAGTCTTGCGAGGCCTGTAACCTTTCGGTATCAGATGCGTCTGACCTGACCTGCCGCTGTTCCATTTTGGGCGGCAGGGTCTTAAAACAACCATCGAAGCAAAGATTATGAAAGTGACAAAACCATTGATGATCACCGCACTCGTCGCCGGCAACCTGTTGGTGTGGAACCTTGCGCTCCATGCACAGGGTGCCACCAACACTCCGCCCGCCGCTCCACCCGCAGGCGGCCCGCCGCCTGGAGGCCCACCCGGACCCGGCATGAGGGGTCGCCCGAACCACGACCGGATGATTGAGCAACTCAACCTGACCGACGAGCAGAAGCCGAAAGTTAAAGCAATTCTCGATGATCAACGGGACAAAATGCGCGACGTATTCCAAGACCAAAACCTGTCGCGTGAAGATCGCATGGCAAAAATGAAGTCCATCCGCGAAAATACCGATGCAAAACTGAAAGCCGTGCTTACGGCTGATCAATTCGAGAAATGGCAAAAAACGGAGCCCAGAATGCGCGGCCCGCGAAACGGCCCGCCTTCGGGTGCCCCGCCTCCGGGCATTGGCGGCACCAATACTCCGCCAGCCAAGCCACCGCAAACGTGATTCGTGGGGAGATACGCTGACAGAGGGACGGCTTTCCGCCGTCCCTTTTGGTTTTCGGGTGTAACATTTCTGCGGCGGCCTGCGTATTGGATAGCAGTATGAAAACAGCCCAATGGCTTTCAATTACACTGGCCGCCGCGCTGAACCTCGGCGGATGGATGGTAACCCCCTCGCTGGCGACGGATGTTTCTGCGCCTGTATCCGCGCGGGGACAACTCCGCGCGCGCATCGCCGAGAAGCTGAATCTGACCGATGACCAAAAGGCGCAGATTAAAACGGTTTTGAGTGGTGAAAAGAACACGCTCACGGTGCTGCTTGGCCAATGGCATGATGCGCGAAAAAATCTGCGCGCGGCCATTCATGCCGGCAATGCGACCGAGGCCTCCGTGCGCGTTGCCTCGGCCAGGGTGGCTGCGGTCGAGGCCGATTTGGCGGTTGAGCGCATGAAGATTTACGGCAAAATTGCGCCCATCCTGACCGATGAACAACGCCGGCAAATCGCCGATTTCGAGCAGCGCGCGGACAACTTCGCAGACCGCGTTATCGCGCGGGTCGGCGACAGGCTGGCGGAGTAATTTCACAGTTGGAGTTCAGGCTTTGGCTGGTTTGGAGTTGCCGAGCACCGGGGCTGTGAATTTGAATGACCGGCAGGCTGAAGCTTGAACTCCAACGAAACCGTGAGTGACGATGCCGAATTGCTGGAACGCATCCGCAACGGCGCAACGGACGATTTTGCCGAAATTGTCCGGCGCCATCAGCCGCGCGTCTTTGCCATTTTGCATCGTTACGAACGCGACGCGCACAAAGTCGAGGACCTCGCGCAGGAAACGTTCGTCAAGGCCTGGCGCGCGCTGGAGCAATTTGACGGGCGCGCGCCGTTCGCGCACTGGCTTTCCCGCGTCGCCACACGGGTGGCGTTGGACCATTTGCGAAGGGAAAAACGGCGGCAAGACGAAATCGGTTTGCCCGAAGTTGGCGACGATGCGCTCGACTGGCTGCGCAGCGATGATGAAAAAAATGAATTGGACGCCCGCAGCGCGGCGGAACTGCTCGACCTGGCGATGCGCGAGCTTTCGCCACTCGACCGCGTTGTTATCACCATGCAGGAGATCGAAGGCCGCAGCGTAAAGGAAATTTGCGCGGCGACCGGCGCGTCGGGCGTGGCCGTGCGCGTGCGGGCGCTGCGGGCGCGTGGGAAGCTGCGGCGCGTGTTGGAAAAACTGGTGAAAGACGAAAATGAACAAACGCAAGCTGAAGCAACTGTTTGAACTCGTGCGGAGCGAACCTGCACCTGTTCCCCGGGAAGATTTCGTGGCGGACGTGTTGCGCGCCGTTCACCGTGGACCGCCGGTCACCGCGCCGGAAGCGCTGGCGATTTCCGATCAGTTGATCCGGCTGTTCCCGCGCCTTGTGTTTGCGGCGGCGTTGGTCATCGTTTTGTGCGTGGCGGTGGATTTTGGTTTGACGGCGGCGGGAATGCCGGGTCTGGGCGACGGCTTGTCGCAGATTTCGGCGCAGTGGCTTTTGACACCGGATGAATTCCGATTATGAAAACGTTCAAATTGCTGTTCCTGGTGGGACTGGTCTTTTTGGCCGGTGTAGTTGCCGGCGTCGTCGGCACGCGCATCGCGATTCGCCACTGGATGCGCTCGGCCATTCAACGGCCTCAGATGGTCCAGACGCTTATCGAACGCCGGCTGGCATGGCAGTTGCGGCTGGATGCCAGCCAGCAGACGCAGGTGCATCAGATTCTGGCCGACGCGCGTGGGCGGTTGAAAGAACTGCGTCAGGAATACCGTCCGCAAGTCGTGGTGATTGTCAGCAACGCCGATGTGGAAATTTCCGCCCTCCTGACACCGGCGCAGCAGAAACAGTTTGAAAAGATGAAGCAAAAGAACCGGGCGTTCCTTCAGCCGTTGGCGCCGGGCCGGTGACGAAACCGCGTGCAAATTCAATTTGAGCCAAGGCGCGCGCGCCGGTATTATGGGGCTGGTTGCGCGCGAGTAGCTCAATTGGATAGAGCGTCGGCCTCCGGAGCCGAAGGTTGTGGGTTCAACCCCCACCTCGCGTACCAGCCTTCGCTCGGAGCAAGGCGTAGAGCGAAGGCTGCGCGCCGACTTGTCCGCCATAGTGAAACGACGGCGGTAGCGCAAAGCGCGAAGGCGGGCGGGAGCGTGCGGACAACCAGCGCTCCGAGCTACGGCTGGCAGGCCAGCCTTTGAATTGTCGCTCGGAGCAACGCGGAGAGTGAAAGCTGCGCGCCGACTTGTCCGCCATAGTGAAACGACGGCGGAAGCGCAAAGCGCGAAGGCGGGCGGGAACATACGAACAGCCATCGCTCCGAGCTGCGGCTGGCAGGCCAGCCTTCGAGAATAGAGGGTCCAATGGATGACTATCATTACGTTTACACGCTGGAGTCGCTCTCGAATCCTAATCAGATCTACACGGGTCAAACACAGGACCTGAAGCAACGCCTGAGAGAGCACAACTCCGGTCATGTTCCACACACCTCGAAATTCATTCCTTGGCAAATCCGATCCGCGACGGCTTTCAAGAGCAAAGATCGTGCGTTAGCCTTCGAGCATTATCTGAAAAGCGGCTCAGGTCGCGCTTTTCTGAAACGCCATCTTTAACTCGCCTCGTCCGCCATAGTCCAACGACGGCGGAAGCGTTGCCGCCAAATCAATTGTTTTAGCAGAATCCGCTTTTTCAATCGGCTTTCACCACGTCGTCTGAAAATGGATTGAATCACCATCAAAACCAGAACAGAAACCAGAACACTTGGGGAATTTTGAAGAAATCAGGTTCCAGTCGGTCTGGCTTGGGTTTTGACGGGTTGACGGTAAAACCCCTACATCCTCACAGAAAAAACGTGTCCAGACCCATTTCCACCCGATTTCCAGACCGTTCGGCGGTCAACATCGTCAATCGGTTCAGGCGGTCCGTCAGCAGACACCCCAAAGAATGGGTTATCAAATGACTAAAACAACAAACTTAAATCACTTTTTAGGCGGTGCCGGTTGGGTCGGTGCGGGTTTTGGCGCTGCAATAAAAGGTCTTTTAGCGGCCTGTTCTGAACCGCGTATTTGCCTTAGCGGAACATCAGGCGAAACTGCTTTTATTACCGGAGAATTCGGTGTTGATTTACTTGGTGTACTCATATGATTGATAACATGAATCAAGAACAATTCCTTGTCGAGATTAAACAATTGCGTTGCCACGCCGATTGGCACAGGCGTTATTACGCTGAACGAACGAGAAAATATAATCGTATTGATTATTGGTTAAAGAGCGGGGTGGGATTTTTTGCTCTCGCTGGTGTGGTTTTGGCAGGTATGCCACAAACTCGTTTATATGGCGCAATTTTAGCGAGCGGTTGCGCCTTTTTTATGGCCAACGTTCTTCCAAATTTCAAATGGGATTCAATCGTCTCCGGATTTGATGACGAAGAAAAAGAATGGACAAAAATATTCTATGGGTATGAAGACCTTATTCGTGTGGCTGAGATTTCAGAAAAAGGGGAAATTTTGCTTCAGGAATTCCAAAAGGTCAGGGAAATGCAAAAGACCGCTGCGTTGAATGATAGGCATTTGCCGACAAACAAGAAATTATGGGATGAGAAAGATACGGAAGTCAAGGAATATTGGAATTTGCCAAAAGACCCGTACAAAACAGACTGAATAATCAGAACGCATCCACACCGCTAGAAATTTGAGCGAACCGGGTGGCTTTTTGGATTATTGTGACAGCGGCAGCGAGCCAGAACACAATGGCGTTTTTTAAATTATTCTCCCCATGCTCATAACAATCCGGCACCCCTTTCATTGTGAACGTCATTACCGCTGACCGCAGACGGTGCCAGCGGCAGCGCGGCAAAGCACAATTGCGGCTCGATTTCACCTCAGGTATTCTGCACGTATGAAACCGCTTGAAATCGAGTCTTGGGCGCTCCGCATATTGGAACAGGTTGAAAGCAAACAACGCGTAGAAGACTTGAGGGTTGAGCTCAAGTCAGAATGGCCAAGTGATATTCAGAAAACTGCAAGGCAATTAGCAGGACATGCCAATTCCGCGAGGGGTGAAAACATACTGTGGATTATTGGTGCAGACGAAGGGCGCAGCGTCGTCACGGGCGCGGCTTATGAAGATTTGGCTAAGTGGTTTCCACAAGTGCAATCCGAATTTGAGGGACTCGCCCCCTTATTGACGGACATCAACATCAAACGAAAAGACAAGACCATAGCAGCCTTGTGCTTTGATACTTCTCGCTTTCCCTACGTCGTCAAGAACCCTGTGTTCGGTCAGAAGTCGGGTGGCCCGGTTGAATTTGAAGTCCCTTGGCGAGAAGGAACAAGAACGCGCACGGCAACACGTAGCGACATGGTATTGATGCTGAGTCCGCTCATAAGAATGCCAAGGATTCAAGTCCTGAGTGGAGAACTGCGCTTCATAGCTGCGAGTCCTTACACGGGGAATCCGCATCTTGAATTGACGGTGCTTACATATGTGAGCGTGCCCGACAGCACTCCTATCACATTTCCATTTCACAAGTGTTCGAGCATCTTAACTATCGAAGGTCACGCCCTCCCCGACGCTTTGAATGTCAGGCTGACTACGCTAAGGGTTAGGCGGCAACAGTTGCAGGCAAAAAGGGATGGTGGCCCCGTCTTTCCCGCGGTGCGCACTGTTCACGAAGCTATTGAACCGACAGAGGATGAAGTCGTAATTAGGGGGTGTGGTAAAATGTTAGTCGAGGGCAGAATGGAAGTGCCCGAAGTATTAATTAGCGACTGGCAGGAGGTTCATGTCAACGTCACGGTGGTAGAGGCAGTGTCAGAATCGCAGCTTGCGTTCAACCTGAAGCTGGTTAAGCGTGACAAGGATACAAAGCTGTGGGTCTTGCAACAATAGCAGTCACCAATTGAACCTAAATGAGCACCCTGAAAGTCATAGCCGGACTGGGTTGTTTGGCGGTGGCACTTCTGCTTGCCCCCTTTGCTTGGGTTTCCTTTTTAGAAGCAGTTCTTTGGTTTAAATTCATTCCCGTCATTTTCACTGTGGGACTGGTCGTCACTGGTGTATTCCTGATTTTGAAGCGACGGACTCCACTCTCAAAGCAGGTCAAAGTGCTGATTACTATTTTTGCCTGTGTCCTTATCGCCAGTCCGGCAGTTTTGGATTTCTACATCCGATACGAACGTAATGCGCTGCAAGTTCGAGCGAAGGGATTTCTAGTGCGGCCCATTCCAAAACTACTAATCCCGGATTCTGGAGGAAGAGTTGGGGATTTTTATGTTGATGTCAATGGCGGGCCACAAAATGGCATATTTGGCTATTCGCGGGTTTTGATGATGAGATTCGCTGTCAATGGAAGAATTCGGTGGTCCGCCAGAATACAAGGCGAATTCGCCTGCACTTCCGAAGATGTAAATGTCAATTTTCTCACCGACACCATCCGCACCAACGAAGAAGTGCGCCAGTATTTCAAAGAACGAAATGTGATTCTGGGAAAGATATGGGCGATGGGCTATTGGCAGTATATTGAAGACACGATAGAGCGTAAATCTTTACCTCCGGAAATCCAAGAAGAGGATGAAGACCACAGATTTGTTCGGCAGTGTGAGGGCACATGGACAAATGAGGTTTCTGACAGGCTGACCATCGAACCTGACAGCAGTTTCTCATTGGAACTGTCGCATCATCAAAACACGAATTTCTACAGCGGCGATTGGATAGTTGGCGTTGGAAGGCCGTTTTTCGCTTTGATATTTACCCGTGCGACAGGCACCAACCCTCATTGGTCTGTTGGCGATAAGGCAGAGTTCACCATTATTCATGTGGACGACCACAACTTGGTTTACGAAGTTGACAACCGAACGAATTCAATGAGCCGATTCCTTAACCGGTCAGACCGTCCTTAACGCATCCAAAATCCACACCATGCCAAAGGTGTCCAAACAACAATAAATTTCCAAATCCATTCTGACCCGTTTCCGTTCCTTTTCGCTGACATCACCGAATGTGACCCGCAGAAATTCACGGCCAGCCGTTTCACCCTCCTGAATCTCCAAATTCGTGTAATTCTTGCCCGTCAATGCCGGCAACACCTGTTTCAACGAAGCACTGCCGTACTGGTTAGGATGATAAAAATTAAATGCCTTAAACGGATTCAGCAAATCCACAATCCGCTGATTCACCGCCGCCACCCATGATTTGTATTCCGGCAAAAGTTCCGCACATTCTTTCATCCGCCCTTTTTCAAACGGTGCGTTGAAAACCACGATGGAACCCGACGGCTCAACCGCCGACTTCAATTGACGCATGAATTCCGCTCGCGGGTCATTCCGGCCCTCGGCCAGAAATTTCCGATGTTTCGGACTCGCTCCGGCCTTGTGGACGATATGCAGGGAAAATTGGAACGGGATTTGTTCGTATGGCCGTGTGCCATCAAAAAGCGGAATCGCCGTGCCGAATGTCTCAAAGTCCAAAAAATGCAGTGGGTATTCCAGCCCCTTCAAAAAAGTTTTAATCTGTGTCGGCTTGACGTGTGGTTTGCCGCTGATTGCCGTTGACCGTTGAATTTCCTGTTTTTCCGACAGTGGATAATCTTCGGGGATGTCAGCAATTCGCAGCACACCGCGTTTTAGCAAATCCCAGCCACGTCCCTTCGTGTCAAAATAAAGTTCCAGAACATTTTGGGGTGGCAGAAATGACCAGCAATGTTCATGGAGTGGACAGGTGTAGGGGCTGTCGCATTGTTTGCCGATTTGAATTTCAGGACATTTTGCCGAACGAATTGTTTTTCCCACTTCACCGACCATTTCTTCAATTTCACCGGACATCTGGCCGACTTCCGCCGTCACGTCATGCAGTGTAAAGAATTCCTTCGGGTCAATTTCACCGTGACGGACAAACTCATTGTTGATGTGGCAGAGAAAACACCGGCGAATTTTTAATCCAGCCTCAATGAACACCCACGCCTGAAATGCCAAGTCAGGAACGTGAACGTCCTTCAATGACGTGGTGGATTTGACCTCAATCATGTCCCACTCGTCTTTGCCAACCGGATTCAAGATGTCGGCACGGGCATATCCGCCATTGGCAGAAAACGTGGCCTCAAAAATTGGACGCCGTGACGGAAGATATTTTTGGGTCAACTGAATGGCTCCGTCGAAATCGGTGGGGTCAGTTTCGATTTCAATGCCATTGGGAAACATCCTTTTGGCAAACGCACCGACTTCGTGGCCTTGGTCAAACACGGCTTGGAGGGCGGCGTCAATTTCGGGGAACAGATGTTTGGCGTTGTAGGCACTCCAAATCAGCTTTGGACATTGCAGCCCTTGAAGAAATTTCGATTTTGAAATGTATGGGGTGTGGCTCATCAATTCACCACTCATTGAGAATGGCAATTTTTGCGTTGGCAACATCTATTTGCCTCTGAATCAACGCTCATTCAGTGCTTTCGTTTACAATTGAACTGTTTTGGTTTTCGACTTAGAATCACCTTGAGGTGTCAAAATGAATGAATCAGCAAATAAGCCGTTTGATGACCAAGAGAAGGTTCGGATTCTTCTTCACGAATACGACACACTCAGACAGGAAATCCTACAGCGAACAACTCACGGTTTTCAAGTCTATGGAGTTGGTGCGTTGTTCTTTGTTTGGCTTATGGGCCGGCCTTTCGACCAAAGGTTTTGGATAATGTTGTGCATTTCCGTAATTGCATTGCTAATTGCAACGAGACTAATTTTTTTAGAAATTGGGAAAGCCGCAAAGAGATTGCAGAAACTTGAGAATACAATCAACCGGCTGGCTGGTGAGGATTTGTTGATTTGGGAGAATCGTCTCGGTGGTTTTGCAACCGGCCCGAAGTGGCTCTGGGGAAGCCTAAAATCAAAAAAAGAAGCTCCTGAAAGCAATTCTGGAACAGAACCGAATCGACCAAATGCTACACCCATTCAATGAAATGATTGGTTCACACACGGGTTTGACTGGAAGTTTTAACTTCAAAAATGGGGCTGGCAACATCCTTTTGCCTTGACCGCAATACTGTAAAATCACCCCACCCTTCACATGTGGGGACAACTGGATTTCGATTCGCATCAAAACCCGTCAACCAAATCCCGCACCCGAACGCCAAGAGCCTTGGCGATTTTCAATAGATTGTCCACTGATGGTGATTCGACTCCCCGCTCGATTCGGCTAATGAATACCGTGGAGAGGCAGGCTTCACCCAATGCCCTTCTGTTTAATTTGCCAACCCAAAGGCAAAATCGGTGGATTGACAGGATTTCAAAATGGTGAGTAAATCGAAAGTGCTGTGAAAGGCTCAAAGACAACAGACCTACAGCCAGCTTTCTCGTGGAGTCGTACCATCTATTCCCCGACTGCTGATACAGAACAATAAACCAATACGAAAATCAGAAACGTAGGAGCACAATATGAATAGACATCTCTCAATCTCAATCGCAAGTATTCTGGCCTTAAGCACTCCCAGTATTGTCAACGCCCAGCTTTACGCTACCACTGACATTGGTGGCGTTCCCACCGTGAGCGGCGCAACGCTGGAGAATTTTGACGAACCGACGCCGTCCATTCTGACGCTTTCCGGTTCCGCCTATCTTCTGCAAACTACCTTCGGCGGGATTCCTAATGTTGCTCCCCCTTACCTCTCCGGTGCGACAGCGGCTTTTTTTGGCGAAACACCGGCCAATGGCTACGATAACAGCCAATTCGTTGTCGTTCAAATTGGGGGTTCAGCGACACTTAACTTTTCAACCCCGCAGACATATTTGGGACTCCTTTGGGGTTCAGTGGACGCAGGCAACGCCCTTACTTTCTACGACAGTGCGAATAACGTCATTGGCACGGTTTTGGGGTCGGACCTTAGTGGAGTGCCGGTTACTGGCAGCTTTCTCCCAAGTGGTAGCCCCTATGTTGACATTACTTCCGCAACCCCATTTTCGCGTGTTGTCGCTACAAGCTCGAGGAATTCATTTGAGTTCGATGATGTTGCGTACGCGCTGGTAGTTCCCGAACCCGCCAGCCTGTCATTGCTGGTATTCGGCATGTTTGGGATAACTCTCTTGCGTCGGCGTCAGCACTGAATGTTCAGTCAGCAAAACTCCACCGGCCACAAAACCGGTGGAGTTTTTCATTTGTCGGTTTGGTCTTTTCCAAGTTGAAACAATCGCAAATCTCCGTTGCCGATGATTTTGCCCTCACGATTTCTGATGTAATTGTCATTCATGGTGTTTAGGCATTTTGGATTTTGAGAATGTTGCGGACGGTGGCCGGATACCAATTCTTTCCGTTGCGGGTGGAAATCCCCCGGCGGTTCAGACATTCACAGATGCCACCGAGCGTTGAAACCCCGGCGGATTTGATTTCCTGAATAATCGGAAATACCTTGGCGGCGAATTCCACCTTTGCGGATTTGTTTGCTGAAATCATTGCGGCCACGGCCCGTTTGGGATTTGGTGTTCCGAGCCGAACCCCTTTCGTTTTCGCTGCGGCCAATCCCAATCGGGTGCGTTCGGAAATCAATTCCCGTTCACGTTGGGCGACCAGTGCAAGAATTCCCACGGTGAACTTGTCGGCATTCGGGCAATCGCAACAGAGAAAATCCGCTCCGCTCTTTTGGAGTCTCAAAAGGAATTCGGCATTTCGCGCTAATCTATCCAACTTGGCTATGACCAAAATTGATTTTGACCGCTTTGCGTATTCCAATGCCGCCGCCAATTGGGGTCTTTCGTCATCTGTCCACTTGCCGGATTCAACCTCGGCAAATTCCTTTTCCAAAATTCCCTGCTGGCCTTGAACGAACCGGCGAACGATTTCGCGTTGTGCCGTCATTCCGTTGCCGGTCAACTCCACAGCAGCTTTGGGCATTGCAGCCCTTGGAGGAATTTCGATTTTGAAATGTAGGGCGTGCGGCTCATCAATTCATTATTCTTTCACGACCTATTAAAAATGGCAATTTTCAGGGGCGAGCGAATTCCTTCAATGCCGACGGTGACGACTTGAATGTGTGCGAATTTCGGCAGTGAACCTTCGCAAAGGCCAGTAAATTGTCTTGACTTTCAAGGAGTTTTTTGCAAGCAATAATGTGACGCTCAATCAGAGCTTAATTCAGAGAAGTCTTATGAAAACAACAAAAGCAATATTCGGAATGCACAAAACCAAAATAGTCACAGTCGTTTTTTCAGCACTTTTCATATTCACCGCTCGACCTCAGAATTTGATACTCAATGGAAGCTTTGAGTCACCCGTCATTCCAGCGAACACCTACCAATTGGCGACTCCAACCTACTGGAGTTGGAGCGGCCTAACTTCTGGGTATATTTTCAACGGCAATGTGCTTGAAAGTGGGGCTACTTGGCCGCTGCCACAGGACGGGCAGCAGTTTGTTGATATTGGAAACCAGTCCGTTTTGACTTTGTCTCAAGAGTTTACTATAACGAATCAGGGGGTTTATGTACTGAGTTGGTACGACAGTACGGGACAGAGCGGCGGAATGACGGGAGCCCCTTACTCCGTGACGGTTATCAATACAGGAACAGTTCAGACTGTGGCGAGCAACAGCTTTTACGCATACAATCCAACTAGTGCTTGGGTGGCACGTTCCATCCAGTTGAATCTGAGTTCGGCGACATACACACTTCAATTTCAATCGGAGACTTATTCTGATAGTCTTGACACGTTGATTGACAACGTATCTTTGGTGCCATTGTCTGCCATCCAATCCGCCCCAATCATCAACATCCAAAAAGCGGTCTATCTGACATCCAGCAATCTTTGGACGGGTTCAAATTATCAAGTTCAAGCTTCGACGGATTTACTCAATTGGACAAATCAAGGCTCCGTGTTTACCGCTACCAATTCAAGTTGGAGTTCCACGCAATACTGGAATGTAAGTAATTGGAACCAACTTTTCTTCCGGTTGTAATTGGCTCAGTAGCGAAACTGAATGTTCAGTCAGCAAAACTCCACCGGTCACAAAAACCGGTGGAGTTTTTCATTTCAGAAGTTTCAACAATTGGCTTTGGCCGTAGCTGCAATAGTGTAAATCAATCAGACCTCTCCCTCACATGTGGGGGTAACCCGATTTTACCATAATCAAAATCCGTCAACCAAATCCCGCACCCGAACGCCAAGAGCCTTGGCGATTTTCACCAGATTGTCCACCGACGGTGATTCAACACCCCGCCCAATTCGGCTAATAAACACCGTGGAGCGGTGGCTTAGGCCAACGCCTTTGCGTTTAATTGGCCAACCCAAAGGCAATATCGGTGGATTGACAGGATTTTGAAATTGTGAGTAAATCAAAAGCGCTGTGTAAAGTTCAGATTTCATAATCTCATGGTAGTGTCGGTTTTTGAAGATCGCTATGAGACAAAACTTAGAAAGAAAACCATGAAAACCAAAGGGCACTTGGGTCAAATCTGCCTGCTGGGGGTGTTGATGCTGGCGCTGCCCGCTGTGGTGCGCAGCCAAGATTTCGTTTACACGATCACGAACGGGGCGATCACCATCACGGGATATATTGGTTCGGGCGGGGCGGTGGTCATCCCTGCCACGATCGACGGCCTGCCCGTCACCGGCATTGGAGACGAGGCGTTCGATGGCTACGCCGACCTGACCAGTGTCACGATTCCCAACAGCGTCACCAGCATTGGAACCAATGCGTTCTATGATTGCTATAACCTGACCAGCGTCACGATTGGCAACAGCGTCACCAACATCGGAGACGAAGCGTTCTCTGACTGCACCAGTCTGACGGCGATAACGGTGGATCCAAACAATCCCGCCTATAGCAGTATGAATGGAGTATTGTTCGACAAAGGTCAGACGACGCTCATTGCATACCCGGGAGGATTAGCCGGAAATTACACGATTCCCGACAGCGTCACCAGCATTGGAGACTCTGCGTTCTATTATTGCACCAAGCTGACCAGTGTCACGATTCCCGACAGCGTCACCAGCATTGGAGACTCTGCGTTCTATTATTGCACCAAGCTGACCAGTGTCACGATTGGCAACAGCGTCACCAGCATTGGAGACTATGCGTTCTATTACTGTAGGCTGACCAGCGTCACGATTCCCGACAGCGTCACCAGCATCGGGGATTCTGCGTTCTATTACTGCTACGGCCTGACCAGTGTCACGATTCCCAACAGCGTTACCAGCATCGGGGATTCTGCGTTCTATGAATGCTACGGCCTGACCAGCGTCACGATCCCCAACAGCGTCACCAGCATCGGGGATTCTGTGTTCTATTACTGCCGGGACTTGACCAGTGTCACGATCCCCAACAGCGTTACCAGCATCGGGGATTCTGCGTTCTATGAATGCTACGGCCTGACCAACATCACGATCGGCAACAGCGTCACCAGCATCGGGGATTCTGCGTTCTATTACTGCTACGGCCTGACCAGTGTCACGATTCCCAACAGTGTTACCAGCATCGGGGATTCTGCGTTCGGAGAATGCTGGAACTTGACCAGCGTGACGATTCCCGACAGCGTCACCAGCATCGGAGACGCTGCGTTCGTATATTGCAGCAGACTGACCAGCGTGACGATTCCCAACAGCGTCACCAGCATCGGAAGCTATGCGTTCTCTGGCTGTCCTATCCTGAATGTAGTCTATTTCCAAGGCAACGCCCCCGGCCCTGGCAATGATTCCAGTGTGTTTTCCGGGGACAATAATGCGACTGCCTATTATTTGCCGGGCACCACGGGCTGGGGACCCACCTTTGACGGTATTCCAACGGTGGAGGAGTTGAATCTGCAGCCGCCGGTGGCGGGCCCGGCCTATTATACGCGCCAAGCCAATGTGTCGTTGAAGATCGCGATCAGTGACCTGTTGACCAACGTAACGGTTACCAAGGGTGATTACATTACGTTGGTTGGCGTTGGCACGGACGGCCTTAATCTGCTGAGCACGAATGGCACGACCTTGTTTACCAACAGCACTTTCATTTTTTACACCAACAGCGTGACGCCTAATGTCAATGACAGCTTCAACTACACCGTCAGCGATTCGCAGGGCTGGACGAGCATCGGGAAGGTGTTGATTATCATAAACAACAATATCGTTGGCCAGACCAGCCCGATTTTGTTGATTACCAGCACGAATGTCACGGCGACCTTCTTTGGCGTGCCCGGCTATCAATATACGGTTGAGCGTTCGACCAATCTGGTGCATGGATTGGGCTGGGTGACCATCAGCACCAACACGGCCCCGGTCAATGGCGTGTTTCAGGTGATCGATAATTTCCAGGATTTGGGAATCCCGATACCACCGGTGCCCTCATCCGCGTACTACCGTCTGGTCTACAACCCCTAAACTGACAACCAGGAAAGCACTATAAATTATGAAGAAGACCTTGTTTATCTGCGGTTTCACCATTCTCCAATTGGCGAGTGTGGCGCCAGCGGCGATCGTGATAGACGCTGATTGGACGGTGAACACGGCCATTCCGGATGGCAATCCGGTGGGAATTACCACCTCGCAGACCTTTCAAAATCTCATTGGTGGTCCGATCACGAGCGTGGACGTTCAGTTGGACATCAGCGGCGGATACAATGGGGATTTATACGGATACCTGGTCTTGCAGAATACGAACGGCAACACGGCCACGGAGATACTGCTCAACCGGGTGGGGACATCACCGTCGAATCCGTTTGGTTCGTCCGGGTCGGGATTTGATGTAACTTTGAGCGACAGCGGAACGGTGAATGGCAGCATACACTGGGCGACCGGCATACCGACGGGAACCTGGCTGCCGGATTCGGCTAATACATTGAATGGGACGTTTGGCGGGTTGACGGCGAACGGCACCTGGACGCTCTTTCTGGCGGACATGTCCGGCGGCGGCGGGACGAGCATATTGCAGAACTGGGGATTGGACGTCAGTGTGGCTGCGGTGCCAGAGCCGTCGTTTGGTTCATTTATTGTTATCGGCACGCTCGGAGTTTTTATTGCACGACGGTTTGCGATTATGAAATCACAGGCGCAGCCTCAAAGAGCCGGCGACGGGGCAAAAAAACAGATTCCAGTTGGTGTTTATCCAAACCTTCATTGCGCTAACCGCCGAAGTAATGACGGATATACTGGTCGAGCTTCTAGCGCAGCAGCCGGTTCTCGTTTTGCAGCCGGGTGTTCTCCGTCTCCAGAGTGACGACACGCGCACTCACTTCTTCAAACTTTTCGAGCAGCGTGGTGTCCGACACGCTTCTCTGACGCGAATAAAAAATATTTGTTCGATCGTGACCAAACTTTTTTCTCGACGACGATACAGTCCTTTTTCGACCGCACTTCCAGCCCGTGGATGAGGGCATTGAACTCTTCGCCGCGCAAACTTACCTAGCCGAGGCGATTTAAGCCTCGACGTGGCAGGATAGAATTTCTGATTTGACGGCGGCGGGCGAAAGGGCGAAAAAGAAGCCTGAACATGACATTGAAACGCTGGATTTTCTGGTTGTGCATTGTAGCGCTGGTGGTCAGCGAACTTCTCCTTTTTTCGGCCAACCAGCAAAAAAACGCGGCCCAGGCTGATGCGCGCGATGCCCGACAGCAGATCGAACAATTGCAGACCGAGTTGAATCAGGGCAAAACTTCCAATGCCGGGGCGCAAAGTGCGGAGATCGCCCGCCTCCGCAGTGAACACCAAGACCTGGTCCGCCTGCGCAACGAAGTCCGCCAGTTGACGGAAACGAACCAGGAACTGGCACAGCAGTTGAAAGCCGTGCACGTGGTCGTGCAGCAGCAGCAGGAGCAGTTGCAGGATTGGCAGGCGGACGCCGTCGCCGCGCAACAAGCCCAGCGCGCCGCCGCCGCGGCGGCTCAACAGCAAGCTCAGGCGGAAACCGCCCAACGGAACGCCTGTATCAACAATCTCCGCCAGATTGATGCCGCCAAACAACAGTGGGCGTTGGAAAATAGCAAAGGCGATGAGGCCGTTCCGGTTGCGCAGGATTTGCTGCCGTATTTGAGAGGCCAGGTTTTTCCCGTTTGTCCCGGTGGCGGCACGTACACCATCAATGCCGTTGGGGTGCCGCCGACCTGCTCGGTTTCCGGCCACGTGCTGCCGCAATAACCCGTCGGGCCGCTTGGGGCGTCGTTGAGCGGGCAAATCCGGAACGTGCTGACACGAGGGGTCATTGTCTTTCCGGCCTGTGCGGTCCACGTTAGGGGTGGTTGTGTCCCGGCCGGTCCGACTGGCCAGCGGCACGCCATGCGCCAGGCTATTTGTTTTGCTCTTCGCGCCCGATGGCCAGTCCAAACTGGACCAGCTTTTCCCGCAGCCTCATCCGGCCGATACCCAGCCAGCGGGCGGCTTTGGATTGATTGCCTTGCGCCAACTGAATGGCCTGCTTGAACAGTTCCGGTTCCAGGTCCGCAATCATGCATGCGTAGGCGT
This sequence comes from Verrucomicrobiota bacterium, assembly GCA_050012035.1. GTDB lineage: Bacteria > Verrucomicrobiota > Verrucomicrobiia > Limisphaerales > UBA11358 > UBA11358. The sequence continues at coordinate 46,229 of JBEKHY010000020.1, read as the reverse complement.
TGCGGATGTCGCCACTTTGTGCGCGCTTGAGCAGTTCAGTGATGTAAGCCGCGTGGGTTTGTTGGGGGGCAGCCACGGGTTTTCGGGTTTTGGCCAGCACCTGCTGCACCTGCTCCAGGCTGACGCCAAACGGCCGCGCCGACAACAACGCCTGGCGGACGACATTCTCCAGCTCGCGCACGTTGCCCGGCCACGGCTGGCTCTGCAAAAAGGAGATGGCCTCGGGCTGGACGGAGGGGGAGTCGAGGCCGAACTCCTTTCCGTAGCGATGAATAAAGTATTTTACCAGTTCCGGAATGTCTTCCACCCGTTCGCTCAAAGGCGGCAGCAGGATGGTAACGACACTCAGGCGATAGAACAAATCTTCGCGGAATTCCCTTTCTTTGATGGCGGCTTCCAGGTCGCGATGGGTCGCGGCCACCACCCTGACGTCCACAGGAAGGTTGGCTTCGCTGCCGAGCCGTTGGATGCTGCGTTCCTGGAGCACGCGCAACAACTTGCCTTGGGTGTTGGCGTTTAAATCGCCAATCTCATCAAGAAAGATGGTTCCTCCGTGTGCCTGCTCGAAACGACCGATGCGCCGGGCCTGGGCGCCGGTGAAAGCGCCGCGTTCATGGCCGAACAACTCGCTTTCCAGCAGCGTGTCTGGAATGGCGGCGCAGTTGACCGCAATGAACGGTCTGTCTGCGCGGGCGCTATGCTGATAAATCGCGCGGGCAATCAGCTCCTTGCCCGTCCCGGTGGCGCCGCGAATCAAGACGGTGGCGGACGTGGCCGCGACGCGCCCGATTTCCTTGTAGATGGCCTGCATAGCCCGGCTTTTGCCGATAATGGCCGATTGGTCGGTCCGGGATTCTCCCATTTCCACCGGTTCGGACATGAGCCGGCTGCTGTTGACGGCGGAAGCGACCAAATCGAGCAGTTCATCCGCTTCAAACGGTTTGAGCAGGTAATCGCACGCGCCCAGCTTGGTGGCTTCGATGGCCGTCTCGGTGGTGCCGTGGGCGGTCATTAAAATAATCGGTTGCTTTGGCTTGGCGGTGTGGAGCTGGGCGACCAGGTCCAGACCGCCCAAACCGGGCAGGCGCAAGTCCGAAATGACGACGTTGTATTCGTTCCGGCGCGCCAGTTCCAAGCCGGCGTCACCACGGCCGGCGATTTCCACTTCATAGCTTTCCGAGCACAGCACCTTTTTCAAGGAGGCGGCGGTGCTGGCGTCATCTTCAATCAGCAGAATTCTAGATTTCATATTCGCGGGCACGCGGCAGGACGATGGCAAAGGTGGTGCCGCGATGGATTTGGGTTTGGTAACGGAGTTCACCACCATGTTTCTCAACAATTCGCGCCGCGATGGGGAGGCCCAGGCCCGTTCCGCCTTCCTTGGTGGTGAAGAAGGGATCGAAGAGCCGCTTTTGCACTTCTGCTGGTATCCCTTTTCCCGTGTCGGCGACTTCCAAAACCACGGAGCTGTCTTCGTTGTGGGCGCGCAAGGTGATTGTCCCTTTGCGGCCGATGCTGTCCGCCCCATTCTGGATCAGGTTGATCAATACCTCTTTGATTTGGTGTGTGTCGGCGCGCACCCAGGCGGTTTCGGACGGCTCCAGCTTCAATTCAATCGCGGCCTTTTCCAGTTGCGGCTTCAACAGATCATGAACCTCCTGCAAAATTCGCTGCGGCGGGACCGCGACCAATGCCGGCTCGGAAGGGCGGGCGAACTGGAGGACGTCCTTGACGATCCGCTCCAACCGGTTGATTTCATCGGCAATCACCTGGGCGTCTTCGTTGTCCGCACCGGTACCGGACAATGACTTTCTCAGGCTGTAGAGGCGGAATTTAATGGCCGTCAGTGGATTGCGAATTTCATGTGCCACACCCGCCGCCAGCGCGCCCAGCGAGGCCAGTTTCTCCTGCCGCGCGATGGTGGCCTGGCTTTCGGTCAACTGATAGCGCAGCGGCGCAATCATGCCGCGATAAACCAGCACGACCAGCGCGGCCGCCAAACTCAGGACGAGCACCACCGAAAGTCTGAGCAGTTCCTGAAAGGTCGTCAGCGTGTCGTTCGACTCATAGAGAAAACCATCGAAGGCCAGGCGCTGGTCGCGAATGAAATCATCGCACAAGTCCAGCAGGTGCTGGGACTGTTTTTGCACTTTTTCGTAGCTGGTGGGAAAGGCGCCGACTTTTGTTTGAATGCCGGTGCCGGCATTGAGCAAATTCGTGCTCTCGGTCAGGTATTCCTGGTAAGCGCCGTCCATCTGTTCAAAAAACTTGCGTTCCAGGGGCGTGGCGACGTTGGTCCGGTTGACATCAAGCCACCGGGTCAATTCCCGCGCGTCGGCATAGAACAGGTCATAATCGGCGGCTTCGCCCCGCAGACGGTAGCGCAGCAACGTATCGTTCAATCGTTGGATGTCGCCTTTCATACGGACACCCAGGTAAAAACTCTCCGGTTTCAATGTGGCGAATTCGCACTGCAAATGGTTCACCCGTTCCCAGGTTGTGCGGGTCACCCAGATGAGCAGGATTGAGCCAAACAATGTGATCAACACCAGCCCGGCAAGGCGCAGTTTCGCCGCCGGGCGGCTTGCGCTGGCTCGCGGAAGACCACCTGTGGTATAAATTGTTCCATCTGTCTGCTTCATTCCCATGCAGGCCACTGCATAAATTCATTGGTTTTGCCCGAAAATCGCCGCGTTTCCCTGCTGGCACAGCAACCGCTAAGCCGTTTGTGTGGGCGATACCCTATTATATGCCGAACCAATTATAACCTCAAACTTTGAACCAATGAAAACGCAAATTGTTCCCGGTCCGTTCGATACCGCGGTTTTTCCCGTTTTTTCAGCCAAGGCTGGAAAAACCGGCGTCAACGGAAACAGCATAAATTCAGCGCCGGTTTCCAAATCGCAGTTGGAACCGGTCGCGGCGAAGTGCAATTCTGCCCGGAGACCTGTGCGCCGCGGCAATTTCGGTTTGCCGGCTTCCTTGCAGGACTGGTTGGCCTGCAATGCGGCCGTGGAAATTCGCCAGAGAGGCCGTAATGGAACAGAAGACACCGGTTACGCTCGGAGGGATATGGCCGCTGAGTCGGCCGCTGCATAAAATTCCGCCCGCCACCACCGCGCGCGCGAACGGTGACGAACTCTCACGGATTAAATCTCAACCAACATCGGCATCTTGTGAAAGAAAATGTCCTGGTCGTAGATGAAGATGCCAGCGTGCGTGAAGCTTTACGTCGGGTTCTGGAGGATGTGGGTTACAAAGTCGCTTTGGCGGCAAACAGCCAGGAGGCGGTGGAACAGTTCGAAAGCGGGCAGGTTGATTTGTTGCTGCTGGACATCGCTCTGCCGGCCAGGAACGGATGGGACATCTTCGAAGGCATTACCAACGAGGCGCCCGCGCTTCCCATCATCATTACTACCAGGCAGGCCAATCAACACGACCTGGTCGTCGCCGCGGGTTTCGGCACCTTGATGGAGAAACCGCCGGACGTGACCGAGCTTTTGAAAACCATGCAGGAGTTGCTGGCTGAACCGATTGAGGTTCGGTTGCGTCGGCTGTGCGGCGATGTCCAGGACGCGCGCCATGAACCGCCACATGCCCCGCGCCCGCGCCCGCGTTTTGCAGGAAATCCCCCAACGGCGTCCCGTCCACTTGCATAAAGCCTTCGGCGGTGGCCAGGCGATTCCCGACAGCGCACTCACGCATGGCGATTTTCATTCTTGGCTTTGGCCGCCTTCTCACGTAGTTTTCGTGCTCCATGATTGACACAAACATTGAATTGTTGAAGGGCATAGCAAATCAGTTGCGCATTCACTCCATTGCTGCCACCACCGCCGCGGGCAGCGGCCATCCGACTTCGTGCCTGTCGGCGGCAGAAGTGATGGCCGCGCTGTTTTTCGGGCACATGCGTTACGACGCAAAAAATCCGCATTTTCACAACAACGATCGTTTCATACTTTCTAAAGGGCACGCCGCGCCGGTACTCTATGCGGCGTGGGCGGAAGCGGGTTTCTTTCCCGCTGACGATTTGCTGAAGCTCCGCAAATTCGGTTGCGACCTCGAAGGCCATCCGACGCCGCGCCTGCCGTTCGTGGATGTGGCCACCGGCTCACTCGGCCAGGGTTTGAGTATCGGAGTCGGCATGGCGCTGGCCGCGCGCTTCGACAAGCTGGATTACAACACCTACGTCCTGCTCGGTGACGGCGAAATCGCCGAGGGTGGGGTGTGGGAAGCCGCGTCGCTCGCCGGTGTTTACAAACTCAACAATTTGATTGCCGTCGTGGATGCGAACCGCCTTGGCCAGAGCCAGGCCACCGCGTTCGGCCATGACATTGGCGTCTATCGCAAACGCTTTGAAGCGTTCGGCTGGCGCGTCGAGGACATTGATGGCCACGACCTCGAGGAAATTCTGGAAGTGCTTAGTGGCGTCGGCTTGAACGACCAGCCGCTGGCCATCATTGCCAAAACTTACAAGGGCGCGGGTGTTTCATTTGTGCAGGACAAAGAAGGCTGGCACGGCAAACCGTTGAACAAGGACGAGGCCGCCAAAGCCATCGCCGAACTCCAGCCAATCGCCAGGTCGGCCGCCGGCGTGGCCATTCCGGCGCCGAATCCGTTGCCGGCACCGAACCACGCCGCGCCCGCGAGTTATCCGCCGCTCAACTACAAGCCCGGCGATTCGGTGGCCACGCGCGAAGCTTACGGCAACGCACTCGCGCGCATCGGTGAAGTGGACCAACGCATTGTTGCCATGGACGGCGACACGAAGAATTCCACTTACTCGGATAGATTCATGAAGAAATTCCCCGACCGGTTCGTCGAATGCTTCATTGCCGAGCAAAATATGGTCGGCGTCGCCGTCGGTTTCGCCGCGCGCGGCAGGGTGCCGTTTGCCTCCACGTTCGCGTGCTTCTTCACGCGCGCTTACGATCATATCCGCGTCGCGGGCATTTCGCAGGCGAATCTGAAGCTCGACGGTTCGCATGCCGGTATCAGCATTGGCGAGGATGGCCCGTCGCAGATGGGTCTGGAAGATTTGGCGATGATGCGCGCGATTGCCGGCAGCACGGTGTTGTATCCGTGCGACGCGGTCAGTGCGGAAAAACTCGTCGAACAAATGGCGTTGGCCAAGGGCATTTGTTATTTGCGCACGTCCCGGCCCAAAACGCCGGTGATTTATAAGAACGACGAATCATTCCCCATTGGCGGCGCGAAAGTGCTGCGCCAGAACGCGGGCGACAAAGTGACCGTAATTGCCGCCGGGGTCACCTTGTTTGAGGCGTTGAAAGCCGCCGACGCCCTCAAGAACGAAGGCATCGGGATCACGGTCATTGACGCCTACAGCATCAAACCGCTGGGCAAGGACGTGATTCGCGCCGCGGCGCAGAAGACAAACAACACCGTGATCACCGTCGAGGACCACTACGCCGAGGGTGGTTTGGGCGACGCGGTGGCGGGTGAACTCAGCCCCGCCGGCATCACGGTCCACAAGCTCGCGGTAATGACTCTGCCGCGTTCCGGCAAGGCCGCGGAATTGCTGGCGCACTTCGGCATTGACGCCGCGGCTATCGTGAAAAAGGTCAAATCCCTGGGTTGATTTTGGCGCGGGAGGTGCTTGTTGGTTGCAGTCGGTGACGAAGCCCGTGCTGGTTGTCGCCGTCCGTGCTTTTGTCAGGAAAAGAGCCAAACCATGCAACACCGCGCGAGATATCTTTGGATTATCTTCCTGATGGCGTGTTTTTGTTTCGGCACGTCCTCGGAGGCGCTGGCGCTAAACATCTGCGCGATTTGCGGCAAGGAAATGTCTTGGCCGTTTTATCTTGTTACCGACAAAGTCACTGGCGAACAGGAGCTGGTGTGTTCCAACTGCATAAAATTGCCGCCGTGTTATATCTGCGGTAGGCCGGTCGACGTCAACAACGGCGGCGTCGAGTTGCCGGATGGCCGTTGCTTTTGCGCCCGCGATGCCAAGACGGTGGTGTTTAAGGCTGACGATGCCGAACGGATTTGCGCGGAGGTGAAGGATGATTTGGACAGACTATTTTCCCGCTTCACTTCTTTTCCAACAAATGTGGATGTGTCGGTCATTGATCGCATAGACGTGGAGTCCAAGTTTAACGCAAGCGGCAACACCTTCGAAAGTCCCAATGTGCTGGGTTACGTTCATACGGCAACGGTTGACAACCAGACCCGGCACCAGATTCACTTATTAACTGGCCTGCCTGTGGCCGAGTTGAAGTCGGTTTGCGCTCATGAATATTCGCATGCTTGGGTGGGTGAAAATGTACCCAAAGAGCGGCACGCGCGACTGGCCCGCGACGCGGAGGAAGGCTTTTGCGAGCTGGTTGCCTATTTATTAACGGATTCGCAACACGAAGAAGCGGAGGAAAAGAGAATCCTGCAAAGTCATTACACCCGCGGCCAGATTGCTTTGTTCATCGAAGCTGAACAGCGTTATGGGTTCGATGAAGTCCTCGATTGGATGAAATACGGTGTGGCCTCGAAATTGGAAGCAGGGCACGTGGATGAAATCCGGGATATCAAGCTGCCTTCGGCAAAATCGGTTGCCGGCAGCCCGGCTGTTTTCAGCGGCATAAACAAGCCCGCGCCCAAACCCGCGCCCGTCCCCGCCACCCTCAAACTCGAAGGGATTTTGTGGGGGAACCGGCCCGTGGCCATCGTTAATGGCCGTTCCTTTCTCGCCAATGATCTGGAAAAGGTGCCACTGGGGAAAACGAACGTGATGATCCGGTGCCTGGAGGTCCGGGAAAAGTCGGTTCGGATCCAATACACGGGTTCGGGACGGGAACAGGACCTTTTTCTGCCGCCACAGTGAGATGCCCGGAACCGGAATACCAGGGCAGTGGGCGGTTTTCTTTTTGCCAGTCGGGCAAAGGTGGTGCAAATTAAGCTCGTGAATGCGCCGGGAAAATTTCTCAAAGGCCAGTTACTGCTGGACAGCGGGCAACTGGGCGGCTCGTTTTTTCAGCGCACCGTCGTATTGATTTGCCAGCACGACGCCGAAGGCGCCTTCGGCCTCGTGCTCAACCGCGCGCTGGGCAAAAAAGTCGGGGAAATGATTGTCGCCAATTTGCCCGACACGCTCAGGGAGTCACCGCTGTATCTCGGCGGCCCTGTGCAGCCCACGGCCCTGAGTTTTTTGCACGCGGACAATTTCATTCCCGACGCTAACGTGCTGCCGAACCTGGCGCTCGGCCATTCGCTCGATGATTTGGTGGAAGTGGGCGAATCCTTTTCGATGCAGAAGAAAATCAAACTCTTCGCCGGTTACGCCGGCTGGTCGGCCGGACAGCTCGAGAACGAAATCAAGCGCAAGGCGTGGCTGACGTTTCCCGCGTCGCTCGAGCTGATATTCGACACGCCGCCGGAGCAGCTCTGGTCGAAAATCCTCAGGCGCAAAGGCGGCTGGCGGAACAAGCTGCTTTCGCAAATACCGGAGAACCTGGCGTGGAATTGAAGCGGAATGAAACCCCGTTTTGTAGCAAGCGGCCCGATAAGGTTTGTTATCGGGAAAGAATCAGAATTATGGCAGTCCCTTGAAAAGAAGTATGCCGACCAACTTGCTTCGGCGTCGTGGCTAAAGCAACAACGCATCAAAATTCAAATGCAGCGTGAATTTCACCGTCGCAGAAAAGAAGGACATGTGCCGTCTCCAGGAACTTTGTGGTAAGCGCTAATTCGCCTCGACGCGCAGCAACGCCGCCTTGCCTTTGGCCGAGATTTCCGTCCGCTCCAAACCCGCCGGAATCAGACAAAACTGTCCGGCGGCCAAATTCACGGAGGTTGAGACGCTTTTGATTTCCAGCCGGCCGTTCAATACGGCCACGATTTGGAGCGCGCGCGGTTTCAACCGGCTGCTGGCGCCGGAAGTCATCCGCCACACCTCGGCGCGGAAAAGCGGATAGCGTACCAGCGGGCACGTTTTGATTTCATCATCCCCGGAAAATTTTTGATTGACCAGCGCCGGCTCGAAATCGTTGAAATCAGCGCTGGCCAGCGATTGCGCGATGTGCAGTTTGCGCGGCTTGACGTCCAGCCCGGCGCGGTTCCAATCGAAGATACGATACGTCGTATCTGAGTTTTGCTGGATTTCAAAAAGCACAACGCCGGCGCCAATGGCGTGAACGCGGCCGCCCGGCAAAAACATCGCATCACCCGCCCGCACGTGAATCCGGTGGAAACAATCGACCACTTCACCCAATTGGATTTTTTTCTCGAATTCCACGCGCGTGACGCCGCGTTTGAGGCCGGCAAACAATTCCGCGTCCGGCGCGGCATCGGTGACCAGCCACATTTCGGTCTTCGGTTCGCCTTCGAGTTCGGCGGCCTTATGCGCTGGCGGATGGACTTGCAGGGATAGTTTTTCCCGCGCATCGAGAATTTTGCACAGCAAAGGGAAGCGGTTTCCGGCGGCAGGCTTCGCATGGCCCAGCAGTTCGCGTGCGCGATGTTGCATGAGCCAGCGCAGGTTTTTCCCGGCGAGTGGCCCGTTGGCGACAACGCTTACGTTCCCGGGCCGGTCGCTGATTTCCCACGATTCGCCGATGGGCGCGCGCGGCGGCAGATTTTTTTTGTATAGCCGTTCGAGATTGCGTCCGCCCCAGACGCGTTCCTTGAAAATCGGATGGAAGGTGAGCGGATACAGCACTGTGGTTTACGCCGCTGGAGCCGTCGTGGCGGTTACGGCGCCGACTGCGGCCGGCTCGGTCTTTTCCGCCGGGGTGGGAATTTTTTCAAGAAAATGCCCGTGCGCCCGGTACTTTTCGTAACGCTTTTTCAACCGGTCGGCAGCCGGCAAAGCGAGGAGTTCGACGAGGTGTTTGCGCAGACACATTTTCAAATTTTCCGCGGTCGTGGCGGGATCGGTGTGCGCGCCGCCGAGTGGTTCGGGCACGATTTCATCCACGAGTTTGAGTTCGAGCAAATCCTTGGCCGTGATGCGCAACGCTTCGGCGGCATCAGCGGCGTTCGCGCGGTCCTTCCACAAAATCGCTGCGCAACCTTCCGGGCTGATGACCGAATAATAGGCGTTCTCCAGTATCAAAATGCGGTCCGCCACGCCAATGCCCAACGCACCGCCGGAACCGCCTTCGCCGATGACGACGGCGATGATGGGCACTTCGAACAGCGTCATCTCGCGGAGATTGACGGCGATGGCCTCGGCGATATGGCGTTCCTCCGCGCCAATGCCCGGATACGCGCCCGCCGTGTCAATGAGCGTGATGATGGGCAGGCTGAATTTGCTGGCGAGCCGCATTACGCGCAGCGCCTTGCGATAGCCTTCAGGGTGCGCCGAGCCGAAATTGCGCAGGATGTTTTCCTTCGTGTCGCGGCCTTTTTGCGTGCCGATGACGACCACGTGGTGTTCACCCAGCTTGGCAAACCCGCCGACCACCGCGCGGTCTTCCGCGAAGAGCCGGTCGCCGTGCAATTCCTGAAAATCGGCGAACGTTTTCTGCAAATAGTCCAGCGCGTAGGGACGTTTGGAATGCCGCGCCAGTTGCACCCGTTCCCAGGCGGTGAGGTTGGAAAAAATCTGCCGGCGGGTTTCATCCAGCTTTTTTTCGATGAGCTTGATTTCCTCCTCAAAGCTGATGTCCAGCGAATGTTTCTCCGGGTGCTCGCGGAGTTCATCCAGCTTGGCTTGCAGTTCGATGATCGGCTTTTCGAAATCGAGCTGGTGTTTCATGCGTCGGGGAGCTTAAGCATTTTGTTCCCGTAATTCAATGCGAATCGTATAAATGCGAAAGGCCGGACTTGCGTCCGGCCTCCGCGGTGACGAGGTTTATACGCCGTCACCCCGGCGCTCAGAAGGGTGGCGCGACCAACTTGGGGGTCGCTGTTCGAGCCGCGCCACAAGCAAAACCTCTATGCCAACCCTAAACGAACAGCGAAATCTTTCAATCGTACACTTGCATAGATTCAGGGTTAACGCAAGTTGTTCAAAATTTTTTTCAGATTTTTTTTGGCGCGTTCAAACTGGTCGGAAATCGGTGAAAATTCGCGTTTGTGTCCTGAATTGAGTCACTCGTGCCAGTGGCGTGTGGCCATTGGCGCAGAGTGATTTGCGCAGCGCCGTTTCTTTGCCGGCGCCCGAAACCAGCACCCAAACCCGCCGCGCCGCCGCGATCGCGGCGTAGCCAAGCGTGACGCGATTCGGCGGCGGTTTAGGCGAATTTTTGACTGCGCAGTAAACCGCCTTGCGCGAAATGACCTCTTCGGGCTCCCCGGCAAACAGTGACGCCACATGGCCGTCTTCGCCCATGCCCAGAAAAATCAAATCCAACACTGGTTGGCCGCTCTGGTTCAGCGGCGTGATTTTGGAGATTTCCGCTGCCGCTTGGGCGGCGGCAGACTCCGGCGGCAATTCGCCGTGGATGCGATGGATTTGGCTTTCGTAAATTTTCAGCGGCACGAACAAAAGTTCGTTCGCCAGGCGAAAGTTGCTTTCCTTGTCGTCCGGCGGGACACAACGCTCGTCCGCCCAGAAGAAATGCACGTTTGCCGGGAGGGACGGCGTGTCGCCGTCCCCAATTTTTCGTGTCTTTGCCTGTTCGACCACCGCCGCAAAAAATTTCTGCGTGATACGTCCGCCGGACAGCGCCACGCAGTGCGGTTTGCCGGCGCGATTGGCGGATTCAATTTCATCCAGCCACTGGCTGGCGACCGTACGGGCCAGTTCATCGGCGGTGGCGAAAGTAATAAGTTCAAAGTTTTTCATTAAATTTGGGAGGGACGGCGTGTCGCCGTCCCCGATTTTACCATGGCAAAACATTCATTCGTCCTTGAAACGGCCATTCGTCAGGATGTTTCACCAGTCCTGCGCGCAGCGGATTTTCGCAGACGTAATTCCACTTTTCCGAGTAATTTTCGCTGCGGCGCAGGCAGGTGTCCCAGAAATCCCGCTGCCATTCACCAGTCTCAGGCAAATGGAGACAGCTAAATTCACGTTTCCAATATGAGACCCAACGTTGCAGAGTGACGGTTAAATCTCGCGGTGCACAAAACGGGTGGATGTGATCCGGCATGAGCAAATAATCGCCCACGAGCCAGGTGTCCGTCTGAGACCAGATTTTGCGGAGCGCGTCGTGGACGCTTGGTTGCGTAAGCCAAGGGTGACGGTCTTTGGTGCAAACGGTCAGAAAAACAATCGTTGGTTGTTGGAACGAAATCAACCCGCCGTGCGGCGGATGTTTTCGTCCGGGTTCGGAAAATGGCGCATAATCGGGCATCATTTTTCTGGGAGGGACGCCGTGTCGGCGTTCCCAATTTGTTTATTCTTTAGTCAGGGACGGCGACACGCTGTCCCTCCCAACTTCATTTGTTAGTTTCTAGGTCCGCAAGTGAGAGCACGTTTGACACTGCCAGATTAATTTCGGGCTGACGATTTGTGTAGGGGAATTCATTGCGATACTCTTTTACATTCCGCAAAGCTTTAAGTTGAAGCTGATTATCTAACGATGTTGAATTAGTGCTGAACCAATCGCCAAGTCTAATTAATGAATCATCAAGGTCGGTTTCCAAAAAATCGATTGCGTTAGTGACGTTGTTGGCCCGAAGCCGATTCAAAACGGAAACCTCGAGGCCTACTCGTCCAGCTTCTGTGCTCCTTCCAAAACTGCTGACCATTTTGTGAAAAAAATATCCAGTAACTCGTTCACCAATAAGTCCGCCGCTGATCACTCCTATAAAAAGCGCTGCCACGATTAAGCTGATTGCGAGTTTTTTGCTCATATTTTGCTTTTCATTTTATTACCTGCGGCTCGTGCTAGACTTGGGCGAATAGTGCCACTAAGTCATCCGATGCCACCGGCCAAAATTTCTTTTGAGCTGGGGACGGCGACACGCCGTCCCTCCCAACCCAAGGCCCTCGAAATTTTTCATGGCGCCGGCAAGGGCTCGTGCCAGGCGTGGCCGCTGTGGGCAAGCAAATCGTCCGAGGCGACCGGCCCCCAGGTGCCGGCGGCGTAAAATTCGCGGTTGGTCAGCGGCTTGTCCTTCCAGCCCGCACGGATGGAATCCACGATTTGCCACGCGGTTTCCACCTCGTCGCGGCGGATGAACAGCGTGGCATCACCGGCGATGGCTTCGAGCAGCAGCCGTTCATAGGCTTCAGGCGTGTAGGCGCCGAACTCTGCGTCGTAACTGAAATTCATCCGCACCGGTCGCACGCCGAGGCTCATGCCCGGCACCTTGCCGTTGAAGCGGAGATAAATGCCTTCGTTCGGCTGGAGCCGCAGCGCGATGGCATTGGGATCCAGTTTCTGCCCCAACTGCGCGGCGAACAGCACGTGCGGTGTGGGGCGGAATTGGACCCGCACTTCGCTCGTGCTTTGCGGCAGGTATTTGCCCGTGCGCAAATAAAACGGGACACCGGACCAGCGCCAGTTGTCAATAAACAGTTTCAGCGCGACGTAGGTTTCAACGTTGGAATCGGGCTTCACCTTTACTTCCTGCCGGTAGCCCAACACCGGTTTCCCATCCACCGTCCCGGCAAAGTATTGGCCGCGCACAACCTGTCGCGCCACGTCGTCAGGACCCAGCGCGCGGATGGATTTGAGCAATTTCACCTTTTCATCGCGGATGGATTCGGATTCGAGCGACACGGGCGGCTCCATCGCGATGAGCGCGAGAACCTGGAGCATGTGGTTTTGCACCATGTCGCGGAGCGCGCCGGCTTCCTCGTAATAGCCGCCGCGCTGGCCGACGCCGAATTTTTCGCTTACGGTGATTTGCACGCGGTCAATCAGGTTGCGGTTCCAAAGCCGCTCGAAAACCGAATTGGAAAAGCGGAACATCAAAATGTTCGCAACCGTTTCCTTGCCGAGGTAATGATCGATGCGGCAGATCTGTTGTTCATGGACGAATCGGGTCAACTCGGTGTTTAGTGCCCGCGCGGAGGCGAGATCATGCCCGAACGGTTTTTCGACAACGATGCGTTGCCAGCCCGCGCCGTTTTTGTGCAGCAGGTCGGCCCGATGCACATTTTCGATGACCATCCCGAACTGGCTGGGCAAGGTGGCCAGATAAACCAGTACGTTCTCACGCAACGGCGCACTGCCAAACGAGGTCAGCAGTTCTTCAAGCTTGCCATAGGCGGCCGCGTCGGTGACGTCGCCTTGGCAATAAAACAGGTTTCCCGCAAACTTCTGCCAGACTGCGTCGTCCACAGGTTTGGTGCGGGAGAACTGGTCGAGCGCCGCGCGCAGTTCGTTCCGCCACGACTCGTCGGTTTTTCCCCGCCGCGCAAAGCCCACGATGCGGAACACCGGCGGCATCAGCTTGTCCTTGTAGAGATGATAAAACGCAGGAATCAGTTTGCGCGCCGTGAGATCGCCGCTCGCACCGAAGATGGCGATGGTGCACGGTGCCAGCGCCTTGCGTTCCGCGCCGATGTGGCCGGTCAGCGCTTCGTCGAGATGTTCAGAGTCAACCATGGCCCAAACAATGGCGCAGTAGGCGGACAAATTCAACGCTGTTGCGCGAAAATCAAAAATTGCTCGCCCAGCGGTGGATTTTTCTGCAACATCCCGCCGCACGCGAATGAAAGCGAAAATTGTCATCACCCCCAAAAAAGCCGTGGTGGATCCCCAGGGCAAAACCGTCCAGAGCGCCCTCGAACATATGGGTTACACGGGCGTCACCGCCGTTCACGTCGGGAAATACATCGAGATTGACCTCGCCCCCGGAGCGGACAAAGCCGCCGCGCAACAGGCGTTGAGCGGCGCAGCGCACAAATTTTTAAGCAACCCCATTATTGAGGACTATAAATTGGAAATTACCGAATAGCGTGAATCGTCGAACCGTTAAACCGTTGAATCGTTGCAACGGTTCACGGTTCAACGATTCAACGATTTAACGAACATGAATTTTGCTGTTTTACAGTTCCCCGCCAGCAACTGCGACCAGGACGCCATTCATGCCATCCGGCTGCTCGGCCACTCGGCGCGTTACGTCTGGCACAAGGAAACCTCGCTGGGTGACGTTCATGCCGTCATCGCGCCCGGCGGGTTCAGTTACGGCGATTACCTCCGCTGCGGCGCGATTGCACGATTCAGCCCCGTGATGCAGGCCGTGAAACAATTCGCTGACAACGGCGGCCTCGTCCTTGGCATCTGCAATGGTTTTCAAGTGCTGGCTGAGGCCGGTCTGCTGCCCGGTGCGCTCATCCGCAACCGCGATTTGCAATTTCATTGCGAGCACATTTACCTGAAAACCGCCACACCCGATTCGCCGTTCACGAACAAAATTCCCGCGGGCAAATTGCTGAAAATTCCCGTTGCTCACGGAGAAGGCTGCTATTACGCAGACAAAGAAACGCTTGACCGTTTGGTGGCCCACCGCCAGGTGCTATGGCAGTATTGTGACGCGAATGGAAACCTGACCGATGTAGCGAATCCGAACGGTTCACTGATGAACATTGCCGGCATCTGCAACGAAAGCCGCAACGTGGCCGGCCTGATGCCGCATCCCGAACGCGCCAGCGAATCACTGCTGGGCAGCGACGACGGCAAATGGATTTTTGAGAGCATCTTTGGCGCGCTGGAAAAGAAAACGGCGGCGAAGGTGGCGTAAAATGAGTATTCCATCTTTCGCACAACTTTTTCGCCGAAGCCGGTATTCCCGATTTGGGCCGTCTGGAGATGATAGACAGAATCAGGAACGATTGGAGATTTTTGCCGTGGCTGCTGTTGGGTTTGTGTTAAAGCACGATGTCCAATTCAAAAAAAACTTTCTCAAGAAATTCGCTGACATTGAAGAGAGTGTTGAAAATTTTGAACCGAGTATCCAAGCAGCGGACTGTGCGGACTTAAAATTGGAAAATTCTTCAAAGCGCATTTTGGTTGTTGTTGAATTTAAAGTTGGAGCAGAACTGCAACCCAAACAAAATCCTTGGCCTGATACTCGAAAATCCGACGACGACAGTTTGCCGTTCTGGTCTAAAGACGAGAGTGGTTATGGTAATCAATATGGTAATAAAAGCAATTTTAACCAGTTTTCCACGGTTTATTATATTGTCGTTCAACAAAATGGAACTCCGCGCAATGAAATGCCCTGCAAGAAGTTCGGCAAAAGTTTTTATCTGAAAAGCCGGAGTTGGAAGTCTCTTTTGGAACCAGATCCAGGATTGGAAGACGATTTGGTGAAGTCTTTAGCTGAACTCGGAATTGAAGAATTGGAGGATTGGCGTATGAAAGGAATTAAAATTGAAAACGGAGACCTTGAAGCACTTTTCAAAGGGAAAACTGCCGTTGAACTTATTCTGCATATTTCGACCAAACTTGGATGGAGAAAAGATGTCGCAAGGAATCGTTTAACGGGATTTTTCACAGAAGGTTCCTGTGGAAACGTTCGTCAACTTGGACTCTATGCACCAAAGGAGGCGCTGAAAAGGCTTGCTGGAATTCGTGCTAATTTTCTTAAGGATGCATGGTATGGCTATTTTTCGGAAAACAACCAACCGTTTAAAGCAGAAGTTTGGTTTTACTGTAATGAAAATGCACAGCCTGAACTCCGAGCATTAGTTGAAAAAGAATTGAATTCAGCGTTAATTCAGGAAAATCCAGATGAAAAGGGTTTGCGAATAATTCGCAACGACAATGAGGCTTTGGGAGATTCTGAATGGTTTTGTAAGGCTTTAGGAATTTAACGATTTAACAAATGACCGAACCCGCCATCACCCCAGAACTGGTTGCCAAGCACAACCTCACGCCGGACGAGTATGCCAACATCGAGCGTCTCCTCGGTCGCAAACCGACCTACACCGAGTTGGGCATCTTTTCCGTGATGTGGAGCGAGCATTGCAGCTACAAAAACACGCGCCCGTTGCTGAAGACTTTCCCGACCAAATCCGAAAAAATCCTCGTCGGGGCAGGGGAGGAAAACGCCGGCATCATTGACATTGGCGACGGCCTGGCCATCGCGTTCAAGGTCGAGTCGCACAATCATCCGAGTGCGGTCGAGCCATTTCAGGGTGCAGCCACGGGCGTCGGCGGCATCGTGCGCGACATCTTCACCATGGGCGCGCGACCGATTTGCTCGGTGAATTCACTGCGTTTCGGACCAATCGTCAATGACGTAGCCGCCGACGTCAGTCGGCGCACTTCAAATTCTCAAGATAATCAGAGCCGACTCACGTCGGCTGCTACGAACGGAGAAAAGGAAGCGGCCTTGAAAAACAACCGCCGTCTGTTCGCCGGGGTCGTGGCCGGCATTGCCCACTACGGCAATTGCTTCGGCATTCCCACCATCGCCGGCGAGGTTTATTTCGATAAATCCTACGAAGGCAACCCGCTCGTGAACGCCTTCTGCCTTGGCGTGCTGCGCCACGAGCAAATCGCGCGCGGCGCGGCCAGGGGCGTGGGCAATCCGGTATTCTACGTCGGCCCGGCCACGGGCCGCGACGGACTCGCCGGCGCGGCGTTTGCGTCGCAGGATTTGACCGAGGAATCCGCCGAGCAACAACGCGGCGCGGTGCAGGTGGGCGATCCGTTTATGGAAAAGCTTGTCTGCGAAGCCTGCCTCGAACTGCTCGCCACCGGGGCGGTCGCCGGCATCCAGGACATGGGCGCGGCGGGATTGACCTGCTCGACCTGCGAAACCGCCGCGCGTGCCGGCACGGGCATTGAAATCGAGTTGGACAAGGTCCCGCAACGCGCGCCGAACATGTCGAGCTACGAAATCATGCTGTCCGAATCGCAGGAGCGCATGCTCATCATCGTTCACAAGAGCCGCGAAGAGGAGGTGAAGAAAATTTTCGACAAGTGGGATTTGCCGTGGTCCGAAATCGGCGTCGTCACCGATACGGGTCGCATGGTTGTGAAACATCACGGCAAAGTTGTCGCGGACATCCCGGCGAAGAAAATCGCCGACGAATCGCCGGTTTATCAGCGTGAGGCGAAGGAGCCGGAATATTTGAAGGAAGTCCGCGCGTTTCGTCTGGACCAAATTTCCCAGACGCCAGACCCCAGACGCGATCTCCTGAAACTGCTGGCGTGGCCGACGATTGCGTCGAAGAACTGGGTTTATCGGCAATACGATCACATGGTGCGCGACGGCTCGGTCGTCTGCCCCGGCAGCGACGCGGCGGTGTTGCGCATCAAAGCGGATTCGTTGCCCGACGTAGGACAGGCTTCCAGCCTGTCTCAAACTAAAAATGGAAATGGAGACAGGCAAGATGCCTGTCCGACGAAGCTCATCGCCCTCACTGCGGATGGCAACGGCACGTACGTTTATCTCGATCCTTACGAAGGCGCGAAGAGTGTGGTGGCCGAGGCCTGCCGCAATCTGGCCTGTTCCGGCGCGGTGCCGCTGGGCACGACCGACAACCTCAACATGGCCAGTCCGATGAAGCCGGAGTTGTTCTGGCAAATCAAAGAATCCGTGCGCGGCCTGGCCGAGGCGTGCCGGGCATTCAACGCACCCGTTACCGGCGGCAATTGTTCGCTCTACAACCAAAGCCCAAACGGCCCGATTGACCCGACGCCGACGGTCGTGGTGGTGGGCCTGATTGAAAAGCCCGAACACGTAACGACGCAATGGTTTAAGGACGAAGGCGACGCAATCATTTTGCTCGGTGATGCAGTGGACGCGAGCGATCCACTGCTCGGCCTTGGCGGCTCGGCTTATCTGCAAGTCATTCACGGCAAAAAAACCGGCGCGCCGCCACGTTGCGATTTGGAAACCGCGAAGACGCTGCACACGACACTGCTCGGTTTGATTCAAAGCGGCCTGGTGAAAAGCGCGCACGATTGCAGCGAAGGTGGACTGGCCGTTTGCCTTGCCGAAAGCGGCATGAGCCAGCTTGTGGCGCGCGAGACGCCGCGATTGATCGGCGCGACGGTGGATTTATCTAACGTAGGGCAGGCGTCCCGCCGGCCCGAATCAAATAACGGTAAGCAAACAGGCAGCAGCCGGGGCGGCTGCGCTGCCTTGCGTCTCGACGCGCTGCTTTTCGGTGAAACGCAATCGCGCGTGGTCATCACGTGCAGGCCGCTGGACGCGGTGAAAGTGGTGGAACGCGCAAAACTGATGGGTGTCCCGGCGGTGCAAATCGGCAAAGTCGGCGGCGACCAACTCGTCATCAAGACCAGCGCCGGCGAATTCAGCGCGCCGGTGACCGAATTGCATGACGTGTGGTGGAATTCCATCGCGCGCGCCATGGCGTGAAAGGCGGGCCGATCGGGCAAACCCATTTGCCATCAGGTCCTTTTCCCAATTGCTTGGTTTCACGAGGTGTGCCTTCAAACGCACACTTCCGTTTGCACCGGGAAAGGGTTAAATCATCGGTCGCTCATCCGGGGGATGGAATAAACCATCGGGTGGCGCGATTATGTCCTGCGTTTCAACCGATGCGTTGGCTCCGGATGGGCGCGAACGGGAATTGCCGTTTGCAATCGGTCATCGGGAAAGTAATCTTTGCCGGTGGCGAATTGAATTATGCGACAATTTTTGACCATCGCCGTGAACGCCTTCATGGAGTTGATCCGGCAGCCGGTGTTTTTGCTGGTGATGACCGCGTCCGTGCTTTTTGAAATTTTCCTGGCGGTGCCGTATTACTTCGCGTTCGGCGACGAGCCGAAGCTGGTTGAAAACAGCGCGCTGGCGGTGATGCTGCTGTCAGGGCTTTTCGGCGCGGTGTTAAGTGCGTCGTCGTCGCTGGCGCGGGAGATCCGCGCCGGCACGGCGCTGGCAGTGCTGTCCAAGCCGGTGGGGCGCGCGCAGTTTTTGCTGGCGAAATTCGCCGGGCTGGCAGCGGCGTTGACGGTGCTGACGTATGTGAACCTCATCGGCGTGCTGCTGGCGAGTTGGATGTCGTTCGACGTCTTTGGCAAAACCGACACGGCCGCGCTGGGGATTTTTGCGGCCGGCGTGGTGCTGGCCTACGCGCTGGCCGGCTTCAGCAATTTTTTCCTGCGGCGGCCGTTCGTGAGCGATGCGGTGCTGGCGTTGCTGGTGCTGGTCACGTTGGCGGCGTTTGTGGTTTTTCGGTTCACCAGCCAGAGGCAGACGGTGGGCATGGAGGCGCAGGTGGATTGGCGGCTGTTGCCGGCGGGGATTTTGGTGCTGTTCGCGTTGTGGGTGCTGGCGGCAATTGCGCTGGCCTGTTCGACACGGCTGGACACGATTCCGACGCTGGCCATCTGCTCGGCGTTTTTTTTGATTGGGTTGATGTCGGATTACTTTTTTGGCCGGCGGGCAGAAACCGGCGAATGGTGGGCGTCGGCGCTTTACACGGCGATTCCGAACTGGCAGCTTTTCTGGCTCGCGGACGCCTTGAGCATGGGCAAAAGCACCTTCCACTGGGCTTACGTCGGCAAGGCATTTGCCTATGCAGTCGCTTATGCCGGCGCGGCGCTGGCCATCGGGACGGCGCTGTTTGAGGAACGGGAATTGGGCTGAATGAGTGATTGGTTAAATGAGTTGAATCTCGGCGACGAAGAGCGTTCAGCTCATTTAACCAGTCACTAATTTAACGAGCCAAATGGAACGCAATGCTCAAAGAAACGGTTTGGTGAATCTGGTCGCGGCGATGGTGATTTTCATCGCGGCGTTCGTCATCACCTGTTACGTGAATTCACTGGCGGGGCAGGGGTGCTCGATTTTCCTCGGCCTGGGCGTGCTCGTGGCGTTCGCGAGCTGGTTCCAGATGCGGCTGGAGGAAAACGAGCGGTTGGAAAAACTGGAAGTCGAAGAGCTGGCCCGCGCCAAGGGCGATTCCGCGTTGTTTGAATCCCGGGACGCGGAGGTTTTTCCGGCCCGGCGCGCGCGCGAGCAGTTCGAGAAATTTTTCGTGCCGGGTTTCAGCGTGCTGCTGTTCCTGCTCGAAGCGGGCGGCGCGTGGCTGCTCTGGCGCTGGATTGGCCGCACCACTAACGCCGTTGTGCCCGAGCGTGCCATGGCGTCGCTGTCGCTCTTCGGTATTTTTGCGCTGGTGCTGTTCTTGCTGGGCCGTTTTTCGGTGACCATCGCGCGGCTCGAAAACCACCGGCTGTTGCGGCCCGGCGCCAATTTTCTGCTGGCGGGCGCGTATGTTTGCTTCGTCACGGCGCTCGGCATCGCCAGCGTTGAGGCGAAATTTCCCAGGGCCGACGTTTTTATCGGGCGGGCGTTGTGTGTGTGGCTGGGCCTGATGGCGGCCGAAACGCTCATCACGCTGCTGCTGGAGATTTACCGGCCCCGCGTGAAGGGCAAAGTCGCGCGGCCCATCTACGACAGCCGGCTCGTCGGGTTGCTGGCGCAGCCCGAAAGCTTGTTCACCACGGCGGCACAGGCGCTGGACTATCAGTTCGGATTCAAGGTTTCGGAGACGTGGATTTTCCTGTTGCTGCGGAGGAGTCTGCCCGTGCTGTTCCTGGCGCAACTGGCGGTGTTGCTGTTGTCCACGTGCGTGGCGTTCATTGAACCGGGTGAACGGGGAGTGTTGGAGCATTTCGGGCGGCTGGACCGGGCGCGTCCCGTGTTGAACCCGGGCGGCCATCTCCTGTGGCCGTGGCCGATTGACCAGGTCCATCGCTACCGCACGGGCCAGATCCAGACGTTTGAGGTCGGTTACGTGCCCGATGCCCAAAGCCAAACGGCCCAAACGATTTTGTGGAGCGTGGCCCATTACACGAAAGAAATCAATTTTCTCGTCGGCAATCTGGAACCGGCGACCATCACCAATCTGGCCGGTTCAACCACGGGCAGCGCCGCCAACAACGGTGAAATATCCAAAGTGGCGCCGGTGGGTTTGATTGATGTCAGCATCCCGGTGCAATACCAGATCACCAACGTGCTGGATTGGGCCTACCAGAATGCCGATCCGACCAACCTGCTCCAGGACCTGGCTACGCGGGTGATTGTGCATTACCTCGCCGGCGTGGATTTGAACAGGGTGTTGTCACACGGACGCCTGGCGGCCGCGGCGGAATTGCGCGACCGAATCCAGGCGGCGGCGAATGAACACCACCTCGGCGCGAAAATAATTTTTACCGGTGTGCAGGACATACATCCGCCGGTGAAGGTGGCGGAGGACTACGAAAAAGTTGTCGCCGCCGCCCAACAGAAAATCGCCGACACCAACAACGCCGTCGCTGCCTCCGTCCGCACCAATGCCCTGGCCGGCGCGCAGGCGTTTGCCGCCGTGAACCAGGCCGAGGCGGCGCGGCGGCAGACGGAACTTTCCGCGTTTGCGCGCGCGGCTCTGTTTACCAACCAGCTCGCCGCGTATGCCGCCGCCCCGTCGGTTTTCCGGCAGCGCGCGTATTATCAAATGTTTCCCGAAGCCACGGCCAACACGCGCAAATACATCCTGCTCGTGACCAACACGCGGGATGTGATCATTTTTGATCTGGAGGATAAAATCCGCGAAGACCTTTTGAACTTGAACGTAACCAATTCACCATGAAACGGAATCTGATAACCATCATCACGGCCGCGGTGCTGGTCGTAATTTTCGCACTGCTGCTTTTCACCTTTCAAGTCCGCCAGTCCGAAGTGGCCGTCGTCACCACGTTCGGCAAGACGACCGGCGCCTATCAACCCGGACTGCATTTCCGATGGCCCTGGCCGGTTCAACAGGTGTACAAATTCGACGAGCGCATCCAGAACTTCGAGGACAAGTTCAGCGAAAACCTCACGGCGGACAATATCAACCTGATCACCAGCGTCTATGTGGGCTGGCGGATTTCCGACGCGCCCCAGTTCCTCAACAGTTTCCGGGATGGCTCCATCCCGGCGGCGGAAAGCCAGCTTCAAAGCATGTTGACCAGCGCCAAGAGCGCCGCCGTGGGCCGGCACCCGCTCTCCGACTTTGTGAACGCGGATCCGAAGCAACTGAAATTTGACCAGATCCAAAACGAAATCGAGCAAGCGGTCCAGGACGAGTTGCAGACCAACAACTACGGCATTCAGCTCGAGTTTCTCGGCATCAAAAAGCTTGGCCTGCCGGAAAGCGTCACCGAAGCGGTGTTCGCCCGCATGAAATCGGAGCGCAACATCCTCATCAGCCGGGCGCAAAACGAAGGCCAGGCCGAGGCCATCAAAATCAAGGCCAACGCCGACCGTCAGGCCAACGAGACGCTGGCCGACGCCCAAGCCCAAGCCACGCGGATTGAAGGCGAAGGCGTGGCGGAAGCCGCTAAAACCCTGCCCACCTTCCAGGAAAATCCTGATCTGGCGGTCTTTCTGCTGCGCATCAAGGCCCTGCACCAGTCGCTCAATCAAAAAGCCACCCTGATTTTTGACCAGCGCACACCGCCGTTTGATTTGTTCCAGGGTCTGCCCACCAACGCGCCGGTGAAATGAATTTGCCGAAATGAAAGATCCAACAACCAACATCCAACAACCAACATCCAATCAACGGATCGTTCGCCGCCGGTTCATTGGATGTTGGATGTTCAATGTTGGATGTTCGATGTTTTTCAGTTTGCTATGAACGACCATTCGCACGACCAACCCAAACCCGCGCCCGCGCCGGTGACGCCGGACGACGCCGGTTCGCAGGCGCTGGCTGAGGCGTTGCGCAGCAGCTTTGCCATTGTGAAGTTCGTCATGGTGGCGCTGGTGATTGTGTTTCTGGCTTCGGGCTTTTTCCAGGTCGGGCCGCAGGAACAGGCGGTGATTCTGCGCTTCGGCAGGCCCGTCGGCACCGGGCAGAAGGCCCTGCTCGGTCCGGGATTGCACTGGTCGTTCCCCTATCCGATTGACGAGGTGGTCAGAATCCCCATCAAGGAGGTCCAAAACGTCACTTCCACGGTCGGCTGGTATTATATGACTCCCGAGGAAGTGTTGGCCTACAAGGCAACGGGAGCCGTGCCGCCCGCCGGCGGGACACTCAATCCGGCGGTGGACGGCTACGTGATTACGGCGGACCGCAACATCATTCACGTGAGCGCCACGCTTTACTATCAGGTGGATGAGCCAATCCGCTATGTGTTCGGCTTTGTGTCGGCTTCCAACCTCGTGCAGAACGCCTTGAACAACGCGCTCCTTTACACCGCCGCGCATTTCGGCGTGGACGACATGCTTTATAGCGATGTGGCCGGGTTCCAGGACGCCGTGGAACAACGTGCCGCCCAACTGGCCGACCGGGAGCGGCTCGGCATAACCATCAAACAATGCACCGTGGAGAGGGCCCCGCCGCGGCAGCTAAAGGACATTTTTGACCAGGTCACCGAAGCGCGCGAAAACCGCAACAAGATCCTCGACGACGCGCACACCTACGAAAATCAAGTCACCAACAGCGCCGACGCGCGGGCCTCGGCCATCATCAACGAAGCCCGAAGCGCCCGCGCGCGTTACGTCCAATCCGTGCAAGCCGATGCGAAGGCGTTCAGCGCCCTGCTGCCGAATTACCAAATCAACCCGGGTCTGTTTGAACAGCAGGAATTGGTGCAAGTGATGGGGCAGGCGCTGACGAACGTGCAGTTCAAGAGCTATTTGCCGACCACGGCCGATGGCAAACCGATTGAATTGAGGTTAATGTTGAACCGAGAGCCGCCGGGGGCGAGGACGGCGAATCCGTAATATTGTAAATCGAAAATCGTAAATCGAAAATTTGTATGCAGGTTACATCGCTTTTAAGCCGTTACGAACACGAGCACCAGCACGGACCGGGCGAATCGTGCTCCACGTGCGAGCATGACCACGAGCACTCGGTGGTCCACTTGTGGCAGACCATCGCCGGCGTCATTTTCGTCATTAACGCCTACGTGGTGGATTGGTTGTTGCAACAGGGCAGCGCCGTGGCCAGCGCCAGCGCGTGCATCGGTGCGGTGATTCTCATCTATCCCATTGTGGTTACGGCCATCAAGGATTTGCGCGTCGGTCGCCTGAGCATCAACGAACTGGTGGCCATCGCCGTGCTCGCGGCTTTTGCGTCCGGCAACTACAAGATCGCCGGCGTCGTCGCCTTTTTCATGCTCATCGGCGAAATCATCGAAAGCCGCACTGCCGAAGGCGCGCGCATGTCCATCGAATCGCTCATCAAACTCACGCCCACCAAGGCGCGCCGCATCAAAAAGGACGGCGGTGAAGAGGAAGTGGCCGCCAGTGAGCTTAGCGTCGGCGACGTGGTCCGCATCCGCCCCGGAGACAACGTGGCGGCGGACGGTGTCATCATCAGCGGCCAGGGTTCGTTCAACGAGGCCACCATTACCGGCGAATCGCTGCCGGCGGACAAAAAACCGGGCGACGAGGTGTTTGCGGGTACGCAAAACCTGACGGGCGTCCTCGAAATCAAGGTCAGCCGCGCCGGCGAAGACACGACGCTGGGCCGCGTGCGCGAACTGATTCTGGCGGCGGAAAAGACTAAGCTGCCCATTATGAAAATCGTGGACCAATACATGGGCTTTTACACGCCGCTGGTGCTGGTCATCGGCGCGCTCGTCTGGGCATTCACGCACGACCTGAACCGCGTCATCGCCGTGTTTGTGGTGTCCTGTCCCTGTGCGTTCATCCTGGCGACACCGACCGCGATGGTCGCCGCGCTGTCCGCTGCCGCGCGCCTCGGCATTTTGATCAAAAACGTCGCCGACATTGAAGCCGCCGCCAAAATCAACGCGTTCATTTTTGACAAGACCGGCACGCTCACCACGGGCGAACTGGCCGTGAGCCGCCTCATGCCACTGGGTGAAACCAAACCCGCCGAGCTTTTGCTGCTGGCGGCCTCCGCCGAAAAATACAGCAACCATCCGACGGCCAAGGCGCTCACGCAACTGGCGGGCGAAGCCGGTGTGCCGCTGGCCGAGCCGCAGGATTTTTCCGAAACCGCCGGACGCGGCGTGAAGGCGCGGGTGAACGGCGTGGCGATTCTCGTTGGCCGCGCACAATGGCTCAAGGACAACGGCGTGGACAGTCATTTCGAGAAGTCGGTTGATCTTAACGAAGCGGAAGGCTGGAGTTTGATTTTTGTCGCCCGCGGCGGCAAATGCATCGGCTGGGTCGGGTTGCAGGACCAGACGCGCGCCGAGGCGAAAACCTCACTGGCGGAATTGAAAGCGGCGGGCGTGCGGCGCATCGCGATGATTTCCGGCGACCGCCAGCCGGTAACCACGCGCATCGCGGCGGAGATCGGCTGCGAAGAAGCGAAAGGTGATTGCCTGCCGCAGAACAAGGTCGAGTTTGTGCGTAGCATGAAGGCGAAGGGTTATCGCGTGGCGGTGGTGGGCGACGGCGTGAACGACGCCCCGGCGCTGGCGGCGGGCGACATCGGCATCGCAATGGGCGCCGCCGGCAGCGAGGTGGCCATCCACAGCGCGACCATCGCACTGATGAACAACGACCTGCAACGGCTGCCGTTTTTGGTGAAGCTTTCGCGCAGCACGCGTGCAGTCATCAACCAGAATTTCCTTTTCGGCGTGCTGTTCATCATCGTCGGTTTGACGGTCACGTCGTTGGGCTACATCGGCCCGATTCCCGCGGCGATTTTGCACAACGTCGGTTCGCTGATGGTGATTTTCAACAGCGCGCGCCTCGTGCGCAAAGGCGAGGAACTGGAGCATTTCCACCTCGAACCCGAAGGGCCGCCGCGCCGGCCAACCGGCCAACTGGAACCGAAAATGGCATGAGCTAACACCCGCCTCCGGCGGGTGTTTTCGGCGTCTCGCCGAAAACTTCAAATGATAATATTGATTGCAACCAGGAATTTGATCGAGAGACAAGGCGACTTCGGCGGGACGCCGAAGTCAGCCCGCGAGCCGCGGGCGCTACCTTTTATTTTATGCCCGTTGCCGAATTAAATCCGCAATCGCCAATCACCAATCCGCAATCGGCAGAGGTAGTCGTTTCCGTTCGCGGCCTGACCAAGGTGTTCAAGGATTTCTGGAACCGGCCCAAAGCGCGCGCGGTGGACAACGTGGATTTTGACGTGCGGCGCGGCGAAGTCTTCGGCCTGCTCGGTCCGAACGGTTCCGGCAAGTCCACGACGGTCAAGCTGCTATTGGGTTTGCTTTATCCTACCAAAGGGCACATTGAAGTTTTCGGCCATTCGCCGCGGCACGTGCAGACCAAGGCGCGCATCGGTTACCTGCCGGAGGAATCGTATCTCTACCGCTACCTCAACTCACGCGAGACGCTCAACTTTTTCGGCAACCTGTTTCATTTGTCCCGGGACGAACGCGCCAACCGCGCCGGGCAATTGCTGGAAATGGTCGGTTTGAGCCAGGTGTACACACGCTCCGTGGGTGAATTTTCCAAGGGCATGCAGCGCCGCATCGGACTGGCGCAGGCCCTCATCAACGATCCTGACCTCGTCATTCTTGATGAGCCGACTTCCGGCCTCGACCCCATCGGCTGCCGCGAAATGAAGGACCTCATTCTGGCACTGTCGCGTCGCGGCAAGACGGTGATTTTGAGCAGCCATTTGCTCGCTGATGTCGAAGATGTGTGTGATCGGGTAATCATCCTTTACGGCGGCAAAATCCAGGCGATGGGTACACTGAAGGAATTGCTGACCGAGCCGGACACGTTGCGCATCACGACACCGGTCCTGCCGCGCGAAACCGTGGAGCGCGTGCTGGAAATGATTCGCCACGATGTGGCCGCCGACCAGGTTCGCGTGGACAATCCCACGCAAAATCTCGAAAGCTATTTTCTCGACGTGGTGCAAAAGGCACGTCAGGCGGCGGCGGAAACCAGCGGTGCCGTTTCCGGCGCCCGCGTGGCGGCTTACCTGCGCGCCGGGGCCGATGACAGGCCGCCGGCGGAAAAAATTCTTGAACGATTGGCCTTGCCGCAGGCCGCCCAACCCGTTGCGAAACCAAAACCGCCGCCCCCGGCGGCCGCCCCAGCCGTGGATGCCAATAAACTGGAAGCGCTGACGAAGGCCGCCGCACTGGCCCCGGCAAAACCGGCGGCTGCGGCGGAGCAAAAACCGGCGGATTTGTCAAAGGCGGACGAAAAATTGGCGTCGCTGCTGGAAAAACCAAAGTAATCTGAAATCAAAGGCGCATGTTCCGCGAGTTTGAGATTTTTACAAAACCCTCCGTTTCTCCGGTTGCGGTAAAGCGTGGTTTTAGCTGGCCGGGATTTTTTTTCCTGTGGATTTGGGCGTTTAGTCGCGGGCTTTTATTGCCGGGCGGTTTGATTCTCCTGGGCAGTTTGGGAATCGGAATTTTGAAATTTACTGTGTGGGTCAACAACCCCGCTCTCTGTCTTTTGGTTTCATTGATATTGCAGGTTGCCGTCGGATTGAGGGGCAATTCCTGGCGCAGTAAAAAACTCGAACGTGCAGGTTATGGTTTTGTCGGACTTATCTCCGCAAAATCCCCATCGGCTGCGTCGGCAGCTTATTCGCGTGGAGACAAATCAAAACTGGCAACGGTTCATGTCACACAGACCTTCATTTCTTTGCCCGGTTGGTGTCAACGCTTGTTCGCCATCGCCGGGTTGACCTGGAAGGCCGCGTTTCGCTTCCGGCTCTTTCTGGTCATCGCGGCCTTGTTGCTGGCGTCAGTGGTTGGGCTGCCGCTTCTGGTCAAGGACGACGGCACGGCGCGGGGGTTCACCCAGATTTTGCTGACTTACACGTTGAGTGCCATTACCGGGTTGCTGGGTTTGTCCACGCTCTGGCTTTCGTGCGGCATACTGGCCCGCGATATTGAGGAATGCCAGATGCAAGTCGTTGCCACCAAGCCCATCGCCCGCTGGCAGATCTGGCTGGGGAAATGGCTCGGGATCATGTCGCTGAACGCGGCTTTGCTGGCGCTGTCGGGTACGTGCGTTTACGGGCTGTTGTACTGGCGCGCGGCCCGGTTGCCGGCGGCGGAACAGAAAATTTTGCGCAAGGAGGTGCTCGTGGCGCGCGGTTCGGCGAGGCCGCAAAATTACGATGCGGCGGTTGAGGCCGAAACGGAACGGATTTTGCGGGAACGTCTGCAAAATGCTGCCGTGGAAAAAGCGGATCTGGCGGAGGTGCGCAGACAAATTCGCGAGCAGGTCAAAGCCCAATATCAGCTCGTGCCGCCGGGATATTCGCGCGGGTGGCAGATTGACCTGGGGTTCGCCAAAAATTTTCTGCATGACAAGCCGCTGCAGTTGCGCGTGAAGTTCAATGCGGCGCGGCAGAGCGCGTCCGGCACCTTCCTCGCCCTGTGGCAGGTGGGCGCGCCCAATGTCACCCCGCTCTGGCGGACGGCGGAGCCAATGAGCCTCGCGCCGGACACGTTCCATGAATTTGAAATTCCGCCAAACCTCTTCGACCACCAGGGCGTGCTGACGGTCATCTTTGTCAACCCGAACGACACGTCGCTGCTGTTCCCGCTCGAGGACGGGATGGAGGTTTTATATCCCGAAGGTGGTTTCGCGCTGAATTTCGCGCGCGGACTGGGAATCATTTTCTGCTGGATGGCCTTTTTGGCGGCGCTGGGTTTGACCGCGGCCAGCTTTCTGACGTTTCCCGTGGCGGCATTTTTTTCCATGGCGGTCCTGGTGGTCGGACTTTCCGGCCGCACGCTCGCCGAAGCGGCGGGATCGGGCACGATCGCGGGCGGCAATGCCGAAACCGGCATCATGGGGCATTCGGTCGCGGACGTGGTGTTAATCCCGGTTTTCAAGGGTTTACTGGCGGTCATCAATCTGGTTCAAAGTTTTTCGCCGATTGATTCCCTGAGCAGCGGGCGCAGCATTTCGTGGACTGAACTCGGCTCGGCTTTCGCGCAAATCGTTTTGCTGCTGGGTGGAATGATCGGGCTGATTGGCATCGGGTTGTTCAACCGGCGCGAACTGGCGACGGCCCAGGGGAACCAATGAAAACAAAGCTGGGAGATGGCAGGTGGCAGATGGCAGCCGGCTTTTACCCGTCGGCCCGCCGGCGTTTCTGCTTTCTTCACTCTGCATTCTTCGTTTCTGCCAAATGAACGCCCGCGTCAAAAAAATGGTTTTGCTGCTGCTGGCGGTGGCGCTGCTTTTCGGCTCCGGCCAGCTGCAAAAATCCATGAACCGCGACCGTGACCAGCTCGGGTTGACACGCGCGTCGGTGCTGGAGAACGCGCCGCCCGTGCTGGCGTTCACGACCGTCGCCCTCGGCGGTTTCCGCGGCTTGATTTCCAATTACCTCTGGATCCGTTCAAACGATTTGCAGTTGGACGATAAATTTTTTGAGGCGGCGCAGCTCGCGGACTGGATCACGGATTTGGAGCCACATTTCGAGCAGGTCTGGGTCTTTGAGGCATGGAACATGGCGTTTAACATTTCCATCAAGTTCAAGGATTTTTCCGATCGCTGGCGTTGGGTGGAACAGGGCATTGAACTGCTGCGCGACCGGGCGTTGCGGTACAATCCGGACGCCGTATTGATCTACCGCGAACTGGCCTGGTTCTTCCAATTCAAGATGGGACAAAACCTGGACGACGCCCATTGGTATTACAAACAGCAATGGGCGCGGGAGATGACGCCGTTCTTCGGCCCGAACGGGACAAATTTCGCCGCCCTGATTCATCCGCAAACCGCCGCCGAAATCACCAACGCGCTGGCGCTCCGTGAAAAATACAAGATTGATCCGGTATTCGCCCAGAAGGTGGATGCGGAATGGGGTCCGCTCGACTGGCGTTTGCCCGAAGCCCACGCGATTTACTGGGCCTCGGTCGGTTTGGAAAGGGCGCAGGAACACCCCGAAAACGTGACCTCGAACGATTTGCCTCAATTGCGCCGGGTTATCTACCAATCCATGCAGCAGGCATTTCGCCACGGCAGGTACATCGCCAGTCCCTTTGGCCAGGCTTATACGTTGGGACCGAACCTTGACCTGGTTTCCAAGGTAGATGAATCCTACAAAAAGGAGTATGCCGAGGAGCCTAATGCGGGGCAGAGGGACACCATGCAAAGGGCGCGCCGGTATTTTCTGGGCAACGCGGTTTATTTTCTTTACGTGCAAAATCGCGTGGCCGAGGCGGCAAAATGGTATCGTTACTTGAGCGAGGAGTTTCCCAACGACACTCTCTTCGATCGCGACACCAATTCATTTCCACGAAATGTCACGCTCGACGAATACGTCATGGCCCGTGTGCAGGCCGACATCGGCGACACGTCGCAGGAGCGCACGTCCGCGGACGTTCAGGGACTGCTCACCCGGGCCTATATCGCGCTGGCCACAGGCCAGGACAGCAGCTACGCCGGTTACAGGTTGCTGGCCGGAAAAGTTTATGAACATTACCAGACCGAAATTTCTGATATTAAAAGCAATGTGCAGCGCATGAGCCTGGCGCCGTTCGCGGAGCTGAACCGCGTTGTGCTCAACCAGTTGCTCGACCCGCAACAGGGACTCCCTTACGCCCTGCGCGCCGTGTTGCGCACCCAACTCGGAATGCCGGCGGAAGCCAACGCACCGCCGCCTCCGGCCACTGCCACCAACCTGCCGCCACCCGCTGCCTCGACGAACACGAACTCCGTGGCTCCCACCGGCAAATGATTTTTCGACGCCATGCTTCGGTGGGCTGAACGCCTGTCACGCCGTAGCCCGGCGAAGGCTGATCCCCGGCGAGCCGCTTCGTGAGATTGCTTCCGCCTGCCGCCTTGCGTAGTTTGACCTTCCGTGGCAGAAATGAATTTCAACAACCGCCTGCCTGCGGGGACGAAGCCTCGACGTATGCGTCGTGGCGAAGGCCCGTTGCGCGTCGGCTTGATTTCACTCGGCTGCGCCAAGAATCTGGTGGACGCCGAAGTCATGCTCGGCGCGCTGCTCCAGGATGGCATGGAAATCACCAACGACGCCACGCGGGCCGACGCCGTCATCGTCAACACCTGCTCGTTCATTGACGCTGCTCAGGAGGAAAGCGTGGATACAATTCTCGAATCCGTCGAGTTGCGCGAGGCGAACCATCGCGGTCAGGCCGTCATCGTTTCCGGCTGCCTGCCACAGCGGTTCCGCGACGAGCTGCCCAGGCTCATGCCCGAAGTGGACGCGTTCATGGGCATTGATCAGGTCGCGCAGGTCGCGGAGATCATAAAACAAGCGATCGCAACGCGCGCGGAACAGGTCGGGAAACGCCGAACACCCAACATCCAACATCCAACATCGAAGGGAAAAATCGGCAAAACCAAAACAGTTGTTACGTCTTTGACGCAACACGCCTTGTCGCGCCGTAGCGGAGCGAAGGTGGAAACACGCAGTACGAAAAACGAGGACGATGGACGAGAACGAGGAGGAGCATGGCTGGAAGTCACCCAGCGTCCGACTTTCATTCCCGATTTCACCACACCGCGGTTCCGCCTCACTCCGCGTCATTTTGCCTACGTTAAAATCGCTGAAGGCTGCAATCACCCGTGCAGCTTCTGCATCATTCCCCGGATGCGCGGTTCGCACCGCAGCCGGCAGCAGGCGGACATTGTCGCCGAAGTGAAGGCATTGATTGCCGGCGGTGTGAAGGAAATTAATTTGATTTCGCAGGACTCGACCTACTACGGCCTGGATTTGCGCCCGAACCACAGCCGCGCCATTTCGTCGCCGGAAAAATTTTCCGCCGCCGCCAAATCGCTTCCCGCCGATGCCACGACGATATGTTCGCTGTTGCGCGAGTTGAATTCACTCGCAGGCGATTTCTGGATTCGCCTGCTTTACACCCATCCGGCGCATTGGACGGACGAACTCATCCGCACCATTGCCGATTGCCCCAAGGTGGCGCGGTACGTGGATATCCCCCTCCAGCACATCCACGAAAACATGCTCGAACGGATGCGGCGCGAGACCTCGCAGCAATACATCGTGGACCTGCTCCGGAAAATCCGCGCCGGCGTGCCGGGCATTGCGCTGCGCACCACGTTCATCGTCGGTTTCCCCGGCGAAACTGAAAAGTGCTTCGAGGAACTGCTCGACTTCATTCGCGAAACGAAGTTCGAGCGGCTCGGTGTGTTCACTTATTCAAAGGAGGACGGCACGCGCGCCGGAGCGATGACCGGACAAATTCCGGACAAGGTGAAGCAGCAGCGCCGCAAGCGGGCGATGGCCGAGCAACACAAAATTGCCCGGCAGATTTCCGAATCCTTCGTTGGCCGTGAAATCAAAGTCCTCGTCGAAGGCCAGGCCAACGCGAAGCAATTGCAGGATGCCAATGTCAGTTCCTGGGAACACGGCCTCATGCGCGACTATCAAACTCTCAACTCGCTTGCCGCGCCGAAACGAAGTGAAGGCGGGTCACTTTCAACCCTCAACTATCTGACTGCCCGCAGCGAAGCGGACGCGCCGGACATTGACGGACGGGTTTATGTTTGCGGCGCGTTGCCGGTCGGTGAATTTGCGAAAGTCAAAGTCATCGGCCACACGGACTACGATTTAATTGCAGAATCAATTTTATAAAGAGCGCTGTTTTTTATTGCATTATCTGCTGTAAAAGAACAGACCTAAACGAGAATGAAAACCGTCGATCAACAAGAAAATGACAGGAAAAACTTCTTAACCTATTGCAAAAGCATATGGCCGCAATTGTTTTTGACATCGGGTCTTTTGCGCTGCGGCCTGAGCGCAATTAAATCACGCTTTGCAGGCTGATTGGATTCATCATCGGAGGCTATTTCGAGCTTTCGCTTTATGCCAGGAACCATTTAGCTCTTGGACAGGCAAAAATATGGAATCGGCAAAACCGCGCCGGAATAAGTTGTGGAGACGATAATATCCACGCCCAAGGGTCGAACAAAGGACAGTTCCATTTGGTCTGAACAGTGTACAATTCCACGTTGCTGCTGATCGGCAGTCGGGATGGCCGATGCCGGCGCCGATGCCGAAGTCGCTCATGGAATCTGCAATCCGCCAGGCTCCATTACGTTGAATCCCGACCGCATCCACAAGGAAATTAACAAACTGGCCGAAGACAGAGGACATTCACCGGGTGAAAGGCGGGCGTCCCTTGTGCTTTCGGATGTGAATAAATTGTGGATAAGTTCTGGTTTACCTCCTCCAAAGTGCGGTTTAACTGTATCAATAGAGGTTCAACAAGATAGATGGAAGTGTCGGTGGTATGGAAAGCTATACTCAATCTGATTTCACGGTTGAGGAAGCATTTATCATTCGCGTTTATGGCATTTATGGCGGCGAGGACTCCGCCGCGGGCATTCAAGAACTGTTGCAACATCTGACGGGCAGTTTGGGCCGGGACTTCCGCTTTGCGACCACGTTCCAGCGCGCTGATATTCTGACACGGACACAGTTTAGCGTTGGGCTGACCGAAACTTCTCCGCGGCTCCTGCTTTGAGCTTAAGAAATTGACTATGAAAACCGAAACGCGAGAAAAACCGCCAACTGCGGCCAACCGCGGAAATGGCGGACGAGGAGACGCCAAACGGCGCACGCTCGCTCTGCGGCGGATTCTCGTGCCGCTGGATTTTTCCGGCAAATCGCGCCAGGCGCTCGATTTCGCCGTGCCGTTGGCGGAGCAATACGGCGGGAAAATTTTCTCCTGCACGTTGTCCAGCCGCCCGCTGTCTAGGCATGGCAAGGAATCCCGGGCGGCGGACACTACCTCGCCATGAACCTGCACAATCTCACGGACGCGGCCCGGAAAAGACTCAGGGCGACGGCTCTCGAACGGGTGCTCCCGGCGCTGCGGGGGCAAACCGTTGTGCATCAGGGCAATCCTTACGACGAGATTACGTCAGCGGCACGGAGGCTCGCATCCCTTGATCCCGTACTGGAACGCGCTGGTGTTGCTGGCGTTTTTCCTGGTGGTGGTCTATCTGCTCTCGGCTTTCAAGGCGGCGCATCATTATCTCGAGGAAACCGTCCAGCGGCGAACAGCGGCGTTGCAGGCGGAAATTGCGGAACGCAAACGCCTGGAAGTCGCCAAGGTCCAGGCTGAGCGGCTGGCTGCACGACACGCTGCGCTACCTCAAGCGACCACCGGTTTACCGCAAACATCATCACGGGGAGCTGCCCTTCCGGATGGTTTATGCCTTCAGTGAAAATTACATCCTGCCGCTCTCTCACGACGAAGTGGTGCATGGGAAAGGCTCGCTGTTCGGCATGATGACCGGTGACGAATGGCAGAAGTACGCCAACCTGCGCCTCCTGTTCGGCTGCATGTTCGCCCAGCCCGGAAAAAAACTGCTCTTCATGGGCGATGAACTGGCGCAATGGCCGGAATGGAGCCATGAGTCGAGCGTCGGATGGCACGTGGAAATGGAGCCGTTCCACGCCGGCGTGCAAAAGTGGGTCGCCGACCTCAACCGCGCCTACCGGGCCGAGCCGGCCCTGCATGAACTGGATTTCAACCCGGACGGCTTCGAGTGGGTGGATTACCAGGACGCCAAAAACTCCACGCTGAGTTTCATCCGCAAGACGCGCGCCGGCGGTGATTTGATTCTGGCCGTGTTCAACTTCACGCCGTCTGTCTGCCGCAACTACCGGGTGGGCGTTCCGCGCGGCGGGCTCTGGAAGGAGATTTTGAACAGCGACGCCCGGGAATACGGCGGCAGCGGCCAGGGCAACTGCGGCGGCGTCACCGCCGAACCCGTCAAATGCCATTACCGCCCCCACTCGGTCAACCTGACGCCCCCGCCGCTGGCGGCCGTCCTTTTCATCAACCGGGACAAATGAAATGGTTCCCCACATTCTTCTGCCTGTGCAGCCTGCCCTGGCGGTGCTGGGGCAAACGTATCAAGAAAAGGCCGTCGCCGCCGTGCTCATGGGCGAGGCCTGGTCTGAGGGCGTGCGGGGCATGACCGCCGTCGCCGAAGTCATTCATCAGCGGGCGGCGGAAAAAGGCTGGACGCCCCTGCGGGTGGTGGCTGCGCACCGGGGCCGCATTCACGCGTTCTCCTGCGTCAACGGCACATCGCTGGACCGGCTGATCCGGAAATTCAGCCGGGAACCGGATTTTAAGGAAGCCTTGCAGATTGCGCAGATGGTGTGTCAAGCTCCCGACCGGCTGCCCGACCTGGTCGGGTCAGCCAACCATTACACCCGCACAACCGAACGGCCTTATTGGGCCAAAGGAAAACGGCCCGTGGCGGTCATCGGCCAGCAAGCCTTTTACCGGCTGAAGAACTATTGACTTCCGAGCCGGGAAATGAACATGAATACCCAAGTTTCAGAATCAGGCATGGCAAACGAAACCGAAACCATCGCCACGCGCAGCGGAGTGAAGCTGCTGGTCGAAAAGCGCGCGGACGAGCGGAAAATTGACGTGTTGTTGCGGGCGCAGACCGGTCGGCGTTGCGTGCTGCACTGGGGCGTTCGCCCGAAAAACCAAACCGGCTGGCAAATTCTGCCCCAGTCGTTTTGGCCGGAAGGCACGACCACTCCCGCCGGTTTCAGCGCAATGCAGACTCCGTTCAAAAAGCAGAATGGCGAAGGCAACATCGCCATTGCGCTCAGTCCGAACGCACCGTATGGGTTCATCGAGTTCGTCCTCTTTTTCCCGGACGAGAAACGGTGGGACAACAACGACCACCGGAATTATCAAATCGTTGTCCCCGCGGTGGAAAGTCCCGCCCCGGCGCCGCTCTCGGCGCTCAAGGCGCAGTTCGGCCAGGAAGAGGTCGTGCTGGAGCGCGTGTTCGAGGTCGCGGACCTCGGCCACCTGGCTGCCGGCGTCGCGAAGGCTGGCGCCCGCTACCGGGTTCTGCTGATGACGGATATTCCCGGCCCGCTGGCATTGCACTGGGGCGTTGCCCGGCGCTCGCCGTATGAATGGCTGCAACCGCCGGAACCATTGCGTCCGCCCGGCACGGTCCTCCTCGACGGGCACACGGCGCACACGCCGTTCACGGCCGGCGAGGGCCTGCAACAGTTGACCTGGCAATTTCCGGAGGCGGACGCGCTGCTGGGCATTCAATTTGTGCTGAAGCAGGGTGCCGATGGACGCTGGCTCAATCATCGCGGAGGAAATTTTTACATTCCAGTCCATGCCGGGCCACGCCATGCGGCGCCGCTGGACGCCGCGGAACTCGACGGCCTGGCCAATGAAATCATCCGGGCCGAAATGGGCCCCAGTTCATGGACGCTGATGCACCGATTCAATCTCTGCCACGATTTGCTCGACCGCGTGCGCGGCAACCTCGACGGGCTCGCGCTGCTTTACGTCTGGCTGCGCTTTTCCGCCATCCGGCAGTTGACCTGGCAGCGCCATTACAACACCAAGCCGCGCGAGTTGAGCCACGCCCAGGATCGCCTGACCAACAAATTGGCGGAGCTTTATCGCAACGATCCCGATGGTCGTCCACTCGTCCGCCTGATGCTCGCCACCGTGGGCCGCGGCGGCGACGGACAGCGCATTCGCGACGAGGTTCTCCAAATCATGCACCGCCACCACGTCAAGGAGGTCACCGGGCATTTCATGGAGGAATGGCACCAGAAACTTCACAACAACACCACGCCCGACGACGTCGTCATTTGCGAGGCCTATCTCGAATTTCTCCGCAGCGACGGCAACCTCGACCGGTTCTACCAGACGCTGCGGGACGGCGGCGTGACGCGCGAGCGCCTCGAAAGTTTCGAGCGGCCGATCCGCACGAACCCGGACTTTGTGCCCCGTTTGAAGGGCGCGTTGATTCATGATTTCGAGAACTTCCTGCGGGTGCTCAAGACGGTCCACTCGGGCACCGACCTGGAAACTGCCATCAATTCCGCGCGCGACCGGCTGGACGGGGACACGCAGGGATTGCTGGCTTGGGTGTGCAACCATCGGAACGATCCGGCGGACGCGCTGGTTCCGCTGGTCAAACAAATCACCGAGGTCCGCCGCCGCCTGTCGCACCTCCTGAACAACGGCGAAGGTCTGCGCCAGTTGCTCTATCTGGACCTCGCCCTCGAACAATTGGTGCGGGTTGTCGTGGAGCGCAACATCCATCTGCGCGCGAGCGGCGAACCATTGGCGGACCTCATCGGCTGCGTTCTGGAAAATGTGACTTTGTCCTGCGAGGACGCCGAGCTGGCCGCCTGCCTGCGCCACTGGGAACGGTTGCAGACGCAGCCGCGTTTCAATCCCGGATGGTCGCTCCACGCCAAATCGGTCACCGACCGCATTGGCCGCGCGCTGGGTGACTGGACAGACCACCTGTATCAATTGCTCCAGCCAAAGGCCGAATTCCTCGGCCAAGGTTTCAACGCGGAAACCTGGACGATCACGTTGTTCAGCGAGGAAGTCGTTCGCGGCAGCAGCCTGGGGTTTGCGCTCTCGATGTTGCTCCATCACCTCGGACCCCTGCTGCGTCAGGCTGCCCATCTCGGCGCCTGGCAGATTGTCAGCCGCGGCAGCGGGACGGGCGAGGTCGAAGTGACCGGCACGTTGAGGTCGGTCCTGGAGCGCGACCTCGGCAAGCCGACGGTGGTGGTTACCGACAAAGTCATGGGCGATGAGGAAATTCCCAAAGAGGTGGTCGCCGTCATCGCACCCGACGTTACCGATTTGGTGTCGCACGTGGCCGTCCGGGCACGCAACGCGCGGGTCCTCTTCGCCGCCTGCTCCGACCCGCCCACGCTGGAGCGGTTGAAATCAATGCGCGGCCAACAAGTGCGCCTCGAGGTGACGGCCGCGGGCGACGTGCTGTTTGAAAAGGCCGGTGAGGCGGCGCCTGCCGTGGCGCCACGCGCCCGCCGCGGCGCCCCGCCCGCCGTTCGGCCGCCCAGGTTCACGCGGTTCGCGGTGACGATGGACGAATTCAACGAAAAAATCGTCGGCGGGAAATCCTGCAATCAGGCGCGCCTCCGCGGCCGGCTGCCCGAATGGATTCACCAGCCGCCTTCCGTAGCTTTGCCCTTTGGCGTGTTTGAGAAAGTGCTCTCGCTGGCCGAGAACAAGCGGACGGCACTGCGTTACCAGGAACTGGCGCGCGGCCTGGAAGACCACCAGCAGGATGGGGCGGCGCTGGCGGAACTGCGTGAAACGGTCCAGACGCTGGCAGCGCCGGCGCAATTGCCGGCGGCGCTGCGCGAAACGTTCAAGCGCGCAGGCCTGTCCTGGCAGGAAAATTGGGAGGAAACCTGGCGGTGCATCAAGCAGGTCTGGGCCTCAAAATGGAACGAACGCGCCGTTCTCAGCCGGAATAGAATGCGACTCGCGCACCAGAACCTGCTCATGGCCGTGCTCATTCAACCGGTCGTCGAAGCCGAATACGCCTTCGTCCTTCACACAACAAATCCGTCCACCGGCAACCGCGGCGAACTTTACGGCGAAGTTGTCCCCGGCCTGGGCGAAACGCTGGTCGGCAATCATCCGGGGCGCGCGCTGAGTTTCACCTGGGACAAGACCGCGGCCAAGCCGGCTCTGCTGTCGTTTCCCGGAAAAAGCGCCGGCTGGTATGGCGGCGGCTTGATTTTCCGGTCCGATTCCAACGGCGAGGACCTCGCCGGCTACGCGGGCGCCGGCCTTTACGACAGCGTGTTTTTGCCTCCGCCGCGGCGGGCGCGCCTGGATTATTCCGAGGAGCCCCTGGTCTGGGACGAGAATTTCCGAAACCACCTGTTGGCCTCCATCGCGCGCCTTGGCCTGGCCGTCGAGTCGGCGCTGGGATCGGCACAGGACATCGAGGGGGCCGTCGCCCGGGGAGAATACTTCCTGGTGCAAACGCGTCCGCAGACGGGAGCGGGCCATGCGTAACCCGCGCTCAATTTGCATCGGCAATCAGACCGCCTTCGCAGCCGACACGCCGATGCAACCTTTCGCGCATGCGCTGGCGAGCGGCTTCGACGCCTTCGAATGGTTTCCCGACAAAAAACCGTGGGGCGCCGGTTGGGAAGAAGACGATCTGAGCCGGGAACAACGCCGCGGCATTTGTGAAACCGCGGAAGCGCGGGGCATGCGGCTTTCGGTGCATGCGCGCTGGGGGGCCAACCCGCTCGACCCCGGGTTGCGACCGCTTTTGCTCAAAGACGTTGAACTGGCCCGCGATCTGGGCGCGGCGCTTTTGAATATTCACCTGCACCCTGAAAACGGCCTCAAGGCGTATGTGGAATCCATCACCTGGTTGATCGGGCATCTGGCCGGAACCGGCCTGCGGCTTGCCATCGAGAACACACCGCTCACCGCGCCGGAACAGTTCAACGAGCTTTTCAAGCGGCTGCGGAACCTGGATGTGGCATGGGCGCATCACGTGGGCATGTGCCTGGATCTGGGCCATGCCAACCTTTGGATTGGCACGCGCAACAACTACCTCGAATACATTGACCGGCTCCAGCCACACGTGCCGGTCATTCATCTGCACGTCCATGAAAACTGGGGTGACACCGACAGCCACCTGACGCTGTTCACCGGCCCGGCGGGGCGCGCCGACGCCAGCGTGCGCGGTTTTGTCGGGCGGATGAAACGGCGCGGCTTCTCCGGCTCGCTCATCTTGGAACAATGGCCGCAGCCGCCTTCACTGCTGAACCAGGCCCGCGACGCGTTGTTGCGCATCTGGAATAATGAACCGCCCGCGCCGACGCCGGTCCATCCAACGGCGGGCGCAACGCGGGACAAATCACTCCTGGCGGCGGCCCTGGCGGATGCCACCGGCAATGACACGTTATGAACACCGTTTTTCACGCCCTCGTTTTGAACCTCCACCAGCCCGCTGGCAATCGGGACGCGCTGCTGCGCGACCGCGAGCGGGAGGCGCGCGGAATCCTTTTCGCGCTCGACCGCATGCCGCGCGCGCGCTGGCCGTTTGCAGACGTGGCCTGTTCCCGTTTCGTGGCCAGGCATCGCGGTCAGACGTAACATCATTTGGGCCGTTGCCAGCAGTCGCGGTGCTCGGAGAAGGTTTGTCAGCACTCACAAAAATTGTTTGAACCGGGTCACGCCATTGCAACATTGCCCCAATCGTTTTTGACACCGGGACTTCTGCGCCGCGGCCCGACTGCAGTTCAGCCGCGCTCACGGTCCGAGCCGTTCATCATCGGAGATCATTTCGGGCTTTCTCTTTTTGCCGGGAACGATTTAGCTCTTGGGCAGGCAAAAATATGGAATCGGGCAAAACCGCATCGCGCACGAAAACTTCAGCGGCTCCATTTTTTCTTTGTCTGCTGCTGGTGGCGGCGACGCTGGCCGTTTATTGGCCAGCCATTCATGGTTATTTCCTGAATTACGATGACCCGCTCTATTTCACGTCCAATCGTCACGTGCTGACGGGGCTCACGCCGGGCAACGTGGTCTGGGCGTTCACCACGGGGCATGCCAGTAACTGGCATCCGTTGACATGGCTGTCGTTGATGCTGGACGCGCAACTGTTTGGCAAAGGCCCGATCGGTCCGCATCTGACCAATCTTCTGTTGCACGCCGCCAACACGGTGCTG
Organism: Verrucomicrobiota bacterium; assembly: GCA_050012035.1. Classification (GTDB taxonomy): domain Bacteria; phylum Verrucomicrobiota; class Verrucomicrobiia; order Limisphaerales; family UBA11358; genus UBA11358. The sequence goes on along the minus strand of JBEKHY010000020.1, from coordinate 6,028 downwards.
TTGTTTCTGTTGCTCCGGCGTTTGACGGCGGCGATGTGGCGGAGCGCCTTGGTGGCGGCATTGTTCGCCCTGCATCCGTTGCATGTGGAATCGGTGGCGTGGGTGACAGAACGCAAAGACGTCTTGAGCGCGTTTTTCGGGCTGCTGTCGCTGGGGGCATATGCGCGATTTGTTGAAGAGTTCAAAGTTCAAGGTTCAAAGTTCAAAGTTTTTTTTGCATTGAGTCTGCTGTCTTTCTCGCTGGGTTTGATGTGCAAGCCGGTGCTGGTCACGCTGCCACTGGTGCTGTTGCTGCTGGATTGGTGGCCTCTAGGAAGAGTGACAAGTGACAGGTGGCAGGTGACTGGGGTTGCGCGTTTGGTGACGGAAAAGATTCCGTTCATTGTCCTGAGCGTCATTTCGTGCCTGATCACGTTCGTGGTGCAGCAAAAGGGAGGCGCGGTAATCGCGCTGACGGGATATTCGCTGTCCGAGCGGATTGAAAATGCATTTGTGTCCTGCGCCCGGTATCTGGGCAAGACGTTCTGGCCATCCGCACTGGCCACGCCTTATCCCCATCCGGGGCATTGGCCGGTGGGGCTGGTGTTGTTGGCCGTCGTTTTGTTTGCCGCCCTGTGTGTGGCTGCTATCTGGTGGGGGCGAAAATTTCCTTTTGCGCCGGTCGGCTGGTTTTGGTTTGTCGGGATGCTGGTCCCGGTCATCGGTTTGGTCCAGGTCGGCGACCAATCCATGGCCGATCGCTACACCTATCTGCCGTTGATTGGCGTGTTCCTGGTTCTGGTCTGGGGCATGGGCGAGGTGTGCGTGAACTGGCATGTGCCGAAACCAGCGGTCATTTTTTTGGCTGCCATCATGCTGGCCGCCTGCGCGTGGCGGACGCGGGACCAGTTGGGTTATTGGCATGACAGCGGGACATTTTTTCGCCACGCGCTGGCCGTGACACAAAACAACTACGTCGCGGAAAACAACCTCGGCACATGGCTCTCGAGCAAGGGGCGGATCCCGGAGGCGATGGATTGTTTCCGGCAATCGCTCAAGATCAAACCCGGCAACGCCGATGCGCTTTATAACCTGGGCAATGCCTTTGCCAGGCTCGGCAACTGGGACGAGGCCATCACGGATTATCGCCGCGCTCTGCAAATCACTCCGGACCAGGCCGATATTCTGGACAACCTGGGTTTTGCGCTGGTGGCCAAACGGCAGTTCGCCGAGGCCATCACGAATTTTCAAGCGGCGCTGAAACTGAACCCGGACTCCGCCGGCGCACACAACAATCTGGCCACGGTTTTGTTTTTCGAACATCGGTTTGACGAGGCCGCGCAACATTACCGCGAAGCGCTCCGCCTTACGCCCGACAACCCGCAGATTTATGTCAACCTCGGCGACACCCTCGTCTGGCTGGGCCGGATGGCGGAGGCGATGCAATGTTATCAGGAGGCATTGCGGCTCAAACCTGACGACCCCGGAATCAAGGCGAAATTGCAGGCGCTGCGCGCGCCGGCGCAGCTTACAGCTCCCGCAAACTGAATTCGCGAATCATGGCTTTCCACCATGGCGCGAGCGATTCGTCGGGCCGCAACCACGCCTGCTGGTGCAGCCACACCAGCACGTGTGCGTCTGCCATGACCAGCAACCGTTCCACCGAGGTCAGTTTGTCCGGGCCTTGGGCCAGCAATTTTTCGCCCAATGCACTGACCTCCTTGTGTCCGACGCCGAGTTGGTCGAGTTGTTCGGCATAAACCGGGTTGAGCTGTTTCTCGCGCAGCAGTGAGACGTGGATGGCGTTCACGTAAGGGTCGAGCACGGCTTCGGCCAGACCCGCGTGCGGACGGCGCGGCGTGGTGTCATCGGTGAGTTCATGCACTTTCATGCGCGCCCGCAAGGCGACCAGTTCCGGCGGCGGCGCGGTTTCCTCCGGCGTCAGGAACAAATCCATTTTGCGCGCCCATGCGCCCAGACCGCGCCGGGCGGTGAACACGCTCAACGGAATGGACAGCGCCATGCCCGCGAGCACGGGCGTGAACCACCAGAACAGCGTCCGGTCGAGTTGCCACATGAACACGCCCCAGATCAATCCCGCCAGGGTGTGCCACCAATGCCGCCGGACGGCGGAGGTCCAGGCCGCACTGTTCGCCGCGCGTTTTTGCGGCGCCCAACCCACACTGACGCCAAGCAGATTGGTGATGACAAAACGCGTGTGCCAGAGCATCAGGAGCGGCGCATGCAGCGTGGAAAAGACGGTTTCGCCGACGACCCCCAGCGTGGTGCGCGCCAGCCCGCCAAACGCGCGCCGGCGTTTCCCGTCAAACGCGAGGTCAATGAGCGCGAGCGCCTTCGGCAGCATGATGACGACCATGCAGATCACGAAGACCAGCAGGGCGTGGGCTGTGCCGCTTAAATCCAAATAAGGTGTAAAGGCGTGGACGGGGATGTCCGACAAGCCGGTATTTTTCTGGTACCAATGAATCCAGTTGAACGTGATTAAAAACAGGAGCCACAGCGGCCCGGCCAGATAACCGCATATGCCGAGCACCAAATGCAGCCGGCTGACGCCGCGCAGTCCCTTGGCAAACAACACCATGCCGTGCTGCAAATTGCCCTGGCACCACCGGCGTTCGCGCTGCGCGTTTTCGATGATGGACTGCGGGACTTCTTCGTAGCTGCCCTCGAGGTCGTAGGCAAACCAGATGCCCCGGTCTTCCCGTGACAGCAGCGCCGCTTCCACAAAATCGTGACTGAGAATCTGGCCGCCGAACGGGCGGCGTCCGGGCAGTTGCGGCAGGTCGCAAAATTGCATGAATGGCTCGGTGCGGATGAGGGCGTTGTGCCCCCAGTAATTTCCCAAATCCAGCGCCCAATAATTCAACCCGGCGATGAACAGCGGTGCATACAGACGATTGGCAAATTGCTGGATGCGCCCGAAAAGCGATTCGGCGTTCACCACCGCCGGTACGGTTTGAATCAGACCGACTTCCGGATGCGCCTCCATCAATTTTACCAGGTCCACAATCGTCTCGCCGCGCATGACGCTGTCGGCGTCACAAACCATAAAGTAACGGTAACGCCGGCCCCAGGCGTTCAGGAAGTCGCGCACGTTGCCGCTTTTGCTGCCCTCGTTGTTCAGGCGGCGGCGGTAATAAATGCGGCCGAGTGCGTCCAGGTCGCGGACCAGATCGCACCAGCGCCGTTCCTCCTCGATCCATTTATCCGGATTCGTCGAGTCGCTGAGGACGAAAAAGTCAAACCGCTCGAGTTTTCCGGTTTTTTCGAGTGACTCATAAGTGGCGCGCAGCCCTTCATAAACGCGGACCGTGTTTTCGTTGCAGATGGGGAAGACAATGGCGGTACTGATGCCGGCAATGTTTTGCGCGTGGTAATCCGCCAGCCGGGTGACGCGCTGCCGGGTGCCAAACATCCGCAACCCTAAGCCATACAGGCCGTGCATGCAGCCGACGGCGGCAAACAAAAACAAGATCACGAACAAAATCAGCAACACGGTCCGCGACGTGGACCAGCCGGTGCGCCAGAGCAAATCGGCAAACAGCATCGAAACGAGCCCCGTCAGCAACACGGCGGATGAATAAAATATGAACAGCCGTCTGCCGTGACGGAGCCGCGGTGCTGCCGCTGCAGAGATGTTCAGTGCGTCGGCCATGTCAGCGATAGAGCCGTGTGAACCAATCAATCAACCATGACAGCCGGGTTTTCGTCTGCTCGAATCCTCCATGCGTCAGCCAAAAAATCCCGATGAGCAGCAAGGCGAAGCCGAGCCATGCCAGTGCCATGCGGGCATAAGGCAGCCGCCCCAGGTTCGTCAGCGTCGTAATCGGGCCGAGATCGAGCGAGCGCGGCGTCATTTTTGAGAGCTGAAAATCCGGGCCGGCGCGGAAGTAGGTTTCGCGCATGGCGCTGACAAATTCCTGCGGCCAAGGGCCCGGACGCAGAAATTGTTCCTGCCAGCGGCCGGGCATGTCGGCGAGCAGCAGTGCCAGTCGTCCCCGGGTCGTCAGCATTTGGTCGGCGTTGGTGGGCGATTCCTGGAGCACGGCGGCGAACCATTCAATCACCAGGCGGTCCATTTCCTCGGCGGCGAGTTGCGTGGCGGAGCGGTTCGGTTCCGCCGGCGCGCGGAGCATGGCGCGCCCGAGCACGCGGAGGACGAGCTGGCCGAGCAACACCTTGTTGCGTACGCGCAGCGCGTGGAAGTAATTCTCCACTTTCACATACGCGGCGTTCCACTCTTCCAACGGCCGGCCGGCCAACTGCCCGGCGGCGTCGGTTACGGCGGATTCCATTGGTACGTCCATGTCTCGCTCAAAATGTTGGTTCCCTTTTGCAGCGTGCAACGCAGGTCCACCGGGTCGGTGTTTCCAGCCCGGGGCCGCATTTTCAGGATGACCCGCCAGGCGTTGAGAAACGGGTTGCGGACGACGAAATTATCCACGATCGCGGCGTTGGTGCTGCAATTGGCGATGGCCAGCGGCAGCTCATTCTGGGGCACGGCATCCAGCTTCGGCCCGGCGAAGTCAATGACAAATTGCCGGGTGTCCGCAAAGCTCGAGTCCAAACCGACGCGTGTGGCAACGGCCCGGTTTTCGGAAAGCTTCAAATCCGCCGCGCCGCCTTGCCAGCGGAGCGTGTAACTGAAGCGATAAGGTTGCAGCGGCGCGGGTTTGTCTCTTGGGTCCCAAAACGCGACGATGTTGTCCAGGCCTTCATAGCCCGTGCTCAGTTCGACGAGATGCAAATCGCCATCGCCCCAGTTGCCGCGCGGCTCGACCCACATGCTCGGCACCAGTTGAAAGAGGTTGAAATTGTCCTGATACGCCGTGAACAAGCGTTCGCGCTGGAGCAACCCGAAACCGCGGATGTCCGGCGCGTGGAAAATCTGATGGCGCATCACCGGCGGGTCGTCGAGCGGACGCCAGAGAATTTCGCCGCTGCTCATGTGCGCCAGCAACCCGTCGCTGTCGTGGACCTCCGGCCGGTAATCGTCGAACTTGCGTTCAGAATTTTTACCGAACCAGAACATGCTCGTCAGCGGGGCCAGCCCGATGGTTTTGACGGGCGGCCGGTTTGTGTCCACGGCGGGGACCTGTTCCGGCGCGCGGAGAAACAGCACCGCATTCACGTCTGCCACCGTCGTTTCACCGGGGTGGATGCGGAATTCATACGCGCCCGTGCATCGCACGCTGTCGAGGATGGCGAACAGGGTCACTTCCTTGTCGCCCGGTTGCGGCTTGCCCAGCCACCAGTCGGTGAAGATGGGAAATTCCTCCGGGCGATCCATTTCGCCGCAGTCCAGCGCCAGCCCGCGCGCGGACGGCCCGTAACGCTGACCTTTGCCCAGCAGCCGGGAATAGCTCGCGCCGAGGAACGCCCCGATCTCGTCCCATTTGTTTGTATCATTCAACTGGTACAACAAACGGAAACCCGCGTAGCCCGTGTCCGTCGGGATCTGATTCTGGATGTGCAGGGCGCGGTAATTGAAAAAATCCTGCACAAAACGGATGGGCTGCACGTGCGTGGCGGTGAATTCATTCACGTGAACGGGTTCCTGATACAAATATCCCGGATGGAAAAACTCGACCCGAAACGGCAACTCCTCGGCTGCCCACAGCGCCTTTTCATGGCGGAACTCAATCTCCCGGTATTTATCGTAATTCAGATTGTCCTGCCGCAGCACCCTGGGCAAATCGGCGCGCGGCGAGTGGAAAGGATTGCGCGCGCGCTCCAGGGCGCGCTTGGCCACGTAGTCCAGGTTCACCTCGGCCGCCTCCGGACTGGCCCATGCCCGTCCTGTCAGCGCCGCTGCGATGATGAGAATCAGACAGTTCCGTAGCCACATGCGGACAACATGGAAATCCAACCGGCGGCAATTTGCAAGTTCGATGCATGAAGGGGTCAGTCCCGAATGGCCCTTAGTTAAGCCTTCGATAATTGCGGGTGCGTCCTTTCCAATAGTCGCTGCGGTGGGAGATTTCCACGAAGCGGTGGCGCGGTTGGTTGAGCAGCGGATAGGGTTTTG
>JBEKHY010000019.1:0-82770 GCA_050012035.1 Verrucomicrobiota bacterium | reverse complement strand
TTGCAACTGCATTAATGACGGCGGCGGAAGAGCAGGAGCGACAGACCGCCCAGGCCCGCCAACACCATCGTGCTCGGTTCAGGAATCGGTAACAGAATCACCCCCGACACCCCGCCCGACCCGGGCAGTTGGGTTGCGGCAGAACCGGCCCACACACTAACAGCGGCAGCAGGAGTGGGCAGACCTGAGCCACCACCAGCATAATTAAAGGCGACTGGCGTTTGGCCAAACCAACTGCCATCACCCATAACATTCCACGACTGAGACGCATTAAGCTCATTCTGAAGCGTGGCCCATGTTCCTTCATTGGCCGACCAACCCAGGATGGTGTAATAATCCGGTGTCTGGCCACCTCCACCGTAATTAGCGGATGTTCCCGGCGTAGGCCAATTTATGGCTGATGAACCACTGGTTGACGGTCCCGCTATAGTACCGGCTGCCAATGAGCTGTTCCGTCCACTTACGCCTGTATCAGTCCACAACGCCAACGCTGACGGATTGGCAAGCAGGTTGTAAACCGCCGCTTGGTTGGCGGTGCTGAGCGCAGTCCATGCGCTCTGGTTCATATCCAACACTTCAAAATAATAGGCGCTATTTGCCCCCTTTACAGGGCCACTGGCGACACCATTATTGGTGAATGCGACGTTGCCAGTCGCTAATATAATTGTGCCTTGAGAATAGGCCAGTGTAGCGCCTGCAATCATGGCACACGTTGTTACTAGTAGTTTTTTCATAATCATTATCTCTTCAGGTTTTGTGTTTTAGCTCTGTTCGTTTTTGTTATTTTTTGTTCTGTTTAGTTGTTGTTGTTGAAAACTTGGGTCCAATTTATAGCGCTACCATGCGGATTCAGCATGAAGAAACCCTGGCCAATGTTATTTGTAACTGGTAGAGTCCACCAAATATCATCGCTGGAATCATACACTTCACCGGGAATATTGTGAGTGGGGGGATAGCTGGCGTCCGCCCAATCGCTCGGATAGCCAAGGCCGGTGCCCACACCCGCGCCCCAATAGTAATAAGCATAGTAACCGCTGCCATTCCAAACGAATAACAACTCACTAGAGGTGAAATTCGCCGTCAGGCTGACCGGGGCCTGTGCAACATCGCCAATATACGGAATGGGGGAGCTTATCATGCTGTATGCAGAACTGCCCGGTATTACAACATTATTGCTTAACGAAATTGACCCTTGCCAGATGTTGGTTTCCGGACCATTGGGATTTAGAATAAACATAGCCTGGCCTGGCTTGCTAGTGGGTATGGGAGTCCAATAAACATCATCGCTGGAATCATACACCTCATTGGGAATATTGTGAGTGGGGGGATAGCTGCCGTCCGTCCAATCGCTCAGATAGCCAAGGCCGGTGCCCACACCCGCGCCCCAATAGTAATAGACATAGTAACCGCTGCCATTCCAAATGAACAGGCTTTCAGAACCTTTAAGAAACGTATTATTGAATATCTCAGTGACGCCGTTTGTGTCGTCGTTCAGCGTATTGGCGATCAACGAATAGACAGAACCACCGGGTATGACGGTGGTTGTGTAGCCAACGATGTTGGCGGAATAGATGTTTTGCGCTTGGGATGTCGCAAGACTTAACGCGAGCGCCGCGCCCGCGATGAGTAGTGTTTTAGTTCTCATTTTTCGTGTTTAGTTATGTTTTAGTGTTACCGTGTGTGACTCAAATATCCCAAAAGCGCAAGTTTGTGTCAACACATTTTTAAAATATTTTTGAACGTATTTGGGGAGCTTTCAGCAGTCTCTGTGCCACGGCGACGCGCCCAGGGGTTCAATGTTGAAAGTTGTTGATTAGAAGTGAGTTAGCGCGATGGCGTCGGTGAAAATGGGGCAGATGGGTGGACGGAAACAGGCCGGATAAGACACAGGATGGTTGAAAATCGGTACGTCTTCGCTCCGCTTTCACGCGATTTCGCAGGCTTGGAAGTTGAGAATGAAGGGCTTGCGACGGCCGGACCGGGCCGGAAGCACGGGTTGCGGACCATGGATTTGTTGTAGGGCTGAAGGGCTGAAAGTGAGACGGGCATTCCATACAACAGCGAATAGCGAACATTCAACATTCAACATCGAACAGTGAACAGGCGAGACGCCTGGGCTACGGCGCTACGATGATCTTGAGGGAATCTGCCGTGGGGTTGGCGGCCAAAGCAACGGCGGCGGCGGTTTGTTCCAGCGGGAAGCGATGGGTGATTAAAGGGCGCACGTCGAGCCGGCGCGAGAACACCAGGCGCGCCACCTCGCGCTGGAGCGTGAAGTCGGAGGAGTAGCTGCCGATGAGGTCTTTTTCGTCCAGACAGATGGAAGCCAGATCAATTTGCAGGTTGGGAGATGGGAGATGGGAGCTGGGAGTTCGGAGTTCGGGCTTCGTGTGGCGTTTGGTGTGGGCGAAGAGCAGGACTTGTCCGCCGCCGCGCACGAGTTGCAGGGCCTGCCGCACGACGGCGTCGGAAGGGACAGCGACAATGGCGGCGTCGAGGCCAGACTGTGGGACAGGCATCCTGCCGGTCTCTGACTTTTGGGAATGAATTGAGATAGATGGAGACAGGCGGGACGCCTGTCCTGCGTTAAGGACCCATTTCGCGCCGAATTTTTTGGCGAGTTTCAACCGCGCAGCCAACAAATCGGTGGCGAGGACGCGGACGCCTTGCAGTTGGAGCAGGCGCGTGAACATCAGGCCAATCGGCCCCTGCCCGGCCACCAGCACCACGTCGCCGCGCAACAGGTTGAGACGGCGCACGGCCTTGAGGACGGTGTTGACGGGTTCGAGCATGGCGCCTTCTTCGAAGGAATTTTTCACCGGAATTTTCACGACCCCCGGCAACACGAACGGCAGCACGCGGACATATTCAGCATAACCGCCGCCCGCCGGGTCGAAGCCGGCGGTGATACCGGTGTGTTTGTAGGTTTCGCATTGGGCAAAGGCACGGTGCCGGCAGTAATGGCAGTCGAGACACGGCACATGATGGTGCAGCGCCACGCGGTCGCCGACTTTAAGTGACGAGTGACGAGTGACGAGTGACGGGTTTCCGGTGCCGATTTTGACGATGGTGCCGGCGGTTTCGTGGCCGAAGATGCGCGGGGGCGGGACGGTGCCGTGCAGGATTTTTTTGATGTCGGTGGGGCAGACGCCGCAGACGGCGACCCGGACGAGCAGTTCGTGGGCGCGGAGGCGCGGGACCGGCACGGTTTCGAGGCGCAGGTCGTTCACGCCGCGATAAACGATGGCCCGCATGGTTTTGGGGATGGCGGACACGGGGGAATTGTTAACCGCGAAACACACGAAAGGCACGAAATTTTCGACGACGGCGCAAAGCCGCTATCCGTGGATGCCGGACCCGGGGAAATTTTAACCACGGATGGACACGGATGAACACGGATTGGTTAACCGCAAAAAGCTCAGAGAACACCAGGCAGGAAAACGCACACGACCAATCACTGCGGACCGAAACTGCAAACCTGCCACCGGCAAATCAGGACACGCCGAGGCAGTGGGTCGGTTTGGTGGGGCGAGACTGCTGACGAGCCGGCTCGCGAGGATCAGCCTTCGCCAAGCTACGGCGCGACAGGCGCTCGCCCCACCGGAATTTGCGAACTGACCCACTACCTTCGACCGCAAAGGATTGCCTGCGCCAGGGCGGATTTTGTAAGGTCTGGCGTTTCCATGGAAATGCAATCACCAGCGGCACAAGGGAAGTCATCGTGGATAGCCGGGCATCCCCGCCTGGTAATTGGCCTCATCCTGGTCGTATGCCTGGGGCCGTTTCTTAACAAAGCCATCCACGTGGACGATCCGCTTTTTGTCTGGACGGGACAATGGATACAGCAGCATCCGGCCGACTTCTATGGGTTCAAGGTGGACTGGTGGGTATCAACGATACCCATGTACGTGGCCAACTGGAATCCGCCGTTGATGTCCTACTTTCTGGCGGGGGTGGCCTGCTTGTTTGGCTGGCACGAAATCGTCCTGCATCTGGCCGGGCTGGCCGTCGCGGTCGCGGCGGCGATGGGTATTTATTCGCTGGCCCGGATGTGGTGCGAACGGCCGCTGCTGGCCGCGGTCATCGCCATTTTTACGCCGGTCTTTCTGGTTTCCAGCACGACGCTCATGTGCGACGTGCTGATGCTGGCTCTGTGGATTTGGGCGGTCGTGATCTGGGAATGCGCGTTGCGGGGAGAGCAACGGGTGTGGCAATTCATGGTCGCTGGATTGCTGGCGGGATTGGCCATGCTGACCAAATACAGTGCGGTGACGCTGCTGCCGTTGTTGCCGATTTTGAGTTTGCTGCGGACGCGCAAGGTTGGATGGTGGCTGGCGGGGCTGGCGGCGCCGTTGGTCATGGCGGCAGGCTACGAGTGGTTGACGGCCAGGATGTATGGGATTGGAGGGTGGTCCGGCGCCACAGAGTATGCCCGCGCGTACCGGTCAGTTTTTCTCGGGAATTGGATGACAAGAGACCTAATTGGCCTGGTTTTTGCCGGCGGCAGCCTGTTGCCGCTGATGTTTTACGCGCCCTTGGCGTGGCGCCGGCGGACATGGCTGATAGGCGGCGCAGTGATCGTCGGGGTGGTGCTGGCAACGCTCAATCTGGGCAGCATCGAGCTGATGAAGGCGGCTCCTGAAGTGACGAATCATTTGGGCTATGCGCTACAAGCGGCTTTGCTGGCCACGGGCGGGGTGCATTTGCTGCTGCTGGCCGGCGCGGAGGTCCGGCAGAAGCAGGACGTTACGTCCGCCGTTCTGGCGTTCTGGATCATGAGCGGGCTTGTTTTTGCGATAACCCTGAACTGGACGGTGAGCGCCCGGAGTTTTCTTCCCCTGGTTCCGGCAGCGGCGATTCTGCTGGTGCGGCGATTGAGGACGACGGCGGGAACATTCAGCGTCCGGTCGTGGTGGCCGCTTCTGCCGGCGGCAGCCGTCGCGTTGAGCCTGGCCCTGGCGGACTATCGGGTGGCCAACGCCACTCGGACGGCGGCGGAACAAATCGCCACAACTTACAAACCGGCCCATCACCAACTGTGGTTTGAAGGGCACTGGGGATTCCAATATTACCTGGAAAAACTCGGCGGCCGGCCGCTGGATTGCGAACGGTCCCGGCTTCAGCCCGGAGACATTGTGGTAGTGCCATTTAACAACTCCAACCTCATACCGCTTCCGCCGGGCAGCGTGGGGTGGGTCAATGGCGTGCAATACTTGCCGGGTTCGTGGATCAATCTGTCGGCAGGTGTCGAAAGCGACGCCGGCGGATTTTACAGCGCGAATTTGGGACCGCTCCCTTTTGGCATTGGAAGAATTCCTCCGCATACTTATTGCGTGGTGAAGGTTTTTTCGCGGGTGCAATACCAAACGCAACCGGCCAATCCGCAGGAAGTGCAAGCCGGCGCCGGGCCGGTGTTTACGAATCTTGCGTTCGTGGCGGAAAACCAGACGCCCTTCCACGAAACACCGGCGGCCATCCAGAACGTTCAACTCGCCGGTCAATTTGAAAAGGCCGGCGAGGTGGAAAAGGCCGTTCAATTTTACCGCAAAGCCCTGGATGCGGACGCCAACGATCCGGTGGCTTTGAACAACCTCGCCTGGATTCTGGCCACTACCGGCAAACCCGGATTGCGCGATGGCCGGGAAGCCGTGCGCCTGGCCACCCGGGCCGTCGGACTCACCGACAGCCGGATGCCGGTTTTTATGGGCACACTCGCCGCCGCCTATGCGGAGGCCGGCCAGTTCCCGGAAGCGGTTCAAATGGCCTTGACCGCGCACCACTTGGCTTTCATAACCGGCCAATCGGAAGTCGCCTCAATCAACCTCAAATTGTGCGGTCGCTATGCGGCGGGCCGGACGGTGAATGCGGCCAATGGCCCCTAGCTGTCTGTCACCGGCGGACATTGTGCGGCGGCGGGGCCGCTGACGTCGTGATGGACGCAGGCAGGCAAGGTCCGGTAAATTTGAGAATAAACGAACATTAAAAAGCTGCGGGCACAACCGATACCGCGGCACAATTGCATGGACGAACGCTCGCAGCAAATCAGACCTGACGGCCGGCCTCCAGCAGGCAATCCCGTTGACGCGAATGGCCGCTGGACAGTCGGCGGCGTCTGTGTCTTTTTGGGCGCAATTACGCTGGCAGTTTTTGGGCGGACATTGCAATACGACTTTGTCGGCCTCGACGACGATAAATATGTGCGCGATAATCCCGCCGTTTCCGGCGGCCTGACTTTCAAGGGGATCGGCTGGGCGTTGGCCCATGGCAGTTATGACAACTGGGACCCGCTGACGACGATTTCGCACATGCTGGACTGCCAATGGTATGGGCTGAACGCCGGCGGACATCATCTGACCAATGTCCTGCTGCAGGCGGCAACGGCGATGCTGCTGTTTTTGGCGCTGCGGCGGATGACCGGCGCCTTGTGGCGCAGCGCCTTTGTGGCGGCGGTGTTTGCCATTCATCCACTCCGGGTGGAATCGGTGGCGTGGGTGTCGGAACGCAAGGATGTGCTGAGCGGGTTGTTTTTCATGCTGACGCTGTTTTTTTACGCCGGCTATGCCCGGCAGGTGACCAGTGGCCAACCTTCGCCACGCTTCGGCACGGCAAGCAGGTGTCAAGTGACCGGACCGGAAAACGTCATGCCTGCGTCTGTCTGGTCACGTGTCACATGTCACCCGTCACTTTTTTACAGTCTGGCATGGTTGTTTTTTGCGCTGGGACTGATGTCGAAGGCGATGCTGGTGACCGTGCCATTGGTTTTGTGGCTGCTGGACTACTGGCCACTGAACCGTTTCACCCGGCCGGGGCGGGGCGGGGGCATCGCCGGTCCCGAGGCGGGCTTGAAGTTACTACCGATTCCTCTGCGTCGGTTCATCGAAAAAATTCCGCTGCTGGCGCTGTCTCTCCTGGCGGGAATGGCGGTCATTCTGGTTCAGAGTCATCAGATTCTGTCGGTGGAGCAGCTTTCGCTTCCCTTGCGCATCGGTAACGCGCTGGTTTCCACCGTAATATATATTGGGCAGATGTTTTGGCCGGCGGGATTGACGGTGGGCTATCCCTATCCGGTCCACGGGTTGCCGGTTTGGGAGGGCCTCTCGGCATTTTTGTTATTGTCGGCCATCTCGGTGGCCGCGTTCGTCTGGCGGCGGACACACCCGTATTTCTGGGTCGGCTGGCTGTGGTATCTGGTGATGTTGACGCCGGTGATCGGGCTGGTGCAGGTGGGTCCGCAGGCGCATGCGGACCGTTACACGTATCTGCCGCAGATCGGCCTGTATGTGGCTTTGAGCTGGGGGGCGGCAACGCTGTTTGCCAACTGGCGGCTGCCCCGCCCGGTGATCGGAAGCATGATGGCGGCAATCATCGCGGCGTTGGGCCTGGTATCGTTCATCCAGACTTCGTACTGGCGCAACAGCGAAACGTTATGGACTCATGCGCTGGCCGTCACGCCGGACAATGTACCGGCCCATATTAATCTGGGCGTCATACTTTTCGAGCAAGGCCGGGTGGACGAAGCCATTGACCACTACCGGAAGGCCTTGGCAATCCAGCCCGATTGGGACAAAGCCCTGGAAAATCTCGGCAGCGCCCTGCTCCAGAAAGGGCAGGTGAACGCGGCCATAACTGAATATCAAAAGGCCTTGAAAATCGAACCTCAATCCGCAAAGGTCCACAACTATCTGGGCAATGCCCTCCTCCAGGCCGGACGGGTGGACGAGGCCATGGAAAACTACCGGCAGGCAATCCAGGCAAATCCGACGCAGCCGGATGGCTATTACAACCTGGGCCGGGCGTTGGAGCAAAGCGGCAACCTCAAGGACGCAATCCGCTATTACCACGAGGCGGTGCAGCGCGCCCCGAACAATGCGGAATTCCTCAACCATCTGGGCATCGTTTATTTCCGATCGGGAGATCCAGAGGAGGCAATCCGGCAATTCCTGGCGGCCACACGCGCCGCGCCCAGGGATGCAAAGTCCTACAGCAATCTGGGCAACGCCCTGCTGTACGCCCGGCGGCTGGACGAAGCGACGGAACAATATCGCAAGGCCATTGAAATCGAGCCGGGCTTCGCGCAGGCACATTACAACCTGGGCAATGCTTTGATCCAGGAAGCGCAGGTCCGCGAGGCGATTGAACAGTATCAAAAAGCCATTGAAATCCAGCCCCAGTACCTGGCGGCGCTGAACAATCTGGCCTGGGTGCGGGCGACCTGGCCGGAAGCATCCGTCCGGAATGGACCCCAGGCGGTCAATCTGGCAACGCAGGCGAATCAGCTTTCGCAAGGCATGAATCCGCTGGTGCTCCGCACGCTGGCGGCGGCTTATGCCGAGACGGGCCGATTCCCCGAAGCGGTGGCGACCGCCGGGCAGGCCCGGGCGCTGGCCCTTCGCCGGTCTGACTCCAACCTGGCCAACGCGCTTCAAGTCCAAATCGGATTTTACCGGGCGGGCGCTCCATTCCGGGATACCGGCCCGGCCAACCCCTCCAGCCACCATTGATTAAATCCGAAAACCGGAGTTCACCGTAACGCAGCGCGTCACGCCTGCCGAACTCCGGTTTTCGGGTTAAAATGGAGACGGTCGCGCGCAATGTGCGCTTCCAGAAGTGACAAGGAAGTCACGAATTTTTTTGCAACCGGGTTAACCAGCGCCATCCGTGACACGAAACCCGGCGAACCACGATTTTTGCTGTGAATTTTCTTTTTCGGTTCATGCGAATTCGTGAAATTTGTGTCGCGCAATGCGGCTGAAAATTTTCATCTGCCTGCTCCTGGCGGGAGTCACGCTGGCGATTTACTGGCCGGCGCGGCATTACGGGGTGGTCAATTACGACGATCCCCTGTTTGTCGCGGTTAACCCGGAAATCAACAGCGGCCTGACCTGGCACAGTCTGTGGTGGGCGCTGTCGGGTGTGCTCGTGGCGAACTGGCACCCGGTGACGAGCCTGTCGTTCGTTTTGACGCACCAATGGTTCGGGATCAACCCCGGCGCGGAGCATTTGGTAAACATGATTTTTCATGCGGCCAATGCGGTGCTCCTGTTTCTGGTGCTGCAACGGATGACAAAGTCCCCCTGGCGCAGCGCGGTGGTGGCGGCGATATTCGCGTGGCATCCGTTGCGGGTGGAGTCGGTGGCGTGGATTGCGGAGCGCAAGGACGTGTTAAGCGCGTTTTTCTTTCTGCTGACGCTCCTCTGGTACGCAAAGGCGGTGACAAGTGACAAGTGGCGAGTGACAAGAACGGAAACGGCTGCCGCGCCGGATTCATCACATGCCACGCGTCACCCGTCACTTTTTTACAGTCTGGCATGGTTGTTTTTTGCGCTGGCGTTGATGAGCAAGCCGATGGCGGTGACGCTGCCGTTTGTGCTGCTGCTGCTGGACGTGTGGCCGCTGGGCAGAGTGGCAAGTGACAAGTGGCGGGTGACAAGATTCCGGATTCCCGTCCCGCAACCCTCGACTTTCAACCATTTGCTGTTTGAAAAATGGCCGTTTTTTACGCTGACCGTTTTTTCCAGCGCGCTGACGTTTTGGATTCAAAAAACGCACGCGGCCGTCGTGCCGCTCAGGAATCTTGGACTCGCCGCGCGCCTTGAAAATGCCACCTTGAGCTACACTTGCTACCTCGCCAGGTTTTTCTGGCCGGCAAAACTCGCGGTCATTTATCCGTATCCAAAAAGTTTTGACGGCGGGGAGGCTTTGCTCGCGGCGCTGTTGCTGTTGGCAATTTCGATTTTCTGCATGCTACAGGTTTCGCGCCGGCCGTATCTGGCAGTCGGCTGGTTTTGGTTTTTGGGCACGTTGATTCCCGTCATCGGCTTGGTGCAGGTGGGCGAACAGGCGATGGCCGACCGTTATACTTACCTACCGCTCATCGGCCCGGTCATCAGCCTGGTCTGGCTGGCGGCGGAATTATTTCATTCGCGAAAAATGCTTCTGTCCGGGGCCGCAATCCTGGTCCTGGCCGGCTGCGCCGTCCTGACCAGCCGGCAACTGCAATCCTGGCGGAATAGCATCGCCCTGTTCGAACATGCCATTGCGGTCACCACCGACAACCCCGCCGCGCAGTTTCGCCTCGGCAGCGCGCTGGAGTTTGAAGGCCGCTTGCACGAGGCCATGTTTCATTACCTGATGGCGATGAAAATGAATCCGCTGGATTACCGGGCCTATTATTGTCTGGCCAATTGCCTGGAAGGAGAGGGGCGTTGGGCGGCGGCGGTCGCGGTGTACCGGGCCGGCATTGCGCTGGGCGCCAAGCCCGATGATTATGTAATGCATCTAAATTTCGCCGCCGCCTGGTCGCATCTGGAACGCGCGCCGGAGGCCGTGTATCAACTGAACGAGGCCCTGCGGGTCAAACCTGACTCGCCAGAAGCGCTGAACAATCTGGCCTGGCTGCTGGCCACCGGTTCGGACGCCAGGGTTCGCAACGGCGCGCGCGCCGTGCAACTGGCCGAACGCGCGTGCCAGTTGACGGATTACCGGCAGACCCTCTTCGTCGGCACGCTGGCCGCCGCCTACGCCGAGGCCGGGCGATTTGACGACGCCACGGCGACAGCAGAAAAAGCCATCGCGCTGGCCGAAAAAAACCACGAACCGGAGTTGTTGCAAAAAAACCGGGAATTGCTGGAGCTTTACCGCGCGCACAAACCATGTCGCGACGCCGCCGGCCGGGACCCTCTGGAACCACCGGTCGTCAACCATTCTTCCAGCGACGGTCCCCGGCCCGGGCGGAGCGCAGCGTGAACAACCTTGAAATTTCGACCGATTCCAAACAGGCTGGCCACAACATGCGACGTGACGTCCTGATTTGCCTGGCATTGTTCGTCATCACGCTTATTGGTTTTTGGCCGGTGGGCCGCCTGGGTTTCATCTACAACTATGACGACGAGGTCTACGTTACTGCGAACCCGAACGTCCAGGCAGGCGTAACCGCCAAAAGCATCCTTTGGGCGTTTACCACCACGCGGGCCGCGAACTGGCACCCGCTCACCTGGTTGTCGCACATGCTGGATTGCCAATTGTTCGGGCTTGATGCCAGTGGCCATCATTGGAGCAGCCTGGGATTTCACCTCGTCAACACCCTCCTGCTCTTTGGGGTATTGCGGCAGATGACGGGGGCCGTGTGGCGCAGCGTTCTGGTGGCCGCACTGTTCGCGTTGCATCCCACGCGGGTCGAATCCGTCGCCTGGATTGCGGAACCTTCGCCACGCTTCGGCACGGCAAGCAGGTGTCAAGTGACAGGACCGGAAAAAGTCATGCCTGCGTCTGTCTGGTCACGGGTCACATGTCACCCGTCACTTTTCTACTGGCTGGCGTTGCTGGGTTTTGCGTTGGGATTGATGTGCAAACCGATGTTGGTGACCTTGCCAATCGTTTTGCTGCTGCTCGATTTTTGGCCGCTGGGCCGCTGGCGGCCGGCCGGAGGCAATGAGCAAATCCCGGAACCCACCCGGCGAATCAACCGTGAAAACTGGCAGCCGCTGGTAATTGAAAAGCTGCCGTTTCTGGGGTTGAGCCTGGCCGCCGGCTTCGTGACTTTTGTGGCTCAACGCGAAGGAGGCGCGGTGGTATCCCTGGGGGTCCTGCCATGGGAAACGCGCGTGGTCTACTCTTTGGTGCACTACGTGGCCTACGTTGAAAAGATATTCTGGCCGGAACACTTGTCCGTTTTTCATCCTTACCGGTTGGTGAACCCGTGGGACATTGCCGGTTGCGTTTTGCTGTTGGCCGGCATATCCGTTTTTTGCGTCCGCCGGGCCCATGCTCAACCTTATCTTCTGGTCGGCTGGCTCTGGTTCCTCATCATGCTCCTGCCGGTGATTGGCTTGGTGCAAGCCGGCTGGCAGGCCATGGCCGACCGCTATGCGTATTTGCCCGCCATCGGTTTGTTCATCAGCGTGGTTTGGGGAATGGCCGAGGTCGCTTCCACGGCAAAACTTTTGCGGGCGGGTTTTGTCTCTGGCGCAGCCGTGCTCACGTTGGCCTGTCTGTTGATAACCAGACACCAAATCAATTACTGGCGCGATGCCGTCACGCTCTTCAGCCACGTGGTCGAAGTGACGGGCGAAAGTGTGACCGGCAACTTTAATCTGGGCCATGCCCTCTGGCGGGCCGGTGACCTGGATGGCGCCGTCAGGAATTATCGAATCGTCAACCGCATCGAGCCGGACACACCGGACGTTTATTACCATCTGGGGGCCGTCCTGCTTCTGCAAAAAAAATATGAAGCGGCCGAGACGCAATTTGGTGAAGCTGAAACCAGGTATCTAACCGCCGCCCGGGTCCAGGCAAACGCCGGCAATGCGGGGTTCAGCCAGCTCTTGATGCAGGCCGCGCACATGGCGGAGGTCCAAAAAAATGTCGCCGCCCTGTATGAAACCCTGAGAGCCAAACCGACCCGGGACATCCGGGACCGGATAGCCGTCCTGCAAACTGAGCTGGGACAGCTTCAAACCACTGCCCTGGGACCATTTCAAACCGGGCTGGGACAATTTCAAGATGCCGCCGGACACTACAATGAAGCGCTGCGCCTGAATCCTGATTCCACCGGGGCGCTGAACAATCTGGCCTGGCTGCTGGCCACCTGTTCGGACGCCAGTGTTCGCAACGGCGCGCGCGCCGTGCAACTGGCCGAACGCGCGTGCCAGTTGACGGATTACCGGCAGACCCTGTTCGTCGGCACGCTGGCCGCCGCCTACGCCGAGGCCGGGCGGTTTAACGACGCGATGGCGACGGCGGAAAAAGCCATCGCGCTGGCCGAAGAAAACCACGAACCGGAGTTGCTGCAAAAAAACCGGGAACTGCTCGAACTGTATCGCGCGCACCAATCTTATCGTGACGCGGGAGGCTCAACCCCGGCCGGGCCATCCACAAACATAATTCCTTCCCGCGATGCAGAAGCGCCCGTCCACATCAAGCCGTAAAAATCTTGCCGGGACGATGAATTCAAAGGACAAAAACCTCATGCGTCGTGAACATCTGATATGTGCAGCGTTGGTGATCATCACCTTGATTGGTTTCTGGCCCGTAGGACATCTCGGTTTTATAATCTATGATGATCATGACTACGTTACCGAGAACCTGAATGTCCAGGCGGGGATAACAGCGGCGGCCGTCCATTGGGCATTTACCACCACGCATGCCGGCAACTGGCATCCGCTCACCTGGCTGTCGCACATGCTCGACTGCCAACTGTTTGGTTTGAAGGCCAGCGGCCACCATTGGACGAACCTGGGTTTTCACATTGCCAACACCCTCCTGCTGTTCGTGTTATTGCGGGAGATGACGGGAGCCGTGTGGCGCAGCGCGCTGGTGGCGGCGTTGTTTGCATGGCATCCATTGCGGGTCGAGTCGGTGGCCTGGATTTCCGAACGAAAGGACGTGTTGAGCGGATTTTTCTTCATGTTGACGCTGTTTTTTTACAACCTTCGCCACGCTTCGGCACGGCAAGCAGGTGTCAAGTGACAGGACCGGAAAAAGTCATGCCTGCGTCTGTCTGGTCACGGGTCACATGTCACCCGTCACTTTTCTACTGGCTGGCGCTGGTGTTTTTTGCGTTGGGCTTGATGTCCAAACCGATGCTGGTCACGCTGCCGGTGATTCTGTTGCTGATTGATTTCTGGCCATTGGGACGAGTAGCGATTGACGGATGGCCGGTGACACATTCAGGATTACCAGTCCTTCAACACTCAGCCTTCAGCCATTTGCTGTTTGAAAAGATCCCCTTCCTGGCATTGAGTCTGGCGTCAAGCCTCATGACCTTCTCGGCCCAGCAAAAGGCGGGATACGTTGTATCCGCGGATTCGCTGACCTGGTACTGGCGGATAGTTGACACACTGGTCTTCTATACGGCTTATCTCGGGAAAACGTTTTGGCCGGCAAACCTAGCTATTTTTTATCCTTACAGACAAATACCACTCTACGAATTTGTCTGTTCGGCCCTGTTGCCAGTCCTTCTATCCGTTCTTTTTGTTCGAAGGTGGCGTTCCCAGCCCTGCCTGCTGATAGGCTGGTTCTGGTTTCTGGTGATGCTCCTGCCCGTCATTGGTCTGGTGCAGGTTGGCCTGCAATCCATCGCCGATCGCTACACTTATTTGCCGTCCATCGGCTTGTGCATCATTATGGTTTGGGCTATGGCCGGCTTGGCGTCCGTTTCAATGCTCTATCGGGCGGTGACGACGGTGTTTGCCGCCGGGTTGCTGCTGGCCTGTCTGCTGGGCACGCGACACCAGCTGGGTTACTGGCAGGACAACGTGAAACTTTTCAGTCGCTCGATTGAAGTAACCAGGGAAAACAATTTTGAAGGTTTTTTGCTTCTGGGCAATGCCTTCCTTGGAGAAGGAAACCTGGATGAGGCCGCGAAAGAATTCCAGGCCGCGCTTGTAATTGCACCGAACTTTGAGGAAGCCCATTACTGGCTCGGTCGCGTCTATCTCCGGCAGAGACAGTGGCCGGAAGCCGAGGAACAATTGAGAGCAGCGGAACGGCTTAATCACGATAATGTAGATACGCATATCGGACTTGGGGATGTCTTGGCCGCTCAAGACAAATATGCGGGGGCTGAGGCCGAGTATTTAACCGCGTTGCAACTCAAACCCGACAATTTGGCGGCGCGCGAGGCCTTGGCAGCGGTTCTTGCCAAAAAAGGTGAAACGGATAAAGCGCTCACCTGCCTTTATGAAGGCTTGAATATCCAGCCAACGGCGGAAATCCATGCACAAATAGCCGAGATTCTTACGACGGAAGGGAATGTTCAGGAGGCCGTTGGCCAATATCTTGCAGCTCTCAAACTCAGTCCGGATTCCCTCGATGCCCTGAA
Organism: Verrucomicrobiota bacterium; assembly: GCA_050012035.1. Classification (GTDB taxonomy): domain Bacteria; phylum Verrucomicrobiota; class Verrucomicrobiia; order Limisphaerales; family UBA11358; genus UBA11358. Next base: position 67,949 of record JBEKHY010000019.1, on the reverse strand, counting down.
CAATCTAGCTTGGGTATTAGCTACCAGTCCAGACACAGGCATCCGCGATGGGGCGCGTGCCGCTCAGTTTGCGGAACGCGCCTGCGAATTGACGCGTTATCAAAAAACCATTTTTGTCGGCACGCTGGCCGCCGCCTACGCCGAGGCCGGGCGGTTTGACGACGCCATGGCGACAGCAGAAAAAGCCATCGCGCTGGCCGGGAAAAATGGCGAAAGCGCCTTGCTACAGAAAAACCGGGAATTGCTGGAGTTGTATCGCGCGCACCGGGCGTATCATGAAACACGTTGAACCCGAAAACCGGAATTCGGCAGGCGAGACGCACTGCGCTACGGTGGACTCCGGTTTTCGGGTTGAATCGTTGAACGGGCTAATCGTTAAACGTGAATGGATGAACCATGGAACGCCGGCAACCGGCACACGCCGGCCGGTTCAACGATTCAACCATCCACGATTCAACAGACACACGGGTGCTTGTCATGTTCCCGCGCAATGATTTACCTTGTCCGGCGTTGAAGGAAAAATTGAACAAGCTGCTGCCGGTCATTTTTCTGGCATTGTTCGCGTTGAGCCGCTGGCCGGGGTTGCTGCCGCCGAATTTCAGCGCGGCGACGGCGCTGGCGTTTTGCGCGGGCGTGTATTTCCGCGGCGCGGCGGCGTGGTGGCTGCCGCTGGGCGCCATGCTGGCCACCGACGTGGCGCTCAACGTGTTTTATTATCACGTCGCGCCGTTCGGCTCCTGCCTGTTGTTGAATTACGCGATTTACGCCGGGTTGATCGGGCTGGGCAGGTGGTTCGGACGCCGGGCGGCGTTTTGGAAATTGCTGGGCGGCGGGTTGCTGGGCGCGGTGATTTTTTATCTCGTCACCAACACGCTGTCGTGGCTGCAGGACCCGGCCTACGCCAAAACGATGGCCGGCTGGATCCAGGCGCTGACCATCGGCCATCCTGACATTCATCCGTCAACGTGGGAATTTTTCCGCAACACGCTGTTGAGCGGCGGGCTGTTCACCGCGCTGTTTGCCGGCTCGGCCAAGCTGACGGAAGCCGCCGAATCGCCCGCCGACAAAACCACCGGCGCGCGCAACGACGAGGAACCCGAAGCCGAGGAAACGCCGGAGGAAACAAAGGCGTAAGACATGTGACATGTGGCAAGTGACAAGAAACCACCGATCGCCCGCCGCCATTTTTTCATGTCACCTGTCACCCGTCACTTGTCACTTTTATGACAATTGGAGTGATTTCGGATACGCACGGTTTTCTTGACCCGGAAATCCCCGGACTTTTCGCCGGCGTGGGGCACATTTTGCACGCGGGCGACATCGGGTCGGATGGCATCGCCGCCGAATTGGGAGCGGTGGCGCCGGTCACGGCGGTGCTGGGCAACACGGACAGTTCACCCGCCTTCCGGTTGACGGAGGTCGTAGCGCTGGCCGGGCGGAAATTTCTGGTGCATCACATTGTGAATCCGCAGGCTTTGACCGAACATTTGCAGCGCCACATCGCGCGCGAGCGGCCGGACGCGGTAATCTTCGGCCACACGCACAAAGCCTGCTGTGAGACAATTGACGGCGTGCTGTATTTGAATCCCGGGTACGCGGGCAAACCGAAGTTCGGGGCGGAACGCAGCGTGGCCATGGTGCATTGCGACGGGAAGGGGATGCGGGTGGAGTTTTTGCCGCTTTGAAAATGGTGGCGCAGGCGTCCCGCCTGCCGTGTTTGGCATCCTGCCAAACGCTCTCAAGACTGTTCGGCGAGACGCCGAAGAGAACCGGCCCGAGGCCTGTGCCACGCCCACAATCTGCGTTCAACCTTGTTTTTCCCCGGACAAAAGTTTTTCCACGGCGGTGCGCACCTCGTCGGCCGTCGCGGTGGGCGGCAGGGGCCGGTCGAAGTTCACCGTCACGGGACGGCGGAATTGCCGCGGCCATTTCCAGAAAAATTTCCCCCCTTCAAAACTGAAGACGCTGCCCCACACACCCGTCAGCGCCACCGGCACGATGGGCGTCCCGCTCAAGGCGGGACCGCGCATGATTTTCTCGAAGCCGCGCTGGAAGGGCTGCAACCGGCCCGTGTGCGTGATGCCGCCCTCGGCAAACACACACGCGACATCGCCGCTCCGGATGGCCTCGCCGCAGCGCCGCAGGGCGAGCACCACCTCGTGCGGGCGGAGTTCAGACGGGATGGGGATCACGCGCGCGACGCGCACGAAAGGCTTGAGCCACGGCGATTCGTAAAATGGTTTGCCGATGAGGAAGCGCACGGGCCGTTTCGCCGCCGCGGTCAACAGCAGCCAGTCCACATAGGAAACGTGATTGCTGATGAGCAACACGCCGCCCCGGAGCGGAAGGTTTTCCCGTCCGCGCACGCGCAGGGGATAAAACAGGCGGGTGACCAGCCCGACAAAAGCGCGCACCAGCCATGCGGACAGGAACACGAGCAAGCTGGACGAGGCGCGCGGGCCGGTCATGCGAAATTTTTAACCGCGGATGACGCGGATGGCACGGATTTTTTTCGCGAATTACGCGGATGGGCGCGGACAAAAACGGATTGGTGGATGAACGGGTTGATGGATAAAGGAGAGGCAGATGCCGACCCAGCAATCCAATTATCCCACCATCCATCAGTCCACGAGGGCATTATCCGTGGTTGAGAATTTTTGGGCCAGTTCCTTCACTTTTCGCAAATCCAGTTTGCCCGTGCCGAGCAAGGGGAAACAGTCCACGTGGAAAAACTGGTCGACGTGCGGCTTCCAGAGGTTCGGCAGGTCGCACTGCGCCAGCTTTTCCAGACACGGCGCCAGCTTTTCGTTGGCCAGTTTGTGCAGCACGACCAGCCGTTCACCTTTCTTTTCGTCCGGCACGCCGGCAACGACGAAGGTTTGCTCGGTCGCGCCGGCCAGTTCGTGCAATTTTTCCTCGACCTTGATGTGCGGAACCATTTCGCCGCCGATTTTGCTGAAGCGGCTCAGGCGGTCGGTGATTTGCAGAAAACCGTCCTCGTCAATCGCCGCAATGTCACCGGTGATGTACCAACCGCCGCGCAACACCTCGGCGGTTTTTTCCGGGTTGCCGAGGTAGCCGAGCATCACATTCGGCCCGCTCACGAGCATCAGGCCGGGCTGGCCGACCGGCAGATTTTCACTGCTCCACGGATTTTCCGGGCTGACGATGCGCACGCTCACGCCCGGCAGGGGATGGCCGATTTTCCCGCGTTTGGCGCCGATTTGCCGGAACCCCGCCGAACGGAAATCGTGCGTGTTCACTGCCACCGCCGGCGCGCATTCGGTGCAACCGTAGCCTTCGAGCGGGCGGAGGCCGAACTGTTCCTCGAACGCGGCCGCCAACCGGTCGGGCAGCTTTTCCGCGCCGGTCATCACCACGCGCAGGCTGCCGAAATCCTCCGCCGAACAGCCGCGCAGATAGAGTTGCAAAAATGTCGGCGTGGCGAGCAGGAAGGTGAGCCGGTGGTCGCGCACCAACGGGCCGATGGCTTTCGCTTCGAGCGGATTCGGATGATAAACCACGCCCACGCCCAACACCGCCGGCAGGCCGAGCGTGCCGGTGAACCCAAATGAATGGAAGAACGGCAGGATGCCCAGAACGCCGTCGCGGCGGCCTAAGCCGAACACCTGTTCGAGCTGCTCGACGTTCGAGCCGATGTTGTAATGGCTCAACATCACGCCTTTCGGGTCGCCGGTGCTGCCGCTGGAGAATATCACGGTAGCCAGATCGTCCAGGCGGGTTTTTCTTTCCGCGCCCAGCCATCGCTGCAAAAAGCGGTCCGGCACGAGCCACGCGCTGAGCAAGGCGACGAGCTGCTCGCCGATGCCGGGCTTGGCCGCCGCTTCCTCCAGCAAAACGGTTTCGCACGGCAGTTTGAGTTTGAGCTTTTCGAGAAACATTTTCGAGGTGACGACGGTTTTGAGGTCGCATTGCCGGAGGCACGAGGCGAGGGTTTCTTCCGACACGGTGTAATTCAAATTTACCGGCACCTTGCCGAGCAACAACGCGGCGTAATTGACCAGCGCGCCCGGCACCGACGGCGGCAGCAGCAGACCGACCATCCGCTGCTCCGACCAGATTGTTCGCAGCCGCCGGGCGAGAAAAACAGACCGCACCAGCGCCGCGCCGAAGCTGACCCTGGGATTTTGTGCGTCCGCCATCGCGAAGCGGAACGGATGATTGCGCGCCGTGTTGATGAAGGCGATGGGCAGCGAACGCATGCGCGACTTGCGGGCCTGCCAGGCTTCGACGAGCAGTTCCTGCACCGCCGAGCGCACCTGGACGGGCGTGGCCGTGGGCGGCAACGGCTGGCCGTAGTTGATCGTGACGGGATAGGGCCAGCGCCGCGGCTGTTTCCAGAGGAACCGGCCTTTGTGAAAACTGAAGAGGCTGCCCCACACGCCGTCAATGGCCACCGGAATGATCGGCGCTGCCACATCTTTCATGACGCGCTCGAAGCCGCGCCGGAACGGCAGCAGATGGCCGATGCGCGTGATCTGGCCCTCGGCGAAAATGCAGACCACGTCGCCGGCGCGGATGGCGTCGCCGGCGGTTTGCAGCGACTTGAGCATTTCGCGCGGCCGCTGCTCGGAGGAAATCGGGATGATACCGAGGATTTTGGCAAACGGTTTGATGTAAGGCAGTTCGTAATGCCCCTTGAACATCATGAACCGTACCCGCCGGTCGGTGGAAGCCAGCAGCAGCAGCGCGTCCACAAACGACACGTGATTGCAGACGAAGAGCGCGCCGCCCTTTTCGGGTATATGGTCGCGGCCCAGGACGCGGATGCGGTAAAACGAATGCGTGGCGCACCACAACAGAAATCGGAGCAATGAATCCGGCAGCAGCCAGATGAGGTAAATGGTGCTGGCAAAGGTCGCCCCGGCGATGAGCAGGAAAATCTTCGGCGGCGACAGTTTCAATGTGACCGTCAGCAGATAAAAAGCACCCGACGCGAGCAGAATCCCGACCCAGGAGAGCAGGCTGGCCGCCGCCAGCACGCCGCCCTTTTGTTCGCGGGCGGGCCGGTGTTGCAGCAGCGCCGAGATGGGCACGATGTAAAATCCGCCGAAGAACGCCAGCAACGCCAGATCCCGGGCCACGGCGCCGAACGAAAGGCCATGCCGCCCCAGCAACGCGCTGCCGATGGTCAGCCCGATGGCCCCGAGCGGGATGAGTCCGTATTCGATCTTGCCGCCGGACAAATAGCCCGCCGCAAAACTGCCCAGCCCGATGCCGATCAAGGTGGCCTCCTGCAAATAACTGCTCCACGCAGGATCACGGATATGCAGTGCGTCCGTTGTGTAGATGACGATGAGCAACTGAATGAGCGCCGCGATGGCGAAGAAGTACGTGTTGCCCAGCAACGCCAGCCACAAGGTGCGGTCGCGCCGGACGATGCGGATTTGCTGCCACAAATCGGCGAGGAAGTTGGCGCGAAATTTTCTGGCAGGGTCGGCGGCGGGTACGCGCGTGATGCCGAGGCTCGTCATCAATCCGGCCACCGCCAGCGTTACCAATATGGCGCCTGACCACGCCGGTTGCGCAGAAAACGTGTGGCACAGCCAGCCGCCGGCGACCGTGCCGCCGACGATGGCCAGGAACGTGCCCAACTCCAGCACGCCGTTGCCCCAGGACAATTTTTTCTCCGGCAGCAGTTCCGGCAACAATCCGTATTTCGACGGACTGAAGATGGCGCTGTGAATGCCCATCAGGAACACGCACGCCATCGTCAGGTAAAGATGGTTCGTCGCCAGCCCGGTCAGCGCCAGCAGCATCACCAAAATCTCAAAGCATTTCACGCCGATGGTCACCGTGCGCTTGCTGAACCGGTTGGCGAAAAACCCGCCCGTCATCGAGAACACAATGAACGGCAAGGCAAACACCGCGCCGACGATCCCGAACAGCCGGTCGCGCTCATCGTGGGGCAGACCCAGGCCCATGACGATGAAGATGACGAGCCATTTCAGCGCGTTGTCGCTGAACGCGCCCTGGAACTGCGTGACGATGAGCGCCCAGAAACCGCGTCCGCCTTCACTGCGTTCCGGCGCGGCAGGTCGCTCCGGCGCAGCCGGTGTGGCATCCGGGGTCCGGGGTCTGGGGTCTGGCGTCCGCGTCTCGTTCACGGCGTCAAGGCTAACCTTTCGCGCAGCAAACTGTGAATTGAAAAACCTTCGTGCGGCATCGCCTGACGCGATGGTGAAAGGCCGGAAAAGTGCCATCGGTATTCATGTTTTCTGGCATGAGCACTGCTGCAAAATTGCCCGGCAAAGGCGGTTGGGCCGGCGCCAAACGGGCGTTTTGCCGATGAAACCGCGAACAGGCCAGCCGTCACGAACATGGATGCGATCAAAGCCAGGACCATACTTTACGTTGAGGACGACCCGGTCGCGCTGACGGCGTATCGGCGTCGTCTGGAACAGGAGGGATTTTCCGTCGAGGCGGCAAAAGACGGTTTGGAGGCGATGAGGATCCTGCTCCGGCTGGTTCCGGATTTGGTGCTGCTGGATTTAATGCTGCCCAAATTCGACGGCGGGGAAGTGCTCAGATTCATGCGCGCCAATCCCCGTCTCAAAACCGTTCCGGTCATCATCCTGTCAACCAACTCGATCATTGACGCGGATGAGGAATATGTGTTGGAGGGTGCCCACCGGCGTTTCCTCAAAGACCACTGCACGTTTCCGATGATGCTGCAAGCCATCCAGCAATTGCTGGCGGAAATGCCGGCCAGGGACAGGGCCCTCCCGGATGGTCAGAGCGACAACGGGCTTCCGCCAAAAGTGGAGAAAACAGCGGCGTGACTGCACGCCGGTTCACCATCCAGTCGCCACTTCATTGCTGTGGCATCAGCCATCGGCCAGGGTGCCGTTCACCGCGCTTCTTTTTTCATCACCTCGGCGTAAGGCTTGCCGTCCAGGAACACTTCCTTGATTTTCGGATGGCCGGATGCGGGCGCGACAGCCTGCACGGTGAGTTTGCCGGTCGGATTGCCCGTGCCTTCGGCGACGTAAAAATTTTCGAGGCCGTATTCGACGTGGATGGAGTTGGTGCTCCACCAACGTTCGTCGGTCTTGCCGCGCAGTAAGACTTCGTTTGACCCCGGCTTGAACGAGTTGGTGCTGGCGCGTGTGACCTCGTAGAACCGGTTCGTGCCGGGCGCGAGCGCGACGAAAACTTTTGTGCCATAGGGCAAATCCTTTTTCACCGGCGGTGAAAACAAATTCACCGGCACGTCGCTGATTTTGTAATTCAAAATCAAATAATCACCGCGCAGCAGGTCACGCGGGTCAACCCGCCGGGTTTCGAGCAGAATGACCTTGCCGGTGGCGAGGGCGCGTTCCTGCACAACGACCGTGCCGAGTAGCCACGCGGTTTGCATCGCGAGGACGAGGATGAGCAGTTTGAGTTTCATGGCCGATCCTTTCCACGCATTGTGTTTTATTCCGTCAACTTCTTGAAATCCGGGTCGCCGTGCAGGTTTTTGAAACAGGCTTCCTTGACGGCCTCGGCCTTGAATGAAGGTTGTAGTTCGATGGCTTGCTTAAGGTCGGCGAGTGCGTTGGTTTTGTCGCCTTTCCCGGCATACGCACAGGCACGATTGTAAAGTGGATCGGCCCACTTGGGAGCGAGTTCGATGGCTTTGTCACAAGACTTAATCGCCTCGTCATACTTCCCCAATCTGTTCAGAACGCTGCCGCGGTCGCCCCAGGCTGCCTCGTGTTTCGGATTCAGCGTGATCGCCTGGTCAAAAGCTTTCAACGCCTCGGCATCCCGCTTCAACGCCTCAAGCATCTCTCCCTTGCCAACCCAATTGCCGCTTTCGTTCGGCTGAAGCTCGGTGAGTTTCTCAAAAGACTTCAACGCTGCCTCGGGCCGGTCCGTTTGAGCTTCAGCCATGGCCTTGCACAACCAGCGTCGGGGATCATCTGCTTTGGCTGCCACCCATTTGTCCAAGACTTTCGCTCCGTCATTCGCCCGATTCAATTGCACGAGACTGATGTATTGTCCGAGCGCCGCCCGTTCGTTGTCAGGCTGAAGTGCGGAAGCCTGCTCGAAGGCTTTCAAGGCCTGACCAGGCGTCTGGTGGTTGATCAATTGCGTCCCTTTGCGGACGTACGCATCTGCGGTATCTGCATTTGTGCCCGCTGCGGGAGCATTTTGTCCCGACGCGGCGGCAGCCAGCAACGTGCTGTACACAGCCATCAGCCATAGTTTGTTTTTCATGGTCATGTTTCTTTCGTTTTGGTTTTGTTTTGGTTTCAAAATTTCCCGCCGGTTCATGGCGCGCTCCGTTTCTTTGCCGGAAATTTCATTTCAGGTATCCTGCCAGACGCTTGACGAGGAGTTGGTTGCACCGGTCGCGGGAAATGACCCCGATGCTCTGGTAATCGGGATGATGTGAGTTTTGCATGTCCACAATCACCCACTCGCCCTTGCGGTCGCACACCACGAAATGCACGAATCCCTGCTCCGCGTTTTGCGGATTGAAAACGTAGTCCGCGTAAAGAGCGTAGTCGGCTGCGGGCGGATGTGCGCGGACATAATCCCGGAACTCGCGCGCCAGATTCCAGAGTGCCTTCAGCTCATTCGGGTCGGCCAGCGAAGTTTTGAGGAGAACCGTCTGTTCGGCCGGAACGGCTTTGCACAAGCCCGCTTCATTGAGCAGCCGCACGAGGTTGGTGGCGCTGGGGACGCTGACCGCGTTCCCGCCAATCCGCGCCGGATAAACCAGCAGCGTCGCGCCGGGCAGCGCTTGTTTCATCGCCTTCTGGCGTTCGGGCAGGGCGGCCCTTTCATTCTCGGGAGGCAGGCCGCTCCGCTGATCCATGATGGCCGCCATCTTGCCCGGTTTGGCCGCCTTGGCCGTTTCTTCGTTGAGGCCGAGTTGCGGACTCAGCCGTTCGACGAGCAGAACGGACATCGTCATCGGGTCCCGCTCTTCCAGTTTCTTGAACGCCTCGTCCTGCGGCGTCTGACGGTCCGTCCAGACTACTGCGCCAGTTTGATCCACGACGACCGCGCGCAGTTCATTCAATCCGGTTTGACGATCACCATTGTATTCGGCGTAAAGCGCGTAGCCGGTGGTGATCGGATTTGTCTTCACAAAGGCACCGACGGCGGCCGCCAAACTTTCCAAATTCGTGTGAGTCGGCGTGAACGGCGTTTGTCCAAGCTCAATGTTTCTCAATCCCTGCTGTTCGAGAAGAACGCCGACCACCTCGGTCACGCGATCCCACGGTTTGCCCGCCAGGCGCACGGGGAGGATGGTCAGCGAAGCGTCCGGCCCCTTGGCTTTCATCAATTCCAGCCGCTGCTGCTGTTCCGGCGCAATGCCGGCTTGCGGTTCTGCGGCAACCGAGAAACAACCGACGCACACCGCGAGCAGGACCATTGACATCGGCATGGCCACTGCGCGGAATGAACTCATATTTATGATTGGATTTTTCATAGTTTTGCTCCTGTGGTTTGCGATTTGATCTGTTGCATCAACGCGCGGCGTTTCTTTTCGAGATAAACACCGAACAAAATCAGGAACACGCCGGACATGACGAACATCAGACCGGTGCGCGCCATCGAGCCGAGCAAGTCGCAGTAGGCCGCGATGATGTCGAGCGCGATGAAGACGACGCCGAGGTTCACCAGAAACGGCGAGCGTTCCTGGAGGCCGATCTGGATTTGCAGCAGGCAAAAGACGAACAGCGCGATGGTGGCGACGAGGTAACCCCACGAATCGGCCCAGTAATAGTAGTGCAAGCCGGCATGATTAAGCTGCCAGCAGCCGAACCAAACCGTCACCATGAAGACCACCATCCCCAGCAACGCGGCAAACCAAGTCCAGCGCCATTGCCGGGTGAGCGCGGTGAGATTTTTCAGGCCAATCGCCGGCAGCAGCAATGCGAGCACGCCGAGCGCGGGGAAAACCCATTGGTGGATTTCGGAATTTTCCCAGTCGCCGAAAAAGTCTTTCCACGTCAGCGGGAAAACGAAGATGAGGAAGGCGAGCAGGCCGAATTTCTCCGTCACGCCGGCAAATCCGGCGAACGCGCCACGCCGCAACAGCCAGCCGGCACCGAGCCAGGCCAGACCCAGCAGCGCGTAGAGCAGAACCTGTCGCTCGTCGTCGCCGCAGTAAATCCAACTGCCGCGTTCGTTCACCTCCAAGCCGAACCAGATGCCGAAGGCGAGCAGCAGCAGGACGTGTTGCGGCTTGGAGCGCAACAGCCATGGCAGCGCGGCAATGCCAATCCACCAGAGGAGAAACGCGTTCGGCGGACGTGAGATGATGTTGTAAATCTGGCCGAGCAACGCGATGTTCGCCAGAAACAGGCACGAGCCGATGAGGTGCAGCGCCTCGCCGGTCTTCCGGTATTTGCCCCGTGACTGCAACGCCCCCGTAGCAGAAAGTGTCGGCGACGAGGCATCGCCCCCACCTTCGCGCAACCACCAGCCGCCTGTGTGGAAGCCTAGCATGAGCGCGAGGCCGCCGGCGATTTTCACGCCGCGCGGGATTTCGTTCCAATGCGCGGAAATCAGCAGCGCGATCCCCGCCGCGATGAGTACTGCGCCAATGATGGAGACAATGGTGAGAAAATTGCCACCATCCTCCTTGAGCTTAAATTGGTCGATGATTTTCTGCCGCTGCTCATCAGTGATAAGCCCGGCGTCATGAAGTTTCTGGATGTCGGCGTGTTTCATTTTTCTCTCCGGGTTGTGTCGTTGTTTTGAACCGAATCATTCCAGCAATCAATCCAATTTCACGCCGCGAGCGCCTGCGCCTCCCGCGCCGCCCGGCGGCCAAAATTCGGCGACAATTTCAACCTGCGTTTGAATTTTACACGGCGTTCGTGAGTTTCTTCGGCGGAATAAAGTTGTTTCACCAGTTTCAAGAAACCGCTTTGCAATTCGGCGACCCCCATGTTTTTAGGCATGAAGTTGATGTCGAACAGCGTGCAAAGCTCCCACGCGCGGTCGCGGATGATGCGGCCTTCGCGTTTCAGCCGCGCGTAAAGCGGCGTGCCGGGAAACGCGGTCATGAACGTCACCTGCACCTCGTAGAGCTTGGAGTCGCGCACGAACTTGAGCACGTCGTCGAACACGTCGCGCGTGTCGCCGTCGAGGCCGAGGATGAAACAGCCGTTGACGGTGATGCCGTAGGATTGAATCTTCGCGATGGCTTCCTTGTAAAAATCCTGCTGGCGCAGTTTCCAGTTCGATTTCAATTCCAGACCGTAAAGACTCGTGCGGCTCGGGCTTTCGAGGCCGATCAGAACCTGCTGGCAGCCGGAATCGCGCATGAGGCCGAGCAGTTCGTCGTCATCGGCCACGCGCACGTCGGCTTCGGTGAACCAGCGGAGCTTTTCCTTCGCCAGCTCGCGCAATAGTTTTTTGTAGTGCTCGCGGTGGACAAAACTGTTGTCGTCGGCAAACTCGATGAACGGGCGCGGCCAGATTTTTTTGATCTCATGGATTTCGGCGATGACTTTTTTCACCGGCTTCACCTTGTAACGCGGCGTCAGCAAAATGGAGCTGGCGCAAAATTCGCAGCGATGCGGACAGCCGCGGCTGGTTTGGACGGTGAGGCGGTTGTATTTGTCCGGGTCGAGCAAAGCGAAACGCGGCATCGGCGCGTCGGCCAGATCGAATTCCTTCGACGGCGTGTAGATTGACTTTAGCGCGCCGCGTTCGAAATCGGCGACGACTTCCGGCCAGAGCGGTTCGCCTTCACCGATGACTACGCTGGTGCAATGCTCCTTCGCCTCTTCCGGCAGGGAAGTGACAGTGATACCGCCCATCACGACTGGAATTTTTTTGGCGCGGTAAAAATCGGCGACTTCGTATGCCTCGTTGAGTTGTGCCGTGAACGTGCTGATGGCGACGAGATCAAAATCCGCCGGCAGTTCGGGCAATTTTTTCAGGTCGGCAATTTCGTGATACTCCACGTCAAATTTCTTTGGCGTAAGCCCGGCGAGCGTGAGCAGGCCGAGGCTGGGCAGCGACGCGATGATTTTGTTGCGGTCCACAAAGCCGGGCAGCGTGAGGCCGAGTTGGGTGAGTTCGGCGTTGTGCGCGCGCACGCCGCTCATGGCGATGAAGCCGATGCGTTTCATAGGGAGTTGAAAGCTGAGAGTTGAAAGTTGAGAGCGGGCAGTCCTTTGGTTTCAAGAAGCAGGAAAAGCATCAGCACCCCACCAGTGATGAGGCTCAACACCGGCACGGCGAAGATCAAATGCGCCTTCGGGTAGTGCGCCATGACCATACAGCAAACCGGCATGGTGAGCGCGCCGACGATGAAAGCCCACGATGCGATGCCGATGGTCGGGCTGGCCAGCGATAAATTTTGTGTCGTCAGATAAAACAGGAGGTTCACCGCGCCCAAACCAAAAAAAGAAATGTGTCCGAGCCGATACATCCGGCGTTTGAAGCTGCCGTAACCGCCGAGCCAGCTCTCACGGTGAAAGAACAAGCCGAGCACCATGCCGGTGATGAAGCCAAGGAGAATCCAGAGCCAGGCGATGACCAGATTGAGATGAAATTTCATTTGCGATGAACGGATTGGGTGCTAAAACCTAAGGCATGAGTCCCGCCAAAGAAAAGTACTATCGCAGCCTGTTCATAATTGCTGCTGTTTACGACGTTCTGCTCGGTATCACCTTCACCTTTTTCCCGGTGAGGGCTTTTGACGCGCTGGGCATCCGCGAAAAGCTGCCGGCCTTCGGCGGTTATCTCACGTTGCTGGGCGTGTTCGTGCTGGTGATTGGCATTGCCTACTTCCTGATTGCGCGCGGTGACCTGCAGCGGAACCTGGATTTGATTCTCGTCGGCACGCTCTACAAGCTGGCTTACAGCGTTACCGCGTTTTACTACTGGCTGACGGGCAACATCCCCCATGTCATCTTCGTCGCGCTGTTCGGCGTGGCCGACGCGGTGTTTTTTGTTTTGATGGCGGAGTGCTATTGGTCCTTGAAGAAGGAAGCCAAGAACTGAAGCCGCTGGCGGCTGTGCTTCCGCCATCGAGCCGGCTTTGGGAGATTTTTGAGCGACAAGGGGGTTCATTTCAGGTCTCTGAAAATGGTGCGCACCATCAAGTCATAGGCATACCCTCCAATACCGTAATTCAAGTGCCGGGTCGAAGTTCTCTTCGATGGAGCCAATTCAGGAAAAACAAAACTCCGAGGAGCAACAGAGGGCCGGATATGCACAGGTATGCCGACCAATGAAACCGTCCCCAGAACTCGACCAGGTACAACGCCCCAAGAGCGATGAACAGGATTCCTCCTACCCATTCCCGGCGCCAGGAGATGGCCAGCACGGCAAGAATGATCCACGTTGGAATTAGGTGTATCAGCAGAGCCAGTATTGTTTTCCAGAAGCCGTAACCTTCACCAAATACATCGGCGGCAAAGATGCTCAGAAAGCTGGCAAACAGAACACATAGAATTCTGGGTGTCCAAAACAGTAGTCGTTTAAGTGATGGTTTCATAGATTTGAGTTGAGTTGAATGTTGGGTCATTTGCATCGAGGAGGAGAATATCGCCTCTTGCCCTTGGGGCGTTAATTGATAAAACTGTGACGAACATCGGCTGGCTCAATGAACATTCACCATTTGGAGTTGTTCTATTACGTTGCCAGACACGGCGGCATCATGCCGGCGGTGCGGAGCATTCCCTACGGCATCCAGCAGCCGGCGGTGAGCGCGCAAGTTGCGCAACTGGAAGAATTTCTCGGCGTGACGCTGTTTCAGCGGCGGCCGTTCGCGCTGACGCCGGCGGGCGAAAAGCTCTACAAATTCATCCAGCCGTTTTTTTCGAACCTCGACAAAGTCGCCGGCGAATTTCAGGGCGGACAGGCGCGGTACATTCGCATCGGGGCCTCGACGATTATCTTGCGTGATCACGTGCCGGGTTTGCTCCGGGGAGTGCAAAAGAAATTTCCCGGCTTGAAAATCACGGTGCGCGAGGGCTATCCAGCGCATTTGGAGGAGTTGCTGCAAAAAGAGGAGATTGATCTGGCCGTCACGCTCATCGAGAAAACACCCGCCCCGGGCATCCATTCACTGGCGTTGCTGGAGTTGCCGATGGTGTTGCTGGTGGAGACCGGCAGCCCGGTTACCTCCGCGGAACAGTTGTGGAAGCGCGACAAGATTGACGAGCGGTTGATCTGCCTGCCGCCGGGCGCGCCGCTCTGCAAAAATTTCCAGCAAAAACTCGGCGAACTCGGCGTGGACTGGTTTCCGAGCATTGAGGCGAGTTCGGTGGACCTGGTGGAAACGTACGTCGCCAACGGGCTGGGAATCGGCGTATCGGTGGCGATACCGAAGAAAGCGCTGCCGTCCAATGTGCGCGCCCTGCCGTTGCGCGGATTTCCGCCGGTGGTGATTGGCGCGATGTGGCGCGGGCGCACGACGCCGTTGCTGGTGGCTTTTCTGGACGAAATGAAATCGCGCGCGAAGCAACTGTCGTGAACGGTCAGCGGTTGTTTTCAAGACACGCGCGGCTTGAGTTGGGACAAAACGGGTTGGTGATGGAGGATTTTCGGAATAAATGGCTTGGCGCGGGGGTTGCTAAAAAGTGTTGAGCGGCTTGAATTGCTGCTTGCAAATAACAATCATCCGTATAAGAAAATCGCATGGCGTGGTCATTCCTAAGCGGTGTGCTGAGGCAGAAACGGAACCAGATGATGGCCGTTGATTTAGGAAACCGCACGACCAAGGCCGTTCTGCTGGAACGGCGCGGGGAGGTTTTGGCCCTGACCCGCTACGCGCTGCTGGATGCGCCGATCTACGACAAAAAAATGTCGCCGGAATTATTGTCCGACCATCTGCAACAGGTGTCTGAGGCGCTGGGCAACACGACCAAGTGCCTGACTTTGACCGTGGGGTTGGACGACACGATCGTGCGGCAGGTGGAGTTGCCGCAGATTCCGGTTGATGAAATGCGGCTGGTGTTAAAGAACAACACGAAGGGATATCTGCAACAGGAATTACCGAACCACGTTTTTGATTGCTACGTTTTCCCGCCGAAGGCACCTGCCGGCAACAAGCCCGCCGAGGCGCCCAAACCCGCCGGCCTGCCCAAATTGAAAGTTCTGGTGGCGGCGGCGAAGCAGCAACTGGTTGGAGATTTTCAGGCTGCGGCGAAAACCGCCGGTCTGACGCTGGATTGTTTGGCGCTTGGATTGATCAGCCCGGTGAACGCGTTTGAGTTGGCCCTGGCGGATGTGTTTGCCAGCGAAACCGTGGCGTTGGTGGACATCGGTTTCAAGCACAGTTCCATTTGTGTTTTGGACCACGGCGAGTTGGCATTGACCCGCGTGGTGAACATCGGTGGGGACAAACTGACGGCGGGGCTGGCGGAAGCGATGAACATCAGTTATGCAGAGGCCGAGGGCATTAAAGTGGGCATGGCACCTGAAGTTCAATCCACGCTCGAAACCCAGGTTTTGCCGCTCGGACGCGAATTGCGCGCGTCGCTCGATTTTTTTGAGCATCAACAGGACCGTCCGGTCACACAGATTTTTGTCAGCGGCGGTTCGGCGCGGTCGGAAATGATTTTGCAAATGTTGCACACGGAAATGCTGGCGGATTGCAAGACGTGGAATCCCACTGGCTTTCTGCAACTGGCGTTGCCGGGGCAGCAGGCGGTGGAAATGGAACACGTGGGATCGCAACTGGCGGTGGCGGTGGGGGCCGCACTGGTGATCCTGTGATGTAAATGGAATGAGCTTATGCCAATACGCATCAATTTGCTGGCCGAAGCATTGATCGCCGAGGATCAGCGCCGGCGCGACCCGACCAAACGCGCTATCTTTGTTGGCGCGCTGCTGGTGGCGCTGTCCTTGGTGTGGAGCAGTTCGCTTCTGCTCAAAGAAATGCTGGCCAAAAAAGACCTGAATCAGGTGCAGAGCGAGATTCAGAGCCGCACCAATGAATTCGACCGGGTGCAGGCGAGTATGAAGAAAATTACGGATGGCCAGCGGAAACTGGACAGTCTGCAAAAATTGAGCGCCGCCCGTTTTCTGCAAGGCAACTTGTTGAACGCGCTGCAACGGACCACGGTGCCGGGAGTGCAGTTGATCCGGTTGCGCGTGGATCAGACGTATTCCTACACCGAAGGCACGAAGTCGCAGACCACTCGTTTCGGCGTTGTCACCGGACGTCCGCCGGTTGCCACGGAAAAAGTCGTGGTGACGCTGGACGCCAGGGATTCCAGTGCCAATCCCGGCGACGAGGTGAACAAATTTAAAGACGCCGTCGCCCAGCAACCTTATTTTCAAACCATGCTGGACAAAACGAACAGCGTGCGACTGGCCAGTCTTTCGCCCCCGCAGGCGGGTCCTGACGGCAAGCCGTATGTTTTGTTCACCTTGGAATGCCATTACCTTGATCAGAGCCAATGAATATCTTTCCCAAAGACAGAGAGAAGCGCACCCAGTTCACCCTCGTGATTATTTGCACGTTGGCGGTGCTGGGATTGATCGGCTTTGTCTTGATTCGGCCCCAGTATAACGCCCTCTCTAAAATTCACAAAACCGAACGCGATGCGCAGGCCAAATTGCAAACTATCAGGGAAACCGTCAAAAAACTGGGGGACACGGGCACGCAGTTGTCAGTCACTGCCTCCAACCTTTCACGCGTGGAGGAGGATGTGGCCTCGGGCGATAATTATGCATGGACTTATGACACGATCCGCCGATTTAAAGCGACACACCGGGTAGACATCCCCACCATCGGCCAGCCGTCCATGGGTGATGTGGACGTGCTGCCACAGTTTCCTTACAGACAAATCAAAGTGAACATCTCCGGCACAGCGTACTACCACGATCTGGGAAAATTCATCGCTGACTTTGAAAACACGTTTCCTCACATCCGCGTGGTCAATCTCACTGTTGAGCCCCTCAATATCACAGGGCTGGGAAATGAAAAACTGTCTTTCAGAATGGACATTGTGGCTTTGGCCAAGCCGAACTCTTGATCATTATGAACCATGAAACCGTTTAAATTCAAGTTCCTATGGCTGACAGCCGTGTTGCTGCCGGCGGCGATTCTGTGGGCCGCGCCGCCGGGGGCGGCGCCGGCTGATCAACTGGCAAAAACCAACCTGCACCACTCGGTTTTCATTCTTCCGGCAAACGCCGAGGAAGGCCGCGACCCGTTTTTCCCCAAATCCAACCGCCCCTACGAAACCACCATGGCCGCCCCCACCAACAGTGTGGAAGCAACCGCGCTGACTTTGAAGGGCTTTTCCGGGACACCTGGCCACCGGCTGGTCATCATCAACAACCACACCTTTGCCGCTGGCGATGAAGGGGATGTCATCACCGAGCAAGGCCGGATTCACGTTCGTTGTGTTGAAATCAGATCCCACTCCGTGGTGATTGAAGTGAGCGGCAAGTATCACGAGTTGACTTCCCCTGACAACCCATGAAAGCTTGCACACCATCTGCTCAGAAAGAAGACACACCAAAGACATTTAAAATTGGCTTGGTATTTGCTAATGGCTTCATTCGTCATCAAACGTAAATTAATAAGTTAGAGCTGACAGAGCTAAAACAAACAAACGTTATGAAAAAACTACTAATCGCCGTTCTACTGGGTGGACTCGTTCTGCGGCAATCGGCCTTGTCCCAGACTGAGGCTGTTGGAACAAACCAGGTGCCCGCGACGGAGTCTGCCACCAACCCGCCCGCGGCTGTGGACACCGGCATGCCCAATCCATCGCCGGCCCCCGCCACGGCTACCGGCGGCAACGAAACTGCGCCTGCCACAGCGCCCGAAACCGCCACCACCCCGACGGCGGCAGTGACCAGCGAGCGACCAGCCACTCCCGCTACCAATGCGCCCGCAGTCCCGGTGTCGAGCATACCGCTCATTCAATTCCAGGACGTTCCCCTGACCACCGCCATCGAGAATTTGGCGCGGCAGGCTGGAATCAATTATCTGCTTGATCCCAAAATCGGCTACGGCCAGCCCGATCAAAACGGACAGATCAAAGTCGAACCCACCCTCTCCATTCGCTGGGAGAACATTACTGCCGAACAGGCCCTGCTGGCCTTGTTGGACAATTACGGTCTCCAGTTAGTCGAAGACAAGAAAACCCACATTGCCCGTATCACCACCAAGGACCCCATGGCGCCGCCGGCGCTCATCACCCGCGTCGTCCAGCTCAAATACTCCAGCGTCTCCAACATGACCGCAGCGGTGCAGTCGGTATTGACCGACAGGCGCAGCCGGGTGTTGCCGGACGCGCGCACCAGCCAACTGGTGGTGGTGTCCACCGACCCTGAACAGTCAGCGGTGGACACCTTGGTCGCCCAACTGGACAAGCCGACCCGGCAGGTGCTCATCGAAACCCGCCTGGTGGAAATTTCAAGTAATCCCAGCACGACCAAGGGCATTGATTGGACGAAGACACTTAGCGCGCAGAATGTCAGGTTTGGGAACAATGTTTTGGGCGGACAATCAGGACAACCATACTCGCAGACTGTCAGCGCGGTCTCAAACGGTCCACCTTTGGGAACTGTAATAACAACTACTTACGGCCCAAACAACCTGCTCCAAAGTCCAGGCCTGTTGGCGGATACCCAACATGGTTTCAATCCATCAACGTTCTTTCTCAACGCCGATGGCGTGGACGCTGTGATTTCCTTCCTGAACTCGTCGTACAACGCCCAGCAGATTTCCGTGCCCCGCGTGGTGACCCTTGACAACAGCCCGGCCGTTATCTCCGTCACCCGCGGCTATCCGGTGATCAACGTCACCGCCAGCACGGCCAACACGGCGGGCGGTTCCACCATTAACTACACCAACGTGGGCACCATTCTGGAAGTTACGCCCCGCATCTCCGCCAACGACTATATCTGGCTCAGAGTTGTCCCCCAGGTTTCCAGCTTCTTCAGCACCATGAAGCAGATCGTCGGCGGCCTGGAATACGACGCCGATGTGTTTGATTTCCGCAGCATTGATACCCAGGTGATCATCCCCAACGCGAACACGCTGGTCATGGGTGGACTCGTCACGGACAGCCCCAGCTCGACCTACACCAAGGTGCCGTTCCTCGGCGACATTCCCGTTCTTGGGTATGCATTCCGCAGTGAGTCAAAAACCACTACCAGGGGGAACCTGATCCTGTTCATCACGCCGACCATAGTCAAAGACGAGGATTTCCAACCGGCGACGGGCGACTTCCTGCGTTCCAAACCGCCCCAACCAAAATCGCCGGTGAATCCCAACTCTCTTTGGGAAGGCGCCAGGCCGTATGACTGGAGCAATCCCCAAAACACCGACCCCGATCAAAAGTTGATCAGCGAAAAATATTAGGCCTGATCAAAAATCAGGAATCCACGGCGCGTTCTTTGAACGCGCCGTTTTCCTTTTTCAGCCACTTGAGTTTTTCAATGCGATTCGCCGCAGGTAATCAAACGAAAAAATCCCCGTCGTGTGCCCATCCGCCCAGACCGGCTGGATTCCATAACCGCCCACGCCGACGATGCGAACCAGTTCAAACGCCGCTGGCGGCGGCGGTCGCTCCGGATTTTTATGGACCTTCCCCAAAACGTCCACTTCGCCCCGGCAACCCGCGCAGGGACAACACCGCCGCAGTTTTTCCAAAGGAATAAAACTCTCGCTGCCATCGTCCCATTTAATGGCCAGTTCATTCCCAATGGGCTGGAGGTCGAGCGGGCGCATCAAGGCCTTTTCAACAATCGTTCAAAGGCCGCCAGGGTTTCGGGACTGACGTGGTGTTCGATTCCTTCGGCGTCCATCTCGGACGTTTTTTCCGAAACACCGAGCGAGCGCAGGAAGGCCACCACCGTCTCATGCCGCCGCTTGGATTCCTTGGCCAGTTTGTGGCCGGTGCCGGTGAGGAAAATGGCGCGGTAAGGCTTGGTGTTGACATAACCGGCCTGTTGCAGACGCGCCAAAGTCCGGTTCACCGTCACGTGGGTCACGCCCAGCCGCCGCGCCAGGTCCACCACGCGCGCCTCACCCACCGAAGCCGAAAGGTCGGCGATAGCCTCAACGTAATCCTGGGCGATCTCCCCGGCACGGTCGCGGCGCAAACGGCGGAAGATTTCAGCCCGTTGTGCTGGCGGCCGCGGGACAGCGGCGGATTTGTTTGTTGGCGGCATAAACCGGGAACAATCAACCCCAAGCCGGCTGTTGGGTCGAGGTTTAATTTTGTAACCAAGGCTACATTTTGCGGTTGACAGGCCGCCGCCTCAATTGTATCTAAGGCTACAAATAAATGATTGCGGACCAGGGGAATTTACCAGACAAGGAGCCGGGCGATTCGATGGATCAAACCCGGCGCACGGTCGAGACGGAGCCGGGCCATCTCTCGCTCGAAGGCGTGCACGGCACGATTCCCGTGCCGCCTCCTCGCGCCGGTTTCTGGCCGCAATGGCGGGCCTTTGTCGGCCCGGCCATTCTGGTGAGCGTCGGCTACATGGACCCGGGCAACTGGGGCACCGATCTGGCGGGCGGCGCGCAGTTCAAATACGGACTGCTCTGGGTGGTCGGCCTCGCCAGCGTGATGGCCGTCTTCCTGCAGGTGATCTCGGCGCGGCTGGGCGTGGCGACCGGCAAAGACCTCGCCCAATGCTGCCGCGACTGGTATCCGCGCTGGACGCGCTGGCCGAACTGGCTTTCGATGGAAATCGCCATCGGCATGACCGACCTCGCTGAATCGCTGGGCAGCGCGGTTGCCTTGAACCTGTTGTTCCACATCCCCATGCAATGGGCGATCATCATCACTGCCTTCGACGTGCTGCTGTTGCTGGCGTTGCAGGGTTTCGGCATGAGGCTCATCGAGGCAGTGGTCGCCGTCTTCGTGCTGACCATCGGCACCTGCTACGGCATCGAGCTTTTCGGATTGGCCCAGACCCGGCCGGATTTCCTGGAAATGGGGCGTGCCATGGCGCGACCCGACTTTGCGCAGGCCGGCATGTTGGTGGTGGCGATTGGCATCATCGGGGCGACCGTCATGCCTCACAACCTGTACCTCCACACGGCTTTGGTGCAAACCCGCCAGTTGCAGCAGAATGAAACGTCCATTCGCCGCGCCATCCGGTTTAACACGATTGACACGACCATGGCCTTGACCATCGCGTTTTTCGTCAACGCGGCCATCCTGGTGCTCGCGGCCATCGTGTTCTACGGGAAGACCAGCATCACCGTGGCGGGCGGCCAGGTCGTCACCTTCAGCCCGGACAGCGACTGGATCCGCATCGCCTATTACACCCTCGCCCCGCTGCTGGGAACGACGCTGGCGAGCACCTTGTTCGCCGTGGCGCTTTTGGCGAGCGGGCAAAGCAGCACCATCACCGGCACGCTCGCCGGACAGGTGGTGATGGAAGGATTCATGCACTGGCGCATCCGCCCGTGGCTCCGGCGGCTGATCACCCGGACGCTTGCCGTCGTGCCGGCGATCCTGATCATCAGTGTCCGCGGGAATGGCAGCGTGACTGATCTGGTCAACCTCAGCCAGGTTGTGCTGTGCCTGGAACTCCCGTTCGCGATGTTTCCGCTGTTGCAATTCACCAGCTCGCGCCAGCGCATGGGAAAATGGCGGAACGGCTGGTTCCTGTTGATTACCGGCTGGGGAACAGCCATCCTTATCACGGCCATGGACCTCTACAGCCTGCCGGATGCGCTTCGGGAGGCGTGGGCGGTCATCGTTGGCCACTGAAGAATGAAAAGGCCGCCATGTATAACAAAATTCTCGTGACGTTGGACGCGACGCCGACCGACCGGGCGATTATCGATCACGTCAAGCCGCTCGCGAAATGGGCGAACAGCCGCGTCGTGTTACTGCACGTGGCCGACGGCTGGGCGGCGCGGACTTACGGGCCGGACGCGGTCAGCCCTGAAATCGCCGAAGACACAGCTTATCTGAAAAAAATACGCGCTGAGTTCCAAAGCGCGGGAATTTCTGCCGAGGCCGAACTGGCTTACGGCGATCCGGTAAAGGAAATCGTCAAATGGGTGGAGCAAAAAGGTTGCGACCTGGTGGCGATGAGCACGCACGGACACCGCCTCCTGGCCGACATATTTCTGGGCGCCACCGCCAGCCGGGTTCAGCACAGCATCAGCGTGCCCGTGCTCCTGCTGCGGGCGAAGTAGTTGCGCTGCCGGGGAAAGTGGCCGTGGTTTTTGATTTACGATTTATGGTTTTCAATCCGTCGCGAATCTGGCATTGGCGTCTCAATCACAAATCATCAATCATAATTCGGCTGGTCGCTCGACCAGATGCAGCAAATTGCCTTCGCTGTCCTCGGAAAACAAAACCCGGCCGCCGCCGGCCGCCGGACTGATTGCTTCCGTGAACTTCACACCGCGTTGTTCGAGTTCAGCCTTTGCCGCGTCAATGGAATCCACCCGGAGCGCCAGATGACGGAACCCGGCGAGTTTGTTGTCGCCCCGGCCGGCATTGGGCGCGGCGTTGGCCGGATAAATCTCCAGCCACGCGCCGCCCGCCAGCGCGAGGATGAAGACCGGCGGCTTTTGGCCGTTGTCCCAAATCACCCGCGCGCCCAGCACGCGTTCATACCAGTTTTTCAATGCGACGGCGTCTGTTGCGGGAACCCCGATGTGTTCGACGGAAAAGTTCATAGTTCAACTAAACCACCGGTTACGCGGATTCTTAGGGAATTGAAGTTTTATCCGTGGCATCCGCGAAATCCGCGGTTCCAATTTCAAGTTCACTCGCCGCCGTCGTCGTGTATCATCGGTGCACGCATTTTGTGAACGCCGAATCCTTTCTCAAACAACGGTTGCTTTGCATCACGGTGGTTGACCGGGCGGAAGACGCCGTCCCGCTGGCCGAGGCGCTGCTCGCCGGTGGATTGAATGTGATGGAAATCACCTTCCGCACCGCCGCCGCCGCCGAAGCCATCCAACGCATCCGCCAGAAAGTTCCCCGGATGGCCATCGGCGCCGGTACGTTGCTGACGTCGGAACAGGTACAATGCGCGATTGATGTCGGCGCGCAATTCGGCGTGTCTCCCGGTCTGAATGAAGCGGTTTTAAACACAGCCGGGGAACGCGACCTGCCGTTTTTTCCCGGAGTCATGACGCCAACGGAAGTGGACCGCGCGCTGAACCTGGGCTGGAGGCATTTGAAATTTTTCCCGGCGGAACCGGCGGGCGGCGCGGCGATGCTCAAGGCGCTGGCCGCGCCATTTGCGCACACCGGTGTGAAATTTGTGCCGACCGGCGGCATCAATGCGGCGACCCTGCCGAATTATCTCACCATCCCGCAGGTCGCGGCAGTCGCCGGTTCCTGGATGGGTGAGCGCAAGCTCATCCAGGAAAAGGCGTGGTCGAAAATCACCGCCTTGACGGCAGAGGCGTTGAAGGTGGTCGCGCAGCAAAAAGGTTGATGCGGCAGGGCGTGCAGTCCTCTGCGCGCCGGTTGAATATGCACGCTGGGACGACGGCGCGCACGGAAGGCACGCCCTGCTTTCAATCTCCCATCGTCACGTGCAACGGGGCATCGCGGCGTTCGGCGAATCGGCGCACGTAATTTTCCCACTGAATGTGATTGGTGAAATCGCCGCTGCGGTCCCAGCACGCCCCAAAGTAATAAGTGAATGGTTCGCCGATCTTGACCCGCGTGACGGCAAGCAGGTTGCGGATCGGCGGCGCCCCTTCCATCGTGGGTTGCGGCACGACGGCGTGCAGCACGGAATCGGGCATGGTTGGATTGTCGTTGGTAAATTTTTTGACGCTGCGCTTCGGCAAAATGATGGCGACGCCCATGGTGCCTTTTGGTTTGTCCTCCGGCTGCCAGTAACTCATCCAGCCTTCGGTTTTGTCCTGTGCGATGAGTTCTTTGCCGTCCGGACCGCAGGAACGCTCGGCCAGACCGGCGGCGATGGTCAAGGGTGATGCGCTGTCGCTGCGGAACATGCTTTGCGCCTTGCTGAACCACGAACCGGCGTCAATGCTGATACGTTTGACCTCGGAAACTTTCCGACCGCCGGCGTCCCACGCGTCGTAGGTCACTTCGAATTCCGAGCGGATCGGGCCGGTGGTGATGAGCCGCCAGTTGCGGTAATTGCTGGAGACGTAGAGTTTTTTGCCATCCCAAACGCCGAGACCGCCGCAACCGCGGCTGGTGCCGACGCGGTAATCGTCCATCTCATCACCGTTGTCCATGTGGAAGCGGCCGGTCTTGTACATTTCATCCATGATGAGCTTGCGTTGGCTCTTGATCCACACGTCCACGCCGCTGCTGATCAAGCCCTCGCCCTTGATGAGCGCCTGACCATACAAGCGAAACGCGATGCGGTCGCTTTCCCACGCGAAATCGTCCATCCGCTCCGGCACGTAACGCGCAAAGGTCCTGACT
Source organism: Verrucomicrobiota bacterium (assembly GCA_050012035.1). Taxonomy (GTDB): domain Bacteria; phylum Verrucomicrobiota; class Verrucomicrobiia; order Limisphaerales; family UBA11358; genus UBA11358. Next base: position 43,596 of record JBEKHY010000019.1, on the reverse strand, counting down.
GTCGGCTCCGGCACGTTGGTTAACGTCGAGACGTCCAAAACATAAAACGTCCGCGTCTCATGCGGCCCAAGGTCAACCTGGAAAAGCAATTTGTCCGGCGTTGAGTTCGATTCGGATGCGTAACTCTGTGAATCCAGAATGTTTGAGGAAACGCCGTCCCTCACGGCGAATTTGCCGGTCACCGGGTCAAGGTGAAAACGAGCACCGATGGCCTTCAGATTAAGTTCAATCGTTTCACTTTCGCGGCGGAAATTCGACGGGTTGGTGACTTTGATCGAAACACCTTTGTCCTTCAAAGCTGCTGCCAGATTTCCCTGGTCGCCGGGTGCGGCGGAAATTGTCAGGGCGGCACAGAACCACGCCAGACCAGGCAAAACGAGAAAACGGGCAAACGTATTTTTCATAAGCGACGGATGATGATTGTGGTTCAACGTGCCAGCCAGCCACCGTCAATGTTGATGACTGCGCCGTTGAGATAATCGGCTTCCGGCGAAGCCAGAAACACGCAGCCACCCGCGATGTCCTCCGGCCGGCCCCACCGGCCTTCGGGTATGCGGTCGAGGATGGCTTGGTTCCGTTTGGCGTCTTCGCGCAACGGCTTCGTGTTCTCCGTGGCGATGTAACCCGGAGCGATGGCGTTGATGTTGATGCGTTCCTTCGCCCATTCGTTGGCAAGCGCCTTCGTGATCCCCGCGACGCCGTGTTTGCTCGCCGTGTAAGCGACGATGGTAATACCGCCTTGGAACGACAACATGGAGGCGAGGTTCACGATTTTCAGGCGCGCATCGGCCGCCGATTTGCCGCGTCCGGCGGTGAGCCACCATTTCGCCACGGCCTGGCTGAGGAAAAACGGCGCGGACAAATTGGTTTGCAGCACCTCGTTCCAGTCCGCTTCGGAAAAATCCACCGCCGGCGCGCGGCGGATGATGCCCGCGTTGTTGACCAGCACGTCAATGCGGCCGGTCTGTTTCAAAATCCGCGCCACCAAATCCGCGGCCTCCTTCTGCGCGGTCTTGCCGAGGTCGGCGTTGACGGCCACGAATTCGCCGCCCGCGGTTTTGACCTGGGAAGCGGTCGCAGACAAATCGCTCCGCGCCACGCCCACAACCTTTGCGCCCTCGCGGGCAAACGCGACGGCGATGGCCTGGCCGATTCCCCGGCTCGCGCCGGTGACAATTACAACTTTGTTTTTGAAACGCGCCATAAACATTGATGGTAGGGTCGGCGCGCCGCGCCGACCGGACGCCGCAGCGCGGCGTCCCTACCTCAAATCCAGCGGCTTCACGCCGTCCATGTCGTCAAACGTCTGGTTCTCGCCGGCCATGCCCCAGATGAATTTGTAATTGCCGGTGCCGCAGCCGCAATGGATGGACCAGTTCGGCGACAGTGCGGCTTCCTCGTTGTGCACGAAAAGGTGCCGCGTTTGTTGCGGCTCGCCCAGGAAATGCGTCAGGACGTTGTCGCCGAGGTCGAAATAAAAATAAATCTCCGTGCGCCGCCCGTGCGTGTGCGGCGGGAACGAGTTCCACACGCTGCCTTTGTCCAGTGCAGTGAAGCCCATCACGAGCTGACAGCTTGGAATACCGCCGGTGTGGATGTATTTGTAAATTGTCCGTTGGTTCGCCGCCGCCAGCGAGCCGAGCGGCACGGGCGTGGCGTCCCTGGGTTTCATCATTGCGGCGGGATGCGCCACGTGGGCCGGACAGCTCAGGAAATAAAACTTAGCCGGTTTCTTCGCGTCCTTGCTCTCGAAGGTAACCGATTTGGTGCCCATCGGTAAGTAAATGCAAGCCAGACGGTTAAGCGAAAATGTTTTGCCGTCCGCATGCACCGCACCGGTGCCGCCGACGTTGATGGCGCCCAGCTCGCGGCGTTCCAGAAAAAAGGCGCACCCGGTTTCCTTGTGATTGGGCAGTTCTACCGGCTTGATCGGCATGACGCCGCCGACCACCAGCCGGTCGAGGTCGGTGAACGTGCCGTTGAGTTGGCCCGGCGTGAAAAGGTTGGTGACGAGGAACGTGTCCCGCAGTTCCTGCGTGTTCAGGCGCGGCACGTCCTCCGGGCGCGGTATCCGGCGAATGGCGTTCTCGAACATGGCATCAGCTTTGCAAAAACGGAACCGGCAGGCAAAGTTTTCCTTTGCCGCTATATTCTCAACCGTTGCCTGCCCTCACTTCAGCGCAAATTCGAAAATGTTCACGCTGATGGGGGCGATGGTGGCCGTGTCCGGCATGCTGTCCAGCGCCTGTTCCTCGACCTGGACCTCGGGTGTTTGCCCCACCACGATGGTCGCGTTGATGCTGGAAGGCGCCATGCGCCACAACCGTCCTTTGCCCGCCAACTCGACGCCTTTGACGGTCAGGTTGAGCTGTTGCGCGGAATCGGTCGGGTTCACCACGGCTACGGTGAGCGTTTTCCGGTCGCTGCTCAACGCCGCCGCCACGTCGAGCGGGAATGTGTCACTGCCCGCGTTGACCTTCGGCTGCTCGCCGCCGACGGGATATTTGGGTGGCGGCTGGGGCGAATTGCCGGTCACTTCCACCGGGATCGTGCCGTAATGATCGCGATACAGCTTGAACAGAAGTCCGGCGGGATTCAACACGGCTTCGGTGCGATTGGCGCTGAGAAGAGAAGTGGCAAATGTGAAGCCCGCCATCTGATACAGGTCTGAATGCCGGAACATTTCGTCGAATGCCCACGCGTAAGCGGGGACGAGCTTGTAGGAATTCGGCGGCACGCGGCTGTAGGCCCATTCGTCGATACAGATGGGCACCGGCTTGGCTTTGAGGCCGGGAATGCGTTTCAGGTATTCCTGGTAATGCTCGAATTTCGCGCGCACCATGTTGGCTGGGCGGCGTTCCCAGTCCACCAGCGGTTCATTCGGGTCGTTGGGCACCTGATCGCCTTTTTCGAGGTCAAAATGCGTGTTGTTGTAGGTGTAAAAGTGCTCGCTGATGTAATCCATGTTGGCCAGACAATGCGAAAACAGTCCGCCCGTCCAGTCTGCCGGACCGGGAAGATCGGGAACGAGCTTGCCGCTGAGGCGCAGCGATTGCTTTGACCCGGTCATCGCGTCGGGCATGGCCCCACAGGCAATGAGTTTGACGGTCGGGTCCGCCTCCCGCATGGCCTGGGCGAACAGGTTGTGTTTGATCTCATATTGCTTGAGCGGCATGACGCCGAGCGACCACTCACCCCACATCTCATTGCCGACGCCCCAAAACTTGATGCCGTAAGGTTCGTGATGCCCGTTGGCTGCGCGCAGCCGGCCCATCGGCGTCGTCGGCGAGCCGTTGGCATACTCGACGAGTTGGGCGGCGGACCACGCGTCGCCGAAGCCGGAGTTGACCGTGAGGGAAGGCTCCACGTCGAGTAGTTTGCATAGGGTCATGAATTCATCAATGCCGACGTCGTTTGGCTGCATGACGTTCCAGGCGTAATCCCAACGCGGCGGCCGTTTGTCCGGGTCACCTATGGTGTCGCGCCATTCGTAGCCCGAGACATAATTGCCGCCGGGAAACCGGTACACGCCCGAACGCAATTGCTTCAGCGCCGCAATGACTTCACGCCGAAAACCCTGGACATTGTCCGCTGGCATGAGCGAGACCGCGCCGATGTGAAAGGCGCCCCTGCCTGTCCCGGTGATTTCCAGCCGCGCGTTGTCGCTGTCCGCTCCGGCAGTGAAGCTGAAGGGAAATTTGCGATATGCACCGTGGAGTTTGCCCGCGGTTACGGTCTGGCGTTCGTTCGCGTTGGTTCCCCAGACGAGGCTGACGGTGACCTCCGCGCTGGAATCGCCCGCCAGCGCCACGCGTCCGGTGTAGGATTTTCCCTGGCGCACCACCAATCCAGCCTGCCGGATGCCGCGCGGGCTGGCACCGTCCAGCATTACGAGCGGTGTGTGCTCGCCGACATAAGGCTGGTTCGTGTCCATCACCACGGATTCGTCCGGGCCGATAGTCGTCCAGTGCCGTAAACCAAATCTACCCGGCGCCGGAGCGCTCGCCGGCGCCCGGGACGTGATCGGGTAATAAAATTTCCGGTCATCGAGTATCTCGGCCCAGATGCCGTTGTTGATGATGCCGCCGATGTGCTCGATGAACTGGCCATAGATGTATTTCGAGATCGGCGCGCCGGTCTTGCCGGCATCAATGGTGGCGTTGACGGGATGGGTCTGCGCGCCTGCAACGAACACGAGGGCAAACAGGAGGAACAGGCAAATGCGTTTGGACATGGCAATACGGTTACCAAATCCACCCGCCAAAACACCAAACTTTTCTGGGGACGGATCACCGGGCCGCCCGCTTTGGTGGGGCGAGCGTACCCGCGAGCCGGATTACAACCACGAAATACACGAATCACACAAAAGGGAGGGAAGCGTTGCTAGGGCATCCGCAGTCTGTAACTCCCGAATCCTGAATTTTAGTGCCGGTCTCCTTCCTGGCAATTCGATGTTGGACGTTGGATGTTAGATGTTCGATGTTTTTCTCAACCCCCAACTCTCAACCCTCATCCGATTTCACGGCGACGTGACGCGATAAAAGCGGTCCGCATTGGTCGTCGCCTGCAAATCCGTGAATTGGAACTGGCCGGACGTTATTTCCGTGGCGCTGCCTAGCCGGGGCCAGTTGGTGAACGGCAAGGACAAATTGGTGGTGCCATACGCCGTAAAATTCATGCCCGGCGTGTTGGTGAAGCCGAATTGAAATGCGCCGCCCGGCAACAGGGCCAGATTGGTCAGGACGATTGGCGCCACCGGCACGGTAAAGGCATAGACCTTGTTGTCGTTGGCCACGTAAATGCGCCCATGGGCCGCAATGGCCGTGTTAAACCGCCGGGTGCCGGTCATCAGCTCGTTCGCGCCGCCACCGGAATAAACGACCGCGCCCGTGTCGCCGTTGAAACCCTGGAGCCGTTGGTTGCCCTCGGAACCGATGCCCCAGACAATCACGTTGTTGGTGCCGTCGGTGGAGGTGACGAAAGGCGAGCCGCGACCGTTCTGGCTCACGGTCCATGCGCTTGTAATGGTCGGCGGGCTGGTGGCGTTGATGCGGAAGGCGATAAGGCTGGTGTTGTTGCCGCAACATACGACATAGGTGCCTTGGGTGGTCTGGTAGGTGGCCGCTGCCTGGATGATGGTGCTGCTGGAGATGTGCGCCTGCGCCAGCGGCGCACTGACGCCGCCGAGATTGGTGCGATTCAGCAAATACGCATTGCCATCCTTGCCCAGCGAAACCACCAGCTTCGACGGCGTGGCGCCCGGCACGTCCACCAGCAATGCGCCCGAACCGCCGAGGTCAATGTCGCCGGAATCGAGCGCCATCCAGTTGAGGGGCGCCCAGTAATCATTCGTCAGGCTGCTGAACACCGGGCCGGTTTGGAAACGGATAATCGCCTCGCCGCCACTCCAGGTGCTCGCGCCAAACGTGTTGCCCGTGGCGATGAACGGATTCATCCCGTCGCTGGCGATGCCGCCGACGGCCCACGCGCCGCCGCCGGTCGCCGGCGTGGCCCATGCCAGCACGTTGGTGGGCTGGTTCATCGCCACACCCACCAGCCAGCCGTGATATGTCCCGCAATCACCGGCATGGCCGCCGTACGGCACATAAACGATATTGCTTACAATGGCCAATGCGCCCCGTTCATTTTGCGTGACCGATGTGAAGGTCGTGCTGCCGGATTTGGCATTGGTGTTCACGTCCACCGGCCAGCCGCTGTTGGTCGTCCCCGTGTCCACGTTAAGCGCGTAGATGAGATGTTTCTTGGTGGTGCCGCCATCGGGCGTGGTCATCGCGTCAAAAAACAACGTGCGCGAGGGAAGATCCACAATGGGTGTGCCGGTGATGCCGAGTGGATCAATGTCGCCGCAGGGGAGGCTGGACAACGGCACGGGCGCGCCCACATGCCGTTGCCAGATGACCTTGCCATTGGCCGCGTCGAGCGCATAAACGTTGTTGGACTCGGTGACGGCGATGATCATCGCCCGCCCCCCCGGCCCACCCTCGATGTAGAGCGGCTGGGCATAGACGTTGCCGCTGATGGTGCCGTCAAAATTCGTGTCGCGCTTCAGCGCGGCGGCGTTCGCGGGCGTGAACGCGGGATCAACGTAAAGACCGTCGCGCGAGTCGTGGTTGTGGTGTTCGGTGACGTTGACCGCACCGTTGGCCGGCACCGCCGCATACCAGGCGGCCAGCACCAGGCTGGCGACCACGACCGTCAATCGGACAAACAAGTGTTTCATTTCCGGATACAGTAGCCGTCTTTAACAATACTTCAACTGGAACTTATTCACCCCGGCCGCGGGTTCTTCGGCTGAAACCCGGCACCGCAAAGAAACGTTTTGACGCGAATTGTGCAAATTTCGGAGGGCGTGACTTCCGTTTATTCGTGGATTTCCACCACGTCCCCGTCGCGCAACCCCTCGGTCCGGTGCACCGGCTGGCCCTCGAACCGCCCGTGCCCCCACAGCCGCGCGAACTTCATCGTCTCGGGCAGATCGCGATGAATCAGCCGCGCCAGGTCGGCGATGGTCGCGCCGGCTGGCAGCAGGAACGGCTTGTGCCGGTCCGCCGGTTTGCCCGGCTCTTTCGGATACACCCGGATCATCGCCAGCAATGCCCAAAGCCGCCGGAACAGATCATCCAGCCCCTTGCCCGTCTTGGCGCTGACGGCGAACGTATCCAGATTTCCCCCATACAATTCCCGGAGGGCCTCGAGGGTTCCCGCCGCCGCCAGTTCCGCCTTGTTTGCCACAATCAATCCCGGCCGGAAACCGGCGCCTGCCGCAGACAATTCATTTCGCGGCGCTGACCGGAGGGTCAATCCGCGCGCCGCCAGCACGCCCAGCACCATCTCCACCTGGTCGAGCGCGGCGTCGCCGGCCTCCGCCACCACGCACAACACGTCTGCGTTGTGGATGGTGCCCATCAACCCGGCGGGGACGTGTTCGGCGGTGAACGGCGGCGTGTCCACCAGTTCGATTTGCGCGTCGTCCATCGCCCACATGCCCGGCTGCGGCACGACGGTGGTGAAGGGATAATCGGCCACCCGGGCTTCGGCGTTGGTGGCGGCGGCGAGCAGACTGCTCTTGCCCGTGTTCGGCGGCCCGATGAGCACCACCTGACCGGTGCCGCTGCGGGGGATGTGGAACGGGTCCGGCCCCTTGGTGTGCGCGGACCGCTGTTGTTCCCGGCGGAGCTGGCTGAGACGGCGTTTGATGTCCGCCTGCAACTTTTCGGTGCCCTTGTGCTTGGGGACGGTGCTGAGCATCGCCTGCAGGGCGGCCATTCGTTCCTCGTCATCGGTCGCCTCCCGGTAACGCTGCTCGGCCTTCTCGTATTCCGGTGTCAGATTCGCTGGCATGGAACCTCTCGCTGCTCGGTCGTCGGGAAACGGTTTAGCACGACGCGCGGCATTTGTCAGCGCGCATGGAAAATTTGTTAAAGTCACGGCGCGTCACTCCGTGTGCGCCACAGAAGGCACGAACAACGCAACAAACTCAAATCCTTGTTCCGTCGTAGCCTTGGCGAAGATGGATCAATCATCAACGCTCAACCTTCAACTGTTCAACTACTTCGCAATTTCCGCTAGGAAACGAGCGACACCTCACCTTTTTCTTCTCCCCGGTCGAGGCGGAGAGGATGAAGTGCGGCTTGGGCGGCGGATTCGGCAGGCGTTGGGGTGGTTTCGGCAAGCGGCATTGTGAAATGACAGCTCGGATAGCCTGAGCATCCCCAAAATCTGCTGCCGGGATTGGGGCCCCTCTCGGCAACCCGAATGACCAGTTCGCGTTCGCATTTCGGACAGAATTTTCGCGTGTCACGCAACAATTCAAACACTGCCGGGTCAAATCGTGCATCCGTGGATTCCAGCATCTGGGCCAGTCCAACCTCGTTCACAATCTCAATGCCATTTTTTCTGGCGAACTGCATGGCCTGATTGGTGTAACCGCGCAGGGTGAAAAACTTGCCCTGCTGAATGTTCGCATCCGTCAGCGCCCCCAGGAATTCGCGGACCTGCTTTATGCCGACCCGCCACGCCTTCCACTGCTTGCATTGAACGGCGGCGCCCTGCCCGTCCTTCTGGATGACCAAATCAATCCCGCCGTCCGGGTTCGCGCCGCCTCGACGGGTGACGGTATATCCAATTTTCTGGTAAACGTGCCCGACCAGCTTTTCAAACTGGAACCAGTCCATCGAATGCAGTTGTTCGATGAGTTCGGTTGTGGACAGTGGTTCGGATGGTGGTTCGGGTTCCGATACGTCATCATCGTGTTTTTGTTCCGGAACACGGAGTGGCGGCGCCAGCACGTTTCTGGTGAAAATATGCATATTCCGCTCCGGGGTCGCCAGCCGCCAGATGCCGAAGAGAATGAAGCCGAAGGCGACAATGCCAACAAGTGCCAGGGCGATAGTCTCGATTGAGAGGAGCATCTGGCGACTGTCCGGAATAGACATTAAAGCCAACACGCCAAGCCCGGCCAATTGGGTCATTGGTCCCGCCAAATCGTTATCTCGTCTCCGACATGCCATATCAGCCCTCCCTCTGCTGCAGTTTTAATGCCTAAATTGAGGCGCGGAGTTCGTGAAATTCGCGTTCATTTGTGGTTTAACGCCGGTTGAAGGTTGAATATTGGGAGTTCAAAGCCGAAAGGCCGGGCGAAAAATTTTCACCCGGCCTGATATGACAGAATCCAAAATGCAGCCGCAAACTTCAGTTTGCGCGTGGAAACGCGACTTGAAAGATGCGGTTACCTGGCCATCCATTACACCTTCCAGATCATGTCGGCCACGGTGCGGCCTGCCGGAATGAACGGCAGCACGTGTTCGCTGTAAGGCACAATCACATCGAGCACGTACGGTTCCTTCGCGTCGAGCATCCGCTGAATGGCGGCGCGCAAATCCTTTTTATACATCACGCGCTCGCATTTCACGTTGAACGAATTGCAGACGCGCACGAAGTCGGGATAAATCTGCGCACGACTGTCAGGATTGCCGAGATAGGTGTGGCCGCGGTTGCCTTGGTAGAAGTTGTCCTCCCATTGCACCACCATGCCAAGGTGCTGGTTGTTCAGGATGATGGCTTTGGCGGCGATTTTTTCGACGTGCGCCGTCGCCAGTTCCTGAATGTTCATCAGAAACGAACCGTCGCCGTCTATGTCAATTACTTCCTTGTCCGGATGCGCGATCTTGATGCCGAGGGCCGCCGGAAAGCCGAAGCCCATCGAGCCCAGCCCGCCGCTGGTGATGAACTGGCGCGGGTGTTCATATTTGAACCATTGCCCCGCCCACATCTGGTGCTGGCCCACGCCGGTGGTGATGATGGCATCGCCCTTCGTCAATTCGTAAAGCGCCTCGACCACCATCTGTTGCAGGATGATCTGGTTTTCCTTGCCCTTGAGATGGTCTTTCATGTGATCGCTGGTGGCAATCTCACCCGTGATGGCGTAGGCGAACGGCGCCTTCTTTTTCCATGCGGCGATTTGTTCGAGCCACGCGGTGTGCTTTTTGTTCAGCGGCCGCCTGTCGAGCATCGCGTTGAGCCGCGTGAGGGCGTCCTTGATGTCGCCGACCACCGGCAGGTGCGCCTTCCGGTTTTTGTTCAACTCGGACGCGTCAATATCCAGGTGCACAATCGTGCCGTGCTTGCAGAATTCCTCAAACTTGCCGGTCACGCGATCGTCGAATCGCACGCCGAAGGCGAGCAATAAATCCGCGCCGTCCTTGAGCTTCACCATCGGGTCATTGAAACTGGCGCGCTGTTTGTATTCGCCGTTGACGGCCCAGTTGGCAAAGGCCGCGCCGTGCATGCCCAGCCAGCGCAACGAAAGCGGATGCGTCTCCGGAAAACCGCCGATGCCCATGAGCGTGGTTGTCACGGGAATGTTTGTGGCTTCGGCAAACTTTTTGAGTTCCTCCGATGCACCACTGGTAATGATGCCGCCGCCGCAATAAATCACCGGGCGTTCGGCCTTTTCAATCAGGCCCATGATTTCGTTCAGCGCCACTTCATCGGCGCGGAGGTCCGGCTGGGTGTAACCGGGCAGGCCCTTTTTGATCTGTTCCAGCGTCGGCCACACCGGCTGGGTCCTGGCTTGCTGGATGTTTTTGGGCACGTCAATCACCACCGGACCCGGGCGACCGGTCTGGGCGATGTAAAACGCCTCCTTCACAATGCGCGGAATGTCGTTCACGTCCGTGACGAGGTAGGAATGTTTCACGATGGGCAGCGTCACGCCGATGATGTCGGTTTCCTGAAACGCGCCGCGGCCGATCATGCCGGTCGTGACCTGCCCGGTGATGGCCACGAGCGGGCAGGAGTCCAGGTAGGCGTCGGCAATGGGGGTGACGAGATTGGTCGCGCCGGGGCCGCTGGTGCTCATGCACACGCCAACCCTGCCGGTCGAACGGGCGTAACCTTCCGCCGCAAAACTGCCGCCCTGTTCGTGGCGCGGCAAAATGGTGCGGATTTTGGATTTCGTGAGCGACTGGTGGATTTCCATGCTCGCGCCGCCGGGATAGGCAAAAATGACCTCGACCCCTTCACGTTCGAGGGCTTGGACGAGAATGTCGCATCCGGCCATGGCCGGGCCGACCTCGGCGCGCGGGGTGGGGCTTTTCCGTTTGGTTTCGCTGGTTTCAGTTGTTTTGCTCATGTGTACTTTCGGTTGTGGCCGGCAATCGCGGATTAAACAAAAAACCCACGACCGTTGCCAGCCGTGGGTTCTTGTCGAAATTTTACTTAACCACGACAAGCGCCAACGGCGTCGCTGACGACAACGACGACGACTGCCAGAATGACTGCTTGTCCGATGTTGTTTAACATTGCGCGTTCAATCTAACCGAATTATCGGCCGGGTCAAGCCCCGTTTTCAGCGAATTTCAGACCGTTTTTTGCTCCACCTCGGCAATGTATTTGCGGGTGGCGGCGGGCAGTTCGTTCCAAATCCGCAGGGCAATGCCTCCGCCAGCCACGGCGAAGGGGATCAAAAAAACCGGCCAGTAATGCCAGTTCCATGACGTGATGTAACCGAGGCAGAAGGATTGCAGCCCGCTGCCCAGATAGGCGAACCCGTCCACCACGCCCGCACAGGTCGCCGTCGCCTTGCGCCCGCCGAAATCGGTCGCCGCCGTGCCCGACATCAAGGACGTGATGCCGATGGAGGCCATGACGATGAAAACGGCGGCCCAACCAACAAGCCGGGGTTGAGTGAACAGGAACGCGGCCATGATGACGGCCATGACCAGGACAAAGCCGCACAGGAACGCCGCCGGCGGACCGCGCCGCGATTGAAAGGATTTGTCGGAAATCAACCCGCCGGCAAAACCGCCGATGATGCCAAAAATGCAGATCAGCCAGCCCCAATGCTGCGCGAAAAACTCCGTGCCCGGTTGTTTCATTTCATTCGCGAAGACAGGATACCATTGCGTCATGGTGTAGCGGAAGACGCCGGAGGTCAGTTCCACGCACGCAATGAACAGCATCAGCGGGCTGGCAAAAATCTTTTTCAGCAGGTCGAGAACGGAAAATTCCACATGCATCTGCCCGGACGAAGCGTCGTGCGTGTCAAAAGCCTGCAAGCCGGCTTCTTCCGGCGTGTCCCTGATGAGCCACCAATCGAGCAACGCCCAGACGATTAGAATTGCCGCCGGGATGAAAAACACGGCCCACGTTGCGTCCCTGGCCTGGCCGGCGGGCGCGAAGATTTTTTGCAGCCAGTTGCCCGGCGCATCCGCGCTTGTCATTTTCACGATGGCGCTTCCCCAGTCGAATGCGAAATAGACGCCGAACGAAATGAGCGTCCCGAAAATCGCGCCGAACACGCCGCGTTCGCGCACGTGAAACCAATACGCCTTGACCTTGATGATGGAAACCGCGCCGTAGCTCTGGAAATACATATTCACCGAGTAGAGCACGGAAAAGGCGATGACGAGATTCACCTGCCAATGCCGGACGAGGATGAGCCAGGTCAGGATGCCGAGCGTAATGTTGGCCAGCGATGCGCCGAGGGCGGCGATGATGATGCCGCGTTTCCCGCCGAGTATTTTGTCAATCAGCGGGCCGTTGATGAGAAACGACAACGCGTAGGTCCACGTGCCGGCGGCGAAGATGAGGCCGAGGTCTTCCTTGGACATGAGCGTGCCGAGGGCGCTTTTGGCGACGATGAGGTTGTAGCGGCCCATGCACAAAAAGGCGTAGGTCATGCCGAGAGGCAGCCAGTTGATGAAGCGGCGCACCATGAACCAGCGGCCATGCTTCATGGGGTTATTGGAAAAATAAATCGCCACCACCGCCGCCAGACAAAAAATGACCGTGCCGAAATACATGGGAATGCCTTGGGGGAGGATTCAGAGTCGCGCCATTATCGGATTTACACTCAAGCCGGCAAAGGTGAAGCAAAACAGAGCCGCATTCCGAGGTCAAAGAATTTTATCGGGTGTGCAAACAAAAAAGCCGCGGAGCATTTCCGCAGCTTCGTGAGAAAATAAAATGCGCGGTTATTCAGCCTTTGCCGGCTTGTCCACCTTCTCGGCTTTTTCGGTTTTGGGAGCCTTCGGGGTTTTGGCGGCCTTGTCAGCTTTGTCTGGCTTGTCAGCTTTTTCCACCTTTGCCGGTTTTTCGCCTTTCGGCGTGTGGGGTTTCTTCTCTCCGGCAGCTTCGCCTTTTTCAATCTTCTCGGCCTTGCCAGATCTTTCGCCCCTGGCGTCCCGTCTTACGAAACCGCGTTTTTCCGTCCGGGGCCTTCTGCCTTCCTCGGTTTTCGTTTCGGCGGGCGCGGCCGGCGCCGCTTCCGGCGCGGGCGCGGTCACCGGCGTGAGGCTTTCGACGCGGACCTTGAGTGTGCCGTTCACTTCGGTGTGCAGGTGCAATTCGATTTCGTATTCGCCCAGCGCGCGAAGCGGGTGTTCGAGGTGGATTTTCCTTTTGTCGAGCGAGATGTCGAACTGGTGTTTCAACTCGTCGGCAATCATGCCGGCGGTCACCGAACCGAACATCTTGCCGTCCTCACCCGCCTTCACCTTGACGAGGCAGATGAGTTTCGAGACGGCTTTGGCGAGCTCGGTCATGGTGTTGAATTCATGCGCTTCGCGCTCGGCGCGGCGTTTCTGGAGCGCTTCGATCTGGCGCTTGTTGGCCCGCGTGAGCGGAATGGCCAGCCGTTGCGGGAACAAATAGTTGCGGGCATAACCGGCGGCGACCTTCACCTGGTCGGATTCAGCGCCGAGGCCGACGATGTTGCTGGTGAGAATGACTTCGGTTTTCATGAAAATCGTTAAATCGTTAACTGGTTAAATCGTTGAATCGCGATGCGTGATGCGTAATGCGTGAACGAAATTGCCGCTTGTGGAAAAATCAATTGTCTCCGTCAAAACGGAACATCGTCGCCTTCGGGCGGAGGCGCGTCAGCATCGGCGGCTGCCGGCGCGGCTGGCGCGGCGGCCGGACGGGGTGCGGCGGGTGCGCCTTCAGCACCGCGATTGGAGTCAATGAAGGAAAAGCCTTCGAGCACGACCTTCAATTTGCTCTGTTTTTGTTTGGTGTTTTTGTCTTCCCAGGTGTCCTGCTTGAGGCGGCCTTCGACGAGCAGCGGGCGGCCTTTCTTCATGTATTGCGAAATGACCTCGGCCTGGCGTCCCCAGACGTCCACGTCCACAAAACTCACTTCTTCTTTTTTCTCGCCGCCCTCAAGGGTGTAGGTGCGGTTCACGGCCAGCGTGATGCGGGCGACGGCCGTGCCTTTGGGGGTGTAACGCAGTTCAGGGTCACGCGTCAAATTTCCTGCAAGAATGACTTTGTTGAAGCTGGCCATAAGGTCTCCGGGTTGAGGGTTTATTTTGCGGGTTTGGGTTCGGGCGCCTGCGTGAAAAGAACGCGGAGAATTTCCTCGTTCAGCGCAAATTTCGTCCGCAATGGCGTGATGATCGTTGGGGCGCCGGTGAAAATGATGTTCGCGTAAAAGCCGGCGCTGTGCTTTTTGTCCGCCACGCGCGCGAAATTTTTCTTGTCCATCTTCTGCACGGTTTCGACCTTGCCGCCCGCGGCCGTGATTTCGGCAGAAATCCTGTCCAGGGCGTCCTTGACGCCTTCTTCCCTGCCTGCCGCGTTCAGGATGAACAGACCTTCGTATCGTTCCATTTTTTATTTTTCGTCTGGTAGGGACGCCACGCTGCGGCGTCCGGTCGGCGCAGCGCGCCGACCCTACCTAAGTTGGTAGACTGGCATTAAACTGGTTCATTGCCTTTTCAATTCCGTCGTCCAGCCAGCATTCGGCCTGGTCAGCCGCGCGGCCCAAAACTTTTTCCATCAGCGCCGCTTCCCTTGCTTCAAAACGGTCCAGCACGTAATCCGTGATTTCCCGCGCGCCGTCTTTGCGGCCGATGCCGAGGCGCAACCGTGTGAACGCCTGCGTGGCCAGATACTGCGCGACGGACTCCAGACCGTGATGTCCGCCGCTGCTGCCGCCCGCCCGCAACCGGAGCTCGCCCAGCGGCAGATCGGCATCGTCCACCGCCACCAGTAAATGTTCCAGCGGCAACTGATAAAAATCCATCACCGCCCGCACCGCTGCGCCGCTCGCATTCATGAACGTCTTCGGCTGGCACAGCAGGACGCGTTTGCCGTTGCGTTCGACGCGCGCCACGCGGGCCTTGAACTTCCGTTCGTTCCGCCAGTCCACTTTCCAGCGCGCGGCCAGTTTCCTGACCAGCGAAAACCCGGCATTGTGTCGCGTCTCCGCGTATTCCGCGCCGGGATTGCCCAAGCCCACAATCAGGAACCTATTTTCCATGTGAGCTTTCTCGTGTTGCGTGTTTCGTGTTGCGTGAAATTTTTCGTTCGCGAATCACGGAACACGCAACGCGCAAAACGCGCGTTACTTCTTTTTCTCCGCCGGTTTTGTCCCGGCGGCCCGGTCGGCGGCCTTTTCCGGAGTAGCGGCTGCGCCCTTCTCCGGAACTTTCGCCGCGCCCTTTTCGGCGGCCTTGGCCGCACCTTTCTCGGCCCCTTTGGCCGGGGCTTTTTCGCCGGGCCGGGCGGCGCCCTTTTCCACGCCTTTGGCCGGGGCTTTCGCTTCGCCTTCTTCACCCTCTTCTTTCTTTTCCTTGATCATCTCGACGTCGCCGGCGGACACCGCCTCACCCTCCACGGTCGCCGCCGCCTCTTCCTCTTCGGTGCGCGGCATGGCCACGGCCACGACCGGGATATTTTTGTCGCCCAGAATTTCGACGCCGGCGGGGGCTTGGATTTCGCCGAGGTGGACGGCCTTGCCCAGTTCGAGATGGCTGACGTCCACGATGATTTGCTCTGGCAAATCCCGGGGCAGACAGCGGACTTTGAGCTTGAACATAATGTGTTCGAGCACCCCGCCGCCGGTTTTCACGCCCGCGGCTTCACCGGTGGTTTCCAGCGGGACATGGACGACGACCTTTTCGTTTTCGGCGACTTCATGGAAATCCACGTGCAACATGTTGCCTTCGAGCGGGTGGTGCTGGATTTCCTGCACGAGCGCGAGACGTTTGGCGCGCGCGTCGCTTTCGACCGACAAATCCACCAGCACATTTTCCGAGGCGGAATGGTGGATGAGCTCCTCGAGTTCCTTGGCGTTGACCTCGAGGTTCTGGGGCCTGGCCTGGCGACCGTAAATGATCGCGGGCACGCGCCCGGCGGCGCGCAATCGTTTGGCTCCGCCCCGGCGTTGCAACGTGCGGGGATACGCTTTCAACGGCACTGATTTCATCGTCTTAAAAAAATTCCGGCGTTACCGGTTAGACCGGCTCGCCAAAGAGCAGGGAAAAATATCAGTTGCCACCAATCCGTCAACATCAGAATTCGGCCATATTCAAGCCGTTTTCCACGAATTAGGCCATTCGGAAACGGCCCATTCAAGAGATCGTTTCAATCGTTCTCGCGGTCAAACAACATCATTTCCGCGAAGATTTTTTTGGGGTAAGAAGCTTTCGACCAAGTGTGAGTGCGCGTATTGTAACTCCAGCCGCGTTGCTCCAATTGCTGGGCAAACTGTTCGCGGTTCAGATTCAGGCAGCCCAACGCACGGCGATGCCACAGTTCCATGACCAGCCGATTGAACAAAGCCTCGCTGGTAAAGACACCGACGCCGTTGTCGAGGCAAGTATCAAAAATTTCCGGAAGGATTTTGGCCGGGTCCGCCGCCATGATTGGCTTTGATTCTTTCAACGGCTTGCTGGCTTTGGCCGGCTTGTAAAAGGTCAGTATCATCTCGCCAGCCAGAACGCTTGCCGAGTTCTTCTTTTTGTGCATGGACCAGATAACATCGCCGGTCTGAGTAATCGCAGCCTTCAATTGACCGCCACATTCCTCTGCCGTCTCCAGGATCGCGGCGAAGTAACTGGTATCCCAATGTTGAAACACGATGGAGAACCAGCGATCGGGTTTCAACAGGCGAAAAGAGGTTTTGATGCTGTGCGCCAAACTCTGTTTATAGTGTTCCTCCGTGTGTGCTTGCTCGCCGCCGACGATGGTTTCCTGCTTGCGGGTTTCGTCCGTTACCGGGAAGCCAAGCCAATGGTTCCACAAAATGGAAAGATCGAGATAACTGATGAACGCTCCGTAAGGCGGATCTGTAAAGATATAGTCCACGCTGCCCGGTTTGAGGATTTTATCGAGCGTGGCGGCGTCGTGCGCCAATACATGGAAATTCTTTTCGCTGTCGAGATTGAACGATCTACGTCTCTTTTTCCGATAATTTCGCAGTCGCAACACCTCTTCTTTGGCTGCGAGGACATTCAGGAAACGGCCGTGAAAAGTTTCCCAAATAGGAAGCTCAACGGTCAGCGCGGCCAATTTGTAGCGGTAAATGCTGAAGATGCTCGAGCCGCCCCGGCTCTCAGCGCGGCCTTTGGCCGATAAAAAGGTCTTGTTGAGCTTCGCGACCGATGCCGACCAGGCGAGAAGCAGCAAATCGCGGATGACGCCTTTTTCGTGGTCAATCGCGAATTTGATCAAAGCCAGTCCGGCCAATTGCCGGGGCGTGAACATGTCCCGAAAGAATTCGGCGTCCGAATTGTGTGGCAACCGGATATTTTTTGGCAATGGGAGTTTTTTGAGCCACTGCAACGCTTTTTCTTCATCTTCCTCAATGTCCTGCAAGGAATGTCTGCAGGCTTGCTCCACGCGCTCGAATGCTTGGCGCAGCGGCGAGGTGGAAGGCAAAGTCGTGTCGGCTATATTGCGCGCGATAAAATTGGCGAACGGGTTCAGGTCATTTTGAATCGCGTTGCGTCCGAGCAGAAACGCCTCGATTGCCGTCACCCCTGTGCCACCGAATGGGTCAAGCACCGTGTCGCCCTCCTCCGAATATCGCTCGATATAGCTCCGCACGACGTTCGCCGGGCGCCGGGTGAAGTAAGGATGCACGCCGTAATGCCGCGCGTCTTCCTGACGAGCGGCGGGAATTGCTTCAAAGATTGGTTCGATATAGGCGCGCATCGATCAGGCTTTAAGATAATCCGCCAATGTCGAAAGTTCGACAACATCCACGTGATCCGGCGGATTGATCAAGTCGTGTTCGAGGCAAAGCACGACGGCTCGCGGCAGGTTGGTGTAGCGTGTGATTTGATAATCGAAACGCGAGGATCGCTTTTTTATTTCAACCGGACACGGATACACCGGCAAGTTGTAGAAACTAAATTGGCTTTTAGGGCAGTCGTAGCCTTTTGTCAGATACAAACTCAAATCAAGGCCAAGCAGTGAAAGCGCACCCGCAGTGCGTAGCAAATCAGCTTCGTGAACGCGTTGAGTGTCCATCCGTGCATGCTCGGTCACGACGCGTTTGATTTGGGCAGCGGCCCATGAAACGTCCTCAGACGACTTTTTCCGTGCCGCATCGATCTGTCGTTTCCAAAGCTTGCTTTGATAATCGTGGTGAAATGAAAGTGGGTAGTTGATTTTCTCCAGCGTTTGCGAACGTTTTGTTCTTCGCATCGTCACCGCAATTGGTATGAGAATGAAATGCCCGTCATCGTGAATCATCGCTTCAAGGTCAATCCGTTCAAAATCCGCCTTGTGCTTCAAACCATACCAATAGCGGATTGCCTCGCCGATGGATTCTTTGCCTTGGATTCGGTCATGCCCGACTTTGCCTTTTACGACCCTTCCTCCTGCCGCGAGTTTGTGGTCCCGGCCAACCGCCGTGAACGAACTGTTCGCGATGCCGTAAGGAGTCTGCAGAACAACCGGACAAGCACCTCTCTTCCGGAGAAACTCCTTTGCGTGGTCGGGCATGTCATGAAGATAATACTGCGGCCCGCCCGATGTGAGACTCTCATCTTTTGTTTGAGCGATGTGCATACGTTGTCACATACTGAAATGCGTAAACGTTCCCGTTTGGAAAACAAAGCGAGTGTGCGCACGAAATCTATCGGCGTCAATCCGTCAACATCAGATTTCGGCCCCTTTCAAGCCGTTTCCTTGGGATTGACCTGATCAAAGTTCCGCGCACACTTGCCCCATGCCAGCCGAAAGCCATCAGATGGCGGACGGGTCGTGCGATTTGTTACTGCGATTGAATTAGCCGATAAAAGCCCTGATTGCCGGTGATTGGATTGGTAACTGTGTTCTGCAAATTCACGATTGCCGGAACGTTCGTCAGGGTCGTCCACGAATTTGAGTCGGCGAGATTGGTCGTGGTTTGCAGACTGAAATTCTGCGCCGACATCGGCCATGACAAAATCAGATTTCCACCGTTGGCTTGAGCCTGCAACGCCGGCTGCTCAAAACTGTAAAACCGGATATTTTCTATTTCCAGTGTGGCATTGGTCGAGGTGCCGCCCAAAAAGCCAAAGAACAATTCATTCGTTGCGCCGGCCCAAGCCATCACGTCAATTAAACGGCTGGCCGAAACCGCGTTCGTGGGAATGTATTTCGCCTGCAATGAAAACAGGTTGTTTGTCCCGATGCCGCAAACCAACGAGTCGTTCACCGGATCGCCCGACACGGTGAAATCAAACGCCATTACTGCTGCATTGGCTGGAATTTGAATCGGCAGCCACACCATTGGCGGCAAGCTAGAGTTGTCGTTGCTGTTCGCTAGCGGATGCACACCGGTTCTTACTTGCAAGTTTGGCGAAGAAGACGGAATTGTGCTTAAAGTCAGGTTGAGCGCCGCTGAATCGAAGAGATTCACCACCGCCTGCCCGCCTGATGCAGCAATGCCGCCCACATAGTTAAAGAAACTGGAAAAATCATTTTGAACTGTATTCGCGATCTGCACCGTAACTCCGCTGGTGTATTGAATTGTGTCCACAGTGGTCTGTAACACAACGTCGGGTAAAAGTCCGAGCGGCCGTTCAACTGTGTTGACAGGTTCCAAGGCAAGCCCGTCATTATTTGCCGGTGCTTGATGGTAAGTGGTTGTGTCCGACGGAGGAAAAGCCGACGGCGCATACTCATAACTTCGCTTGAATCCAAGCGGATTATTCGCATCCGTCGGATTCATGATAGACAGATCATACCAATAAATTGGGTAACTGTGAGTTTCGTCCAAAAATTCCACAATTGCTTCGAGGGAAGGATTGCTCGGAAGCGCATTAAGCGCGCCTTTTTGCAGCCAAATGTTTGCCACATTCGGCAATTCGCCTCCAACAAACGATTCATAGTTGTCCGCCCAGGTGAATTTTTGCGGCAAAGGAGATTGCCAGTTTTGTTGGGCGTTATTGTTCGGAGCAAACGCCGCATTCCAAGCATCCAAAGCCGTCGGATCCAAGCCGTCATCCAACACAGGCTTCGTGCCAAATTCCGCCATTTGCGCTTGATCGAATAGCGTGATGTGAATGAGATTGTTTGCCCAAGGCGTTGGCGAATAGTCCTGATGCCCCGAACGATACCCATGCAGATAATCGATTGCCGCTGCGTTGACCAGTGTGCCGAGGCTGTGTCCAATGAAATGCAACGGCTGTGAATAGCTCGCGCCCAAAAATTGTTGCAAGGCTTCTCCCAAACCCACGCCTTGATCTGGCGTTCGGAGGGTTGGATCTGAAGGAGGAAATGACGACATGGCGGCATAACGCCAGTCCCAAGCGACGATGTTCGCCGTTGCGGGAGTGACTCCTCTCGATTGCAACAATGCTGCCATGTTTGCCGGCCACTGGTCAAATGGCGTGTTTAGGATGGATGGATCTGGTGCAGTCCACACCCACCCGTGCATCATCACAATCGTCATAAGGTTCGGCGAAGGCAGATTGTTTGCCGTGATCGGCACAAAGGAAGAGCCGTTGTAAATCAAAAGCTGGCTGCCCATGAGATCATTCACCGTGTAGTTCACCGTTGCCGACCGATTCACCTGCTGGCTCGTTGGCGTGGATGGCATCAGTTTCAACTGAAAATCCTGCTCCGCCGTGTTCGCGTTCAGCGTCAGACTCCGAAATGACGCTTGGTGAGCTGAATCCCAAGCCTCAAGATTGTAAGCGCCCGCGTCCAGAGATGGCATTTGATAATTTCCGTTCGCGTCCGTGTTCGCTTGCGCCAACGGAGTCAAATAAATCATTACTGCGACCGTCGCGTCTGCAAGCGCCACACCGTTCACGTCGGTCACGCGACCGTGAAGAACAACCGGCCCGGATGAATTGCCGAACTGCCAGTAATAACTCACCACCGGACTGCTTTCTAAATTCAGAATGCCGCTGCCCGGCCACTCGTAATACTGATAACTGACAATCGGCGACATGATGCCGCCATTTGTCAAAACCATGTTGCTGAAATTTTCGAGATATTCATAGCTGATAATCGGTGAGATGATGCCGCCGTTCGTCAAAGCCGTGCTGCCGAAGTCTTGAAGATATTGGAAACTGACAATAGGCGATTGAATTCCGCCATTGGTTAAAACTTCGCTGCTGAAATCTTCCGCGTATTGATAGCTCACAATCGGCGACATGAAATTGGTAATCACGTCGTCGGCAAAAACGGGCAATGATTGCAGAAGCAAAACCGCAACGATTACAAGTTGCCGCCAAGACCTCATGCAATTTTGTTAATTTGAGGTTGCAGCCGTGGCGTAAATGAGACCGCCACCGCGCGGGATGTTGACGGAAATGGTAGCCGTGCTGGACGTTTGCGTGCCGGTGTTGTTGTAGCCTGTCGCGCTGACGGAAGCACCATTTGCTGGTAGCACGCTCACGGTGATGAGCGTGTTCAACGGCAGGTTCGCGCAACTCACGACGGCGGGAATGGGATTATTTTGCTGCGCGGAAAGGACGGCATCCGGCGTGGATAACACGCCGGTAGGCGACGCGGAAATTGGAACTCCGCCGACGCTAACGACAAGCAACTGAGGTTGCTGATTCGTCGGCATGAAAATAATTCCAGTGTAGCCGCGTGTGGCTACGCCAGCAGTTCCACCGGTGAAAGTGTCTAAAAGTCCTTCAATTCGAATTCGACCGTTACCTGCATTGTCATAAACACTATTGCAACCGCAGCAGTAACACGAATACCCGTAAACAGCAGAACCGCCAGTTGTGTCGAGTATCCCATTGCCCGTAACAGCGGATGCTATCAAGCGAATCGCACCACCACTCCCCGCTCCTCCATGGCCATTTTGATACCAATCTCCGGTGCTATAATTGTAAGACGAATAGTATCCGTTCCCGCCTTTTGCCAGAATTCTGCCAGACATACTAAGAGTACCGGAGGCGGCTATAAGAATAGCTCCGCCACCACCACCGCCGCCTTGAGCGCTCCAGCCATCACCACTTCCGCCAGAACCACCAAGAAGTGGCAATTCAAAGATGTTTCCATAGGAATTGCCGGGAGAATATTGAGCGTATGTTCCCGAGCTGGAACTTGTTTGCGGGTTGGTATTGCAGTCTCCGATCGTCGCGTAAGAACCATTACCACCAATCCAATTTGTATTTACCCCAACTTGACCTCCTCCTAGTCCGAGTCCAGCCCCCGGGAGTGATCCCGGAGTCAAAGTGCCGTTTCCACCGCGAGAACCACCGGGACCACCATTTGCCCCAACGATACTATTGGTTGAGTCATTTCCTTGTACAGATACTGTCCCAGCTATCGTGCAATCGCTTTGCACGAGCCAAGTCACCGGCGTGTTGTTTGCATTCGGGATAAACGTCACCGTAACGCCATTTGAAATGTTGACGGAAGTATATTGGTAAATGCCATTCGGATGGTCTGCCATGTCAATGACGATATTCGATGCGGGATTGAACGCGCCATCACTGCCATTGCTGCCGCTGTTGACCTGCGCCTGCGCACCCGCGCACACGAGCGCCGCCACCATCATTTGAAGAATTTTCTGTTTCATGGATTTTCCTTTTCCTGCATGGGTTGATCTGTTGGAAATGAAGTTAAAGCTTTCGTTCTATGTTTTGGTTACATACGCTTTTGAGACTTTTCTGATGACAATTCCGGTTTTACTCCTGCCGCCGGATTTTGTCCAGGCACTTCCTTGTTACGAAAAAGCGGCCTTCGTTTCCAAAGGCCGCTACAAATGCTGGATGATTGGAGTCTCGTGACCTCAAGGGCGGGATCAACTCGTGCGCCCGCCTTTGAATTCAAACAGCGAATTCACCGACGAATTGGTGTTGATTCGTTTGATGGCTTCGCCCAAAAGCCCCGCCACCGACAGGGTGACAATCTTCACCCCGTCAATGGTGGGGCGTTGCACTGTATCAGTTGTAATCAACTCGTCAATCACTGATTTACGCAATCTGGCAATGCCCGTGTCGTTTAAAATGGCATGGGAAACGCAGGCCAGAATCTGTTTGGCGCCCTTTTTCTTCAGCAACGCCGCCGCCGCCGTCAGCGTGCCCGCCGTCTCCGTCAAATCGTCCACCAGCAGGATGTTTTTGCCTTTGATTTCGCCGATGACGGCCATGGATTCGACCTCCGTCGCGCTTGTGCGCCGCTTGGCCACGATGGCCAGGCCCGCTTCCATCGTCTGCGAATAGGCGTGCGCCATCTTCAACCCGCCCACGTCCGGGCTGACCACGACGAGGTCGGTCAGGCGCTTTTTCCGCAGATACTCGTACATCACCGGCGCGGCGTAGAGATGGTCCACCGGGATGTCGAAGAAACCCTGAATCTGCTGCGCGTGCAAATCCATCGTCAGGATACGGTTGGCGCCGGAGGCGACGAGGAGATTAGCCACGAGCTTGGCGGTGATGGGCACGCGCGGCTGGTCTTTGCGGTCCTGCCGGGCGTAACCATAAAACGGCAGCACCGCTGTGATGCGCGCCGCGCTCGCCCGCCGCAGCGCGTCAATAATGATGAACATCTCCATCAGATTGTAATTCGTCGGCGGACAGGTGGATTGGACGAGGAACACGTCCTCGCCGCGCACGTTCTCCTCGACTTTCACGAACGTTTCGCCGTCGGGGAACGGCGAGATTTTGCATCTGCCCAGTTCGATGCCGATGTATTTGCAAATCGCCCGAGCCAGAGGCTCATTGGCGGTGCCGCTGAAAACTTTCACGAGTCAAATATTTTTCTGGTTTAAAAAGGCCTTCGTCACGCCAGAGCGCTCCGACACTCATGTCGGGGTGCGAAGGCGGAAAAGCCGCCGCTGCCGGCGGATGAAAATGTGGGATGACTTTAACAAGCGGCGAGGGCGGTGCAAGCGGAAACTGGCACGTCTCGACTCGGAAAACTCCTTGTCAGATTTCTCGCGCGGGAGTATTTCCAGGTCAATTCCATCTGATTCAGGGATGCTCCGGAATCAACTGCCAGAATTTATATGAAAAAGCTGATAACGATTCTTCTGGTATCGCTCCTTGTTGTGTTTCTTGCGCCCACGAAGCTGCTGGCGGACGGTTGCTTCGTCGCGCCGAAGTTTGTATGGGACAAGCACAAGGACATCAACGAGCCGACGCAGAAGGCCATTCTCGTTTACGATGCCGGACGCGAGGATTTGATTTTGCAGGTCAAATACGAGGGACCGGTGGACGAATTCGGCTGGCTCATTCCGGTGCCGAATCTGCCGAAGGTGCAAAAAGGCTCGATGAAGTGCTTCTACGAATTGAGCCGATATACGCAGGAACATTTTGAGCCGCGATACCATGCCGGCACAAGGTCTGCCTCCCTCGGCAGCGAGGGGGACGGGGAAAAATCCAAACC
Organism: Verrucomicrobiota bacterium; assembly: GCA_050012035.1. GTDB lineage: Bacteria > Verrucomicrobiota > Verrucomicrobiia > Limisphaerales > UBA11358 > UBA11358. The sequence goes on along the minus strand of JBEKHY010000019.1, from coordinate 19,494 downwards.
GGTCAAGGTGATCGAGGTCAAAACCGTCGGCGCTTACGAGGTGGCTGTGCTGTCCACCAAAGATGCGGGCGCTCTGGAAAACTGGCTGGAGGCAAATCACTTTTATTTTCCCACCAACAAAACCGACATGCTGGATGCCTATGTCAAACAGCAATGGTATTTCGTCGCGGTCAAGGTCAATCTCGGCCAAGGCGTTTGGGGATTGATTTCAAGCGAGTTTAAATTGGCTTCGGGCGAACTGCATCCGCTGCAAATCAGCTTTGCGAGCGACCGTTGCGTGTTCCCGCTGAAAATTTCCTCCGTCAACGGCCAGCCGTCGGAAGTGCAGGTTTATGTTCTTTCGCCGGAACCGCTGCTGGAAAAAGCGATGCTCGAAAAGAAATTACCGGAAATTTACGGCAACGATATGGCGCGGGCGAAAGAATCGGCAGAGCGGATGGAACAAATGCAGATGAGGCAACGGGAAATGCAAATGCGCATATTGGGTGGAAACAGGCCAGTCAATCCATTGCTGTCGGCGGAGGCGCAAAAAATGATTGAAAAGAGGAGTGAAACGCCGATGGCCAACCCAGACGATTTGCCACCTTACGCCAAAGTCACGAAAGCGGATTTGCCGGAAACGAGCAAATGGATTTCACGGCTCGCGGACAAATCGTGGTGGCTGACGAAACAGACTTGGACGTTTAAGCCGGAAAAAATGCGCGATCTGGAATTTGAGCCGGCGCTTTCCGTTTTCACCGATTTGCTTGGCACAAAATACGGTTACTTCGCCGTCGAAGGTCTGGCGCGTTTTCAGACCGACGCAGTTCCCGCGATTCTCGCCGCGGTTCAAAGCACAAATCCCGTTGTCCGCGTCAATACCGCTTCCATTTTCAACCGGCATTATGGATCAATCAGTGATCCGCGATTGACGGAAGCTGCGGTCACCTGGCTGAAGGATTCAGAACCTGAAGTGAGAATGGCCGGCATCGAGACACTTGCCGATTATTTAAATTGGAATCCGAAAAATGCAGAACCGCTCGTTGCCATGATGCGCGACGAGGATGCCCGCGTCCGTCACGCCGCTTTTTTCACCTTGCCGCGATTTCGCGGTGACCTCGAAAGATTCGCCCCGGATTTTCGGGAAATGCTCAAGGACAAAGACCCCGGCATTCAAAGTGCCGGTCTGCAAATCCTTCAGCGCTTTGACATGGTCATTCCACGCGAGGATTTGCTGCGTTTTTTCAATTCGTCCGACCCGGAAACCGTGAGCTGGGCTTTTACGCAAATGGTGCGGCAGGATGAAAAAATTTCCGCCGATGAAGCCATGGTCTTGCTGCAAAATTCCCAGCCTCTCGCGCGGCAACTCGGGCTGCGTGCTTTGGACCGAAATCCCGAAAAACAATCTGTCGAACTGGCGCTGCCGCTGTTGCGCGACCCGGATGAAATCGTCCGCCTGAAAGCCACCCAAACGTTGCGTGCGCTCACCGGCCAGCAATTCACCGAAGACCAAGCCGATGAATGGGCAAAATGGTGGACGAAAAATAAAACCAATTTTGTTGTGCGCTCGCATCCCGAAGAATCGCGCGCGCTTCCCGGCGGCCGGGCGTATCATGACCGGGGTTGCGGATACTACGACATGCACAATTTCGTCGGGTCGCTGGCGGATTTTAGAAATGCCTGCGAGCTGGGCTCGGAAGTTCAGGATTATTCCTATTATCGAATCTGGCTCATCCGGGCGCGGTCTGGCGAAAAAGAAGCTGCGACACAAGAACTGGTTTCCTATTTGAACAATCGCAAAGCGCAAAATCCGACGGATTGGCCGTTGCAAGTTGGGCGCTTTTTGGCCGGTCAAATTACCGAAGCCGATTTTCTCAAAGCCGCCGCAGACGCGAATACCAAGGCAGACCGGGAACAGCACTGCGAAGCATGTTTTTATGCTGGCTCCAAACGGCTCATCGAAAACGACAAAACTGGCGCGGCGGATTTTTTCAAAAAATGTCTTGGCACGGGTGTGACTACTTTTGAAGAATACCACAGCGCCGAGGCTGAATTAAGAGTTTTGCATTAAGCAATTCACCCGACGACGACGACCAAATCGTCTTGATAAAACACCGCTGCTGGCCAAGCGTTGGTTCTATTTCAACGTCAGCGCCGCTTCAATGGCTTGAATCACTTCCGGTGCATCCGGTTTCACCGGCGAGTTAAAACGTTTCAGAATTTTGCCATCCCGGCCGACGAGGAATTTGGTGAAATTCCACTTGATATCCCCGGCAAACGGCGAGTTCTTGCCCGCCAGCATCACGTAAAGCGGATGACGGTTGGCACCGTTGACTTCGATTTTGTCGAACATTGGAAAGGTCACGTTGTATTTGGAGGAGCAGAACTGTTTGATTTCCGCGTCCGTGCCGGGTTCTTGATGGCCAAACTGGTTGCAGGGAAAACCGAGCACGACCAGGCCCCGATCCTTGTATTTCTGGCAGAGTGCCTCCAACGCGGTGTATTGCGGGGTGTATCCGCACTTCGACGCGACGTTGACGATGAGCAGCACCTTGCCCTGCTCCGGCTTCAGCGAGGTGTCCTTGCCGTCAATGTCCTTGAGCGGAATGTCGTAAATGGAATCCGCGGCGCCGGCGGAAATGACCTGAAAAATCAGGATCACGACCAGAAGAATGAGTATTTTCATGACCGCAACCATGCACTGGCTGGTGCGGGCTGTCAAATTGCCACGTTCAAATTATCGCGCAATCCACCCGCCGCCGATTACCAGATCGTCCTGATAAAACACCGCCGCCTGGCCGGGCGTGATGGCGCGTTGCGCTGCGTGCAGCTTCACCTTCGCGCCGCCATTGCCCAGCGGGATCACCGTCGCCGGCGTGTCGGGATGTTTGTAACGGATTTTTACCGTGGCCGCAAAACTCGATGGCGGCGTGTCGAACGGAATCCAATTGCAGCGGTCCACCGTGAATTCGTCGCGATCCAGCGCTGTGTCGTCGCCCACAATCACGCGGTTATGGGCGGCGTCCAGTTCAATCACATAGAACGGTTTCGGTGCCGAGATGCCCAAGCCCTTCCGCTGGCCGATGGTATAAAACTCGATGCCGTCGTGATGGCCGAGCACGCGCCCGTGCAGGTCCACGATTTCGCCCAGATGTTTCTGTGCGAGATTCGATTGCTGGAGGAATTTGCCGTAGTCGTTGTCCGGCACGAAGCAAATCTCCATGCTCTCCTTTTTCTCGGCGGTCTTGAGTTCGCGCTGGCGTGCGGCTGCGCGCGTGTCGCTCTTGGTCCGGTCGCCGACCGGGAACAACGCGCGGGCAAGTTGGTCCTGCCGAAGCGAAAACAAAAAGTAACTCTGGTCCTTGCGCGGCTCGCGACCGCGCTTGAGCAACGTCCGCCCGTTGGCGCGTTCCACCCGCGCGTAATGGCCCGTGGCAACATATTGCGCGCCGAACTCGTCCGCGCGCTGGAGCAGTGTGCCGAACTTCAGATGTTCGTTGCACAGGATGCACGGGTTGGGGGTGCGACCGGCCCGGTATTCGGCGGCAAAGTGGCCGATGACCTGTCTTTGGAATTCCTCCGCGTCATCAATCAAATGAAACGGGATGCCCAGGTGGTCGCAGACGGCGCGCACATCAGCCGCCGCCCGGGACCCGCAGCACTTGAACAGGTCCTCGTCGGGCGAAAAACAGTCGTGCTTCCAGAGCTTGAGCGTGACGCCGATGACGTCATAGCCCTGCTCGACCAGCAACGCCGCCGCGGTGGAGGAGTCCACCCCCCCGCTCATGCCGCAGACGACGCGCTGACGCTTTTGCGAATTCACAAGGCTGCCAATATACGACATGGATGTTTAGTGTAAAACGGGATTGGCGATGTCGTTTCGAAAACATTTATTGCGAAGCAGCAAAATTTATGTCAAGAATAAGAGAACAAAAGGCGACAATTATCGCCAGGAAATGACCAGTAGAACAACACAACGACTCAGCCACCCGGCGCGGGTCCGGGCCGGTGCGCCGGTGAAAACGGGGCTTTACGACCCGCGCTTCGAGCATGAAGCGTGCGGGGTGGGCTTTGTGGTCAACATCAAGGGCAAAAAATCGCACGCCATCGTCCAGCAGGCGCTCCAGGTGTTGCGCAACCTCCAGCACCGCGGCGCATGCGGTTGCGAACCGAACACGGGCGACGGCGCGGGCATCCTGATGCAATTGCCCCACCCCTTCCTCGAACAGGCGTGTCGCGACGTGAAGATTATGCTGCCCGGTCCGGGCGAATACGGCGTCGGCATGATCTTCCTGCCGTCTCATCCCGCAGCTCGTTACAAATGCGAGGTGCTTTTCAATGAAATCGTTGCCACGGAAGGTCTGCACTTGTTGGGATGGCGGACCGTGCCCACCGAACACGGTTCGCTGGGGCAAACTGCCATTGCATCTGAACCGGTTGTGCGCCAGGTCTTCGTCGCGCGTCCGGGCGGTTTGGCCGACGACCTGGCGTTCGAGCGCAAACTCTACGTTATCCGCAAACTGGCGGAGCGCGGCATCCGCGCCGCGGGCATCCGGGGTGGCGACAAGTTTTACGTCTGCAGCCTGTCGGCCCGGACGATGATCTACAAGGGCATGTTGATACCCGACCAGGTGGAAAAATATTATCCGGACCTCACGGACCCGGCGCTGGCCAGCGCGTTGTGCCTCGTGCATTCGCGTTTCAGCACCAACACGTTTCCCACCTGGGAACGCGCGCATCCCTACCGTTACGTCGCACACAACGGCGAAATCAACACCCTGCGCGGCAACATCAACTGGATGCACGCCCGCCAGTCGCTGTTCGCGTCCGACCTGTTCGGCGACGACCTCAGGAAGCTGCTGCCGGTCATCAACGAGGACGGCAGCGACTCGGCCATGTTCGACAATGCGCTGGAGTTTCTCACGCTCACCGGGCGGTCATTGCCGCACGCGGTGATGATGATGATTCCCGAGCCGTGGGAAAATCACGAGAGCATGGACGCGGAAAAACGGGCGTTCTACGAATATCATTCCTGCCTGCAGGAACCGTGGGACGGCCCCGCCTCCATCGCGTTCACCGACGGCGTGCGCATCGGCGCGTCCCTGGACCGCAACGGCCTGCGCCCGTCGCGTTACTACGTGACGAAGGATGACCGGGTGATCATGGCCAGCGAAGTCGGCGTGCTCGACGTGCCGCCGGAGCTGGTTGTCCAGAAAGGCCGTCTGCAGCCCGGCCGCATGTTCCTGATAGACACCGAGCTGGGCCGCATCGTCGCGGACGAGGAGTTGAAAAAGAAGGTGGCCACCGGGCATCCGTATCAGGTCTGGCTCGATCAGAACCATGTGTTGCTGAAAGACCTCCCCGAACCGCCTCACTTTCATGAACTGGACCACCGGACCGTATTCCAGCGCCAGCAGGCGTTCGGGTACACGTTCGAGGATTTGCGGTTCATTCTCGGTCCCATGGCCAGCGACGGCGTTCAACCCATCGGTTCGATGGGGACGGACACGCCGTTGGCGGTGCTCTCGAACAAACCGCAACTGCTCTACAACTATTTCAAACAGCTTTTCGCGCAGGTCACCAACCCGCCGATTGACCCCATCCGCGAGGAAATGATCACCTCCACCGAAACCATGATCGGCTCGGAAGGCAACCTGCTCCGGCCCGTGCCCGAAAGCTGCCGCATGATCAAGCTCGAGCATCCCATCCTCACCAACGAGGAACTGGAAAAGCTCCGCCACGTGGACCGCCCCGGTTTCAAGGCGGTCACGCTGCCGATTTTGTTCAAGGCGGCGGAAGGCGCGTCCGGAATGGAAGGCGCGCTCGACAAATTGTTCGTTGCCACCGACAAGGCAATTGCCGGAGGTTCGAACATTATCATTCTTTCCGACCGAGGCATCAGCGCCGAAAACGCGCCGATCCCCGGCCTGCTCGCCCTGGCCGGCCTGCACCATCATTTGATCCGGCAAGGCACGCGCACGCGCGTCGGCCTCGTGCTCGAATCGGGTGAGCCGCGCGAGGTTCATCATTTTGCGCTGCTCATCGGTTATGGTTGCAGCGCCATCAATCCCTACCTCGCGTTCGAGTCGCTCGACGACCTGATCCACGAGGGCTTGCTGCCCGGCCTTGATCATCAAACCGCCGTCAAGAAATACATCAAGGCGTCGGTCAAGGGCGTCGTCAAGACCATGGCCAAGATGGGCATCTCCACCATCCAAAGCTACCGCGGTGCCCAGATCTTCGAAGCCATCGGCTTAAGCCACGACGTGATTGACCGGTACTTCACCTGGACGGTGTCGCGCATCGAAGGTGTCAGCCTGGACGTGCTGGCCGAAGAAGCATTGGTGCGCCATCGCCGGGCCTATCCGGAACGCCCGGTGGACAACGTGGCGCTGGACACCGGCGGCCAGTATCAGTGGCGGAGCGACGGCGAGTTCCACCTGTTCAATCCCCAGACGATTCATAAACTGCAGCTCGCCTGCCGCACGGGCAGCTACAGGATTTTCAAGGAGTACAGCGAGCTGGTCAACAACCAGTCCCGGAATCTGTGCACGTTGCGCGGCCTGCTCGATTTAAAACTCGCCCGGCAGCCGGCTCCGAGCGAGGAAGCCGAGGGCGGCTGGTTGCAGGGCAGTCCCTCAAAATCTCCCGTGCCACGGCCGGTGCCCATCGAGGAAGTCGAGCCGGTTGAGGAAATCGTGAAACGGTTCAAGACCGGCGCCATGAGCTACGGCTCCATCAGCCAGGAAGCGCACGAGGCGCTGGCCATAGCCATGAACCGCCTCGGCGGCAAAAGCAACACCGGTGAAGGCGGCGAAGACCCGGAACGCTACGTCTGGACCAACGACCGCGGCGACTCGAAGAACAGCGCCATCAAGCAGGTTGCGTCCGGCCGCTTCGGCGTCACGAGCCAATACCTCGTCAACGCGAAGGAACTGCAAATCAAGATGGCCCAAGGTGCGAAACCCGGTGAAGGCGGCGAACTGCCCGGCCGCAAGGTGTATCCGTGGATTGCCAAAACGCGGCACACCACGCCGGGTGTCGGCTTGATTTCACCGCCGCCGCACCACGACATTTATTCCATCGAGGACCTCGCCCAGTTGATTCATGACCTGAAGAACGCGAACCGCAACGCGCGCGTGAGCGTGAAGCTCGTCGCCGAGGTCGGCGTGGGCACCGTCGCCGCCGGTGTCGCCAAGGCACACGCGGACGTGGTGCTCATCAGCGGTCACGATGGCGGCACGGGGGCGTCGCCGCTGTCCTCCATCAAACATTCGGGCATTCCGTGGGAGCTGGGCCTGGCCGAGACGCACCAGACGCTGGTGCTCAACAATCTCCGCAGCCGCATTTATGTGGAAGCCGACGGCCAGCTCAAAACCGGCCGGGACGTGGCCATCGCCGCGCTGCTGGGCGCGGAGGAATTTGGTTTTGCCACCGCGCCGCTCGTCGTGCTGGGCTGTCTGATGATGCGCGTTTGCCATTTGAACACCTGTCCGGTAGGCGTGGCCACCCAGGACCCGCAGCTCCGCAAACTGTTCGCCGGCAACCCGGATCACGTGGTCAATTTCATGCGGTTCATCGCCCTGGAATTGCGCGAGCTGATGGCCCAACTCGGTTTTCGCACCATCAACGAAATGGTCGGTCGCACCGACCGGCTCGAGCCGAAGAAGGCCATTGAGCATTGGAAGGCCCGCGGCCTCGATTTCACCAACATCCTGCGCCGACCGGACGTGGAGCCGGAGGTCGGCCGTTACCGGCAGATTGCCCAGGACCATGGCATCGAAAAATCGCTCGACGTGACGCGGTTGCTCGACATCTGCGAACCGGCCATCGAACGCGGCGAACGTGTGCATGCTGATTTGCCCATCCGCAACATCCACCGCGTCGTCGGCACCATCACCGGCAGCGAGGTAACGAAGAAATGGGGTCTGAACGGCCTGCCGGAGGACACCATCAATCTCAAATTCACCGGCAGCGCCGGCCAAAGCTTTGGCGCGTTCATTCCCAAGGGTATGACCCTCGAACTTGAAGGCGACGCCAACGATTATTTTGGCAAGGGCCTTAGCGGCGGCAAAATCATTGTCTATCCGCCGAAAGGTTCAGCATTTGCCGCTGAAGAAAACATCATCATCGGCAACGTGGCCTGCTACGGGGCCACAGCCGGTGAGGTGTTTGTGTGCGGCATGGCCGGCGAACGTTTCTGCGTACGCAACAGCGGCGCCAACGCGGTGGTCGAAGCCGTCGGCGATCACGGATGCGAATACATGACCGGTGGTCGCGTGATTGTTTTGGGCCGGACGGGCCGCAACTTTGCCGCCGGCATGTCCGGCGGCGTGGCCTATGTGCTGGACGAAGCCGACGATTTTCCGGCCCACTGCAACCCGGACATGGTCGGGCTGGAAGAACTGGAAGACCCCGACGAGATTGAGGAAATCTGGAAATTAATCCAGCGCCACCAGGCTTACACGAAAAGCGAACGCGCAGCGAAGGTGCTGGCGAAATGGCGGAAGCTTGTGCCCCGGTTCGTCAAGGTGATGCCGAAGGATTACCAGCGCGTGCTGCAAGCCATGCAGAAGGTGAAGGAACAGGGCTTGAGTGGCGACCAGGCCATCATGGCCGCGTTCGAGGAAAATGTCCGCGACGTCGCCCGCGTCGGTGGCGGCTGATCGCATGTTAAACGCAGAGACGCAGAGGACGCGGAGTTCCGCAGAGAAAAAACAGAAGAAAAAATTCTCCTCCGTGTTTCTTTGCGCTCTTTGGGCCTCTGCGTTAGAAGAAAGGGAAAATGGGTTATGCACGAGAACGAGATTTCGGAGCGGATCATCGGTGCGGCCATCGAAGTGCATCGTTATCATGGGCCGGGTTTGGTGGAACAGGTTTATGAAGAATCGTTATGTCATGAATTCAATTTGCACGGCATCCGGTTCGAACGGCAGAAGCCCGTGCCCATTGGTTACAAGGGTGTGACTTTGGGCGTGCCGCTGCGACTGGATTTGATTGTTGAGGAGAAAGTGATTGTGGATTTGAAAGCGAAAGAAGAAGTGACGCCACTCGACCCGGCGAAACTGTTGAGCTACCTCCGCCTGATGAAGTTGCGGTTGGGACTCATCATCAATTTCCATTCCGTTCTGCTGAAAGACGGTATTCATCGAGTGGTGAACGGCCTGCAACCGCTGGAACCAGGCTCGTTCAGCCTTTGAAGTCTGTAATGGAAGAATTAAACACAGGCAATTTTAACGCAGAGACGTCCACCCTCCGCAGTAGTTTTGCTACGGAGGACGGGCAAAGAACGCGGAGCGTCGCTGAGAGAAATCTAAAGAAAAAACTCTGCGTTTCTCTGCGCTCTCCGCGTCTCTGCGTTAAAATTTAGAACTTAAATGGGTAAGCCCACTGGATTTATCGAATATCTTCGTGAACTGCCGCTGGATCGCCCGGCCCTCGAACGCATCCGCGACTGGAACGAATTCCATGTTCACATGGAAGAAGCCAGGCTGCGCCAGCAGGGCGCGCGGTGCATGGATTGCGGCACGCCGTTCTGCCAGACCGGCACGCTTCTCAGCGGCATGGCCAGTGGTTGCCCCATCCACAATCTCATCCCGGAATGGAACGACCTCGTCTATCGCGGCCTTTGGAAGGAGGCGCTCGAACGCCTGCACAAGACGAATAATTTTCCCGAATTCACCGGCCGCGTCTGCCCGGCTCCCTGCGAAGGTTCCTGCGTGCTGGGCTTCAACGCCCCGCCGGTCACTATCAAGAACATCGAGTATGCCATCGCCGAAAAGGGCTGGGACGAAGGTTGGATTGTGCCCGAACCGCCGAAGCAACACACCGGCAAGAAGGTCGCCGTCGTCGGCTCCGGCCCGGCGGGCCTGTGCGCTGCGGCCCAATTAAACCGGGCCGGCCATGCCGTCACTGTGTTCGAGCGCGACGACCGCCCCGGCGGCCTGCTCATGTATGGCATCCCGAACATGAAACTCGACAAGGAACGGGTCGTCCTGCGCCGCATCCGGCAGATGGAAGCCGAAGGCGTCCAGTTTGTATGCAATACTGAGGTGGGCAAAAATTATCCCGCCGAAAAGCTGCTCAAGGAATTTAACGCCGTGATTCTGGCGACCGGCGCGACCCAGCCGCGTGATCTGCCAATCGAAGGCCGGGACCTCAAGGGCGTGCATTTCGCGATGGAATTCCTGACCGCCAACACGCGCAGCCTGCTCGATGGCAGGAAGAACGGGAACTTCATTTCCGCCACGGGCAAGGACGTCATCGTCATCGGTGGCGGCGACACCGGCACGGACTGCGTGGGCACGTCACTCCGCCAGGGTTGCCGGAGCCTGGTGCAGATTGAAATTCTGCCGCGTCCGCCGCTGGAACGTTCGGCTGATAATCCGTGGCCCGAATGGCCGAAGATTTATCGGCTGGACTACGGCCAGGAAGAGGCCGCGGCGAAGTTTGGTGGCGACCCGCGCATTTATCTGACCACCGCCAAAAAATTCATTGGCGACGACCACGGACAGGTGAAGGAAGTGCTCACCGTCCAGATTGAGTGGGAGAAAAACGCGCAGGGACAATTCATCCCCAAGCCGGTGCCGGGCACGGAAAAGGTTTTGCCGGCGCAACTCGTGTTGCTGGCGATGGGTTTTCTGGGACCGGAACAACGGTTGCTGGACGCGCTCAAGCTCGAACGCGACCCGCGCACCAACGTGAAGGCCGAGTTCGAAAAATACACCACAAACATACCGGGCGTGTTCGCCTGCGGCGATTGCCGTCGCGGCCAGAGTTTGGTGGTGTGGGCCTTCAACGAAGGCCGCGGCGCCGCCCGGGAGTGTGACCGGTGTTTAATGGGTTCAACAGATTTGCCCTAATCCCCAATCGGTGGGGCGAGGCTCCTGACGAGCCGTTCCCTCAATTCCCTGTCCGCCATAGCCTCGGCGACGGCGGATCGTCCTCGTCTGCCGCGCCGAAGCGTCTGCGCGTAGGCTGGTCCTCAAAACTCTTAACGCAGAATCGCAAAGAACGCAGAGGAGCGCAGAGAATTCCGACCGGTGGGGCAAGACTCCGTCGAGCCATGCTCTCAACCCTCAACTCTCAACCTTCGACTAAGCATCAACCGCGGATGAACGCAGATTGACGCAGATTACCATGGGTTTGCCGGTGCAGTTCAAATACGACTTTTATCGCTTTAATTGGACCGAAACATGCTGAATTTGCCCCGGAAAATTGGAATTTATGGGGAATGCTTTGCGTAGCGAAGCTAAAGCTCCGATTGACGGGCAGCCCAGAATTCGATGAAAACCAGGTATTCAAATCAAAAAGACGGTCAATTCCCGCCGCGCGGCCGGGCGGGAATGACGCTGGTTGAGGTGGTTATCGCTTTGGCCATCACCGGGCTGACCGTAGGGGGAATCGTCGCGGGATATCTCTACTGCACGACAGCCGCGGTAAAGGCCGAACTGGTCCAGGCGGCGAGTGCCAGGGCGATGGAACGCATCGAACAGGCACGCAGCGCCCAGTGGGATACAGCCGGTTCGACAAACGTGGACCAGTTGGTGGCCACGAATTTTCCCGACGAGGTCGTCTCATTGGATACGCCCGGATCCGGTTCCGGCGGCACGTCGGCCACCATTATGACGACGATTTCACAGATTTCAGTTACCCCGCCGATCAAAAGCATCCGGGTGGATTGCGTCTGGCAATTCCGGGGAACCGAGTGGATCACCAACACCATTGAAACCATCCGAGCCCCCGACCAATGAAGCTCCGAGTTCCAGTTCCGGGTTCAGGTCGCCGCAGATGGCCAATGTGGGACAAAGGCTTCACCCTGCCGGAAATCCTCATTGCGACGACAGTGTTTCTGCTGATGGTCGGTGGCATCATTGCTGCGAACCTTCTTGGCTTGAGAATGTTTCAAATCACCCAAACCAAGCTCAACGCCATCACGTGGTCCCGCCAAACAATCGAAGAAATATTAGGTGAAGTCCGCGCTTGTAGTTCCGTGGAGGTCGGCAATATTACGACGAACAGTGTTTTCGAGGGGTTGCTGGATGGGGAGACGCAGCAGGGTAACAGCCTGTTCATTTATCCGACCACGAATACCGCCAACTACATCGTCTATTTTATCAGTTCGTCAGACGAGACGTTCAGGCAAACCGTGGCCGCACCGAGCGGCACCAACACCGTCATCCTGGCCGATTCCGTAACCAACACTATCGCATTCACCGCCCAGGATTTTTCCGGGAATGTGCTGACCAACAGCCAGAACAACCGGGTGATTCACCTCACCCTTGAATTTTATCAACCGGCGCGTTTCATGGTAGGCGCAGACTATTACAAAATCGAAACCTCCATGACGCGACGTACGCTGCAATAAACATGAAAACCGCAATTACAGCCCGAAAGCCGGATCAGACCGGCAGCGCCCTGATGCTGACGCTGATCATGAGCGCCATCGCCCTGGCGTTGCTGGCTGGGGCGATGTCCTGGTCGGCCAGCAGCACCCGATTGACGTACCGTTCCATCCAATATAATCGTTCGGTCGCCGCGGCGGAAGCCGCCACGGAAAAGGTGGTGACTCAAATCAACCATGATTTCCTGTACGGCACTGAGAAGCTGGTCATCAACAACCTGAACACCTATCAGAACACGGTGCCTTCGTCGTCGGACTCCCCCTACTGGAGCACCTGGAAATTCGATGACGGCAATGGCAATACTGGCCAGACGTATGTGCAACGCGGAGCGGCGGTAAACTACATTGTGCTGAACTCGACTTACGCCGGCTTGCAGGGGTATGTCTCGACTTATACGATCGTGTCACACGCACAAGATACTGCCAGTCCGCAGCAAGTCATCGCGGGAGTGCTTCAGCAATTGCAATTGGCCAGCATCCCCGTTTTTCAGTTTGCCATGTATTCCTCGGGTGAAATGGAAATCAGTTGCGGCCAGCCTTTCGATATCACCGGACGGGTGCATTCCAACGGGGAACTCTACGTCGAACCGGACAACTCTCTGACGTTTGAGTCCAGTGTCACCGCTGTTTTAAGTGTCCTGTTCCAACGGGACCCGCTCGACACTCGCGGCAAACCGTCCGGCACGGTGGTTTATGCGGAAACCAATCAACCGGTTTTTCCCGTTCCGGCATTGACGCTGCCCATCGGCACCACCAACACCCCGCAAGCCATCCGGGAAATCATCGAACCGCCGCCCGTCGGCGAAGACCCCACCTCGGCCCTCGGCCAGCTGCGGTATTATAATCAGTGCGACATGATTGTGGTCGCTTCGGATACCGGGATCAGCGCCACTAGCGGATATTTAATTAATGGCTTTCACACTTATATTCCGACCAATGATCTGGCGACGTTTGTCTCGATCACCAACAGTTTTTGGGACGCGCGTGAGGGCAAAACGGTCCAACCCATTGATATCAATATCGGGAATCTCACGGCCTGGAGCCTGACCAATTCCAGCCTGCGTTACTCTACCATCGGGTCGAATCTGATTTTGAGCTCGGTTTATGTGTTGGATTCCCGCACGTTGACGGGTAACAACCTGAACGCGGTTCGGGTGTTCAACGGACGCCAACTGCCTCCGAACGGGCTTACCGTGGCCACGGGGCGTCCGCTTTACGTTTGGGGCGACTATAACGAACTGAACACGACGAATCTCGGAACCGCCAACACCTCCGCCACCCTACCGGCTTCGCTGGTGGCCGATGCCATCACGATTCTGTCTGACAGTTGGTCGGACGCGAACAGCGCAAACCCGGTGGGTTCGCGCGTTGCATCATCCACCACCGTCAACGCCGCCATTCTGACCGGCGCCGTTGACACGACCTTGGGACACTACAGCGGCGGCATGGAAAACTTCCCGCGTTTTCTTGAAACTTGGGGGACAACCAAATTCACCTATAATGGTTCGATGATCAAAATGTTCCCGAGCCTCTATGCCACCAGTTATTGGAACAACAATAATAACATTTATAGCCCGCCCACCCGCAACTGGGCTTATGACGCCAATTTCGATGACCCGACCAAGCTGCCGCCAAAGACGCCGAGTTTGTTGCAGGTGACTCGTGGCCAGTGGGCCACCGTGCCTCCCGGCCAAAATGCGGCGCCGTAATTCCGCGGCCGGCGAAAAAGTCCGCCGGTCCGGTTGAATTTCATGCATGATTGGAAAAATGGGACCGAAATCGGCATTCAATGGGTTGGCGGCTGGCTTGCGGTCGCAACCGGCTGCCCGGCTGATTCCATTTGGACTGATGAACCGGCTCAAAATGGCGGCGCAAGCTTTTGCCCGTCGAATGGTTCCCGGTGTGGCGCGGGCGTCATGGATTAACCCGTCTTTGATTCTCTTTGTGGCGGGACTTTGGTGCCTGCCGTTGCGCGGAGCTGCGGATATGAATACTGGCGAATTCGAGACGCCGCCACCGCAGCCGGGGTCCATCCAATGGGAAATAATCCAACAAAACGCCAGGGAACGCCAGGAGCGTTACCGGAAACGTGTGTCCATCCCCGATGCCATGGGCACAAATGTTCCAAGATCCACCGCGGCAAATTTGATCAACGGTCCGAAAATGGAGGCGGCCCCAACGCCACCTTCCACCGCTTCATCCGGAATCGTCTTACAGCTGCTTTTTTTCGCCGCCGCGTTCGTTTTGACCGGAGTTCTGATTGTCCGCAGATTTGCCCCCCGGGTTCTCGTTGACATCAACCAGCGGTTCAGTCCGTGGGCGCTTGCTCCGGCCGCCGGGTGGAATCCTTCGGCAAGAGTTCGCGCGGAGGAGAAAGCCTTTGGCGAGTTTCTTACGGTGTTCCGGGTCGGTCCGTTCGCCTCACCACCCGCCGGCTTGCCTGAGAATGACAATCCGCTCAACGAATTTTATGCACGGGCGAAAGAGCGCCTCGTCACGCGGCGAAAGCTCCTTCAGGACATCGGTCGGGAGTCGAGCGACCTGGCCCGGCAAAAAATGCTGACGAATCTATATTTCGAGATGGGTGTGCTGAAAGACGAGGCCGGTATTCCGGAGGCGCTCCCGGTGTGGCAGGCGGCTTCCGCCCTGGAGGGACTGCTCAAACAGCTCACCGAGGAAATGAGGAATGTCACGCCTTCCACCCTGCGAACCGTCGCTGGCGGCCTGGATTTGCTGGACGATTTGTGCGTGCCGGGATTGCCACCGGATCTCCTGACGGATCGTCCCCTCAAGTTTTTGGTCGTAGACGACGACATGATAAGCCGCCAGGCCTTGTCCCGCTCGCTGGAAAAAGCGTTTAGCCAGCCGGACCTCGCTATGGATGGCGAAACGGCATTGGCCCGGGCCGCCCAGCAGGCTTACGACGTGATTTTTCTGGACGTGGTCATGCCGGGCATGGACGGGTTCGAGGTCTGCACAAAAATTCGCGACACCGTTCCCAACCGCGCTACGCCGGTGGTCTTTGTCACCCGCCTGAGCGACTTCGACGCACGCTGCAAGTCAACCCTCAGCGGCGGCAACGATCTCATGGGGAAACCATTTCTCCTCTTTGAAGTCACCGTCAAGGCGCTCACGCTCGCGTTGCACGGTCGTCTCCACGGGCGCGCTCAGAAACCTCTCCCGAAACCCGACCAGAGCCGGGACACGGCGGATTTGTTGGCGACGGTCACGGAGCATCCGCGTCCCGTCCCCAGTTCCACCATCGCCCTGCGAACGCCGCTTTCAACGCCGCCGTCGGAGCCGAGCGAGTTTACCAATGTCTTCTTGACCCGCGCGTCCATGCACCTTGGCCCGTTGCAGGAACTTTGTCAGGCGATGCTTCGGACCACGAATGAGGAGACGCGGCAGATCATGCTGGTGGATGGCTTTCTGCGCATTAATTCATTGCTTCCCAGGCCTGCCCCCCCGGTGGTGCATCCAGCTTATCAATTGAGTGCCGCGCTGGAAGGACTGCTCAGAAAAATGCTGCAGAATTCCAGGCATGCCACGCCGTCCGCGCTGGTCACCGTGACCGCCGCGGTGGATTTGCTCAATGACCTGTGTGTGCCGGGAATGAAAGCGGACCTGGCCATCAATCCGCCGATTCACATGCTGGTGGTGGACGATGATCTCGTGGCGCGCCGGGCGCTCGTCGGCGCCCTGCAAACGGTTTTTGAAAAGCCGAAAAGCGCGGAGAACGGAGTGGCGGCACTCGCCCTGGCGCTGAAAAAACCATTCGACGTGATTTTCCTGGACGTGCTGATGCCCGGCATGGACGGGTTCGAAGTCTGCTCAAAAATTCGCGAAACCATTCTCAACCGCGTCACGCCGGTGGTCTTTGTCACCCGCCTGAGCGACTTCGACACGCGCTGCCAGTCAACCCTCAGCGGCGGCAACGACCTCATGGTGAAACCGTTTCTCACTTCGGAGATCACCGTCAAAGCGCTTACGTTCGCCCTGCGCGGTCGTCTCCAACAACTTAAAACGCAGCCGTGCGCGTGAACGTGCCGCGGGCGGGACTGCCGTCGCAACAAATATTCAACCACGGGTGGAGATGGATGAACACGGATTGAAACCGCGAAATATTTGGCCGCAAGAAGGCGCAGAAGCTTTTACCGAAGAAAACGAAGGAAACAAAGTGTGGAAGCATCTTTCAGTACTTCGTTGCCTCCTGTGCAATCCAGTTTTTTAACGCAGAGACGCCGAGGCCGCAAAGGAACGCAAAGAAAGCAAACATCCTTTCACACGAATTTCACGAATTAACACTGATTTTCTCGTGGGAACGCACCGCCGCGCCGCGCCAAATTTCTTCAATCGCAAGGAGTCTGCCCTCCAAGCTGCCAGTTAAGAACAACTTACGAAAAAAAACGCATTGTGAAATCAGTTTTTGCTTGCCTCCGGGTTGCCGGGTTATATAATGACAGCGACGCGCCGGGTAATATCCTCGGCACAGAACCAAGTTAAACCCAAACCTTCATTCCTGATATTATGCGCAAAATTGTTCATCTGGTTACACAGGCAATCCTCGCCGGAGGGTTGATAACATTTCAGTCAAATTGCAGTGGCATCACCTACAATGCGGCGAACGATTTTTCATTGAACTCAAATCCGAATGGTGTCTGGAGCTACGGCTTCAGCTACACCTTGGGCGCCCCCATGGGTCTCGACGACGTAGCTATCCAAAACAGCTATGGCTTGTACATCTGGCGCAATGCCAGCCAGGACCCGAACGGTCCGAGTTTTGCCTTTAATCCAACTGCCAGCACCATTACCATCGACGGGGGGATGAACGATATGGTCTGGAATCCGTATCAACTCTCCATGGACCCCGGTTCCGGTGGTCAATACTGTGTCCTTCGCTTCAACCCTCCTGAGAGCGGTGAGTATCAGATTCAAGGGGCATTCAGCAGCGTGGATCAATACTTTGGCGCCAAAACCGACGTTCACATCCTCCTGAACGGAACGTCCTTTTTCGACAGCGAGGTGTATGGCACCACCAGCGTGACGGACTTCAATCAGACCATCCAGCTTAATGCGGGAGACGTTGTGGATTTTGCGGTGGGGACTGACGGTTTGCCGTGGGGATGGGACACGACCGGACTCGACGCCACGGTTACTCCTGTGCCTGAGCCGTCCGTGATTGGCGTGCTCGCCGTTGGCTTTTTGCTGCTTTACCGCTTTCGTTCCAGAGAGACTGCGTCCTGAACCGGGAGTAGCGTCCGAAACAGAGAATTGAACCGCGGATGGACGCGGATGCCGTAGATTTCTTAACGCAGCCTGTCGCGCCGTAGCTTGCGAAGGCGGAAGCCGCAAAGGGCGCAGAGTAAAAACGTTGAGAAATTCCGCATTCTGCATTCTGAATTCAACAGGTGGGCCACACCGATCTGCCGTAGATTTTTCCCATTCATTCGGTGTTCGATGTTTTTCCACCGCCCTCAGCCAAACAGCAACCACCTCCGGAAACTTCTTGCCATGTAGCCACAACAGGGCTACATTCGTCCCATGAGCAAAACCGCCACCATTCGTGCCCGGGTCGAGCCCGGCCTCAAGAGCGAGGTTGAAGACATCCTCGGCCATCTGGGGCTGACGGCTTCCGAAACGGTTCATCTGCTTTACCGGCAGATCAAACTGCAACGCGGCCTGCCTTTCGATGTGCGGATTCCGAACGCGCTCACCGCCCGCACGCTCAACGCGAGCAAGGCGGGCCGGGGGGTGAAGCGTTTTGGCAGCAAAAAGGAACTCTACGCCGATTTGGGCATGTGAGAACCTTCAGCCGTCCCTCATTCAATGTTGAATGTTGAGTGTTGAATGTTGAATGCCTGCCCTGCATAGCCCCGCAGGGAAGGGCGACTGTCATGTTGAATCGGACTGGGTTCTGATCTACACGCTCACGGAGAACGGCGGCCATGTCCGGTTTGAGCGCACGGGCACACACAGCGATTTGTTTCGCTGAACCAACCAGCGCGCCGTAGCTCGCGCCGGCGGA
Organism: Verrucomicrobiota bacterium; assembly: GCA_050012035.1. Classification (GTDB taxonomy): domain Bacteria; phylum Verrucomicrobiota; class Verrucomicrobiia; order Limisphaerales; family UBA11358; genus UBA11358. The sequence goes on along the minus strand of JBEKHY010000019.1, from coordinate 1,087 downwards.
TGAAGACGGATCGCCACCCTCCATCCTCAATCTTCCATCATTGATGCGAGAAGGCGTGGCCTCCAAGAAAACTCAAAAAGCATTACAAAAGTGAATGGATTGCACTATGCCGACGTTGAAATCGAATTCGCACCAGAGTTTTTTGAGCGCTTTTAAACGGTCGAGTTGGCCGATTTCTTTCAGGCAGGCGTAAATCAATTGCCAGGCGCACGGACGGTCGGGGTTGACTTCGCATCGGTCTTCGCGGGAGCCGCTGCACGGGCCGTTCATCATTTTCTTGGCGCACCGGGTGATGGGGCAAATGCCGCCGTAGAGATGCAGCACGCACTGGCCGCAGGCGGCGCATTTTTCCGCCCACACGCCCCGTTCCTCCAGAATGCCGATGAAGGCGGTGTCGAGTCCCGCATAAACCGGTTTGGCGAAACGTTCGGCCAAAGCCTGCACACCGGCGCCGCAACCGACGGACAGCACGGCATGGGATAGATTGACAGATGGGAGATAGGAGTTGGAAGGTGGGGGATGCGAACTTGCTTAAATTGGCCGGCTTGACCGCGCGGTCAAGTTGTGAGCGGGTCGATGGGGCCCTTCGTCACCGAGGGCTTCCGTCTTCATCAAATTTCGACGAGACAAACTGCAGGGCAGGCATCTACCGTCGTCCCGCAAAAGCGGTACTATGGTGGACAGGTCCAACTCCGATAAACTCCGTTTTCCGCGAGCACGCGCGGAGCGGTGTTGCCGATTGGAAAACGTGGCGGCCAAGTCGCACTTGCATTTTGAGCGGAAAGCGAAGATAGTTTTCACATGAGCAGCCGGGAAATGGTCATTGACCTCGTCACCAAACTGCCGGAGGACACGTCCCTGGCGGAAATTGCGCGCGAAATCGAACTGCTGGCGGGCATCCAGCGGGCGCGGGAGCAGGCACGCCGGGGTGAAGGCGTTCCCGCCGAGGAGGCGCGCAAATTGGTGGAGGCATGGACTTCAAGGTAATCCTCACTCCGCAGGCACAGGACGATTTGCGGGAGATTGTCTCTTTCATCGCGCGGAACAATTCCAGTCGCGCGCGGACGTTTGGCAACGAACTCATTGA
>JBEKHY010000018.1:0-71924 GCA_050012035.1 Verrucomicrobiota bacterium | reverse complement strand
AATTGAATCTCCCGGGAAACACAACCTTACCCTTCGTATTTCCAGTCCGCCATATCTCGGGCGAAGTGTTACCCATGTCCTGAAACACCTGTTACCCATCTCTTGACAACTGAACACCGGCGGTGCGTCCCTACCAAAAAATCTGCGTTCATCCGGGTCCATCCGTGGTTAGTAAATTTGCGGTTTCAGCAAACAAAAAGGCCGCAGTCACTTTAACCCAGTGACCGCGGCCTTGAGCCACCATTAAAGCGCGAATCGTCAGACCAGGCCCTGGTCGAGCATCGCATCCGCGACTTTGACGAAGCCGGCGATGTTGGCGCCGACGACGTAATTGCCGGATTGGCCGTACTCGGCCGCGGTGTCGGCGGCGTTCTTGTGGATGGTGACCATGATGTGGTGCAGCCGTTTGTCCACCTCTTCGCTGGTCCACGGCAGCCGCATCGAGTTCTGAACCATTTCCAGACCGGATGTAGCCACGCCGCCGGCGTTGGCCGCCTTGCCCGGACCGAAGAGGATCTTTTTGGCCAGGAACTGATCAATGGCCGCGGGTTCGGAGGGCATGTTGGCCGCTTCGGAGACCAGGATGCATCCATTGTCGAGCAGCGTCTTGGCGTCTTCACCGCTGATTTCGTTTTGCGTCGCGCAGGGGAAGGCGCAATCGCACTTGATGCCCCAGGGCCGCTGGCCGTTCAGGTATTTCGCGCCGAACTTGTCGGCGTATTCCTTGATGCGGCCGCGCCGGACATTTTTGAGGTCCATCACCCAGGCCAGCTTTTCCTCGGTGATGCCGTCCTTGTCGTAAATCGTGCCGTTGGAATCGGACATGGTGATGACCTTGGCGCCGACCTGGTTGAGTTTTTCGACGGTGTATTGGGCGGCGTTGCCGGAGCCGGAAACGGTGCAGACCTTGCCTTTGATGGATTCTCCGCGGGTCTTGAGCATTTCCTCGGCGAAATAAACGCAGCCATAGCCGGTGGCCTCCGGGCGGATGAGCGAGCCACCCCAATTAAGGCCTTTGCCGGTGAGCACGCCGGTGAATTCGTTGGCCAGGCGCTTGTATTGACCGAAAAGGTAGCCGATTTCGCGGCCGCCCACGCCGATGTCGCCCGCCGGCACGTCAGTGTCCGCGCCAATGTACCGGAACAGTTCGGTCATGAACGACTGGCAGAAGCGCATGACTTCGTTGTCGCTCTTGCCTTTGGGGTCGAAGTCCGAACCGCCCTTGCCGCCGCCCATGGGGAGCGTGGTGAGTGAATTCTTGAAGACCTGTTCAAAGGCCAGGAATTTGAGGATGCTGGCGCACACGGTGGGGTGGAAGCGCAGGCCGCCCTTGTAAGGTCCGATGGCGCTGTTCATCTGGATGCGGAAGCCGCGGTTGATCTGGATCTGGCCTTTGTCGTCCAGCCAGGGCACGCGGAACACCATCATCCGTTCCGGCTCGACGATGCGTTCCAGGATCTTGCCTTCCCGGTATTTCTTGTGCCGTTCGATGGCCGGCTCGATGGATTCGAACACTTCGGTGACCGCCTGAAGAAATTCAGGTTCGTTGGCGTTGCGCTTGCGGACGATTTCGAGTGTGTTTTGGATGAGTCCCATAGGTCATTACTCCGGTTGATTTGATTGCGGGGGTTGAGGTTGGTGGTTGGCATTCCGGCAGGAGACGGCCGCAGACCGATTCCGCACCCTCGCCGATTTGCCGCGAAGGGCGGGCGGGCATTTCCATGCGCCGGCAAGAACCTGGTCAATTGGCACCTGCATAGAATGGCGCTAATTTAGCGAAACCCGCCCGGGTTGTCTATAACTTTTTTCAAAAGTTGCAATTTTGTGATATAAATCTTGACAATATTGCGCCGAAGGGGACACTGGAGGTGTTCGGCGCGGGTTCCTGGCGCAGCCGGAGCCGGCGGTAAAACGTGTTTGCCGGTTGGCAACAGGCCTGCGGGCGCGTGGCGGGCGGCGCGAAAGAATACGGTGCAGGTCGGGTATTCGTTTTTTGCAATGCAGATTGACACACTGAAAATTTACTGCGACGTGGTACGCCTCCACAGTTTTTCCCGGGGCGCGGAGGCGAATGGCGTGTTGCAGGCCGCCGCCAGTTTGACGGTGCAGCGCCTGGAAAAGCATCTGGGCGTGACGCTCATTGACCGGTCCTGCCGGCCCTGGAAGTTGACCCGGGAAGGCCGCCTGTTTTACGACGGCTGCCGAAAGATGCTCGACGATTATCACGCGCTGGAGTGCGAGGTGCGCGGCCAGCAGGTGGACACCCATGCTGTGGTGCGGGTGGCGGCCATCTACTCGGTGAACCTGCACGACATGAGCCGGTGCGTGCGGCAGTTCAACGAACTGTGGCCGCAGGCGCACGTGGAACTGGAGTATCTGCATCCGGCCCGGGTCTGGGAACGGGTGCTCAACGACGAGGTGGACGTGGGGATCATCTCGTTCCCGCAGGAACGGCGGGATTTGACCCTGATTCCCTGGCGGGATGAGCTGATGGTGGTGGCCTGTCATCCGCAACATCGGCTGGCCCGCAAAACGAAAATCGCGGTCCGGGAACTCGCCGGCGAACCGTTTGTGGGGTTCGACCCGGACCTGGTCATTCGCAAACGCATTGACAGCTTCCTGCGCGAACACGGCGTCGAGGTCCGGGTATCGTTGACTTTTGACAACATCGAGGCGGTGAAACGCGCCGTGGAGGCCGGGACGGGGGTGGCGATTCTGCCGCGACCGACGCTGGAGCATGAGTTGCAGGCGGGCACGCTCGCTGCTATTCCATTGGCCGGGCTGAATTTTGTGCGTCCGCTGGGAATCATTTATCGCCGCGGCCGCCGGCTGTATCCGACCACGGAAGCCTTCATCAAGCTGCTGCGCGACGGCGGTGCCGGCCCCGGCAAGCGGGCGACGAAAGCTTGAAGGGGTTGTTTCCCATGAGGACCCCGGCAGGGCGCAATTCACGAATGGACACGGCACCGGCATTCATGCAATTTTCCGCAACGCTGCCGGCCAGGCAACGGGTTTCGACCCGCGATGGCCGGTGACAGGCATGTTTTTTGAGTTAAGTGCGAGGTAATGAAAGCGAAAGCGTCTGTGATGAGCACCGGCCTGCCAGGCCTGGACGATGTGCTGCAAGGACTCCGGCCGGGCGACAACGTCGTCTGGGAAGTTGACGGCATTCAAGACTACCTTCCGGTGCTTGGCCCGCTCGTCAACGAGGCAAAACGTTTCGGGCGCAAGTTGATCTACTTCCGATTCGCCAATCATGCGCCTTTGTTGACGGCTGATTCCGGAGCGGAGATCCACCAACTCGAACCGCAGGGAGGTTTCGAGCGGTTTCTGACCGGGATCCTGGATGTGATCGAGCAGGCCGGCCCGGGCGCGTTTTATGTCTTCGACTGTCTGTCCGATCTGGCGGCGGACTGGTTCAGCGACCGGATGCTGGGCAACTTTTTCATGATCGCGTGTCCCTATCTCTACGAGCTGGACACGATCGCCTATTTTGCGTTGCAAAAGAATCTGCATTCTTTCCACGCGACCGACTGCATTTTTAACACGGCCCAGGTCATCATCGAAGTCTATCGGAAGGGGAACCAGTTCTACATTCATCCCATGAAAGTCTGGCAGCGATACTCGCCCACCATGTATGCGCTGCACAGTTGGGAAGGGGCGCAATTCAAGCCGGTCACCAGCAGCGCCACGATCACGGACATCCTGGCCGAGGTGCCAAAGCCGTGGCTGGAATTCACCATTCGCCGGGCCGGCATTTGGGAGAATACTTTCCAACAGGCGCAACAAACCGTCGAGGCCATGCGCCGGGGTTTCACCCCCAACCATGATCCGCAGGAGTTGTTCCGTCACTTGATGAAGATGCTCGGCACACGCGAACAACGGTTTCAGGCGCTGGCGGAGAAGTATCTCGATCTCGCCGACCTGGTGGAGATCATGCAGCGCATGGTGGGAACGGGGTTGATTGGCGGCAAATCGCTCGGCATGCTGCTGGGGCGGGCCATTTTGAAGAAGGCCGACCCGAAATGGAACGAGTTGCTGGAGAGTCACGACTCGTTCTACGTCGGCTCGGACGTTTTTTACACTTACCTGGTGCAGAATGGCTGTTGGTGGCTGCGCCGCCGCCAAAAGGATCTCGACCTCTACCTGCAACAGACCGGGGAAGCCTGCCAGAAAATTCTCGCCGGCACGTTTCCCGATTACATCCAGCACCAGTTCATGGAAATGCTGGAATATTTCGGTCAATCACCGCTGATCGTCCGCTCCAGCAGCCTGCTGGAAGACAACTACGGCAACGCGTTTTCCGGCAAGTACGAGAGCGTCTTCCTGGCCAACCAGGGCACGCCCCAGGAACGTCTGGATGCTTTCATGAAAGCGGTCCGCACCGTCTATGCCAGCACCATGAGCGAGGAAGGCTTGCGCTATCGGTTGCATCACGGGCTGCTCGATCGCGACGAGCAGATGGCCTTGCTGGTGCAGCGCGTCTCCGGCGAGTTGCACGGCAGCTTGTTTTTTCCCCAGGTGGCCGGCGTGGGTTTCTCGTTCAATCCCTTCGTGTGGAACGAGGACATTGATCCCAAAGCCGGAATGCTCCGGCTGGTCTTTGGTCTGGGCACGCGCGCCGTGGACCGGACCGATGACGATTACACCCGGCTGGTCGCGCTCAACGCGCCGCTCAAACGGCCGGAAGCCAAGGCCCAGGAAGGGCGCGAGTTCGCCCAGCGCCGCATGGACGTGCTGGATCTGGAAGCCAAACAACTCTTGAGCCGTGAATTCGAGAGCGTCGCGCAGTCCCTGCCGGGAAATTTGATTGCGCTTTATGCCACGGGCAACGAAGAGACACCGTCGCGTGGGCCGGACGAAAACCCGGGGCAGGCCTTTTCCGGCGTGTTGACCTTCGAGCAGTTGCTTTCCCAAACGGAATTTGCGCCGACGATGCGCGAACTGTGTCACACCTTGCAACGGGCCTACAACTACCCCGTGGACATCGAATTCACGGTGAACTTCACGCCCGACGGCAAGTTCCGGATCAACCTCCTCCAATGCCGTCCGTTCCAGGTGAAGATCGGCGCCGAAGGCAGCCGGGTGAAAATGCCGGAGAAGATCGAGCCGCAGAATCTCCTTTTTCAATCGCATGGGCCGATCATCGGCCATAGCCTCGCCACGGTGATTGACCGGGTGATTTATGTGGTCCCGTCCGTCTATAGCCGGATGGCGATGAGCCAGCGTTACTCCGTGGCCCGCACCATCGGGCGCTTGACCCACCTCGGTCCGCCGGCTGCCCGCCGAACTCTCATGCTGGTCGGGCCGGGCCGCTGGGGCACCTCCATGCCGGCGCTGGGCTTGCCGGTTTCTTTTGCCGAGATTAACACGGCCTCCGTGATCTGCGAATTGACCTTGATGCACGAAGGCCTGGTGCCCGATGTGTCCCTCGGCACCCACTTTTTTAACGACCTCGTCGAAATGGACATGCTCTATCTGGCCGTTTCGCCCGGCCGCGAGGGACATGCGTTGAACGAGGAATTTATCCGCCAACGGCCCAACCAACTCGTTCAATTATTGCCCTCGGCAGCCGCCCTGGCGCAGACGTTGTGGGTGGTTGATTCCGACACCTCAACCGACGGCGGTGCACTTTTCCTCAATGTTGACTCCATGAAGCAACGTGGCGTCTGCTACTGGGGCAGCACGGAGTGACTGCCCTGTCTTTCGCGTGCAGAACCGGGGAGGAGGGCGATGATGGGAATGATCCCAACCAGCCTTGTTCCCACCGGTTTTTCCGTTCTTTGTGCCTTCTGCCGCCTTCGTTGGACCTTGGCGCGACAAGTTGCGGCGGATTGACCGGTCGATTTACACCCGACGCCGTGGCGGGTCGGAAGGGGTTTAGATTCCCGGCGGTTTTCAGCAACGCAGCGCTCCCCTTGCCTGAACAGAGGTCAAACCGTCGGCACGAAACGTTTTGCATTTTTCCCGGCCAGGCGGCACGTTGGGTGCATGACACAACCGCTGGCACTCGTTTTTTACGAAAAGCTGATGCCCGGCAGCCAACTGGTGAACCGGCTGCAGGATATGAATTACCGCGTACAAGCTTTCAACGATTTGGCGGCATTCCAGAGCTGCGCGCATAGCTTGGGTCCGATGCTGGTGTTTGTGGATTTGGAATCGAAGGAGGGCGACGTTTGCCTGGCCATCGCCGCGCTCAAAGCCAACGCCGCCACGCAACATATTCCAGTTGTGGCATTTGCGAGCGAACGGGCGATGGAATTGCAGGTCGCCGCGCAAAAGGCGGGGGCCAAACTGGTCGTCAGCGAAACTGCGCTGTTGGACCATCTGCCGGAGCTTTTGAACCAGGCGCTTCAGGTTGAGTAAGTCTGAATAACTAATGCTTGACTCGGACGGCTCCAACCTATAGTCTCGCCCCGAATTGAGGCATGAAACGTTTCCGAAAGTAATTTGCGGGCATTAGCTGTTTTCCAGCGGTGTCCGTTTTTATTTTGAGCGGCAACCTCAAAAAAAAGTCAGGAGTTGGATATGGCTAGTGGCAAAGTAAAGTGGTTCGATAACAAGAAAGGGTTCGGCTTTATCGCCCAGGGTTCTGGCCAGGACGTCTTTGTGCATCACTCGTCCATCATCGGCACCGGATTCAAAACCCTCAATGAAGGCGAAGAAGTCTCCTTTGAAATCGTATCCAGCGACAAAGGTTTGAAAGCCCAAAACGTGCAACGCCTGCACCCCACGTAGGCGCTGGCAGCGTGTCAGGTTGGACAATTTCGCGGCGGCAATTTTCGTTCGCCAGTGCCGGGAAAAGTGGGTAAGTTGTGTCCATGCCGGACACATCTGCGGCCCGCGTTACGAGCCTTTACCTTCACGTCCCGTTCTGCGCGCAGAAATGCGCTTATTGCGCTTTTTATTCCGAACCGGCGAACGGTGAACTCGTCAACCGCTACGTTGCGGCGCTGGTTCGTGAATTGGAAATGGTCGCGGACGACCTGAAGCCGCACACCATTTTCTTCGGTGGCGGCACGCCATCGTTGCTCAATCTCCGCCAGTGGGAACAAATTCTCAATGCGATGGAGCGGCTGGATTTGCTCGGCGCGGAGGAATTCACCGTTGAATGCAACCCGGCTACCGTCTCGCCTGACGAGGCCCGGTTGCTCCGTTCCTTCGGCGTGAACCGGATTTCAATGGGCGTGCAGTCGCTCGATGAAAAATTGCTCGAGCGCCTCGGGCGGATTCACACGCGCGCGATGGTTTTCAAATCGTTTGACATTTTGCGGCACGCCGGTTTTGACAATTTGAACCTCGATCTGATGTTTGCCATTCCCGGCCAGACGCTGGAAATCTGGCGCGCGACTCTGGCCGAGGCGCTGGCGCTGGGCAGCGAGCATTTGTCCAGCTACGAAGTCATTTACGAAGACGACACGCCGTTGTTCGCGCAATTGCGGGCCGGGGAATTCGACGTGGACGAAGACCTGGCTTGCGCGATGTACGAGGAATTCGTCTCACAAGCAACGGCCGCCGGTTTCCGGCAATACGAGGTCGCCAATTTCGCCCGCGACAACTCCGAACTCCGAACTCCGAACTCCGAGCTCCCGTTTTTCGCCTGCTGTCACAACGTGAATTACTGGCGCGGCGGCTCGTTTTACGGCCTGGGGCCCAGCGCGACCAGTTATGTGCGGGGGGTGCGGACGAAAAACTGGTCGAACACGCTGCTTTATTGCGACCAGCTCGAAAAAAGGAAACGCGCCGTTGAATCGCGCGAGGAATTGCCGCCGTTGTCGCGGGCCGGCGAAACCGCGGCGTTCGGCTTGCGGATGGTGGCCGGCTGGCCGTTTGCAGAATTTGAGCGCACGACCAGGTTTGATTTGCGCCGTGAATGGCCAACGGAAATGAACCGGCTCGCCGAGTGCGGCTGGGGGAAAATTTTGCCGGACCGTTTTCGTCTCACACCGCAGGGACTGCGCTTTGCCGACGCGGCGGCGGAACTTTTTTTGCGTTAAATGTAGCGCAGGCGTCTTGCCTGCTTTAGCGGACGCACCGGTGCGAACGTTTGGAAAATGAAATTTTCCGATTTTTCGCCGGCATGAGCAGGCGGGACGCCTGCGCTACGTTGCCGGCAGCCGGACGGTGAAGGTTGTTCGGGCGTCCGGCTGGCTCGCCACTTCAATCGTCCCGCCGTGCGCTTCGACAATCGCCGAAGCGCCAGCACGCCGGTGGCAATCGAAACTGCACAATAACAATACCAGGTCAAAACAATCCTGTTTGTTTTCCGCTACCCGGTTTGAGTCCAAGCTTTTTGTAACTCAATTCCGTCGCCACACGGCCCTGGGACGTGCGCTTGAGATAGCCTTCCATGATGAGATACGGCTCATAGACTTCCTCCAGCGTGTCCGGCTCCTCGCCCACGGCTACGGCCAACGAACTGATGCCGACCGGTCCGCCGCCGAATTTCGTGATAACCGCTTCAAGGAGGCGTTTGTCCATTTCGTCGAGGCCGTTCTGGTCAATCTCCAGCATCGCCAGCGCCATGTCGGCAATGGCAGCGGTGATGCGGCCTTCATGTTTGACCTGGGCGTAATCGCGCACGCGGCGGAGCAGGTTGTTGGCAATGCGCGGCGTGCCGCGGCTCCGCCGGGCAATTTCGTGCGCGCCCGCCGGTTCGATTTCCACGGCCAGCAACCGCGCCGAACGGACGGTGATTTTTTCCAAATCTTCGGTGACGTAATAATCCAGCCGCTCGCGGATGGGGAAACGCGTGAGCAACGGCGCGGTAAGCAGGCCGCTGCGCGTGGTCGCGCCGATGAGCGTGAAGCGCGGGAGATTCAGCCGCACACTGCGGGCGTTCGGTCCCTGGTCAATGATGATGTCGAGCTTGAAGTCCTCCATCGCCGGATAGAGATACTCCTCGATGGTTTTTTGCAGGCGATGGATTTCGTCAATGAACAGCACGTCGCCTTCTTCGAGATTTGTCAACAGGCCGGCGAGGTCGCCGGCCTTCTCGATGGTCGGGCCGCTGGTGCTTTTGATGTTCGTGCCCATGGCCTTGGCGAGGATGTAGGCGAGCGTGGTCTTGCCGAGGCCGGGCGGGCCGCTCAACAGGATGTGGTCGAGCGCTTCCTTCCGCTTTTTGGCGGCGGCGACGGCGATTTCAAGCCGTTCCTTGACCTTGGGCTGGCCGGTGAATTCGGAAAACAGCGACGGCCGCAGCGTCAGTTCCAACGCGGCGTCCGGCTTGTTCAAGGTGGAGATGGGACGTTCCGCCATCGCGCGCCAGCATGGGGAAACTCAAAATCAGCGGCAAGGTCAAAGAAGCCAGCTTAAAGAACTTTCAGTCAAAAAATCAGGGAACGGTCGGTTTTTCCAGGGATTGGTGGGGCGAGACTCCCGGCGAGCCGATTTTGACAATAAACTCCATTGGTTCCGGCTCGCGAGGACGCTCGCCCCACCGAGTTAACCCAAGATTCGAAACCCCCGTGAAAACTGTGGAAGGAGGGCAATTTCCGGCCAAGCCTTTGCCAAAAAAAGGTTGGCCGATTTGCGCCCATCCGGTAGTTTTAACAAACTTATGCAGAAAACCAAATCGTTCATTCGTGGCGCAATGTGGTTGGCGCTGATGACCTTGGGAGCCAACGCCTTTGCGGGTGATGCCGACATTAAATTACCACCGCTGCAGGACGTGACGTTTCTGGGCGGTAGTCTAGGCGGCCGTACCCTTTTGTTTTTGGGGTTGGTCGTCTGCGTGATTGGCGTGCTGTTCGGCTTTTGGGAATACAACCGGTGCCGCGGCCTGCCGGTGCACAAGGCCATGAGCAACGTTTCCAACATGATTTGGGAGACGTGCAAAACCTACCTGGCGCAACAGGGAAAATTCCTCGTGGTGCTTTGGGCGGTGATTGCCGTGTGCATGGTTTACTACTTCGTCGGGCTGCCCTGGAACGATCCCGTCAAGACCCATGGCGAATTGGTTCGCAACGGCATCGTCATCCTGGCCTGGTCCGTGGTCGGCATCCTCGGCAGTTATGGCGTGGCGTGGTTCGGCATCCGCATCAACACCATCGCCAACAGCCGCGCCGCGTTCGCCTCGCTCCGGGGCAGCGCGCTCCAGACGCTCATGATTCCGCTGCGTTCGGGCATGAGCATCGGCCTGCTGCTGATTTGCGTGGAACTGATTTGCATGATTGGCATTCTGCTGTTCATACCGCCGGATTTGGCCGGGCCCTGTTTCATCGGCTTCGCCATCGGCGAATCGCTCGGCGCGGCGGCACTGCGCATCGGCGGCGGCATCTTCACCAAGATTGCTGACATCGGGTCGGACCTGATGAAGATTGTTTTCAACCTGCCGGAAGACGACCCGAAAAACCCCGGCGTCATCGCTGATTGCACCGGTGACAACGCGGGCGATTCCGTCGGCCCCACGGCAGACGGCTTTGAAACCTACGGCGTGACGGGTGTGGCCTTGATTGCCTTTCTCGGGCTGGCCCTGGCGGCGACGCCGACGGTCAGTGCCAAGCTCATCGTCTGGATTTTTGCCATTCAAAGCATGATGGTGATCACCTCGCTCGCCTCCTTTTACGTGAACAAATTTGCCAGCGACTCGATTTTCGAGGGTAAAAAAGATTTCAACTGGGAGCAGCCGCTGACGAATCTGGTGTGGCTGACTTCCATTGTTTCCATTGTGGCCACTTTTATCGCAAGCCGGTTGCTGCTGCCCGGACACGAGACGTTCCCCGGCATGGACAACCCGAATCTCTGGTGGGTACTGGCCGGCATCATCTCGTGCGGTACGCTGGCCGGGCCGCTCATCATGGAATTCACCAAAATCTTTGTCAGCACCCACTCACGGCACGTGCGCGAAATCACCACCGCTTCCAGCCAGGGCGGCGCATCGCTGAACATCCTGTCGGGCTTCGTCGCGGGCAATTTCTGTGCGTTCTGGATGGGGCTGGTGATCATCACGCTGATGGCCACGGCCTACAAGTTTTCGCAAAATCCGGCCCTGCTCGTCCTGATGCCGGACCAATTCAAGTGGGCTGCACCCATCTTCGCCTTTGGCCTCGTGGCGTTCGGTTTCCTGGCGATGGGGCCGGTCATCATCGCCGTGGACAGTTTCGGCCCCGTGACCGACAACGCCCAGTCCATTTATGAATTGAGCCGCATTGAAGCCGTGCCGAACGTCCGCGCGGAAATCGAAAAGGATTTCGGGTTCAAACCCGATTTTGAGAATGCCAAACTCGAACTGGAAAAGGGCGATGGTGCGGGCAACACCTTCAAGGCCACGGCCAAGCCGGTGCTCATCGGCACGGCGGTCGTGGGCGCCACCACGATGATTTTCGGCATCATCATTCTGCTGCAGAACATCGGTTTGCAAAAAGACCCCAGCTTCGACATTAAAGCCATGTTGAGCCTTGTCCGTCCCCAGGTCATCCTCGGCCTGTTGATGGGCGGCGCGGTGATTTACTGGTTCACCGGCGCCAGCACGCAGGCAGTGGCCACGGGCGCCTATCGCGCGGTGGTGTTCATCAAGGAACATCTCAAGCTCGACAAAGCGGAAGCGTCCATCGCCGACAGCAAACGGGTCGTGGAAATCTGCACCATCTACGCCCAGAAAGGCCTGCGCAACATCTTCATTGTGGTTTTCTGCATGGCGCTGGCGCTCTCATTTTTCAATCCCTATTTCTTTGTCGGTTATCTTGTGGGCATTGCGTTCTTCGGCCTGTTCCAAGCCATCTTCATGGCCAACGCCGGCGGTGCGTGGGACAACGCCAAGAAAATTGTCGAGGTGGAATTGAAACAGAAAGGCACAGAACTGCACGCGGCCACCGTGGTCGGCGACACTGTGGGCGACCCGTTCAAGGACACCAGTTCGGTGGCAATGAACCCCGTCATCAAATTCACCACGCTGTTCGGCCTGCTGGCGGCGGAAATCGCCGTGACGATGCAAAACCAGCACTTGAAGACCATCATCGGTGCGGTCTTCTTTCTCATCGCGTTGACCTTTGTCTATCGCTCGTTTTATTGCATGCGGATTCCTGCCGACCAGCAGATGAAAAAATAACAGCTGAATTTCACAACGCCCTCCCGGTCCGCGCCGGGAGGGTTTTTTGTTGCCGCGCGCGAAGGGAATGAGATCAACGGACGTTTTTCAAATCCGGCGGCGGCATTTTGGAGCGCCGTAGGCGCGGCATATTTGTAGAATTGTAATCAGAAATGAACCAAGCTCCGTAGGAGCGAAATAGCCCGGGAATATACCGCTCCTACGGAGCTTGAAACGTTCTTTTGGTTTGGATGCTACAAAGATTTCGCGCCTACGGCGCTTCCAACGCAGCTCAAGGCAAAACGTGGGGCGGATTGACCGTGGTGCCGAGCGAGCAAGTCGGAGGTTCGCCAATTTTTCCAATCGTGTAAACGCCGCCTGACGGACATTTCGGCATTATGCCATCGTATAAATAATTTGTGAGTTGGTTCGCTGTCACAACGCCGTTGGTTTTCCCGTTTTCCAATGCCCATTCCTGCTTAGCTGCATCAATTTGACGCAGGTTGATTAAGCAGGGATTTGCAGAACTTACGCTTCGAGCGCGTATGAAATTGGGGAATACGACGAGCGTAAAAATTCCGATACCCAAGGGCAGGACGATCAAAGCTTTGGCTTTCCGCGATATTGTGGAACCTCGTCGAGCAATCAAAAACCAACCGGTGCAAACCAAACTTATGGCCAAAGCCGCCAGGATTGATGCGAAGCAAAAAATTGGCTATTGCCTCTGCGCCGTCCAAAACTGAAATCCCAAAAACGCGAGGCTGCCCGGCAAAATAGCCAAAACAAAGCAGCCAACTCCTAGAACAAGTTTGAGATATCGCATTTAATCAATCTAACACCGCACAAATTGTGCCGTTTCGAGAGTGCTTGCGTTGAAATTCACGCTTTAGCGTGTCAGAAACAATCCCGCTGGGCGGGATTGAACTCCAAGAATTTACCTTCTCCGTCTGGCCATGCCGAAATGGTAGCCGCCGCGGATGCGTCCGCCGCGGGCTTTGCCGGGAAAACCCTTTGGCTGGCCGGGTTTTCCTTCCTCGAACAGCATGGTGTATTTGTAATTGAAATTTTCCAGTTTCACGCGCGGGATTTTCTGGCTGATAAATCGTTCGATGGCGAACACGTGGCTGGCGTCCTCGGCGGTCATGATGGTGAAGGCGTCGCCGCTCGCCTCCGCGCGGCCCGTGCGCCCGATGCGATGGATGTAATCCTCCGGATGCTGCGGCACGTCGTAGTTGATCACGTGGCTCACGTCCGCAATGTCCAGTCCGCGCGCCGCGATGTCGGTGGCCACAAGCGCTTCAAATCGTCCGTCGCGGAAACCCTTGAGGGCCTGCTCGCGTTCGCGTTGGGTGCGGTTGGAGTGCAGCACCGCCACGGCGTGATTGTTGCGCTTGAGCAATTGCGCGATGCGGTCGGCGCCGTGCTTCGTCCGGCAGAAGACCAGCACCGAGCTGTAATCCACGCGCTTCAACAGCTCCAGCAGCAGGTCGGATTTTTGCGAGTCGGACACGGGATAGATGACGTGCTTCACCGTTTCGGCCGGCGTCCGGCGCGCGCCGATCTGAATCGTCTCCGGTTTTTTCATCGCCCATTGGATGAGCGTTTCGATTTGCGGCGGAATCGTCGCGGAAAACAGCGAGGTGTGGCGCTGGCGCGGGCAGCGGTCGAGGATGCGGCGCACGTCCGGCAGAAATCCCATGTCGAGCATCCGGTCGGCCTCGTCGAGCACGAGAAATTGGACCTTGTCCAGCCGCACCGTGCCGCGTTCGAGATGATCGAGCAAACGTCCCGGCGTGGCGGCGAGCACGTCCGCGCCCGCCTTCAACGCGTCCAACTGCCGTCCATAACCGACGCCGCCATAAACCACGGCGACATTCAAATTGGTGAAGCGCGCGAAATCGCGGAACGCCGTTTCCACCTGCGCGGCGAGTTCGCGCGTCGGTTCGAGGATGAGCGCGCGCGGCCCGGGCGCGTGCCGGTCCAGTTTGGTGAGAATGGGCAGCGCGAACGCGGCGGTCTTGCCGGTACCGGTCTGCGCGCTGCCGATGACGTCGCGTCCGGCCAGCACGAGCGGAATGCCGCGGAGCTGGATCGGCGTGGGGGTGATGTAACCCGCCGCGCGCACACCATCGAGAACCGCCGGAGAAAGACCCAACTTGGTGAAAGGCATAAGCGAAATTAGCAGCGCGACAGATTCAGGGAAACAAGGATTTTACAGGTAGGGCGTGCTCTCCGAGCGCGCCGCAACCGAATCGGCGCTTTCGGAGAAAGCGCCCTACCTTTCATCAGGCAGCGGTTGTGCCAGTCTCGGCCGTCGGTTCAACCTCAGTTTCGGCCGCCGGTTCAACCGGAGCCGGGGGAGCTGGTTCACTCGCAGGCGCTTCGCCGGCCGGCTCGGGCGCCGGAATTCCGGGAGCGGATTCGGCCAACGGCGGAGTTTCCACAGGCGCTTCCGTCGCCGGCTCGGACACCGGGACTTCGGCAGCGGGTTCGGTTGGCGGAGGAACCTCCGACGACGGTTCAACGGCCGGCTTCGGTTCCGACGCGGGAATTTCTGCTTCGGTTAAAACTGGAATTTCACCCGCCGGTTCAACTGCAGTTGTAATGGCTTCGCCTTCCCCGGCGGGCTTTTCTTCGGTGGGTTTCTTTTCCGGTTTCGGCGGCCGGGGCACGGGTTTTTTGGCCGTGTCCATCCGGCCATCGGCGAATTCCAGAACGTGGCCCTGATGAATCAACCAGTGCAGATCGGCAATCAAAGCGTTCTGCTCCGGCGTTGGTTCGGGCGCTTGCGGCTCGGCCGGTTTCACCGGCGCGGCGGCTTCGCCTTTGGACGGCTCTCCGGCATCGGCAGCCGGCTGCCCTTCCGGTTTGACTTCGATGACAGCCGGTTGGGGTGTTGGCGCGAGGGCTTCGATCAAATGCCGCCGGGTGCATTTCGGGTGCGTATTGATGTGGGCGATGATGCGCTTGATATTTTCGGAAACCGGCGTGGTTTCGAGGTCGAGAAATTGCGGGCGGGCGACGGAAACGTGCGTGTAGGTCCGGTTGACCTTGAAAAATTGCAGGCCGTGCGCGGCGAATTGCCGGCTCAAACCGGTCGCGAGGTGCAGCGGAAAATATTTTTGCTGTTCCCACTCATGGCGGACAAGCCGCTGCAACTCCCGGCAGCGCAGGTTGCGGCTGGCCACGCCGTTGACCGTGTGGAATTCCACCGGCTTGATGATGGCGTCTTTGTGGACGGCGCGGAAATGCTTCTCCACCTCCTCCAGGTTCGGGAGTTTGAGCGGCTCCGGCATATTGAGGCAGATGTACTCGGTTCTGTAACTTTGCTCCTCGACCCACTTTTTGACCACTTCCTCGTCGCGCACAATCTTGACGCGCGCTTTGAAGACGTCGAACGGCATCCGGGAAAATCGTTCGGCATGCAGCTTGCGCAACAGGTTCTGGTAATCGTGATGGTTCGGCGGGCCGAGAATGACGCCGCTCATGCCGCATTGCGCGACGAACGTGTACTTGCCCTTGGGCGGTTCGATGGGCGTGCGCTCGGCCTGGTAAAACGTGGCGAAATGTTTCCCGAGCACGTGTGCCACAGCCTCGTCCTCGCTCAACCACGGCGTGTCGTCGAGCGCGCAAACGAACAGGGGCTGGACGACCGTGCCCTCGGGCTTTTGCTTGACGGCGAGCTGAACGGCGTATCGCTCCGGTTTCTGCAAAACGATTTGCGCAATCTGGAAAAGCGGGAATGCGCGGCCGGTCATTTTAATCTGGCGCGCGATGGACTCGACGCCTTTTTCATCGGGCAAAAAGGTGACGGTGATTTCCGGCAACGGCGGCGGCGGCTCATGCAATTCGCGCTCGCGCCGGTCGTCACGGCGGGCAAATTCCCCCTGGCGGTCGCCGGACCTGGGTCCGGCGCGCGGCGGACGCGGGCCGCGGCGTTCGCCAAACGGTTCGCGGCGCGGGCCGCCCCGGCGGCCTTCACGTTTGCGGTCCTCGCGTTCGGCGGGTTCGCCCGCGTACTTGGCGTAACGATGGGCCGACGGCTTCTCCTGCGCCCACGCGGGCAGGAAAAGCTTTTCCAGGTCGATTTCGACGTCTGAGATACTGCTCATGCGAACCAATCCGCTGTTTGCGGTTTAAAATGATGGTTAGTCTAACGAAAGGCAAGCGCGCCGTCGAGATCGCCGTTCAAAATAATTCCTGTCAATTTCGGGCGAAAGGCATGAGCGCGGAGCCAACCGGCAGCGGCAGCGGCACCGCCCTGTTGAATTCGCACGCTTGATTTAGCGCGTCCCTACTGGTCGTCGCGCGAGCACGAGCAATACCTTGCACGGTGCGCCGGGCAAGGCGCATGAATTTTAAATCATTCTTCACCTTGGTAATAATCCACGTCGGTCATCTCGAAAATCTTCCGCTCAAATTCCCCGTTGCCGTAGCGTTTGAAGAGCCATTTCCTGGAATCGGGATACTCGCCAATTTCAACCGGCGGATTGTCGGCGATGACGTAGTAAACCAAATCCTCCGCGCCGGGATTGCGGATTTGATGCGGTTCACCCGGCAGGTGAATGAAACAATCGCCGGGACCGATTTCGACTTCACCTTCCGGCGTCCGGACCTGGCCATGCCCGCTCAGCACGACATAGAGTTCCCACTGTGCCGAGTGCGCATGATATGGCCAGTTTACCGCGCCGGGCGGTATGCGCGCGAGTTCCAGATCAAACGGATGCCCACCGCCTCAGGTGCCGGTGTCTTTCTTGCCGCCAAGTGTAAGCGAAATGTGCCGGCGAAACAAATGGAACTTTCCTTTGGGCGATTTCATTTCCACCCACTCAATTTGATTTTGGTTGGTCTTGTTCGTCGCAACGCCAGCGTAGCTGCTGACGGGAAAAGGCCTAAACGGAAAGAGCTGCCAATAACCAGTTTTGCGACAAAACCGGCTTGCACGATAAAATCTGGTGATTAAAACAAATTCGCCCGTCGCAGCAGGAAGTATTCATTGTATGGATGGTCATCGGTAATCCGCGCCGGAACCACCGAATCCAAGGATTCTTTTATCGGGACTTCCCGCGAAAGTACGATGCCCCAATAGGCGGCCAAATCGGGGGTGGGGCTCCATTCCAATAAATCCTTCCTTGCCTTTTCAGGCATCCGCGCCGCGAGTTGTCCTGCATTCAATGGTTCAATGGGTTCCCTGGACGCCAGCAAATGTATTCCAGCCCCCTCAACTGGGCCGAACCCTCGTGTATAGGGAAAGGATTCACTCACAGATCGAACTGTGGCCAAAACCAAGGAGGTTTCCCCGCCGGGCACCCAAGTTTGTAGAATGCCATGCGGGTTGAGGTGTTGTTTGGCCAGCTCGTAGAATTCCTTGGAATAAAGAAGGCTGGAACCGGCAGCTTCAGGCGGCGGCGGCGGATCAATCACGATCACATCGAATTTTTCCGCGGTACGTTTCAAAAAACGCCGGCCGTCGTCAACGACGATCCGTCCTTCGGGATTATCGAGGCAATGCGAAGCATCCGCGTGGTAAAAGCCAAATGCCTTGACCACGCCGGGCACCAATTCCACAGCCGTCGTGTTAACGTCCCAGCTCAAGGCCGAACGATAAGTGGTTCCCATGCCAAAACAAATAATCAAAGCCGATTGGGGCCGGCCACGGTGAAAGGCCAGCGGCAGGTGGGCCATGAATTTGGTGATGGGGGTCAACCCGGTCATGCCAACGCCGTTTACGAAAAGGTATTTATGCCTTCCCTCGCCAAAAGAAATAGTGGACGCGGCATAGTCTCGCCGGACGATGGTATCTTTTTCTGTTTTTATCAGAAAGTTTTCGTAATCCTCTGAAACGGACACAGCCCAAACCAATACGGCACAGACGATCAGCCCCCCACTCCAACGTTGCTTCGGTGGCACGGGCTTGCTCAAAAACAAATAATACCCCAGAAACGGCAGGCTGAGGACAATCAGCGCGCTTTTTTCGCTGATCCACGGCAGCAAAACATACGAGGCAAACAGGGGCCCCAGGATGCAGCCGATCACATTGATGGCATAGGCTTTGCCAGCTTCAACCGGTTGACCGGCGGCGTATTTGTCAATCAAACCCGGAGTCAAATAGCCCAGCACGGCACAAAACGGACAGATACTGGCCAAGAGAAAGGCGCTACCGGTTAAATTGACTTGGTTCCAATTCACGTTCAGCAATCGAAAATCATCGGTCATTGCCGGCAGAAAAGCCGCGAGTGCCAGCAGGAAAACTACAATGGTCAGAGAATGGGCCCTCCCTCTTCGCAGATCACGGCGATACCACAAGGAACCAAAAAAGGTGGCACCGAGATAAACACAGACAATTGAAGCAAACGAATACACCTGGGTCAGCAGCACGGGGGTAAAAGCCCGGGTCCAAATGACTTCCATCGCCATGGCGCTAAACCCGGTTGAAAACAAAAGCCACTGAATGAGACGGTCCGGCGTGTTTTGAAACGGCAACGTGATCGCCGGACTGGTCAAATTTGCCACCTCCGGCCGGGCATCGGCCACTGATCGGCGTTGATTCCATCCCAGGAACACGCTGATCACGGCAATGACCCAGTTACAGGCCGCCGCGTCCCAAAGGGTTTCTTTAAACCCCAATACTTCCACCGAAACCAGCGCCGTCCAGAGGGTCCCACTCATGGCTCCAAGCACATTGGCCAGATAGAGGTAGCTGAAGCTTTCCTGATTATTGCGGTCCCGCTCCCGGATATAGGCCATCATCAGCGGAAAGGTGGCGCCCATGAACCCGCACCAGGGGAAAATCGAAACCGCCAGTACTAGCGCCGAGAGAAAAAGATAATGGAAGGAATTGGTCTGGCCCGCCGACAGCAAACTGCGTTCCCCTAATTCAAACAATTTGGGCACGGCCAATGCCCCTCCCAATCCGATCATCAACTCCGTTGCCGCATAGAAAAAAGCCGCGGACAACACGGGGCTTCTTGCCAGACGCCCCGCAAACCGTCCTCCAGCCCACGCCCCCACGGAAAGTCCCAACATGAACACCGAGAGCACCACGGAGAGCACAGGGGTAATGATCCCGAAGGCTGCGAAAGCCATACGCGTCCACACCACTTGATAAACGAGGCTGCAAAAACCCGATAAAAAGAAGAGCAGAAACAGCAGCCGGCGCAGGGACAAATTCATGGCGCGGGAAATGATACAAAACCTGCGATTTTGTCCAAGCCTTGCCGCCTTCCGCAGGATTGGAAACCTGCTAATTTTCCTGGGATGGCGTCATCACCATCTATTGGGCATCAGGCATCCTCAATTTCCAATGTTACGAAACTCTTAGCGCTAGGTAAAAGTTGTTTAAATTTGAAATCAAATACCACTTCAAGGGTTTCGTGATCTTCAACCGCACCTGACGTGTGGCCTGGGGCGAAAATATAAAAATTGAAGATCAACCGATGTGGGTAAATTCCTTGTGGGAGGGCCGGGAACCATAACCAACCTCTTGTTTTGGCTTTTCCTTCCAGCGTCGTGGCGTGCTGCGCAAAATCGTAAATTACATTTCGTTTGCTGGAAACGCGAACTTCGGTTTCTTCCTGATAAATATGAAGATCATCTATTTCATGGCTGTGCTGGATGCCTTCGGTATCAATGAGGCTCATTTTATGAGTTTCTACGTCAATGCGGTGATCCCAAATATTGGAGAAGAGCACCCTGATTAAAGTGAATTTCCCTTTTCTGATCTCATCATAGAAATGTCCCGTGATTGGCACATTGATCAAAACCTTCTCAATGCTTACGCTCATATAACGTCCAGAACAAGAGGCTTCAGTGATGTCTCCTGCCCTTTTCAAAAAATGCCGAGCGTCCTTTGCGTCCGACTCCATAGAAAGAATTATTAGACAGAATTTTTCAATTTCAGCGGAAAGCTAGAATCGTTCGGATCTAATACGATGCCGAATTTTCTACTGGTGGTGTCTTTGCTAACAATTCTGATGTGGCCTTCATATTTTTTCGTTTTTAGAAACACGCGAGAGCAAGTTTTCTTGCCTTCAGCGCGCCGCGTTCCCCAGCCTTTTTCCGAGGGAATTTGAATCCAATTCCCGGCAGGGTCGATTTCACAAATGTCCAGCTTTTGCGATTCTCCAGCGTAAATATCAACTGATGGTGGATTCTCTTCCGGTGTTGCTACCGCCCAACACAACCGGTCTTCTTGAAGTGGTCGGCGGTGAGATGGATTGATGAAGGCGCAGACATTTGCTGGCGGGTCTGCAATGTCGGTATCCATATCGTATTTCAGAGCTATGTATGCCCAAGCATTGGTAATTGGATAAATGTCCTTGTTTTCTATGCGAACGCTCACTGTTGCACTGTCAGGCACCTTTCTTTCGACAACAAATCCCAAATTTTCCGAAAGCTTTTTGATTTTACGTTTAGCAAGGTAGTGAGTTAACCATGCAGCAGTGCAAGCGCCAGCAACACCTCCAGTAAAAAGAGAAGTCAAAACAGTCAGTAGGATTCCAAGTTTCATCGGTCGAAAATTTGCGCTCGGAAACATACCATTGTCCAGATGAATCCCGAATTGAATAAGTTAAACCAGCACTGCGTCCATGTTCATCCGCAATTAAAATTCTTTGCGCCTTCGCGTCTTTGCGTTGAAAGAATTGATTTTATTCCTCAAACAGCGCCTGCGCGAATTGTTGCGCGTCGAAGGGCTGCAAATCATCCGCCTGTTCGCCGAGGCCGACGAATTTGACGGGCAGGCCGAGTTCCTTCTGGATGGCCACCACCATGCCGCCCTTGCTCGTGCCGTCGAGCTTGGTCACAACGAGGCCGGTCAGCGGCACGGCCTTGTTGAACTCGCGCGCCTGGTTCAGCGCGTTCATGCCGGTCGTCGCGTCGAGCACGAGCAGGATTTCATGCGGTGCGCCGGGCAGTTGCCGGCCGATGACGCGGTGCAGTT
Source organism: Verrucomicrobiota bacterium (assembly GCA_050012035.1). GTDB lineage: Bacteria > Verrucomicrobiota > Verrucomicrobiia > Limisphaerales > UBA11358 > UBA11358. The sequence continues at coordinate 50,952 of JBEKHY010000018.1, read as the reverse complement.
TTTGCAATTCCTGCATCAAGTTGTGCTTGGTGTGCAGGCGGCCGGCAGTATCAATGAACAAAAAATCCACCTGACGCGCCAGGGCGGCGGTCACGGCATCATGAGCCACCGATGCCGCATCCGCGCCATACGCGCCGGCTATGACTTCGACTTTGAGTTTCTGGCCCCACAATTTGATTTGTTCGATGGCGGCGGCGCGGAACGTGTCGCACGCGGCGAGCAACGCGGTTTGTCCGCGCGATTGAATGGCGTGTGCGAGCTTGGCGGCCGTGGTGGTCTTGCCCGTGCCATTGACGCCGACAACGGAAACAATCGTCGGGCCATGCGCCGCCTTGACCAAATCGGTTTTATTCGAGCCAAGGCTTTTTCCCACTTCGGCGCTGGCGATGGCAAAAACATCCAAGCCGGCGCCACCCTGGGTTTCGTAGGCGTGCTTTACCGTGGTAACGATTTGCGCGGTCACGGCCATGCCCAGGTCCGCGGCGATGAGCGCAGCTTCGAGTTCTTCGAGGGTGGCCGCGTCGAGCTTCGGCGAGCGCGTGGTGATGCGTTTAATTTCGTGTGCCAGCCGGTTGTGGGTTTTCTGCAGGCCGGCGCGGAATTTCTGAAACAAGTTCATTCGTTGAATCGTTGAACCGGTTTAACGATTTAACGGTTCAACGGTTTTTCGGCTGACGGCTTCCTTTAGTTTTTCGACGTGTTCGTAAGGCAGCTTGACGGTGCCAATGAGCGGTTTGCCCTTGCTGAAGCCGTGGCAATCGGAGCCGCCGGTCACGAGCAGATGAAACTTGTCGGCGATTCCCAAATAGCGCCTGGAGGTCGCAGTTGAGTGTTTCGTGTGAAAACACTCGATACCGTCCAGACCCGCGTCCACCAGCACGGGGATGACATCGTCCGTGCGATTCAAACCGGGATGCGCCATCACCGCGAGGCCGCCGGCCTGATGAATCAATTCAATACCCTCGAGCGCGGACACCTTCGCTTTCGGCACCCACGCCGGGCGGTTTTTTTTGAGAAAACGCTCGAACGCCTCGTCAAGCGATTGGCACAGCCCGGCCTTGACGAGCGCGCGGGCGACATGCGGGCGTCCGGGCGATTTGCAGTTGGCCAGCGCAAAAACGGTTTCGGCTTCCAGGGGTATGTTCAAGGCGTTGAGGCGCGCAACCATTTCACGAATGCGGTTCTGCCGGGTGGTCTGGAATCTGGCGATATCGGCGAGCAACTTTTCATTTTGCGTGTCCACGAAATAGCCGAGGAGATGCAGCTCGATGTCGTTGTGTTCGGCGGTGAGTTCCGTGCCGGAAATAAATTCAATGTCCGCCACGCCGCAAGCCTCCGCCATGCGCGGGCAACCTTCGACCGAATCGTGGTCCGTCAACGCCAAGGCGGCAAAGCCGAGCCGCTGGCCATGCCCGGCCAGTTCTTCCGGCGAAAACGTGCCGTCGGAGAAATGCGTGTGCAGATGTAAATCCGCGAATTTCATTTGACGATTCGCGCCGGGCGCATCAATTCGCCCTTTACCTTGTCCAGAATGCCGTTGACGAATTTCCCGCTGTCCTGCGTGGAAAATTTTTTGGCGATGTCCACCGCCTCGTTGATGCTGACCACAGGCGGGATGTCTTCACGATAAAGCATTTCGTAAATCGCCAGCCGCATGATGTTGCGGTCCACCGTGGCAATGCGGTGAAACTCCCAGTTTTTCGCGTGCTGGCGGATGCGCGTGTCAATTTCCTCGCGGTGCTCGACGACGCCGCGAATGAGCGGGTCGGCAAACAATCGCGTCTCGGCCTCCTCGGCGGTCGGCGGCGGCAGTTCGACCGGCTCGCCCCACGTCGCCGGGCCTTTTTCCCCGGCAATGACGGCCGCGCGCTGCGTATCCCAGAATTCATCCAGCGCCCGGTCCAAATCCTCCGGCGGATTCAAATCGTGCTGAAACAGAAACTGGACGGCGCGTTCGCGCGCTTCGCGGCGTTTGCCCATAAATCAATTCCATGATGCCGCAGAAAATCATGGCGGGAAATGAAAAATTGCCGGTGAATTTTGGAGACAAGCCGCCAAACCGGCTGTCGGACTTTTTATCTTGCGTCTGCCTGCGCCCTGCGGAACAATTTTCGCGTGAAAAACAAAATCCTTCTTTTTATGGTGGCCATCGGCTTGATGTTCATCAGTGGATGTGTCTCAATCGGCTAAGCACCGAGACGCCGACGCGCAATTTTACCCTGGCCGCGAGCATGAAAAAACTGCGGGTGAACAAACTGCTGCATACGCGCTACCGCGTGAACGATCTGGAACGCACGGTGAAATTTTACCGCGAGGTGTTGGGCCTCGAGGAAATCCAGCGGCACAAATCGCCGCGCGGTTCGGAACTGGTATTCCTCAAAGCGCTCGAAAGCGACGAGGAAATTGAAATCTGTTTTTTCCCCGGCAGCGATTCCGTGCAAGTCCAACCCGACCTCACCCACCTCGCGTTTGAAGTGGACAACCTTGAGGAATTCGCCAAACACCTGGCCAAACACGGCTTGAAATATTCCGACGGCCCGACGACCACTTCCAACGGCACGGTCTTTGCCTTCATTGACGCACCCGAAGGTTACGAAATTGAATTGATTCAAAAAGGCAAAGGCGGTTACTGAACGGACGTTGATTGCTGGAATAAAAGATGTATCGTCCGCAATGCGAATGTTCTCACATTTGCCTTCTGTAAAACACCGGGCGACGGGGCTCGGTGGATTTGCCGGTTTGATTCTGGTCTGTGCCGGACTTTGCGCCGGCTGTTCAACTCGCCGGGCACAGGCGGACTTGCAAACCGCCTTGCACACAAGGCCCCCAAACTCTCACCGGATGTTTGACTCATCTAAAATAGACGAGGCGATTCAGAAATTTAGTAACAATCGCGAAGCGGCCTTTGCCGTTCTCAAAGAAGCCAGCAACGAGACAAATATGCTCGTTAATGCCGGTAGGACTATTGACACCAACAATTTCGTTCGCGCAGGCGCGCTTTATGGAATGGGTCAATTGGGCAAATCCGTTCCTGAAGTTCAGCCCTTGCTCTGGGCTGTCATTTATTCTCCATCAAGAAAGTATATTGATCGTTCGATGGCGTTTGCCGCTCTCAAAAAAATCGGTTTCCAAGCGCAGGACATTCCGGCACTGGCCGAATTAATTTCCTCGCCGGCTTGCGATCGAAATATTTTGACCAAAGAAGTTCCTGAAACCATCTCCGCGTTGATTGAAAACAATCCGCCAGCGGCGCAATCATATCTTCCTTCAGTCGAAGATCTGCTGGAGGATTCAAATCCCGACACACAATTTCGCGCCGCGCTGGCGCTGGTTAAAAATGAAGGGGCAAGCAATCCAAAAATTTTCTCCGCGCTGCACGCGCTTTTTCAGCGTCCGAACAACCGTGACAATGGATACTACAAAAGCATGGCGGCGCAAGTTCTCGGTGAAGCCGGTCCGGCAGCCAAACCACTTGTTCCCGACTTGTTGGAATTCGCCAAATTGCCGGATGAAGCTTACACCTATCAACTCGTCGCTAAAATCGCGCCGGAGGTGGGTTCACAGGTGCCTGAAGTGGCTCAAGCGCTGAAAGAACAACGACACGAGCAGATGTGGGCGGAAAAATGGAAATCCGGTTTATACACGCTGGATGATTTGCGTGCCGCTTTGAAAGAGCCGAATCAAACGTTGATCGCGGCGAAATATCTGGCGGAAATGGGTGCTCCCGCAAAAGCTGCTGTGCCCGAGATGATTCAAGCCATTTGGGGAAAGGATGAAGACACTCGCGATGATATTTTGGCTGACATTCACAAAATTGATCCGCAAGTGACCGTCACAAAAATTGATTTGAACAAGGAACGGATTGATGTCGGGTTGGGATCCGCTCATTCAGTTCTGGAGAAAATGCCGGCTTCACAACAGAACAGGGCCCTGGCGAATTCCTGCTTCAAAATGTATTTTGGGGGTGGCTGGGTTTTGCCGGATGAATTGGCAGCCCTCACAAACAGCTTGGCGGACCAAGCCCCGAAAGCATATCAGGCATACCTCGAAGGATTGAAACCACCAACTTGCCCGAAACCTGCCGATTCAAACCCCGTGATTTCTCCAGCGGGGGTGCAGTCAAAACAATAAAATCAAATGAGCGTTCTCATTGTCGGTTCCACCGCCCTTGATTCCATCAAAACGCCGAGTGCGGAAAATCCACGTCTGCTCGGGGGGTCGGCCAGCCACGCCGCGGTCGCCGCGAGCTTTTTCAGCCCGGTCAAATTGATCGGGGTCGTCGGCAACGATTTTCCTGGGAAATACCTCCAGCTTTTCCGGCGGCACAAGATTGACCTTGACGGTTTGCAGATTCGCCCCGGCAAGACGTTTCATTGGTCGGGCGAATACGAGGAAAACATGAACCACCGCCGCACGCTCGAAACCGAACTCGGCGTGTTCGAGACATTCACGCCCACGTTGCCGGAATCGCATCGCCGCGTGTCGTTCGTTCTGCTGGCGAACATCGCGCCGGCGCTGCAGCATCACGTGCTCGACCAGATGGCGCGCCCGCGTTTCGTCGCCGCCGACACCATGGATTTGTGGTTGAACATCGCGTTGCCGGATTTGCTGCGTCTCCTCAAGCGCGTGAACCTGTTCATTCTCAATGACAGCGAAGCGCACCAGTTGACGAAGGAAGACAACGTCATTGCCGCGCTGCCGAAGCTCCACCAACTCGGCCCCCGCTATGTCATCATCAAAAAAGGCGAGCACGGCGCAATTCTATCGTCGCCCAAGGGCATGTTCGTGGCGCCCGCCTATCCGCTGAAAAAACTCGTGGACCCGACCGGGGCGGGCGATTCGTTCGCCGGCGGTTTGATGGGCCATCTCGCCACGGCGCGCGGCCCCATCGAGGCAAACCTCCGTCGCGCGATGATTTACGGGAGTGTCGTGGCGTCGTTTTGCTGTGAAGGTTTTGGTCTGACCCGAACCACCAAAATCAAGCGCGCCCAGATTGACCGGCGCGTCCGGGAATTGGAGAAACTGACGAAGTTTTGACCGCGGATGATGAGGATGGCGCAGATGGTATTAAACGTCCCGCTGTGAAAAATCCGTGTTCATCGGTGTCATCCATCCTGTGCAGGATTGCTACGGAGGACAGGTCCGTGGTTAAATCCCTGCCCGTGAAAGCGGTCATTCTGGCTGCCGGCAAAGGCACGCGCATGCGGGAACTCACCAACGAGTTGCCCAAACCCATGCTCCGCGTGCAGGGCAAACCCGTCCTCGAACACATCGTCGCGGGTATCGTCGCGGCAGGTATCCGCGACATTTTCATCGTCACCGGCTGGCGCGCCGAAGTCGTCGAGAACCATTTCGGCGACGGCAAAAAATTCGGCGCGCATATTTCCTTCGGGCGGCAGCTGGTCCAAGATGGCACCGGCAAAGCCCCGGAACTGGCAAAGCACTTCGTCGGCGACTCGCCGTTTCTGCTGACTTACGGTGACATTCTGGTGCCGCCGGAAACCTATCCGCAAATGATTAAGCGATTTGGCGAAGGCGATTTTGCCGGTGTCATCACCGTCACCCGCGGCGAGGACGTGGCGAAAGGCGGGCTGAATTTTTTCGACGAACAATTTTGCCTGAAACAGCTCGTGGAAAAACCATCGGCGGCGCAGTTGAATCAATTGCGCCGCGACGGCTGGCTCAAGCCGGGCGAGCCGGTCTGGTACAACGCGGGCATTTACATTTTCCGCCCGTCGTTGTTCGACTTCACGGCCTGGCTGCAAAAATCGCCGCGCGGCGAATATGAGTTGACCGCCGCCATCGGCGCGATGGTCGCTGCCGGACAAAAGCTGGCCGGTCTGGAGATTCAAGGCCGCTGGGTGGACGTGCGCGACCCGGAAGTGCTGGCCAGATTGGAAAAGGAGTCGTCAAGGTGCCAACGGTCTTAACTGGCAAGGTTTGGTTGTGAGAATTCAAGGAGGCAACGGCCAACAAGCCGGCTCGCGAGGACGCTCGCCCCACCAAAATTGCAACTTACTCCAACGCTCGACAGCCTGCGCTCTGATTGCTAGCGTTCGGCCATGAATTTTCTGGTCACCGGCGGCGCGGGCTTCATCGGCTCGCACGTCTGCGAACGCCTGCTGCACGACGGCCACAAAGTCTGGGCCTTCGATGACCTTAACAATTTTTACGACCCGCAACTCAAACGCCGCAATCTCCGCGAAGTCCAGGCGCTTGCCAAACCATTTGAATTCGTCCACGGCGACATCACCGACCGCGCTGCGCTCGACGAAGTTATTTCCTCCGTCAAATTCGATCAGGTCATCCACCTCGCGGCGCGCGCCGGCGTGCGGCCCAGCCTCGCTGACCCGGCGCTTTACCAGCGCGTGAATGTCGAAGGCACCGTCAACGTGCTCGAAGCCGCGCGCACGCATCGCGTCAAAAAAATCACCATCGCCTCGTCGTCATCGGTCTATGGCGTGAATTCCAAGACGCCGTTTTCCGAGAGCGACCCGATTTTTTCCGCCGTGTCGCCGTATGCGGCGAGCAAGCTGGCGTGCGAGGCGCTCGGCCACGTCTGGCATCACCTTTACGGCCTGGACGTGGCCGTGCTGCGCCTGTTCACCGTCTATGGCCCGCGCCAGCGGCCCGACCTCGTCATCTACAAATTTGCGAAGCTCATGAACGCCGGCAAACCAATCCCCGTTTTCGGTGACGGCAGCGCCGCGCGCGATTACACGTTCATCACCGACACGCTCGATGGCATCATCGCCTGCACGCAAAAAGAGTTTGGTTACGAGCTTTTCAACCTCGGCGAATCGCAAACGGTGAAGCTGAATGATTTGATTCGGTTGCTCGAAAAATCACTCGGTAAAAAGGCCGTGATTGACCGCCAGCCGGTGCAACCCGGTGACGTGCCCATCACATTCGCGGACATTGCCAAGGCGCGCGCCCGGCTCGGCTATCAGCCGCGCGTCAAGATCGAGCAGGGCCTCCCGAAATTTGTGGATTGGTTTTTGAAAAGTGGTGGATAAACTATCTTCATGACTGTCGCCGCCACGTTTACGCGTCCAACCCTGGAGGAAGCGCTGACCGCCTGGAAACAGGTCCTCGCCCAGCGTGGTTTCTCGACGAATCTGCTCTGGGTTTTCGAGGAAAATTTGTGCTTCGAAAAGATGCGGGCAATCCCGGGCGGTTTTCACTTTGGCTTTCAAACCCGGTTCACGCCGCCGCCGGATGACGCGTTGGACATCGCGTTTGGTTATTTCTCCCGAACGAAGGCGCACATGGTTTTTTACCGTGTCGGCATCTGTCGCGGACAATCCGTTTGCGTTCTGCTGTGCGATTCGTGGTTTGACAGCAAGGGCGAAAGCGAAGGTTATCTGCGCCGTGATGAATGGCACATGTCATTTCATCCCGCCTTCGACGATGAAATCGAGGAAATCACCGACTTGAGCCGCTGGTTGCGGCGGGTCAAACACGGGCGCAGCTTTCACGACCTCGATTTTTGCATGGCCCTGACGGCAATCGAGGAGATCAGAACCTACGGCCATCCCCTCGCCCCCTACGAACGTTTCGCCCGATTCATGCTCAACCGCCTGCGCCGGTTTTTGGGACAGCCCGCGTGAACTTCACGCGCCCCGGCCGTTCGCATGTCAAATCCCAGGACTGTTTTGTTCCAATGCAAGTCGCCTGCGCTGGGACGCGGATTGGCCCAAGCGATGCTAAAAGGGCGGGCATGACTAAGATCGCCTTCAGCGTGAATAGAAAGAGCGGCGTCCGCGTCGTTCACACCGCGCTCGTTCCGGCCAACCGTTCCGAGCAGGCGTGGTTCGGTCTGCTTGATGGCACGGTCATCGCTTTTTTTGTCCTCCTGTACTTCGCGGGGCTGGCCCTTCTGCTGAAACAGTGACCCGCCCGCGGTGGCAAGCGGATGGTACTCGGCGGTTTTTGAGAATGAAAAAACCGCCGAGCCGACGCGCGGCATCCCCGTCACTTCACTTTTGCCGGCGGCGCGTTGGTCTTTTCCTTTTTGAACGCCGACCGCAACAGCCAGTGGCGCTTCAGTCCCTGAACCAAATCGTCGGCGTCGGCAATCGTTTTTCCAATCGTGCCCAACAGATTCGTGTTGGCCTGGACCTGCGCATTGAGGTTGCTGGTGATGTCAGCCAGATTGATGAGCAGCGCGGTCAAATTGGTGTCCGTGCTGGCCAGCAGCGTGTTGGCATTGGTCAAGGCGTCCTGTAACTGCTGATTGCCATTCGTGCCCAAGGCCCAAACCATCGGGCCGCCCGGCTCGCGCAGTTGCGCGCTGATAATGGCGAGATTCGTCAGCATGGGTCGCGCCTCGACGATGGTGATGTTCAAGTTCGACGTGGCGTTCGCCGAGTTGTCCAGCACCGTGGCAATTTTGTTCGTCAAGGCGAGCACGTTCGGCAGCGCCTGCTGCACTTGCGAGACCATCGCCTGTAACTGGTCGGAAACCGGCGGTGCTTCCACGGCCCGCAACCAGGCGGTGTCGTGATCGGGCGTGAAATTGACGTAACGATGCACCCGCCCGTCCCACGACGCCACGATGCGATTGTCGCTGACGGTGTTGTCGTAAACGAAAATGGAATTGGACTCGGGCTTCAGTTCCGCGATGCGTTCCAGGTTCGACTGCGTGAGCATCACGTAGGAGCCGAAGACAAGATTGGAGTTTTCGTCGAGAATGTCCTGATAAAGCTGCCAGTGGTTGGTTACGGTGGCGATGAGTTGTTTCAGTTCGGGAATGGTTTTCCACACGCCCGGCTGCGTCACGCAAATTGCCGGGCCATTCGTGCCACGCGTCACTTCGAGCTGCCGTTTGCCCAGAAAATCCGCCGCCTTCACCTTCACATACGAACCGCCGAGCCAGATGTAGCGGAAATAGTCTTCGACGATTTCAAACTTTACCATCACGTTGTGCGGCTCATACGGCTTTTGCGGGGTAATGCTCGTGATTTGTCCAACGGGAAAACCCATCATGAAAACCGGGTCGCCCACGTTCAAACCGGCCGAGCTTTGGATGTAAACGTGGAACGGCGCCTTGATTTTGAACCAGCCCTTGCGCTCCGCCGTGTGGTAGATGTAATAGCCGAAGCCGAACAACAGCAGCGCCGTAGCCAGAAACACAAACCAGCCCACCGCGCGTTCCATCCGGCTCAGGCGCGTGCGCAGTTGCGGGGTCAAATCTTGCAGTGCCATGATTTCTCAAATTGTTGTCTCAACCGCGACGGCCAGCAATTCTTTTACGGCCGGGTCGCTGGCGGATTCCACCTTGTTCCACAAGCCGAGCGGGAAAAATTTCTTGTCGCTCAACAGCGCAAATTTTCGCTGCGCACTCTGCCAGGGCCGCAAATCATCGGTGGTGGCGATCAGCGTCATCAGCCGGCCACCCGACCACGGGTGTCCGCGCCAGAGCCGGTCGAGGAACCGCAGCCACCAGTGCAGGTGCCGTCCGCCGAGCCGGCCCAGCGGATTGTCCAGCAATAACACTTCCGGCTTGAGAATCAGCGCCCGGGCCAGTGCCGCGCGCTGGCGCCAGTTACCGCTGACGTTTGGCGGCGTGATGTCGGCCAGCGGCGTCAATTCCATCAGTTCCAGCAGCGTCTGCACTTCCTGCGCTGCCGTGTCCGACGGCAAATCCCGGTGATATTGCAGCGGCAGCGCCACATTTTCCCGGAGGGTCAATTGATTAAACAACTGCCCGCCCTCGAAGACAAATCCCACGCGCAGCCGGTCGGCTAACTCTGCTTCGCTGAACAGCCGCGTTTCCATCCCGAAAAGTTTGTAGCTGCCCTTCACTGGTGTCATTAGGCCGGCAGTCATCTTCAAAAAGTCGCTCTTGCCCGAATTTTGTTGCCCGGCGACGACCCAGAATTCTCCCCCCGCCACCGACCAGTTCACGTCTTCAACCACCGTGAGACTAATGTCACGCATGGTGCCGACGCTGACGCCGCGCATTTCGATGGCCGCAATGTTTTGGTTTTCGCTCATGTGACGAGGTAAAGCACGATGAACAGCGCGTCAATCAACACGCACACGACAACTCCCTGGGTCACCGCACGCACCGCCACGCGCGAGACATCTTCCAGCCGCAGCGGTTGCGCCAGCCCGTGATAACACGCCACAATCGCGATGAAAAATCCGAACGCGACCGTCTTCAACGCCAGCAATGCAAAATCCAGCCAGCCAAGCGCCTCAGCCAGTTGCTTGAAGTAATCGCCGGGCGTCAGGGGCACGTCCTGCAAAAACGCCCACAAATAGCCGCTTCCCAGCGCGCCGATGATCAAATACACCGTCAGCGCGAAGACGCCGACGGCCATGCCGATGACGCGCGGCACGACGAGGTAATGAACCGGATCAATGCCTAGCGCCTCCAGCGCCTCCACCTCGCCCAGCGCGCGTGCCGTGCCGAGCTCAATGACGTGTGCCGTGCCGACGCGCGCCAGCACCAGCATGGCCGCCAGCAGCGGCCCGAGTTCGCGCACGATTACAATTACCATCGTCGAGCCGAGATAATTTGTCGCGCCGACCTTCGCCAAAGCCAAAACCGTCTGCCCGATGACGAGAAAACCCAGCGCCAGCGCCACGAACAGAAACATCGGCAGCAGCCCCACGCCCGCGCGGGCGATTTCCTGCCGGATGCGCGGACGGATCACGTTTCGCGCCACGCCGGATTTTCGCAAAATGACCCCCAGCGTAATCAGGGCAAACGCGCCCAGCCCTTGCACGGTGAGCAGAAACAGGAACAACTTCCGGCCCAGAAAATCCGTGTAGGATTTGGGCAGCGGCGCGCGACGAAACAATTGCGTGTCCGTCAACGCGAAGGCTTTGGCCAGATTCCCGCGCACAAAGGCAGCGTAGAACTGCGTCCGCGTCTGGTCAAAAAAGTTTTTCCGCCGGTTGGTAGGGACGAACTGCCGCTCGTCCAAGAAATTCAGGCTGCGCGGCAGCGCAGTCCTACCCCGCTTTCCTTTTGATTCGCATACGGCTAGACTTTCCGTGTGACACAAGCCGAAGCCAAAAAACGTCACGCCCAACTCGCCGCCGAAATCCGCCGGCACGATCACGCCTATTACGTCGAAGGCTGGCAAATCATCACCGACCGCGAATATGACCAGCTTTTCAGCGAACTCCAGAAGCTGGAGAAGGATTTTCCCGAACTGGTCACGCCCGAATCGCCCACGCAGCGCGTCGGCGGCGCGCCCAGCGAAAAGTTTGCCCGCGTCAAACACCTCATGCCGATGCTCTCGCTCGACAAGGTCCAAGCTGCCGAACATCCGAACAGCGCCGAGGAACCCAATCGCGACAAACGCAATCGCGCCCAGGACGAAAACACGCTCGCTGAACTCCGCGCGTTTGACGCGACCCTCCGCAAACAACTGGGCCGTGACCGCATCGAATACGTCCTGGACCCCAAGGTGGATGGCGTGTCCATCAGCGTCCATTACCGCTACGGCAAACTCGCGCTGGGTGTCACGCGCGGCGACGGCGCGGAAGGCGACGACATCACCGCCAACCTCAAGACCGTCCGCGCGATTCCACTGGAATTGAGAATGAAAAACCCACCCGCGCTGCTCGAAGTGCGCGGCGAGGCCTATATGCCGGTAAAGGAATTCGAGGCCATCAACGCCCGGCTCGCCGCCGCCGGTGAAAAGCCGTTCCCCAACGCTCGCAACGTCACTTCTGGCGCGCTCAAGCAGCTTGACCCAAAGCTCGTCGCGCAACGTCCCATTCGCGCCGTGTTCTATGCGGTCGGCGCGCTCGACGGCATCGAGTTCAAGACACATTCCGAAATGCTCGAAAAACTCGCCCGATTTGGCTTGCCCACGCAAAAACTCTGGTGGGTTTGCGACGGCATCGAGGAAGTTTTGAAAATTTACAGAGACAAAGTGGTCGCGCACTACGACGAAGACCGCGACCTGCGCCGGCAGTTGCCTTACGAAATTGACGGCATCGTGCTCAAGGTCAACACCCTTGCCGATTGGGCGCGCATTCCGGGCCGTGCACGCGCTCCCGGCTACGCCATCGTCCACAAGCCTGTGCCTTGGATCACGCCCGCCGAGACCGTGCTCAAAGGGATCACCGTGCAGGTCGGTCGCACCGGCGTGCTGACGCCCGTGGCCGAACTTGAACCCGTCTTCGTGCAAGGCTCGACGATTTCGCGCGCCACGCTGCACAACGAGGACGAAATTCACCGCAAAGATATCCGCATCGGCGACACCGTGGTCATCCGCAAGGCCGGCATGGTGATTCCCGAAGTGGCCGAGGTGGTGAAAACCAAACGTCCGTCCGGCGTGAAGGAATTTGATCTGTTCAAACACGTCGGCGGCAAATGCCCCGCGTGCGGCGGGCCGATTGCGAAGGAGAAATTAAAATCGTCGCGCACCGCAGATTTCGGAGGGACGAGTTACACGAGTCCCCAATCAAAAAAAAGTGAAAGTCAGGGACTTGCAGAGCTCGTCCCTCCGACGGAAGAAGAAGTCGCTTGGCGTTGCCAAAACATTGCGGGCTGCCCGGCGCAACGCATGCGGCGGGTCGAGTATTTCGCGCAACGCAAGGCGCTCGACCTCGAATCGCTGGGCGGCATCGTCGCCGAGAAACTCGTCGAACGCGGCCTCGTCAAGGAACCGCTCGACCTGTTCGATTTGAAACTGGAGCAACTCGCCAAGCTGAATCTCGGCACCGACGACGAGCCGCGCGTCTTCGGCGAAAAGAACGCCACAAAAATTCTCGACGCACTGCAGCGCGCCAAGACCGCGCCGTTGTCGCGCTGGATTCAAGCGCTGGCGATTTCTGATGTGGGCGAGGCGACGGCCAAGCAACTCGCCGCCACGCACGATTCTCTGGTAACGCTGGCGCATTCCGAAGTCTTGCGCGATATCCGTGACCTTGGAGCGAAGGAAGCCGAACGTGCCGAAATCAGCCCACGCTCGCGCCGCAATCCGCCGAAGAACGAAGTTGAAAAAGCCGCGCGTGAAAAGCGTGACGCCGAACTCAAAGCGGAAATTGATGAAATTGAATCGCGGCTGGCGGCAGGCGGATTGAAAGTGCGGATGCCGGAAGTGGGTCCGGTGGCAGCGGCGAGTGTGCTGGATTATTTCGCGTCGCCCGCAGGGAAAAGGGTTCTCACCCGTATCCGCGAACTGGGCGTCAAACCGGAAAAGGAAATTTCAACCGGCAAACCCGGAGTCTTTGCCGGAAAGACTTTTGTGCTGACCGGTACACTGCCGACGCTGACCCGTGAAGCAGCCGCGGCAAAGATTGAAGCCGCGGGCGGCAAAGTGACCGGCAGCGTGAGCCGGAAAACGGATTTTGTTCTGGCCGGCGCCGAAACCGGTTCAAAACTGGAGAAGGCGCAACAGCTCGGCATCAGGATTCTGGATGAGGCGGAGTTTTTGAAACTGTGCCGTTAGGCCAGGTCGGTCACCCGTTCCGATTCGTTTCCAACATACGTGTTTCCACCCACAGCGATCCGGCGCCGGGTGCGCTATAATCCGGCTATGATTTTCCATCCGAAAAGCTTGTCGAAAATAACAGCGGTCGTTTCCTCGATCGTGGCTTTGACCGCTTCAGTCAGCCTGGCCGGTTCGGTGGCCGCTCCGTATCAGATCGGAACGTGGCAGGGATTCCGGCCGGCGGCAATTTCCTACACCTTTGATGATAACGTGCCCAAACAGTATAGCATAGCGGTTCCGATGTTTCACCAGGCGGGTTTCAAGATAACATTATTCACTGTTATTAATTACTGGACCAGTTTTAATTGGACAATGGCACAAACCGCTGCATCGTACGGAGACGAAATTGGCAGTCATACCGTGACGCATACCAGCCTTAACACAGTATCGGCTACGCAATTGACGAACGAACTGGCGAACTCCCAGAGTATCATCAATTCCTACATAACCAATGAATCTTGCGTTACTTTGGCCTACCCGAATTGCGCCGTTCCCAACGAAACAGTCGTTGCGCAATACTACATTGCTGCGCGGGGTTGCTCTGGGCAATTGGTCCCCAGCACACCCTCGGATTTCATGAACGTCAGTTCGTTTGTTTTGGGTTCGGCTGGGTCATATACAACCGCCGCCAGCATTAACAGCCTGGCGGACAGCGCGGCCTCGGCGAACGCATGGTGCGTGTATCTCATTCATTCGATTGACATTAACGACGACTATTCGCCGCTGTCTAGCACGGTGTTGCAGGCCAGCGTCAATTATATGAGCACCAACCAGAGCAAATTCTGGGTGGAAACCTTCGGCAACGTCGTTCGTTACATAAAGGAGCGCAACGCATCGTCCGTCATGGAAACCGCCAACTCGGGCAGCAGCATTACCATTCAGGTAACCAACAGCCTCATCAACATTTACAACTATCCGATCACATTGCAGCGGCCGGTGCCTGCCAATTGGCCGGCGGTTGCGGTCTCGCAAAACAACCAGCCGATAACTGCAAAACTTGTCACCGTCAATTCAACCAATTATGTGATGTTCGACGTGGTGCCCAACGGCGGCGACGTAATGATTTCGGAAACTGGGATCGTGGTGGTGGCGGCTACCCAGGCGCTGGGCACGGTGCAAGACCAGGCGGTGAGCATGCCGGGGGTCAAGTTACTGGCGGGATCCAGCGAGAACGCGGGGTACGCGTTGGCCGTGACGGGGGTGGGCAGCAACAGCACGCAGGGGGGCACGGTTTCGTGGGATGGGAATCTGGTTACCTATATGCCGCCGGGAGGCTACAGCGGGCAGGACGCTTTCAGCTACACGTTGAGCGATGGGCACGGCGGCTCGGCGCAGGGCACAGTAGTGGTGACGGTGGCTGCCAGCGGGGCGCAGACGCTGAATATGATATCGCTGCAGTTAACGCCGACGAATTGCCAGTTGGAGTTTGCGGGGATCCCGGGACGGAGTTACATCATCCAGTCGGCACCGGCGGTGAATGGGCCTTGGAGTGATCTGTCGGAACCGATTGCAGCGGACGGGACAGGGTTGATCGAATATATCGACACCAATCCGCCGGGCCCGATGCAGTTTTACCGGACGAGCGTAACGGGGGGGAACCCTTAACCTGAAGTAACCATGAAACAGCAACACACAAGCTGGGGAAATTTGTTGGCGGCAGGGCTGCTGTTGAGCGGAGTCAGCGTGCCGGCCGACATAATGACTCAAACGGCCAGTTATTCGACTTCACTGACGATTCCGGATGGGAATGCCAACGGGGTGGCGGACACGGAAGTGTTCAGTTTTGCGGGGGCGACGTCGATCGATTCGTTACAGGTGACGCTGAATATAGCGGGGGGCTGGAATGGGGATTACTATGCGTATCTGCGGCACGGCGGGAGCGGCTTTGCGGTGCTGCTGAATCGGCCCGGGGTGACGGGAACCAATGCGTATGGGTATGGGGACAGCGGGATCAACGTTGTTTTTAGCGACAACGCGACGAATGGGGACATCCATTTTTATCAGAACGTGCTGAATCCGCAGGGGGCGGGTTTGACGGGGTTATGGCAGCCGGACGGACGGAATGTGGATCCGGGAGTGGTGACGGGTGGAAGCAGTCGGGACGCGATGTTGAGTTCATTCATGGGGCTGGATCCGAACGGGTCGTGGACGTTGTTTGTGGCGGACTTATCGCCTGGCGGGATAGGGACGCTGCAGAGCTGGGGGCTTTCGGTCACGGCGGAGGTGGTGCCGGAACCGGGTATGGTGGGCGTGTTGGGGATGGGCTTGGGCGTGGCGCTGCTGTGGTGGCGGCGGCAAGCGTCTTAAATTGCTTTGTGTCGCCTCCGGGGGAAAGCTCTTACCCGCATTCGCAAATCAAGGATCAAACCGCAAAGCAAAAAGGTCAGCGCCGCAGGCGTGTCAGCAGGTATTTTTGCCGGAAAAACGTTTGTGCTCACCGGCACGTTGCCGACGCTGACGCGCGAGGAAGCCACGGCAAAGATTGAATCCCTCGGAGGCAAAGTGACCGGCAGCGTCAACAAGAAAACGGATTTTGTTCTGGCTGGCGAAGAAGCCGGTTCCAAGCTCGACAAGGCGCAAAAGCTCGGCGTGACGATTATTGATGAAAAGGAGTTTTTGAAGATGTCTGAGCTCGAATAAAGTGCTTGCTAGAGTGGCATTGGAATTGCGGCGTTACAGACAACCAGAATATGAAGGCATTGCTTGCCATTTTGCTGACTGTCGGCCTGCTAACCGCTTGCTATGTAGTTTCTGCACTCATCTACTTTGACCTTTCTTGGATTCTCATCGGAATCACTTCGATATGGGCTGGAATTGATTCGAAAAAGATAGAATTGAATCGCTACAAACTGGGCCTTGCGTGCAGACCGGTTGCCTTGTTCTGCTGTTGCTACCTCCTGTGGATTTTTATCTTCCCATGGTATTTGTGGGCGCGTTTTAAAATCAAAGACGGCACGATAGCTCTGAAGGACGAAGCCCTCGAAAAAATTGGTCCAATCCGACGTTTCTTTCGCCGATTTTCACGGTTCACCGAGCGGGCAGTAGAATGGTGCTTGATTGGTTTGGTAGGTTTCAAAATTGCCCTTTTACTTTTCTGCATCGAAGAATCCTGGCGTGGTCCGCGAGTTTGGGAAAATTACAAACACGAACTGGAGGCCAAAGGCGAAACGTTTGATTGGGATGCGATGATCCCACCGCGCGTGACGGATTCTCAAAATTTTTTCAGCGCGCCGATGATGTCGGCGTGGTTCATCAAACCTTCCGGGAAGATCATCATTACGGATGATCTGGCGAAACGTCTGAATTATCCAAACACGTCGGCACCGATGGAAATAGCGGAGCTGACCATTGGGCTGCCGGGAACGCATCCGGATTCTGCAAGCGGTGATGTCCGGTTGCAATTCGACGATCCCCAATCAGCCCAGCGAACAAAAGAACTGATTCAAAATCTCGCCGGGCCGACCGTGTTCGGAGCCCGCGGCGTTGACACACTGGCAGCCCGGCCATTAAGTGCAAATTCAATCAAACCTGTGCGCATTTTTTTGAAAGTGGACAAGCAACCAACCATCAGAGACCTCATCGTGTTTTTCGGCGACTACAACAATTCCATCTCCGGCCCTTTGACCATCAGGCCTGCGGGAAGCAATTCGTTTCACGTGCTGACATCCTTTTGCGTCGCTTCAGATTATCTGAAATGGAGTGACCAGTTTCAAAGCGACTTTGCCCTGATGCGCGAGGCCATCAAACGGCCGTATGCCCGAATGGATGGTGATTATTCTTATCCACCGACTATGCCCATTCCAAATTTTGTCAACGTCCGGGCAGTTTCTCAAACGCTCGCGCAACGGGCACAATGTTACTTGCTGCTCGGCCAGCCGGAAAAGGCGTTGCAGGAACTGACTTTGCTCGACGATATGCGACGTATGCTGGAAGGCGCACCTGCGGGAAAACCCATGTCTCTCGTATCCGCGATGATCAACGTGGCCGTCACAGGATTGTATGTGGATACCATTGCCGATGGATTCCGGCTGCACGCTTGGCAGCAGCCGCAAATTGTCGCTCTTCAAAAACAACTGGAGCAAATCAATCTGGCTCCGATTGTAAAGGAATCTTTCCATGAAGAAGAGGTATCCGCTTGCCGCATTTTTCAAACCGCGATGGCCCAATTTGAAATACAACGCGTTCCAAATGCAACTTTGTGGCAGAAAATCAAACACGCAAAGTCGTCGAATTTCATGCGTGGTTTTTTCTATTTCAACATCATCAACGTCGTCGAGATGGATCAAATGATTATTGACAGCATTGACGTTGCCCAAAAAGTTGTATCACCGCAGAAAGCGACAGCGTTTCAGCGTGAAGTGAACGCGCTACAACACGCACACGTTTGGCAAGCCTACAAATTACTTGCCGTCATTGCCGTTCCCAATTTCACAAAAGCCCTGCAAACGTTTGCTTTTAACCAGACCAAGGCTGACGAAGCGCAAATGGTTTGTGCCTTGGAACGCTATCGCCTCGTGCATGGCAGATATCCAGAAACACTGAACGAACTCTTGCCGCAGTTTATTGACAAATTGCCACACGACATCATTGGCGGCCAACCGTTGAAATACCGCCGCACAGCCGATGGCCAATTCCTGCTTTATTCTATTGGTTGGAACGAAACCGACGACGGTGGGCAATTCTATCCGTCTTCTTATGACAAAGGTGATTGGGGTTGGCAATAGCAGTTCAGAGTTTAATTCAACTGCCACCGGAATTCCGCGCACGCCTTGACCACGCCCAACGTGTTGAGAATCGCCGGGATGCTCAACGCCGTAGGCGCGGCATCTTTGTAGAAACAAAACCCAAAATTAAATCCTGCCCCGTCGGGGCGGCATATTTCGTCAATTTCCAGACGATATCGCTCCTGACGGAGCTTTATCCGTTTTCGGAATACCAATCTACAAAGATGTCAGCCCTACGGGTTTTAAGAATTAAAACCGTTGCCGGAATATTCCGGCATTGACATTGGCATGTAACCTCACAACCTCCCGTTCCGTCAATTACGGCGTACACGAATATGAATATGAATACAAAATATCTGAAAACAGCCGCAAAATCCGCGGTTTTCGTCACTCTCCTGTCCTGCGCCTTGAGCCTTCGCGCTGCCACGCCGTCAATGCCACAAACATTGAGCGGTTCCGTTGCCGGGCAGAATCAATTCCAAACCGTGGCGTTCAGTGATACGGCGGAAGCCGGAATGCTCCGGAGCGCCTATCTCATTTTGGCCACCGGCGACCACGATTACAAAGGTCATCGCGTGCGGGCCATGCATCAGATTGAGGACGCCGCCAGGTTGCTGGGCATGAATCTCAGCGGTGACGCCAAGAACAGGCAACCGCAGCCTTTGTCGGACGCAAAGCTGCGCGAAGCCCAAGGATTGCTCCAAAGTGTGCTCGCCGCCAGCGATGTCAAAAGCCAAAAGCGCGTCACCAAACACATCACCGAGGCCATTGATCAAATCAACATCGCCTTGTCCATTCGCTGATCGTCATTGCGCCGGCGTTAACACGGGCGTGGCGATTTTCAAAGGTCTTCCAAGGCCGTGTCGGCCATGAAGTCCATCCAGTCCACGGAAATGGGCTGGTTGAGTTCATAGGAGCGGGCGAAGTCTTCCTCGAACAGATCGTGCTTCAAGCGCGCGGCAAACGCCGGGTCGGAGGTGGCGATGTTCTGTTCCTGGGACAAATCGAGGCTGAGATGCGTCAGGTTGCCGGAACCGAGGCAGGCCCAGCCGTCCACGAGCAGCGCTTTCACGTGGGTCATTCCGGGATAAAAATAAACGCGCACGCCGTGCTGGCGGAGGTAGTTGGCGACGATCAAATTGCTGCGGCCGCCGGTCTTGAAGTCATTGACGCGCGGCATCAAGACCCGCACATCCACCCCGCGTGCGCGGGCCTCCACCAGTTCCGCAATCACGCCCTTGTCGAAGAGGTAGGGGTTCTCGACATAAATGTAGCTCTGCGCCCGGCGCAACGAACTTCGCACCGCGTTGCTGAAAGGTTTCCAGCCGGTCCGCGTGGGCAGGCGGCGGACTTTGATCCAGTGGTCCGGCGTAGCGGCCACCGCGGGCTTTTTCGGCGGCGTGAGCAGCGCGGCGGCGTAGGCAAAATCACCGAGAAGACTCTCATGCGCCCAATCACGCCGGAACTCGCGTTCAAGGGAGGCCACCACTGGCCCGCCCAATTCCAACATCAGGTCATGCCACTCGTAACGGTATTCGCGGCCAAGATTCATGCCGCCCACCCATGCATGGGTGCCGTCCACGAGGTAAACTTTCTGGTGATCGGTCGAAAACCACGGGTTCAAAAAAGGGTGCACGCGAACGCAGGAATCGTTTCGCAGCCAGGAGACAATTGAGGAAGGCATGACAAAGTCCTCCGGCATGGGCGTGGCGGGCGGCACCAGTCCGGCGGCGAGGGTGCCCATCTGGTCGAGAATCACATGGATTCGCACCCTGGACGAACGCTGCTTGAGTTCATCGGCCATGGAGACGGCCACGTCATCCCGGTCGAAGATGTAAATGTTCATATAGACGTGGTTGGTGGCTTCCGCGATCGCCTGCCGGAGGCGCGAATAAAACCGGTCGCCGTCAATGAGCAGGCGCAGTGAGCCGTCTTCCAGATGTGTGCCGGTGTAGCGGTCCAGCCATTTTTCCCATGCGCCGAGGTCCATGCCATTGGTCTGCGCGAGCGGGGGGGCTTCGGTGGCGGGCTTAGGCAGCGGGAGCCGCAGCAATTGGACGGCAGACTCAAGACCCAAATCCGCCAGACGCGCGGCGCTGGAAAGCGGATTTTTGACGAGGGCCAAGCCGTGGCTTTGAAAAAGGAACGCGCCCAAGCCCCGGGCGGAATTCGCAAACCCGAACCCGCGTTCGGTGATGTCAAACAGGGCCGCGGGCGACAGCCAGACGCACCGGCGCCGTTGCCGGTCGAGCAGCAGCGGTTCCGTGAACCGGCTGGCGTTCGGGGCCATGATCAGAAAAAGCGAGCCGCCCGGATGATCCCGGACCAGATGCTCCTCGATGCGCCGGGACAGGACGTCGAGGGTCTCTTCAATCGAATAGCGATGATCAATGATCCCCCCGGCGGGTTGTTCGCCCTCGAGTGCAAGGCGCGCGACACCTTGCGCGTCCCGATACAAGATGCGATCCGCGAAAAACGCCTGGTAATACGCGCCGTGCCCTGGTGATTTCGGCGTCAGGGCTTCCAGCAAATTCGTGGCGAGGTGGCGCCACTCCGCTCCGGCGATGACCGTGGCCTCGCGCCAGCCACGCCTGTCGAGGTCCGGCAGACGGGAAAGATTCTTTTTCCACCGTACCAGCGCCGAATTGACTTTGTAACCTTCGGTTGGAACCCGCAGGTGGCTCCAATCGGCGCTGAATTCCAACACGTTGGTCTGGCCGCGAAAATAGAATCGAACCTGATCGCCCTTGACGAAAACCCGCGGTGCTTCCGTTGAGGGCGCCGTTAGATACCGCCATTCATCGAGGGACAGTTGTTTCGAAGTGGCCGCGCGCGCGCTCGTGCCGGTCAGGCCGAGAATAAGTGCGAACAGGAGAACAACAACGCGACGCTTTTTAAACTCTTCCAGGATCATGGCAACCAACTCGAGGATGAATTTGCTCTCAATGGCGCGATGCTACGCGGACCTCATCGTGTCGGCAACCATTCGGTTTTAAGGGCGCCGCTGGAAAAACCGCACAGCGGGGCGGGCCGCGTTTTATGCCAATCGGCGGCGGAACTCGATGCACTCGGCGGCGACATCCGGCGCGTTGAGAATCGCGGACACGACGCAGATGCGTTTCGCGCCCGCCGCCAGCACTTCGTCGAGGTTCTGCAAATTGATGCCGCCAATGGCGAACCAGGGGAGGTTCACGTTTACTGCCGCCCAGCGGACATATTCCAGTGTCACGGGTTGGGCGGCCGGTTTGGTGCCGGTGGCAAACACCGGCCCGATGGCGAGGTAATCCGCGCCCGCCGCCAGCGTGCGCTTCGCCTGTTCGGGAGAATGTGTGGACAGACCAATTCGGAGTTCGGAGTTCGGAGTTCGGAGTTCGGAAACATGAGCATGGCCGGCATTGAAGAAATCTTCCTGGCCCAAATGACAGAACTCCGCATCGAGATCGTCGGCGATGTCCACATAATCGTTGATAACGAGGCCGACGTTGGCGCCGCGCGTAATCGGCAGGATTTTTTCCGCCATGCTTCGGATTTCGTCAGGCGTGGATTTCTTGGCGCGAAGCTGGATTAAATCCGCGCCGCCATCGCACAATTGCTGCGCGACTGCTTCTGGCGCGCGGCCATGCAACCAGGCCGTGTCCACAAACGTGTAAAGCCGGCAATCAGCAAGCGGTTTCATGGCGCCAGTCTGGCAAAATCAGCGCGTCCGTTCAAATGCCGTTCGCCAGAACCATTCGCTGCGCGCGACGAACCCGACGAGGATGTTTTGCAGCGACGGGGCGAGCATCATCCGCTGCAACCATTTTGCCCACGCAAGCCGCCGCGCAAACGCGATGTCGCACCGATGGGCAAGCGTTTGCCGGGTCTCCGTCCACGAAATTTCCCCGCCGCTCCACGCGGCCAGCGGTTCGACGGCCATCCCGGCAGATTCGACCGCCATGGACATCCCGTTGCCCGTCACCGGCGGAATCATGGTAATCGCGTCGCCGACACAACAGTCGGCACGCGTCACGGCGCGTTGCGGTCGCAACGAAATTCCGGCCACCGCACAAAACGAGCTTTCATCGAATTCCGCCGCCGCCAGCCGCCGGTTCAACGGCGAACCGGTTTGACCCCGCAACCATTCGCGCCAATTTTGCGGCGTGCGGTCCGCTCCCGCGCGCCGCCGAAACAATCCACAAACGTTCACTGCGCCGCCATCCACCCGGCACAGGCCGACGTAGCCCCGTGGCGAAACGTGCATTTCCAGATCGGCGGTCAACGGGACGTTGCGCGCATGAACCTTCAGACCGAACCAGCGCGAACCGTTCTCCCCGGTTTGCGCGCGCCGCCCCGTGGCGCGGACAATTCCTTCGGCGAAATCCGCATCGCGCCGACGTTGGTCTTCGAGCAATTCCCCGCCGAGCCGGCGGAATTCAACGGCGAGCACGTGATCCATCGTGAAACGTGAAAGGCAAATCGCGCGAACTGGCAGGGAACGCGGCGGGGTGGATCGCGCTGCTGAAAAGAAAGCCGCGGTGCCGGCGTTCACGGCACCTGCGCGTTCGAGCAATTCACGCAAACCCAGCTGTGAGAGCGTTTCCTGGCCGCGGCCGCTGATGAATTCGCCGCAAACCCGATGGCGCGGGTAATGCCCGGCCTCCCACACGGTCACCGGCACACCGCGCCGGCGCAGGCCGATGCCGAGCGTCAACCCGGCCAATCCGCCGCCGACAATCGTGATGGGTTTTGCCGACATGCCGTTCAATCCATTCGCCGCGCGATGAACAAATGGCTGAAAAGTCCGGCGCGGCGTTCGGTCAAACGCCAGTTTTTTTTGTCCGGCCACAGTGCGGAAAGTTCATCGCCTGAAAATCCCGCGCGCACGCTCACAGCCGCGTCGTGCCGGGTAACGGCATTACAGCCAACCGCCCAAAGCAGCCGGCTGCAAAATAGCGGCCAGAACGCGCGGCTCGGCTCGATGGCGATGAACAAGCGCGTGCGACCGGCAATCACGCGAAGCAATTCCGCCAGACGCGCGTCGTCGAAATGGTGCAGAACTTCATTTATGATGACGATTTCCGCCGGGGCCGGAGTTTGCGGCCAGTCAAAAACGTCCGCGACAACCGCTTCCGCGCGCCAGCCGAGCGACGCAAAGGATGCGAGTGTTTGGGGTGTCACAACTTTTTGGCGGTCAAGCAGCGTCGCGTTCACATTTGGCCAGCGCGACGAGGTTTTTTGCGCCACGCGCAACAGGAAATTTCCGTCACCGGCGCCGAGTTCGGTGATTTGTTTCGGCGTGTGGCCATTCAAGCCGGTCTGCAACGCGTAAATCATGGTTGCGTGATTGCGCATCCAGGCGTTGATGCGGCGCAAATCGCGGCGCGAGCCGGCGGCGCGCGGGTCGCCGGGCGGCAGCGTGTCGAGCAGTTCTATTTCGACAGTGCGTTTCATTGTAGCCGCATTTGTAAAAATGCGGAGAGCAACCGCGCTTTCACAAGCGCGGCTACAGGTTTATTTCACTTCCAGCAATGCCCCATGACAACTGAAGCCTGCGCCAAACGACGACATCCACCACAATCCGTCCGGCACGGCGTCATGCAAGGCGCGTTCGAGCACAAACAGCACGGTCGGGCTGCTGACGTTGCCGAATTCGCGCAGGACCGCGGCGCTGTGGCGCACATCAGATTCGGTCAAACCGAGCTTGTCGCGCAACGCCAGCAACACATCGCGCCCGCCCGTGTGGAAAATCCAGCCGGCCACGCAGTCGCGCCGCACGCCCGCCGAGGCGAGCGCACCGGCCAGGAGTTTGGCGGCCTCGTCACCGACGATTTGCGGGACCTCCGGCAGAAGAATGTTTCGCAACATGCCGCTCTTGTGGCCGAAACGCAGCGTGTCGCGTTTGTCGGGCGCGAGACAGGAGGAACCGAATTTCCATTCGACGCGCCGCCGGTTCGATTGCGGTTCGGAGGCGAGCACCGCCGCGCCCGCGCCGTCACCGAACAAACAGGCGCTCACGAGCACGCCGGGGTCGTCATCGAGATAAAACGCCGCGCTACAAACTTCGACGCAGACGGACAAAACCTTTTTGGCGCGGTTGGCGGTGAGGATGGCCTCGGCGGTGCGCAAATTGGGCAACGCCGCACCGCAACCTTGTCCCACCAAATCGAGCGTGAAAACATCGGGGCGCAGGCCGAGCCGTTCGCCGGCGTAGCTCGTGAGTCCCGGACACAAATAGCCGGTGCAGGTGCTGATGAGCACGGCGTCAATTTCCGCGGGCGCGCAGCCCGCATCCTGCAAGGCGCGTTGCGCGGCCTCGACGGCGAGTACGGGCGCATGTTTGGCGAAGCGCGCTTGCAGCGCGTCCGGCGTTAAATCAAATGCGTCCGTTAGCGGATCCAAGGCCAGGTGGCGCGAGGTGATGCCATTCTCACCGCAAAGGACTTTTTTGAGGATGGCACGCGAACGCGGAGCAAGCCGCGTGAACGGCACGGAATTTTGCAGCGCGTCCCAGCATTCGCTCTGCGCATAACGTTGCGGCGGCGCGGCAACTCCAAGTCCGACAATAAACATAAACCAGCTTAACGCGCGATTCGCCGGCGCGCCACTTCAATGAATGGGATGCCGTAGAACGCGGTTTGGTCCAGCCGGTTAAGTGCGCAAAACAGCGGCAGAGGCTGCCCTGCCGCCGTTTTGTTTCCATGAATCTTACTTCAAACCAACGAGATAGCCGAAGCGGGCGCGGAATTGTTCGGGTGTCATCGAAATGCTTGCCGCGAGCTTGCCCAGGTGCTTGGCGTCTTCGAAATCGTCGCGTTCGAGTTGAATCATGTAGGCGCGGGCGCATTCGTAGGCTTCGCCGTCCACGTTAACGCGGCGGTTTTGCATGCGTCCCGTCTTCGGGTCGATCATTTTGTCAAACGGCAATGGAATCATCTTGCCGTCCACGACGCTGATGATGGCGCCGTATTTTTCGGCTTCGGGCGACAGCAAAAATTTCACCGCGGCATAGCCAAGGTCGCGTGTGTATTCGGCATCGAAGGGAATCGGGTCGGCGCAGCGGAGTTCGTAGC
This sequence comes from Verrucomicrobiota bacterium, assembly GCA_050012035.1. Classification (GTDB taxonomy): domain Bacteria; phylum Verrucomicrobiota; class Verrucomicrobiia; order Limisphaerales; family UBA11358; genus UBA11358. The sequence goes on along the minus strand of JBEKHY010000018.1, from coordinate 25,716 downwards.
CGAGGTCCTTGTCGATGAAGGTCATTTTGAGGCCGAGCTTTTCGAGGCGCGCGGCCAGGAGGTCCTTTATCAGGCGGCCAAATTCGATTTCGCCGAGGCGCAAATGGCCGTGCTCGTCGCGGATGACCTTGCCGTACCGTTCCAGTTGTCCTTCAGGCAGCGCCTTGACCAATCCCTGCTCGCCCATCGCCTCAATGAGCCCTTCGGCGAGGATGACGATGCCGTATTGCGAACCTTCGGCACGGCGTTTGACAATGGAACCGATGATGATGTCGCAAACTTCATCCGCCGTGACCCGCCGGTCATGAAACTGCTCCGGGATGATAACGAGCGTGGCCGCCGCCGCCTTGCCGATACCGAGCGCCAGATGCCCCGCCGCGCGCCCCATGCAGATGATGATGTACCAGCGTGACGTGGTGCGGGCGTCCTCGGCCAGATTGCGGACAATGTGAACGCCATTGTGCCGCGCGGTCTCAAAACCGAACGTGGGCGTCGAGCCGGGCAGGGGCAAATCATTGTCAATCGTCTTGGGCACGTGGGCGACGCGAATGGCGCCGCTGCTGCGCTTGGCCACCTGGCTGGCGGAATACGCCGTGTCATCGCCACCAATCGTCACCAGGTCGGTGATGCCCATGTTTCTGAATGAGTTGAGCACGTTTTGCATGCTGGCCTCGGATTTCGTGGGGTTGGTGCGCGCGGTGCCGAGGACGGAGCCGCCGCGCAGATGAATGTCCCGCACGTCGCGGATCGTGAGCGGCCGGCACTGCGGCGCGTCGCCTTGTGCGAGCCACTTAAAGCCATCGCGAAAACCGATGACTTCAAAACCCTGGTTGACGCCTTCAATCGTGGCCGCCGCGATGACGCCGTTGATGCCAGGTGCCGGGCCGCCACCCACTAAAATGCCCAATCTGCCTTTTTGCATGTCCGTTTCTTTCTAATGGTTGACTTTGAATCACAAGGATTCACCTCAAAGGATGAACAATCAACCAAGGGATTTCAAGAACACTTTCCAGCGCTGAATCAGCGGATGAAAGAATTTAATTTTCTTCGCGACGCAATGAATTCACAATCGCCGGAATGAACCGGGCTGTTTTTCTGGATCGGGACGGGACCATTATCGTGGAAAAGAATTATTTGTCCCGCCCCGAAGACGTGGTGGTGCTGCCGGGCGCACCGGCGGCGTTGCGGCGGCTGGGCGACGCCGGGTTCAAACTGTTCATCGTGTCCAACCAGTCCGGCATCGGACGCGGCTACTTCACGCTTGCCGACGCGGAGCGGGTCAACGAGCATCTTGGCCGCGAACTGGCCCGCGACGGCGTGCGGTTCGAGAAAATTTACATCGCTCCGGAAAAACCCGACGAACCGAGCCATGGACGCAAACCGTCGCCGCAGTTTTTGTTCGACGCGCGCGCCGAGTTCGGCGTGGACCTGGCGCGCAGTTACCTGGTTGGCGACAAACTGGCCGATTTGGAATGCGGCTGGAATGCCGGCGTAAAAAAAAGCATACTGGTCCGCACCGGCTATGGCGCGGAATTGGAACGCGGGAAGTCGGACAAATTGAAACGCGCCGTCATTGTGGACGATTTGCCCGGCGCGGCGGACTGGATTTTGCAGTCAACGTAGGACAGGCGTCCCGCCTGTCTCGCGAATAAAAGAATGGAAAAATTATGTAATGTGGCAGGCGAGACGCCCGCCCTACGTTAATTTATGTGCGGCATCATTGGATACGTCGGTAAAAAGGCGGCTTCGCCCATCCTGCTCGAAGGACTGCGGCGGCTGGAATATCGCGGCTACGACAGCGCCGGCGTGGCCGTGCTGTGCGACGGCGAGCTGCTCGTCCGCAAAAAGGTTGGCAGAATTGACAAGGGCCTCGCGCGCCTTTTGAAATCGAAACCCGCCGCGGGAAATCTGGGCATCGGCCACACGCGCTGGGCCACACATGGTCCGCCTTCCGACGAAAACTCCCATCCTCACCTCGACCAATCCGGCAAAATCGCCGTCGTCCATAACGGCGTCATTGAAAATTGCGACGCGCTCAAACAAAAACTGCTCGCCGCCGGACATAAATTCCGCTCCGGTACCGACACCGAGGTGCTCGCGCATTTGATTGGCGATTACTACGAGAAACGCCGTAGCCGCCGATGTGAATCGGCGGACAGTCCGCGCTTTGACAAGCGCGGCTACAAAACCGACTCCAATCCGCTGACGCAAGCGGTCTGCGACGCGCTGCGCGAGGTCATCGGCGCTTATGGCATCGCGGTGATTTGCGCGGAGCAGCCCACCACCATTGTCGGCGCGCGGCGCGGTTCACCGCTTATCATTGGCATTGGCAAGGACGAAAATTTTCTGGCCAGTGACGCCAATGCCATCGTCGCCCACACCAAAAAAGTCGTTTACCTCAACGACTACGACGTGGCCACGGTCACGCCCGAGCGCTTCGACGTTTTGAACCTGGGCACGGACACCGCCAACGTTCAGATCAGCAAACTGGAATTCAGCCAGGAGGACGCCGCGCGCGGTGAGTTCGCGCACTTCATGCTCAAGGAAATTTTCGAGCAGCCGCGCACCGTGGGAAACGCCCTGCGCGGCCGCGTGGACAAGGAAGGCGCGACGGCCAGGTTTGGCGGCCTGAATCTGACGACCGCTGAATTGCGTGCGATTGACCGTATCGTCATTGCGGCCAGCGGCACGAGCTGGCACGCGGCGCTCGTCGGCGAATATTTGATCGAGGAGCTGGCGCAAATCCCGGTGGAGGTCGAGTTCGCGCATGAATTTTGTTATCGCAACGCGCCGCTCGAGAAGAACACCGTGCTGCTCGTCATCTCCCAGTCCGGCGAGACCGCCGACACGCTGGCCGCATTGCGCGAAGCCAAACGCCGCGGCCATCGCGCGCTGGCCATCGTCAACGTTGTCGGCAGCTCCATCGCGCGCGAGTCCGACGGCGGCATTTACATGCACGCCGGCCCGGAAATCGGCGTCGCCTCGACCAAGGCTTTCGTCTCCACGCTCACGATTCTTACGTTGCTGGCCGTGCATTTGGGCCGGATGCGGAATCTTTCCGCCCGTCGGGCGTTGGAAATTTTGCACGCGCTCGAAGCCGTGCCCAAACAACTCGAAGCCATTCTTGCGCAGGACAATGCGTTGAAGAAGCTCGCGCTTAAATATGTGAAGGCCGACGATTTCTTTTTCCTTAGCCGCGGCTATACGTTCCCGATTGCGCTCGAAGGTGCGCTGAAGCTAAAGGAGATTTCCTACATCCATGCCGAGGGCTATTCGGCGGCGGAAATGAAGCACGGCCCGATTGCGCTGATTGACCCGAAGACCCCGACGGTTTTCCTCGTGCCGCAGGATTCGGTGTATGACAAGACGATGGCGAACCTGGCGATGATTCGCGCGCGCAAAGGCCCCATTATCGCGCTGGCTACCGAAGGTGACAAACGAATCAAGAAAGTAGCCAACGATGTGATTTACCTGCCGAAGGCGCTGGAACCGATTTATCCGATTTTGGCGGCGGTGCCGCTGCAGTTGTTCGCGTATCACATCGCCGTCGCCCGCGGCTGCGACGTGGACAAGCCCCGCAACCTGGCCAAGAGCGTGACCGTGGAGTGAAAAAGAAGCCCTCTTGCCATCCTTGTAAAAGAACAATAAAGTTGGAAACTGCACAATAAAGTCGGAAACTCGACAATAAAGTCGGAAACTGAAAGAATATCAATATTGGCGGGCAGATATTCTCAATTTGGCAGCGCAGAAGCGGAATTGTGTCAATGTGCGTTTCCCCGCCGTTTCAAAACAGGTTTAGCAGGATGCTGGACGTGGCCTGATTCCGTCGGCGGGAGCGACGATGGATAAGCGAATAGCAGTGTCTGTTTGTCCGGATCCGGTTCGTCGGGACGAAGCGACCAGTGGTCTATGCGGGAAATCTTCGCTTTGATGCTGGAGTTCAGAGCAGGCATCAGTTCGGTCGCGATTCTGTGCTGACATGCGGCCATCAACGCTTTCACACGCCGCTGTTTTTCCTTGTTGCTCACGCCAGCTTCTGGTTCGCTCGCGCCGCCGTGCCCAAGAAATCCACGAGCAAACGAACTATCAATGTCTCCGAAAAAAATCCGGGTCTGTTCGCAAATAGCGGATCGCTTGGATAACGAAGCCATGATTACGGCAAGAGAAAATGCATCTTGCCGGTACTGAATCGAATCGGGCCACGCACTGATCGACCGGAGGGGTGGGAAATGGTCAATGAAGCGACTTCTTTCTGCTGGTGAATTCGTTTATGCTGTCGTCACACGACAACAATGATTTACCTTGATCACAATGCGACTACGCCGGTCTTGCCTGAAGTGTTTGAGGCAATGAGGCCGTATTTCTGTAAGGAATGGGGCAACCCATTGAGTGCGTATCGCTTCACTCTATGAACGCACCCGCCAAACTGAGCGAGTTGATGGACGCTCTCGAGTTCGAGTCCGTGGAACGGCGCAGCTATTTTGACCGGCACACCGGCCGGATCGTCAGCGTGGAGGACAGTATTCTGAGCGCCGTGGAAGAGGGCGGGGAGGAAGCGTTGAGGAGCCTGACTGACTGGCAGAAAGAAGAAGTCGAAACGGCGCGGGCGATTGTGAACCACAGCGGCGACCGCTTCATTGATCCGCCGGGCAAGTTTGAGTTCAACGAATACCGTCACATGGAGCGATTCATCGGGGCATTGCCCGACGCGAAAGCCGCGGAAGAGCTTTGGCGTGTGATCAAGGGCCACGGCGCTTTCCACCATTTCAAGGACACGCTTTACCGGCTGGGTATTCAGGACCAATGGTTCGGATACCGTGACGAGGCCATGAAGGAGTTCGTGATCGGCTGGGCCGAGGCGAACCACGTGCCCTACGAAGATGACATCAAAGACCGAAAACGGTGACGGCGTCTTGTTCGCGCTGGCCGACCAGCTTGAGGAGCGGCTGAGTGCTGCGCAGCGCCCGGCCCGGCCCGACGAAGCATGGCGAAGGCGGCCGGACGCCGTCACGCCCTCTGCGGCAAGCTCGTCCCCCAAGACCCGAACGACGAACCAGCGTCCGTTTTGTTGGAGCGGACCAAAACGCATCATGAACCCAAGTCCTGGAGGGGCGCCTGTAGATAGCCCAGCGATTCATCGCTGGGTTACGGGGCGAAAACGGAATGAGTCCCGTCAGGGACGAAAGACAACGTTTTTGCCAATCCTCCTTTTCTTTCGCCCCTCCCGTCTCCACTGCGCTTAACCGGGCGGCTTTGTGCCTTTGGTTTATAATTTCAAGCCGAAATAGAGCGCTGCCGCGCCGGACACGAGATGCACCAGGTTGTGAAACACACTGGGTTGCATTCCTATCCAGCTTGGGGCGCAAAGGCCGATTAACCCTAACACGATGAGGGAGAGCCCTCCGAAGGTTGCAATTTTCTTGATCATATTAAGTTTCGACTGGTTAGAAATGCGGATTCCGAGGCGCACAGCAGCCATACGACGACGCAACCCACCACGACGATGTTGAGGTTTTTTTAATCTTCCCGGCCATCAGAATACAGGTGTTGACCAGCCAGAGCAACACGCCGATGACGATCAGAGTGACGGCGAGAGAAATCAGTGACATATATCACCTCCAATATTACCTCCAATTTGGATGAGTGGTTTATTATCCATGCTGTGAACCTAAGCCGGAGAGCGGAAAGGTGCTATGGGGTGTTACCCTACTGGGAATTTCATGAAGCCAACCTTGACCCGCAGGTTGGGGCACTGGTGGAAAAGAAGAAACCGGCGGAACGCCGGAGCAATTGATGGTCAACTGAACGCTGAACCGGGAAGTGGAATCATCACAGCCGTAAACCACCGGCGGACGGCTGGCTTCGCCAGTCTGGCAGCGGCTCGAGCTGCTCGTGGGGACTGTCGGTCGCGCGCAGGACGTTTTTTACCGTGTCCAGCAACGCATCAACGGCAAAGGGCTTCAGCAGCGTGGCCGCAAGCTGGAGCGATGGGTTTCGGGCCAGTTCGTGCACGGGCAATCTTACTGCGGCCAAGACGACCGGCAGGGCCATGCGGGCGGCACGCAGCTTCCTGACCAGTTCAACGCCGGTCAGCTTGGGTATGCTGTGCTCGGTGATCAGAAGATTGTAGTTGTTGGCCTGAAGCGCCTCCCAGCCGGCGGCACCGTCTTCCTCGGCGTCAACATGGTAGCCGGGGCGAACCAGCACTTCAGTGTACAGCCGGCGAAGGTCGCTGTCGTCATCAACCACGAGAATGCGGCGGGGGGGATTTGTTTGGCATTGAAGTGATGCGCCGTCTGGCTCTCCCGCTTGCGATAGTTCGTAATCTTTCATAGTACGAATCCGTTGCCGCCGTTTTAAGTACGGTGACAAAGAGCTCGCTTGCGATAGTTCGTTATCTTTCATAACAGGATAAACAATAAGGTGGAGACAGTTGCGGGCGCTATGGGGTGTTTACCCCATATCGGGATTCGGCCATGCTGCATCTATTTGGAGCCAAAATCGTGCGGTTTCCCAATAAAAACGGGCATTGGCCGTGAAAATTGAGTGTTTTCGATAAAAACCTGCTTTTGGAAGCCTGTTGCGTTCTGATATTGGCTTGCCTGAATTTGTTGCGCGTGTGTGCCAGCCTCCTGTTTGAGTATTATCGCAGTTTGAGCAATGGCAAACAGAAAGAGCGCGACAGAGACAACAAGTAACACCCAAGTTACCCGGGATTCTTGAATCCGGCGTTCTTTGCGCGCGGCACGGGCGCTGGCCCGCGGCTCAGATTCTGCCCAGCAAAAGCAGGACGACCAGAATAGCCAAAAGCAAGCCCAGTCCACCGCTCGGGTAATAACCCCAATTCCGGCTGTGCGGCCAGGCAGGGAATGCACCGATCAGCATCAGAATGAGCAAAACCAGTAAAACAGTTCCTAACATAGTATTCCTTTCATTGTGCGACCGTGATCCGACCTTCCGTTTTGGAAGAATCATTCACGGCCTGAAACCATAAACCTGGAATCGTGCCGGGGCTATGGGGTGTTACCCTACCAGTAATTTCCTGAAACCAACCTTGACCCGCAGGTTGGGGCAATGGTGAAAAAGAAGAAACCGGCGGAACGCCGGAGCAATTGATGGTCAACTGGACGCTGGACCGCGGAGTAGAATCATCACAGCCGTAAACCATCAGCCGATGGCCGGCTTCGCCAGTCTGGCAGTGACTCGAGCTGCCCGGGGGCACTGTCGGTGGCCCGCAGGACTACGCTCACCGTTTCCAACAACTCTTCGATGGAGAAAGGCTTTGGCAGCATAGCCGCCAGTTGGAGAGACGGGTTTTGGACCAGTTCCGCCGTGGGTAATCCGGTGGCCAGGATGACCGGCAGCGCCATGCGCGCTGAACGCAGCTTCTTGACCAGTTCAACGCCGGTCAGCCTGGGCATATTGTGGTCGGTGATCAGGAGGTTGAAAGCCTTGATCTGAAGAGCCTCCCAGGCGGCTGCGCCATCAGCGGCGGCGTCCACCACGTAGCCGGAGTGAATCAGCACTTCAGTGCTGAGTTGGCGGATGTCACTGTCGTCATCCACCACGAGAATGCGGCGGGGCGGATTCGGTTCGCGTTGAAGTAGCGCGCAGGCCGGCTCTCCCGCTAGCGAGATTTTGTTCTCTTTCATAGCACGACAAGTAAGCCGGAATGCCTTGCGGGTGCTATGGGGTGTTTACCCCATGCCAGACTTGGTGAATCCAGCCCCGACACGGCAGTGCGGAAGGGTGGTGAGCGAAACCTGACGCGACCGGGACAAGTCGGGGCGAGGCAACAAACCCTATTGAGGCTCGTTCAATTAAGTGGCCACCGACAGGAGCGATCAAAACTCCAACCGTCTCAGATCTTCCCGGTCAATTTGCGGCCCGACTGGCGAACTAATGCCCCTTCTTTTGGGATGCCGGAGGATTGTTTTCTGAATTTTCCTTCACCACCGCGATCATTTCCTCCATCCCTTCCTTGATCTCGCTGACCTGCGGATGCACTTCCTTGATGAGATCATGCTCGATCCGGGATAACTTTTCGATTCGTTTGCCCTGCTCGCGAAGCTGGTCCAAAAGGAAATTCTGTTTGATGGAAAGCCGGCGCATCCACCAAAAACAAACACCCCAGCAAACGGTCCCGGCTAAAGTCATCCAGAAAGCGAGGCTGTCTCGGTTCATTGTCAATCATTCTGTTTACGAGGAAAAACCGGAGCAAGACCAAAAGGGTTTCAAAGTCAGACGATGGTCAACTGGACGCTGCTCTCGATGATGCCCGCGCCGATGGCGTAGCGGGTCAGACCGGCGGTGTCGTGGATGTCGAGTTTCTGCATGAGATGCTCGCGGTGCTTCTCGACGGTCTTCATGCCGATGCCCAGTTCCGCCGCGATTTGTTTGTTGGCCTGGCCTTCGGCAATGAGCTGGAGCACCTCCATCTCGCGCGAACTCAGGCGGGAGTTGTGCGGCTTCAGCGACCCGGTTCGATTCAACGACTTTCGCTCGCGTTCGCGGAGACGCCTGGCAATGGACGGGCCGAAAAAGATCTTCCCCTTGTTGACTTCCCGAATCCCCTCGGCCAGAACGTGGGCAGAGGCTTGTTTGAGCAGAAACCCCATCGCACCGGAGTCGGTCGCGTCATTGATATAAGCGTCATCACTGTGCGCCGAGAGAATGAGTATTCTGGTGCTGGGGACGGCTTTGAGAATCTGACGGGTGGCTTCCAAACCATTGAGCAGCGGCATCGCGATGTCCATGATGACTACAGCGGGAAGAAGTTTTTTGACCATGGCGACCGCCTGGCGGCCGTCTTGCGCTTCGCCGACCACTTCAATATCGTCTTCCAACTCCAGCATCTTACGAAACCCCTCGCGCACAATCGTGTGGTCTTCTGCCAGCAGGACGGTGATTCGTTTCATAGACATTCAAGGTTTAACTTCTAGAGGACTCCATCAGCGAGTTTTTCGCTCTCCCCCCGCGGCCATTGCCGAGCGGAATCTGCGCTTGGACGATGGTGCCTTTGCCCGGCGCCGATTCGACGCCAAAGTTGCCGCCGATCATCTCCAATCGTTCCCTCATGCCGAGCAGTCCCAGGTGTTTGTTCCCTTTGGCCTGCAACACGCGTTGCACCTGAAAGGATTTGCCGTCGTCTTTTATTTTCATGCAAATGCGTTTCGGAAGTTTCTGGATGCTCACTTCCACCCGGCTGGCTTGGGCATGGCGGGCCACATTGGTGAGCGCTTCCTGGACCACGCGAAAGAGCACCGTTCGCCGGGTCGAGTCCAATTGTTCCAACGCCGCAAAGGCCGTCAAATGAGTGCGGACGCCCGTACGCTTGGTAAAGCTTTTCATGAACGCAAGCAGGGCGGGAATCAGCCCCAGATCGTCCAGCACCGTCGGGCGCAATTCGCGGGCAAACCGATGCACGATGTCCACCGATTTCTCGACCAACCGCTGCGTGCTGGTGATCTTCTTCTGGAGGCCCTTGGTGTCGGCCATGGCCTCGGTTTTCAAGGAAGCCAGCCGGACATTGATGCCCGTCAAGGTCTGGGCAATTTGATCATGCAGCTCGCGGCTGATCATCTTGCGCTCTTCCTCCTGGGCCAGCAGAAGCTGGCGGGAGAGCAGCCGCAATTGCGCCTGCATGTGCCGTGACTGCTCCAACAACTGGCTGTAGTGTTGCTCGCTTCTCCTGAGGGATTCCTCCACTGACTTGCGCTGGGCGATTTCCTGCTGCAACCGCCGGTTGGATGCGGCCAGGTCCACGCTGCGCCGGTTCAGCGTCTGGATCATCTGTTGCAAATGGGCGTTGGCCTCCTGCGCCGTGCGATGCGTTTTCTCGATCGGGGTGATGGCCTCGGCAAAAAAAGTTCCCGCCCGCCGGATTATCCGATCCCGGGTGCCGGGGGAGTCGCCCGGCAACACCAGGGTAATCAGCGCCTGCTCATGGAACCGGGCCAGATCCAACGTCTCCAGCCCAAGGGCCATGGCCCGGCGTCCCAGTCCCTGCGCCGGCTGCAAGCTCGCCTGTGGACCTTGCTTCAGGTGTTTTCGCAGCGCCGCGACATATCGTTGCGACAGCCCGTTTAGTTTACGCGCCATTTCAGATCCTATTTTACGTCCGATGGTGAATACCGAATTCACGGGCGAACCGTTTTATGCTTTTCACTGATTTATCCACCAATCGTTGCGTGCTGGCAATATCTTTTTTGAGGCCGTGGGCGTTGATCGCGGCCTCCCTTTTCAACGTCAACAGCCGAACATTGATGCCCAGCAAAGTCTGGGCGATTTCATCATGCAGATCGCGGCTGATCTTCTTTCGTTTGTCCTCCTGCGCCGACAGAATCTGGTGGGTCAGGCGCTGCAAATGTTTCTGCAGGCGACGTGATTCCTTCAAAAGTGTTTTGGAGTGTTTCCCGCTTTTCTTGAGGGCTTGCTCCACGAGCTTGCGCTGGGCGATGTCCTGTTTCAAGGACCGGTTGGAGGCCGCCAGGTTCACCGTGCGCCGGCCCAGCGTCTGGCGCAGTCTGCTCAAGCGGACATTGGCTTTGAGCGCGGCGCGATGCGTTTCCTCGATCGGGGTGATGGCCTCGTCAAAAAAAATCTCCGCCCGCTTGATGACCCCATTTTTGCTGCGGGAGGCTTCCAGGGCAGCGAGTGCTCCCTCGTGAATCCTGACCACGTCCAACGTTTCCAGATTGAGGGCCACGGCCTCGCGTCCCAGCGCCAGTGCCGTCCCGCACGGCGGGATCGCCTGCGGGCCTTGCTGCAGGTGCTTTCGCAAGGCCGTCACATATCGTTGTGACAAACTGATCAACTTTTGTTTCATGTTGTATGCCGGATTCAGGCGCGACTCTCCGGGATGCGTGTTCCCTCGACGGCGCGCCGCCAATCCAATGCCACTATCAGCTGATTGTCTCGATCCGGCTATGGGGTGAAACCCTACCTATACTCCTCGCGCAAGGACTCTGGGCGGCCATGCGGAGGATGGGTTTCCCGGTTTGCGCAAACCTCGCTACAGACTCCGGCACCGGATTGGCTCGAGTCCGAAGTCGGCTCCGGCGGTGGTCCGGTGGCTGACTTTCCAGTTCGCAGGGGTTCCAAGTTTTTCACAGCATAAACCATGCGCGACGCTATGGGGTGTTCACCCCATAGACGAGGCGCGGCTTGAGGTGTAAAAACCGAGGTGTGGAAATTCAGCAACTGCGGTAAACGCAAATTGAAAACAACAAAGAATACGGAAAAATCAAGAAAGGAAACCGTACAATGAAAACAACTTTTTCACTGCCACTGAGGCCTGCGCAGAACGGAATGAAGCGAATTCCCATCGGCCTTGTCGTTGTGGCTGCCATCTTTCTGCACCAGAACGCCACGGCAATTCCTATGGTAAACCTTGGAACAGCCTCCCGTTTTGCGGTTCTGGCGGCCTCCACGATCACCGACGACGGTGGCGCATCCACGATCATCACCGGGGATGTCGGGTTGTATCCCGGGACTGCGATTGGACTAACGGCAGGTCAAGTGACCGGCGGGACGATATACGCAGCCGGAACTGGTTCTGACCCCTTGTTAATCGGAGCCACAGCCGACCTGTCCACCGCGTATACCGACGCCAAGGGACGATCCGGTGGTTCGATCGTGGGCACGGAGCTCGGTGGGACTACCCTTACGCCAGGCGTCTACGACTCCGCCTCGGGCACGTTTGGGATAACGGGGACTCTCACGCTGAACGGTGATGGTGTGTACATCTTCCAAATGGCGACCACACTCATCACGGCAGCCAGTAGCAGCGTTGTCTTGGAAAACGGCGCTCAGGCGTGCCATGTCTTTTGGCAGGTCGGGAGTTCGGCAACGCTCGGAACGTACTCGGACTTCGTGGGTAACATTCTGGCCTACACAACAATCACGGACAACGGCGGCTCAACGGTGGAAGGCCGGCTGTTGGCAATGGGGGGCGGGCAGGTAGGTGGCGCGGTTAACTTGGACGACACTACCCTTACCAAGGCGGTTTGTAGTGCTCCTCCTTCGAGTGTGCCGGACTGTGGCAGCACGCTTCCGCTGCTCGGCTTCGGAGTGGCGACTCTGTTTGCCTTTAGACGGCGGTTCTTTTCCCTGGTCTAACAGCTTGTCAGAGGGTCAACGCTTGAATCCGTGCCAGTTCCAGCGTTTCCAGCCCGAACGTGACAGCTTAGCGTCCCAGTCCTGACGCCGGCTGCAAGCGCGCTCGTGGGCCTTGCTGCAGATGCTTTCGCAAGGCCGTCACATATTCGCCGCGACAACGCAATCAACTTCCGTTTCATTTTGTACGTCGAATCCAGGCGCGACTCCCCGGGATGCGTGATCCCTCGACGGCGCGCCACGAATCCAATGCGACTACCAGACGATTCCTTCAACCTGTATATGGTGTGAAACCCCCAGGTGATTTTCCCCGTTTAATGGCAGGGACGTGCTGCTGCGCGTCCGTGTCTTGATTCAAGGCGGCCTTCGGAAACGAAGGCTGTTTTGTTTCAAAGCCGGTGCTGAAACCTCAGGCCACGCGAACCATGCTGGAATTGCAACCACGGATGGATACGATTTTGATTTCGGCTTCGGTCAGGCCGTAGAGGCGATAGACAATTTCATCAATGAGTTGATCCGTGAAAGCAATCAGAGGCGTGATTATGTGTCCGCCGGTTGGCGCGTCTGTATTGCTCGCCTCAACCGGCTGCGCTGATACCACTTTCAAAGTTATTCATATCAGATCCTTATCTTCTCAGCTTGGCGAACGCTTGATTCCATGGAGACTGGTTGGGGTGAACACCCCATAGCGAACACGCCGTTACCAGCCTATTCTCACGGCATGAAACACAAAAACTTCTCCCAAGACCAAAAACCGGCCAATGCCTCACGGCCAACTGTGATTGCGGACTCACCCGCGTGGCGTCAATGAACCAGCGCTGAGTCAAAAAGCAATTTCCTATCAGTTTTGCTGCCAACCAGGAGCAATAAATGAGTTTTTCTCTAAAGCCCAAACATCTGAAACGATACAAGGACATTGCTCTGCTTTTGATCAAGCATGGCCGGTCGGACGTTGTGAAACATATTGAGCTGGAAGACGCGCTGAAACCGGAGGCATTGGTGGAGACAACGACGGGCGAGTCAAAGTCAGATGAACTGGCGCAAGACCTGGAGAAGATGGGGCCGACCTTTATCAAGCTCGGTCAACTTTTGTCCACTCGCGCGGATTTTCTTCCTCCTGCTTATATCCATGCGCTGACACGATTGCAGGACAAGATCGATCCATTTCCGTTCGAACAGGTGGAGGCAATCATCTCTGGCGAATTGGGAGTGCGGATCTCAAAAGCATTTTCAGAATTTGAAGCAAAACCTCTGGCGACGGCGTCGTTGGGCCAAGTCCATCGCGCGGCAATGCTTGACGGTCGGGTGGTGGTGGTGAAGGTGCAGCGGCCTGGAATTCGAGAAATCATCGCGGAGGACATGGAGGTGTTGGAAGAGATCGCGGGGTTTTTGGATAAGCACACGCAGTGGGGCCGACGTTACGAGTTCGGCAAGATGCTCGAGGAATTTCGCAGGAGCCTGTGGCGTGAGCTGGACTATCGCCAGGAAGCGCGCAATCTCAGCACTTTAGGCGCAAACCTGCTGGAATTTCCAGGGATCGTCGTGCCGGCTCCGATCGAGGATTTTACGACCTCGCGTGTGTTGACCATGGAATACATCCGCGGGAAAAAAATCACGGAACTTAGCCCTTTGGCTCGTCTGGATTTTAAGGGAGCAGATCTGGCGGAAGAACTTTTTCACGCCTATCTGAAACAAATTCTTGTGGACGGTTTTTTCCATGCTGATCCTCATCCTGGCAACGTCTTCCTCACGGACGATCATCGCATTGCCTTGCTTGACCTGGGCATGGTTGGTTACATCACGCCGCAGTTGCAGGAGAACCTGCTTCAGTTGCTGATGGCGGTGAGCGATGGCCGTGGCAATGATGCCGCAGCCATGGCGATCAAAATCAGCGAGCTAAAAGAAGATTTTTCAGAGAATACATTCCGCCAGCGCGTGGTGGGTCTGGTAAGCGAGCATCAAGGATCGAAAATGGAACAGATTCAAGTGGGGCGAGTCGTCCTGGAAATCACGCAAATTTCGGGCGATAACGGACTGCGGGTACCCGCGGAGTTGACCATGTTGGGCAAAACGTTGCTGAACCTGGACTTGGTCGGTCAAACACTCGACCCTAAATTCAATCCCAACGCTTCGATTCGACGCAACGCGGAAAAAATTCTGCAGCAGCGGGTGTGGAAAGCGCTCTCGCCGACCAATCTGTTCGGTGGCTTGTTGGAGTTGAAAGATCTTCTGGTGCGGCTGCCAGGCCGACTCAATCGGATTCTCGATGCGATCGCGCGTAACGAGTTGAAGGTAAAGGTGGAGACGATTGACGAGGACGTAATCATCGAGGGACTTCAGAAAGTCGCGAATCGCATCGCCCTGGGTTTGATTTTGGCTGCATTGATCATCGGCGCAGCTTTATTGATGCGGGTGGATACTTCTTTTCGTATCTTTGGGTATCCTGGTTTCGCGATGTTGTGTTTTCTGGGCGTTGGGGGAGGCGGTCTCTTCATTATTATTGGCATTCTGATGCATGATCGCCCTTCGAAGAAGTAAGGTGCGAAATGCTGCAAACCCGACGCTTGAGAGAGCGCCGGTTTTTTCATTTGGAACGTCAAGATGCGCCAAGCGGTTTGAAAATGGGCCACTACCGCACTTTCCCCCGCTTTTCTTCCGAGACGGCGAAACCGAGTGGTCGCTCTCCGGCCAGCACACCAGTCGCACAGACATTCCGTTGACCGCGCGCGGCGGACGGCCGGATCAGTTGTCGGAGAGCGCCTCCCCTAATCCATGGTAGGGTTACACCCCATAGCTATAGACCGGCCCATCGCGTAGCATACCCCGGAAAGTGATGGTGAATACATTGCCATCAAAAAAACGAAAGACAAACTATGCATCTATTATTATTCTCACCGGTTCTTGCCAGTGGCATCTGGATTGGCGGCGGCGTGGGCGGCCTCCTTCTCGTCATCATTGTTGTGGTTCTATTGCTCCGTTAACCATTGAGCCGTTCCGCCGAAGACTTCGCCAGACCGCGTGACTGAGCACTCAATGCCATTGTGAAAACTTTGTTCACGGCGGAAGCGATTTCCAAAGGCGGACGTTCGGGAACCATTCAGACACCGGACGGGCTGTTGGATGTCACGTTGGGAAATCCGTTGGCGAAAGGCATCGAGAAACGCGGTCCCAATCCCGAGCTGTTGTTTGCGGGCGCGTATTCCGCCTGTTACCACGGCGCCTTGAGCAACGCGGCCAAAAAGTTCGGCACACCGGCCAAGGATTCCACGGTGCGGGCGCTGGTAAGCCTGATCGAGGATGACCAGGGCGGCTACCGCCTGGCGGTGGAGCTGCATGCGCATCTCCCGGGAACCGATCGCGCCCGGGTTCAACGCATTATGGACGAAGCGCACAAAACTTGCCCCTATTCCAAAGCCCTGCGCGGCGACACCTCCGTCAAGCTGATGGTGGACTGACCGGCAGGGGCAGCACGAGGACGCGGGAACACTTTTGCCGTCACATTGGCGGCGAACCAAAACGAAAAATAACAAATCACAAATTATTATGACTACACTTGAAATCAAAGGCGATTGGAACATCACCAAGGGCAAGCTGAAACAGAAATGGGCCAAGCTCACGGACGACGATCTCCAATACGCCGAAGGCAAGCAGGAAGAACTGGTTGGCCGGATTCAGAAGCGCACGGGTGAAACCCGCGACGCGGTCGAAAAGGCGATCAAGGAATCCTGCTCCGCCTGCTGCTGCAATTAGGATGGCCGCCGCGCGAGCCAGCTGGAGAAGTGAGTCAACGTCCAGCGACTGCGCAGCAAACCACACCTGTGAAATCCAGCCGCTCATTGGCTCCGGGCGGCTGGTGCAGTTTTCGAGGAAAGTTTCCCATAATCCACGGTACGGCTTCAATGCGAAGAAGGATTTGCTCGCCCAACTCCTCGCCCTGAACCAAGAAGTCGCCGCGAAGATTGAAAAAGGTTCACCCGTCACCGCCCCCGGCGTGCCCAAGAATTATCCCGACGCCAAGAAACGGGTGACGGAGGATTGCATCAGGTCACAACCCATATGAGGGATATGGTTTTTTCAGCCACGCAACCCCGCGATGGGAAGGAGATTTCCGTTGATGTCTTAGCGGCTTTGTATCAGACCTTCATCCAAGATTTCGCGCACCTTGCGCGCCAAAGTGGCCGTCATGTAAGGTTTTGGGAGGAATAAAATGCCCGGCCGCAGCACGCCGTGATGCCCCAAGGCATCCTCGGTATATCCCGATGTAAATAGAACCTTCGTGTCCGGATGAGACGTGCGAAGGGCATCGGCCATTTCTTTGCCGCCCATGACGGGCATGACGACATCCGTCAGCACCAGGTCAATTTTCCCATCGTGCTGCCGTGCCAGGCGAAGACCTTCCTCGCCGTTGACCGCTTCAACAACGGTGTAGCCTTTCTCCCGTAATGTGGCCACGGCCAATTCGCGCACCACGGGTTCGTCCTCGACTAAAAGCACCGTTTCGTTGCCTCCGGCCACCTCGGTCGGCAGGTTGCGAACGCGGGCTGGTTCAAGCGCCGATTGCACCTGAGGGAAGTAAATCTTGAACGTCGTGCCGCTTCCCAATTCGCTTTGCACGTCGATGTGGCCGGTGTTTTGTTTGACGATCCCGAAGCAAGTCGCCAGACCCAGGCCCGTGCCTTTGCCCGAAGGTTTGGTGGTAAAAAAGGGTTCAAACAGGTGCGCTTTGACTTCTTCACTCATCCCGGTGCCGGTGTCCGCAATTGCCAGCATGACGTAGTCACCCGCACCCATATCGGGGAAATTTTTCAGGTGGTTTTTGTCCAGTGTGGTGTTGGCAGTCGTGACGGTCAGTTTGCCGCCGTTGGGCATGGCGTCGCGGGCGTTCACCGCGAGGTTCATGATAACCTGTTCGATTTGGCCAGGGTCGGCCTTGATGTGCCCTGCTGCCGGATCGAGTAACGTGCAAAACTCGATGTCTTCCCCGATGAGCCGGCGGAACATTTTTTTTATGTCAAGGATGACGGCATTGAGATTCAGCACGCGGGGTTCAATCACTTGTTTGCGACTGAAAATCAGCAGTTGCCTCGTCAGTCCCGCGGCCAGGTGTGCGACCTTCTCGATTTGTTCGGCGTTTTTACGCCGCGGATCATCGGCGTCCAGTTGTCTTAACAAGAGTTCGCTATGACCCATAATGGCGGTCAGAATATTGTTGAAGTCATGGGCCACACCGGCGGCGAGCCGCCCCACGGCCTCGATTTTTTGGACCTGACGCAGTTGCTCCTCGCTTTGGCGTAAAGCCGCTTCTGCATCTTTGCGTGCCACACGCGTCTGGGCCTCGC
The DNA here is from genome assembly GCA_050012035.1 of Verrucomicrobiota bacterium. Taxonomy (GTDB): domain Bacteria; phylum Verrucomicrobiota; class Verrucomicrobiia; order Limisphaerales; family UBA11358; genus UBA11358. Next base: position 8,260 of record JBEKHY010000018.1, on the reverse strand, counting down.
GCAACTCACGTTCAATCGCGGGCGCGAGCCGCGCCAGGTTGCGCTTCATGATGTAGTCATGCGCGCCAGCCTTCATCGCTGCCACGGCCGTTTCTTCGCTGATCACGGCTGATACCAGGATGAATGGCAGGTCGTGTCCGCTTTCCTTCAACAGTTGCAACGCCTCGAACCCGCCAAAGTTGGGCATCTCGTAATCCGAAATGACAATGTCCCATGCTTGCCGTTGGAGCGCCGCCTTCATGGCCAGTGCGGTGCAGACACGCTCGTAAACCGGCTCATAACCGGCCTTCCGTAATACGCGCAACAGAAGCAGAACATCGTTTTCCGAGTCATCCGCAATCAAAGCCCGCAAGGCCTTGTTCGTGACGCCCGTTTCAGATGAATTACTTTGGTCTGGCGGAATGATAATTTTGTCCATTTGATTCTCCGGCTTCGCCCGTCAGGGTGAAGCAAAATGTTGCGCCGTGATTGACGACGCCCTCGGCCCAGATTTTACCCCGATGGCGGTGAATGACCCGCTTCACGGTCGCCAACCCGATGCCCGTGCCACGAAACTCGCTCTGATCGTGCAGACGCTTGAATGGCGTGAACAAATTACTCGCGCGCGCCATGTCAAAACCCGCGCCGTCGTCGCGCACGAAATAGGTTCGGGCGCCGTTGGATTGGGGCAGTGCCCCAAATTCAATGCGCGCGCGCGGACGATTCGCCGTGAACTTCCACGCGTTGCCGAACAAATTCTCCAGCACAACTCTCAACAACTGGGCGTCGCCCTCGGCGGTCAGCCCCTCGGCAATGACCCAGTCCACCAGCCGGTCCGGGTTTTTTTGTTTCAAATCAGCGGCCACGGCATTCGCCAGGGCGGTAAGATCGAGATGGTCTACCAGCAACTCTTTACGCATCATATTGGATAACGTCAGCAGAGCATCAATGATGTCCTCCATGTGTTGGCAACTCCCCCGCAGTCGCTGAACGCAATCCAGTCCCTCGGGATCGAGCTGGTTGGCGTAATCTTCCATCAGGACGCGGCTGAAGCTGTCGATGTTCTGAAGCGGCGAACGTAAATCATGCGAAACCGAATAACTGAATGCTTCCAATTCTTTATTGGCGTTTTCCAGCTCCATCGCGCGGTGTTCCAGTTCCTTGTTCAGTTTGGAGATTTGTTGTTCCACCTGTTTGCGCTCGGTGATGTCGCGAATCACGCTGGTGACCACCAGTCCTTTTTCGGCGGCCAACGGCTTGGTACTCACCTCGATCGGAAACTCCCGACCGTCCTTGTGCAGACCGCAAAGCTCCATCGTCGTTTCCGCAACCCGACCGCCGCGCGGGGAGAAGTGCGCGGCGTAATATTGCCGTTGGGGTTTTCGAAAGCGTTCCGGGACCAGCAGGGCCATGCTTTCCCCTTGTAGTTCCCGGTCGCTATAACCAAATAGCTTTCCCGTGTGCGCGTTGCTGCCGACAATCTTGCCTTCCGCGTTGACGATGACCAGGGCGTCCGGCATCGAACCCAGCAATCGGTCCAGTTTTTCCTCTGCCTTTCCGCGGCCGTGCATGGCGCGCAGCGCGCACGCGCCGCACGCCAGAACCAGCACCCCGGCCAGTACACTTCCGGCCCAACTGATCATGGTGACGCGTTCCGCCTTCGCCGCCACGGCCGTTTGTTCCTGGTCCAGCCGCGCACGCTGCTCCTTGTCCATCGTGCTGAAAGCGGCCCGGATCTGCTCCATCAGATTATTCCCTTCGTCGGTTAGATTACGTTGGCCGTGCCCTCGAAACAGGTTCTTATCACCCAACTCCACCATGTCCTTCATAACCTTGAGGTGCCTGGCAATCACAGGTTCAATCGCGGTAACGGCTCGAAGCCCACTGGGGTCGTCTCGGAGGAGGAGCTTGAGTTCATCCACTTGTGGCGGCACGGCTTCGGCGGCGGTGTAAAATGGACTCAGATGCGACTGTTTGCCGGAGATGGCGAAGCTGCGTGCGGCGCTTTCCACTTCACTTAATCGGGCCGCGATGTCCCCCAGTTTTTCTAAAACTTCGTGGGTGTGCGTCACCGCCCGCGTGGCCTCTTGGAGCTGCTTTCCAGACCGACTCGAAATGGCGACGACCGCTACCAAACTCAAGATTGCCAAAACGACGCCGACTCCCCACAAGATTCTACCTGTGGAGTATCGCTGTATCCATTTTTGGGACAATTCTACAACTAGCGTCTTCCAAACGGCAATCCCGCCATTGTTATGCGGCATTTTTTTTTGAGCCAAGTCCACCAGTGTAAAAAAGCCATTTTTATGCCATTTTAATGGCGGGATTGCCTTTACTACGGTGTCCGATGGCGCTGGAAGCCGGGAGCGCCAGCTATTGTCCTTGGATGCAAAAGACAGTGTGATCAGTCCCGGCTGAACCGGGCCTCGAACTGCGGTAGGGTTTTACCCCATTGGCAAATGATCGGCCCGGCCCGTAATTTGGGCCGAAATGCTAAACGCCAGAACATGTTGGCGGCGACCAAACACAAACAACAAAACGGAAAAATTTGTGAAAAGTAAAAATGTGCGGACGCTACTGTTTCTGACGATTATGAGTTTGATCGTTGTTTTGAATATTCCGGGACAGACTTTGAAACCAGGAGGCCCTGCCATTGTACGACCAATACAACCTGCCCCAGCACAACCCACGCCGACGAAACCTATGCCAGTAATACCCGGGCCAGTTGCGCCGGGGCAAACTGTTCCACCGGGGAAAACTGTTCCACCCGGGAAAACTATTCTGCCAGGGCAAATTGTTCCGCCGGGAGGACCCGGGTCATCCGGCACCAATCATCCGCCCATGTTCACGAATCATCCGCCTGTGTTCACGAACCGTCCACCCGTGTTTACTAATCACATGACTTAATACTCTATCGTCCTTTTCCCGTACCGGAAAAACCAAACATGAAAGACCCAGTCTATAAACTCATCGAACTCACCGGCACCTCGACCACTTCCATCGAGGATGCCGTTGGCAAGGCCATCAAACGGGCGCACAAAACCGTCAAGAACCTGTGCTGGTTCCAAGTGGTCGAAACGCGCGGCAACATCAACAAGGGAAGGGTGCATCACTGGCAGGTGACCATCAAAGTCGGCTTTACCGTGGAAGGCTGAGCGCGGGCGGGCCATTGGCTCGCAGGGATACAACCAGACGCAGCCGGGTGTGAAAGCCGGCTGCCAACTTAAAATATATTATGGCTAAAGAAGATATGAAATCAGGATTGAATATCACTCGCGAACAGATGATTCAGTTGTTGAACGAAGATCTGGCGGGGGAATACCAGGCGATCATTGCCTACACCGTGTACAGCCAGGTGCTGAAGGGCGCCGCGTACACCGACATTGCGCGGGAGCTGGAAGCGCATGCCGGGGAAGAACTGGCGCATGCCATAAAAATTGCCAAACAGATTGATTATCTGGGCGGCATGCCGGGCGTGACGCCCAAACCGGTCAAAACTTCAAATGACCCGGTCGCCATGCTGCGCGCCGATCTGGAGAACGAACGGGAAACGGTGGGGCGTTATCGCGAGCGCATCCGCCAGGCCGAGGCGATGGGGGAGTTTGCGTTGAGCGAGACCCTGCGCGCGATCATCGTGCAGGAGCAGGAGCATGAAATTGACTTGAGCGCTGCGCTGGATATCAACGTGCCTCCCGCAAAAGAGCCTGCCGACAAAAATGGTCAAAACCAGGCGAAGAACAACCATGCCTCAAGGCGATAAATCCAGCTATACTGACAAACAGAAGCGTCAGGCGGAACACATCGAGGCCGGCTACGAAAAAAAGGGTTCCAGCACGAAAAACGCGGAAGCACGGGCTTGGGCCACCGTAAACAAACTCACCGGCGGCGGCAAAAAAAGCGGGTCCGGCCGGAAGAAAAACTAATTAAAATTATGCCAGTCTTATGAATATCAAGAAAGCAGCGACAGATTATCCAATCCAAAAAGCTCTTGCCGAACGGTGGAGTCCCTACGGCTTCGCAGACCGTCCGGTGTCGGAGGCCGACCTCCGTTCATTGTTTGAGGCGGCGCGCTGGGCGGCGTCCTCCTACAACGAACAGCCCTGGAACTATCTGGTTGCGACCCGGGAAAACTCCAAGGAGTTCGGACGACTCCTCTCCTGTCTCGTGGAAGCAAACCAGGCGTGGGCCAAGGCCGCATCGGTGCTGGTCTTGGGCGTCGTCAGTTTGCGATTTGCAAAGAACAACCAGGACAATCGGGCCGCCGTTCATGACCTGGGTCTGGCCGCCGGGAACCTGGTGGTGGAGGCAACGGCGCGAGGTCTCTCGGTCCATCAGATGATCGGCATACTCCCCGACAAGGCGCGGGAGATTTACCAGATACCGGAGCATTTCGAGGCGTGGACGGCCATGGCCATCGGATACAAAGCCGACCCGGCCAAACTGCCAGATGCCCTGAAGGAGCGCGACCTGGCGCCCCGGCAGCGAAAGCCCTTGAGTAAGTTCGTGTTCACCGGCCAGTGGGGACAACCGTCACCGCTCGGGTTGAAACGTGACACCTGACACCGTGTGCCAGGGCCAACTTGATTTCAAATTTTTGTGAATACGAAGATCATCCTCCCGCTGCTGACGGCGATATTATCGGTCGCTTGCGTTCTGACCGGCTGTCAATCGCCAAAGGCCAGGGCTCCGTCCGTGAGCAGTGCTGCGCAAGCGACGCGAGACAATTGCTACAGTTTGCTCCATCAACTCCTGGACGAGCAAAAGGACGTCAGCATCCTGCGCTACATCAAGCGGGAACATACCGATGTTAAGAACCTGGTTAAGAAAATTGCCACTACTTCCGGAACCGGAGCTAAGCTGTTGGAGGAATTTGCCAAGGACGATCCTTCAATCAAGCTGGACGACATCCAACTGCCGCCGGGCGAGCTAGCCACGCGCGATGCGATTGGGTCCACCAAAGAGAAGGAATTATTAAGTCAGACCGGCGACGAATTTGAGCTGACCTTGCTTTTGACCCAGACCGAGGCGTTGAGTTATGCCTGGCACTTGGCGAAAGTTGCCGGCGAAAACGAGTCTCAACCCGATCGCGCCCGCGCGCTGGCAGGCGTGAGCAAGGATATGGAGAACCTCTACCACGAAGTGTTCGTGATGTTGCTTTCGAAAACAAAATCATCGGCGACGAACTCGATCGGGACTCAACCAGAGTGAAGTGAACTGTTAAGCATGAAAGGAAACTTATGCTGGTCAAATTATCCATGGACAAAACCGTGAGTGAAGCTGGGGCTGCCTTGCAGGCCGCCGTCCAGGCCAATCACTTTGGCGTCATGCAGGTTCACAACCTCAAAGAAACCATGACGAAGAAAGGCGTGGAGTTCACCCGTGAATGTCTGATCTTCGAGGTTTGTCAGCCGCAACAAGCCAAGAAGGTTCTCGACCAAAACATGAGCGTCTCCACCGCATTGCCCTGCCGGATCTCCATTTACGAGGAGGGTGGTAAAACCGTTCTGGCTCCCTTGAAGCCAACCTCTCTGCTGGCGATGTTCAACACGCCCCAACTGGAAGGGGTGGCGCAGGAAGTGGAGGACACGATGGTTAAAATCATGAAGGAAGCGGCGTCAAGCTGATTGGCTGGCCTTGGAACTCTTGCGGTACAAGAAATCCGTGTCCATCGGTGTTTATCCGTGGTTGAAATTCTTTGTGCCTCCGCGTCTTTGCGTTGAAAAGATATGGGGGTAAGACCCCATGTCACTTGCCCGTGCTGCAGCGTATCGTTGCGTTCATGAGCTACCAAAGTGTCAACCCCTACAACGGCAAAGTCCTGAAGACTTTCAAGGAACTCACCGACCAGCAGCTTGAGAAGGCGCTTAAAACCGCCACAACCTGCTTCGAGACCTGGCGGCGCATGACGTTCGCCAAGCGGGCGGCCGTGGCCGCAAAAGCCGCCGCGATCATGCGCGCGCGAGTGGACGAGTTTGCTCGGCCGGTGACGCTCGAGATGGGCAAGCTCATCGCCGAAGCCCGCGGCGAAGTGCTGCTCAGCGCGGACATCATTGATTACTACGCCAGGAACGCCGAGCGCTTCCTCGCACCCCAACACCTCAAACCGAGGTCGGGCAAAGCAGCGGTCGAAAGCAGCCCGTTCGGCGTGCTCTTCGGCGTCCAGCCCTGGAACTTTCCCTACTACAAGCTCGCGCGCTTTGCCGCGCCCAACCTGATGGCGGGCAACGTCGTGATGGTGAAGCACGCGGGGTGCGTACCGCAATGCGCCATCGCCTTTGAGAAGCTGTGGCGGGAGGCGGGTGCGCCCGTGGGCGCCTACACCAACCTGCTGATCTCGCACGACCAGGTGAACCGCGTGATCGACGATCCCCGCATCAAGGGAGTGGCGTTGACCGGTAGCGTGGAAGCCGGAAAAAGTGTTGCCGGGAGAGCGGGACAAAACCTCAAGAAGTCCACGATGGAGCTTGGCGGCAGCGATGCCTTCATCGTGCTCAAGGACGCCGACCTCGACAAGACGGTCAAATGGGCGGTCTGGGCCAAGATGAACAACACGGGCCAGTGCTGCGTCGCGGCGAAGCGTTTGATTGTCGTCGAAAAACTGGCCGACCGCTTTCTCAAAAAGTTTCAGTCCGCGCTGACGGCGCTCAAACCGGGAGACCCGATGAACAAGGCGACGACACTCGGACCCCTGTCCACGGAAGCGGCGCTGGTAAAGCTGCTGGGCCAGGTCAAACGAGCCGTCGCCAAGGGCGCCACCGTGGTGATGGGCGGCAAACGCATTGATCGCCCCGGCTCATTCATGCAGCCGACGATTCTCACGAATATCAAACCCGCCAATCCCGCCTTCAGGGAGGAATTCTTCGGGCCGGTCGCGCTTTTCTTCCGCGTCAAGAACGAGGATGAGGCCGTGGCGCTCGCCAATGACTCGGATTTCGGATTGGGAGGCTCGGTTTTCACCAAGGATGTTGCGCGCGGCAAACGCGTGGCGAGCCGCGTTGACACGGGCATGGTGTTCGTCAATCACCCGACCTGGACGACAGCGGACCTGCCGTTCGGCGGCATCAAGAACTCCGGCTACGGACGCGAGCTTTCCAGCATGGGCATCCAGGAGTTTGTGAACAAAAAGCTGGTGCGCGTCGCTTCGATCGACGCGCCGGCATAGCCGTCGCTATGTATGTCAACGTCGCCGTTCTGAAGGAAACACAGCCGCACGAACGGTAATTATTAACCCATGAAAACAAATCCACTGAAGGAAGGGGCCATGACCGAGAATTCCGCCGGCATCGGCACGGTGACCCGGGAGATGGGGTAAACACCCCATAGCGCCCGCAAGGCTTCCCCGGCTATTGTCTTGTTATGAGGAAAAGGCGGCTCTTTTCAAATGCGAAGCTGGTCAGCGCCGACTGCGGGCTTCAACCAACGCAACCCACGCTGCAAACTAAACAGGAAAGGTAAACACCATGAATGGAACAAACACCATGAATCAAATCATTGAGCAGCTCAAAGAAGCAGTCACTCAATTCAGCCCCAATCTGTTGGGCGCCTTGCTGGTGCTGGTGGTCGGCTGGATCATTGCCCTCCTCGCCGCCGCACTTACGAGGCGGCTGTTGCGCCGCACTCAGTTCGACAACAAGCTGGCGCAATGGGTGGCCGGCAAGGAAGCCCCGCCCAATCTTCCGGTCGAGCCGTGGGCCGGCAGGGTCGTATTCTACGTCATCATGTTGCTGGTGCTCGTGGCGTTCTTTCACGCCCTGAAACTGCCAGTCCTTTCGGATCCGCTGAACCTCGTCGTCACCAGCATCATCGGCTACCTGCCGCGCGTTCTGGCGGCGGGCCTGTTGGTGCTCGCGGCCTGGGTGGTCGCCACCGTGTTCAAGCGCGTGATTGCGGGGGCAGCGCACGGATTCAAGCTGGACGAAAAGCTGGGCACTGCCGTCGGCGGTGAAGAAAAGGTGAAGACCTCGTTGAGCCAGACGCTTTCCGAGGCGGTCTATTGGCTAATCTTCCTGTTCTTCCTGCCGGCAATCCTGGGAGCACTCGATATCAAGTCGCTGCTCGACCCAATCATGGTGATGTTTAACAAGTTCTTCGCATATCTGCCGCAGATCATCGGTGCGGGCATGATCCTCCTGGTCGGCTGGCTGGTGGCGCGCATCGTGCAGCGCCTCGTGGCCAGCCTGCTCGCCTCGGCGGGAACGGACACGGCGAGCGAGAAATGGGGGCTGGCGAAGAGCCTGGGCAAACTCAAGCTCTCGGGCTTGATCGCTCTGGTGGTTTATTA